>CAUJHZ010000014.1 GCA_963205185.1 Planctomycetota bacterium | reverse complement strand
TTTCCCCCGTGGGTGCCTTGACCCCCACAAATCCCCGGCGCCCGCCCGGGGGCACCTGTCCTCAATACCCCACCCCCCCCCCCCCCGGAGACTCGCAAAAGGAACAAAAGTGGAGAAAAAGATCAGTTTGTGGAAAACTTTCCGCCCCGCTGCCCCTTCTCAGCGCAACCCGCGCGGCATAAAGCACTTGCTCCCGCACTCTATACCCCGCGCAGCAGGGCGATGCTCGCCGTGTGGCCGTGGAGAAACGTGGAGTTGCCCACGGGGCCGATTTCGCCCGCCGCGGAGAAGCCCGCAATGGGCAGGCCCGGCATGGCGCGGCGAATGGTTGTTACATCGTGATCGGCTTCATTAAAGAGATGCGTGCCGCGACCGTTGCAGGTGAACAGAATCCCCGCCAGCGGCGCTTCATCAAACTGCTGGGCCGCGAGGAGCATCTCCAGGTCTTCGTGCGCCGTCTGGGCGTCGCGCACGTGGAACTGCACCGTCTGCCCGACCCGGACGAGATCGCTCACCGCCAGCAGGCCGTGGTCGCGATCGACGCCGATGACGTTGCGCACGAGAAAGTCGCCACGTCCGAAGTGCTCGCGGTATTCGCTCACGACCCGGCCGACGAACAGGCCCTTGTCCTGGATGAGTTCGCGCTCCTGGTCGGAGAGTTCGACGGCGAGTTCCTGGAACGCGGCCATGGCCGACTTGCCGCCGAGCGACTCGATGACGTTGCGCTTGGCGCCGGTGATGACCATGGGCCGGCCGATGGGCCGGCAGCCCTGGCTGACCAGAGTCTCGATGCGCACGGCCCCGGTGAAACTCAGGCCGATGAGCCCGCCGTTGCGGATCTCGTCGTCGCGCAGCAGCCGGTTGTCGCCCGCCTGGCGCCCGGCCGAGGCCACCCCGCCGAACATCGGAACGGCCGGCTCATCGAGCGATCGCTCGAGCACGCTCGACAGCGCCGGCAGCAGTCCCATGATGGGCGTGAACGGATCGGCCAGGAGCATCACGCCGCGCAGATCGGGATGATCCGCCTTCATCGCGGCCTTGAGGCGCTCGGGATCGTCCTTGGAGCGCGGCCAGTCGATGTCGCTGTCGCTGAACGTGTGCAGTTCGACGCCCGGCAGCGAAAGCGCCAGCACGACCAGGCCCGGCTGGTTTTCGAGTTCGCGCTCGTTGCCGGCCACGCTCACGCCGGTACAGCCGATGACGGTGGACGGCGCGAGCAGGTCGTAAACCGTGGAGGTGATGGTGTCGATGCGATTGACGTGATGCCCGCTGGCGAAGACGACGGCCAGGTCGGTGGAGCCGCGCATCTGCGAGGCGACGCTGGTCACGGCGTCGTGCGCTGCCGTATCGGTGTCGGGCAGATCGCTGACGTGGCAGGCGGCCTTGTAGGAGGTCGTGGGCATAACTCGATGGATGGTAGCCGTTTGAGAGCGGCGCGAGAGCCTACGCTTGGCGCGGCGAAGATGAACATGACGTGAGGTCGATGCCGATGGTGGTGAGTCATGGCTGAAGTGGAATCGACGGCGGGCGCGACGACTTCTGGCGAGGCAGCCGACCGCAACGACCGCCTGCTGCTCGAATACCTCTCGAGCAACGATGCGCCGTGCCCGCTGTGCGGCTACAACGTGCGCGGGCTGACGCGGCCGGTGTGCCCCGAATGTCGGCACCGGCTGCGGCTGACAGTGGGCGTCAGCGACGTGAGTCTGAAGTGGTTTCTCGCGGCGATCGTGCCGGGTATGTTCTCGGGCATCGCGGCGATGTTTGTGGCGATCCCGATCATCGTCTCGCCGCTGAGCGGCAACGGCAGCGCGCCGGGCTTCATCGTCGCGACGGACACGTTCGGCTTCCTCAGCGGCGGATTCGCGCTGTTCATGATGGCCAGGCGTAAGCGCATCGTATCCATGCCGGCCCGGTCGCAGATGTGGCTCGCCGGGATCGTCTGGATGATCCACGTGCTGGCGTTTCTTGCGCTGCTGGGCGTGGCGTTCGGCTTCTACTGATCGCGAGACCGCGAGGCGGCGCGGCTCGACTCAACTGACCGCAGAGATCGCGGTCTCTGCGGCGACGGGCGAATTACTCTTCGCGTGAAGGTCTCTTTCGCCGCTGCTTGGTTTCACTGCGGATTCTTTTTTCGCGCAGTCGTTTCTGCACCGCGCCGCGGCCGGGTTTCGTCGCCTTGCGCGGCTTGGGCGGCACGCGGGCGGTGAGGATCAGTTCGCGCAGCAGATCGAGACAGACCTGGCGGTTGCGCGCCTGCGAGCGGAAGCGACCCGAGGCGAGGATGAGTTCATCCTCCTTCGTGATGCGGCCCGCGGCGAGGCGGCGGAAGCGATCGAGCGCCGCCTGCGACAGCCGACCCGGCCCGCCCAGCGCCGCCACGGACAGGCGCAGTTCCATACGCGTGTTGACTTTGTTGACGTTCTGCCCGCCGGGCCCGCTCGACCGGCTCGCGGCGAAGGTCACTTCCGAATCATGCACGTGCAGACCCGGGGCGAGTTCGAGCGAGCCGCCCGATGGAGGTGATGAATCAGCGCCGGCGCCGGCCATGACAGGTCTCCCGCGATGTGCCGCGCGCGATGGTCGCGGCGCACGGCAGACTCTACTCTTGTCGGACCCGATGGGCCGGGTGTGTGGAGCAGCGCATGAACAAAGCAGCAGTGTGGATGGGATGGCTGGCCGCGGCATGCAGCGCGGCACACATGCAAGCCGCGCGGGCGCAGGATGGCGAGCCCGCCGAAGCGTCGCTCGAGACGCTTGCCGACGCGGCGCGCACGCGCATTCGCGCCGCGGCAGGGGTGTGGTACGCGGCCCTGAGTGGCGACGTGCGCTTCGGCAGCGCCTCCAATTCAGGCACGCAGCGCCTCGATACGTTCTTCGGCCTCGAAGACAACGAAGCGGCGTTCGCCGGCGACGTGGAGATCTTCGTCGATGACCGCTGGTTCGTCTGGCTCAACGCGTTTGACTTCTCGACCAGCGCCGACCAGACCACGGGCCAGAGCATTCTCATCAACGGAGTGTCGTATGGGCCGGGAACCGAACTCATGGGCGACTTCGGCCTGACCAGCCTCGGCGCCACCGCCGGCTACGACTTCTTCGGCAATCTCTATCCAATGCGCACGCCGGACAACACCGGCGAGCCGGTGGACATCCGCGTGCACGCGCTCGCCGGCGTGCGCGGCATCAACATCGATCACCGCACGGCCATTGGGGGCGGGCCGACGGTCGCCTTCGACGAATGGGGTGCGATCGCCTGCGCCGGCGGGCGCCTGGCCGTAGGAGTCGGGCCGGACATCGCGACGCGCGGCCGGTGGGACGTGGGCGTGACGATCACTTACGGCATCGGCGCTTCGGCCCACGGCGATCTGAGCGCGTTCGACCTGCAGTTCAGCATTCACTACACCGTGCTGAACAACTTCGGCCTGCAACTGGGCTACCGGCACATGGATGTGGATATCGAAGCCGACGACGGCAGCCAGCCGTACAAATGGGACGGCCGCATCGCCGGCCTGTTCTTCGGCGGGGAATTGGTGTTCTGAGCGCGTTAGACTCCCCGACATGTTTGACGCCTTGAAACAGTGGGTGGCGGTGATTACGGGTGCGGTCATGGCCTGGCCCGTCGCCACGTGGGTGCTCCACGGCATGCACACGAGCGACGGAAGGGTCGGCGCGCCGCTTTCGGTCGCCAGCCCTCTCGGCGGGGCGCTGCTCGCGGCGGTGCTGGGCGCGATCGCCTTTGGCGTGATCTCGCTGGTCGTCGGCCGGGTCACCAACCGCTACACCGGCATGCTCATGTACGGCCTGTGCTGGGTCATCATCGCGCGGCGCGGCGCGCCGATCGACGACATCCTGCGCCACGTGGATGAGTTCGGCCGGGCCTTCGGCTCCATGTATTTCAAGTTTGCAATCGAAACGTGCTTCTGGGCGATTCCCGTGGCCGCGCTCATGGTCCTGCACGTGAAACTCAGCCCGAACCAGTACCCGAACCAGGAGAACCGTTTCAGCCCGACGAGCATCAAAGCGCTCGTACTCAACATCGTGCTCGGCCTGGCCCTGGCATGGGTGTTTCTGCGCACTGAGGCCAAGGGGCAAACCGTGTTCGGCTTCGCGGCGGGCAGCGCGCTGGCGACGATGATCACGCGGCTCATCTGGCCCCGCTGCAACGCATCAGTTCTCTTTGTGGCTCCGGCGGTGGTCGGCGCGGCGGCGGCGCTGCTGACGATGATGATCAGCGCCGATGACGCCGTGGCCCGGCTGGCGGCGGGCAACTTCCTGGCGCTGGGACGGCTCATGCCCCTCGACGCCATCGGCGCGGGTACGTTCGGCACGGCGCTGGGCATCGGCCTGGCGCGGAGTTTCGGAGCCGAGCATCACCCGGCGACCGAGCCCGCGCCGCAGGGCTGACGGCCGCAGAGATTGGCGGCTGATTTTCACGGGGAAGGGCCTGAAAGCGACTGCCAATGCGCGGCCCACGCGGCATTGCATGGATGGTTTTGCCGCTTTCGACTAACATCCACTGAATCCGCGCGGTGGGACCGAGTGACTCGGGGCGGTGCGCGGCCACATCAGGAGCCGTACATGAACGCACCAACGACTCGCGGCAGCGCCGCCGCGGCGACCCTCGACAAGCCCATGGTCGATGTTCAGAGCCTCGCCGATTCGCGCCGCCTGGCCATCGACAAGGTGGGCGTCAAGAACGTCGTCTACCCCATCACCCTGCGCATGCCCTGCGGCAAGTCGCAGACCACCGTCGCCACCATCGACATGTACGTCTCGCTGCCCCACGACCGCAAGGGCACGCACATGAGCCGCTTTCTCGAATCGCTCAATGAGCATCGCGACTGCATCCGCCCCGAGCAGATCATCTCGATGTGCCAGGACCTGCGCCAGCGGCTGGATGCAAAGGACGCCCACATTCGCGTCGAGTTCACCTATTTCATCGAGAAGCTCGCGCCGGTCTCGAAGCAGCCGGGGCTGATGGACTATCGCGTGACGTTCGAATGCGCCAGCAACGGGTCCGACGATTTCGTGATGAAGGTCGCGGCGCCGGCAGCGAGCCTGTGCCCGTGCAGCAAGGAAATCAGCCGCTACGGCGCCCACAACCAGCGCTGCGAGATCACCGCAGAGGTGCGCTTCGAAGGCGAAGTGTGGATCGAGGACGTGGTGAGCATCCTCGAAAAGTCCGCAAGCGCGGAACTGTACTCCATCCTCAAGCGGCCCGATGAGAAGTATGTAACCGAGGCCGCATACGACTCGCCCAAGTTCGTCGAAGACATCGTGCGCGACGCGGCGACGGCTCTCAACGCCGACCAGCGCATCACCTGGTATCGCGTGCGCAGCGAGAACTTCGAGTCGATCCACAATCACAACGCCTACGCCGAAATCACCCGCGACAAGCGAGCCTCCTGACGTGCGATGTCCGCAGTCGCGCCGATTCTCGCGATCCTGATTCCCACCGCGGCCGCCGTGCTGCTGACCCTGCTGCTGCGCGCGGCAGGTCTTACGCGGGCGGCGATCGTCGGCGGCCTGCTCGCCGGTGTGTTCGTCGGCGCCACGGTCTTTGGGCGCGCCGCGCCTGATGTCTATGAACGCTGGTTCGTCGGCGGCGGGGCCGAGCGCGAGGCGCTCGAGCAGTTGCGCAGCCGCCAGGGCGCGGATATCGAAGCGCTGCAGGCCACCGATATTTCCGAAGTGGCAATCGACGAGCTGCTCGCTCGCCAGCGCCCGGAGCGCGAGCAGGCGATGGCAGCGCACGAAGCGGCGATGCACCAGCACCAGGCGTGGCGCGTGCAGACGCTGGCGATCGCGGCTCTGGCGCTGTTGGTGGCGTGCTCGCCGCGCTTGCGCCGCCCGGTGGCGTGGTCGGAGAGCCTCTTTGCCGCGCTGTGGATGATCACGGTCACCTGCGGCATCATCGGCCTGGCCGTCGTGTTCGCGTTTGAGGGCGCGCGCGGCCCGGCAGTTGCGCTGGGTTTGACGTTTTCCGTCGTCGGGGCCGGGGCGAATCTCCCGTCGGCGCGTGAAGACGGCGCGGCGATGATCGCGGTGCTGACGTCGGTCGAGGCGCGCGACCGGCTGGTCAACATCGCGTTTATCGTCTGGTTCATCTGCTTTGTCGCAGCGGTGACGGCGGTGCTCGCCGCAGCGCCACCGGATGCTGCTGTGCCCGGAGATTTGCGCATCGCGCTGCTGGCGGGCGCGGTGCTGGGCGTGGCCGCGAAACTCCTGCCGCGGCGGGCGCGACGGTCGATGCTGGGCCTGGGGCTCCCCGCGATCCTGACGGCGCTGCTGGTGGTCAACGTCGATCTGCTCGCTCCGACGATGATCGGGCCGCTCATTCTCGGGCTGATCGTCGGCGGCGATGCACGCTGGTTTGGCCTGGCCAGCGGCCTGCGCTGGCTTGGCTGGCCGTGGAGCAGCGCGTGGGTCGGGACCATGCCGCTGATCGATTCGGCTGCGTCGCAGGTCTCTATCGCGGCGGTGTTCTTCGTTTCGGGCTGGCTCAACGAGCCGCTGCTGGCGTGCGCCATCTTCGGTGCTGCCGTGTGCGACCTTGCGCACCCGCTTCGACCGCGGCTGCTGACTATGCTCAGCGAGCAGTCGGAAAGGCAGTAGCGCTGAGCGCGGCGGACACTGAAAGAATGGATGGATGGGGGTGCCGTGGTCTGGAGGGAGGCTTTGCGACCGGAAGGCCACGCGACGGCGCGCTCGGTAAGCGACGTGCCTCGTGCCACGATGGCGCGGCCGCGTGGCCGGCGCTCCCAAAGCGTCGCTTCGACCACGGCACCCCTGCTGAGCGCGGCGGGCACTGAGGTGAAAAGATGAACAGGGCGATCATCCTCGGCGGCGGCATGGTCGGCAGCGTCATGGCCATGGACCTGGCGAGCGGCAACCGCATTGACGTCACCGTGGCCGATCAGCGCGAGGCAGCGCTGCAGCGGCTCGCCCAGCGCCTGCCGGGCGTGCGCACGCTGCAGGCGGATCTCTCCAACGCCGCGGCCGTACGCGAACTGGTGGGCGGCTACGACATCGTGCTGGGCGCGCTGTCGAGCACGCTTGGATTCCAGACCCTGCGCGCCGTCATCGAAGCCGGCAGGAACTACTGCGACATCTCGTTCATGCCCGAAGAAGCGCTCGAACTCGATCAACTTGCGCGCGAGCGGGGCGTGACCGCGGTGGTGGACAACGGCGTGGCGCCGGGCATGTCCAACATGTTCGTCGGCTGGGCCCAGTCGCAGCTCGACGAGATCGAGACGGTGAAGATCTACGTCGGCGGCCTGCCGCGCGAGCGGCGCTGGCCGTTCGAATACAAAGCCGGCTTCTCGCCCGCCGACGTCATCGAGGAGTACACCCGCCCCAGCCGCATCGTCGAGAACGGGCAGGTCGTCGTGCGCGAAGCGCTCAGCGAGCCGGAGCTGCTCGTCTTCGACGGCCTCGGCACGCTCGAAGCGTTCAACACCGACGGCTTGCGCAGCCTGGCCCAGACCATCGGCGCGCCGAACATGGTCGAGAAGACGCTGCGCTACCCCGGCCACATCGAACTCATGCGCGTGCTGCGCCACCTGGGCCTGTTCAGCCACGAGCCGATCGAAGTCGGCGCCCAGCGCGCAAAGATCAAGCCCATCGACGTGACGACCGCCCTGCTCTTTCCCAAGTGGACCTACGAGCCGGGCGAGGAAGATCTCACGGTCATGCGCGTGATCGTCGAGGGCTCGCGCGGCGGGAGGCGCATGCGGCACACGCTGGATCTCTTCGACGTGTTCGATCGCGCCAGCGGCTGTACGTCGATGTCGCGCACCACGGCGCTGCCCAATACGATCGTGGCGCGGCGCGTGGCCGAGGGCGCGCTCAGGCGGCCGGGCGTCAATCCGCCGGAGTTCCTCGGGCGCGAACCGGGGCTCTTCGAGTTCGTCATCGAGCAGTTGCGCCATCGCGGCGTGACGTATCACATCGGCTCGGCTGAGATCGGCTGATGGCGGCGCTGGGCCAAAAGCGCGAACCGCAGCGCCGCGATGACGTGCGGCTCTTTCTCGAGACGATCGATCGTCTGCGGGATCTGCACGTGATCGCGCGCACGCTCGTCGATGGGCTGCGGCAGGGTCGCCACGCCACGCCGCAGCGCGGCGGCTCGACGGAGTTCTTCGACTATCGCATGTACGTGCCCGGCGACGACGTGCGCCGCGTGGACTGGAAACTCTACGGCCGCAGCGACCGGCTCTACGTGCGGCGGCACCGGCGCTTTGCCGACCTGACCGTGCAACTCGTGGTGGACTGCTCGGCGTCGATGGGCTTTGGCGGCGCCGCCTCGCCGCTGAGCAAGTTTCGATATGCTTCAATGCTGGCCGCGGCGCTGGCGCTGGTCACTGTCCGACAGGGTGACCGCGCCGCTCTGGCGCTGGCGGGCGAGTCGATCGTGAGAGCCATGCCCGCGGGCGGCACCATGGAGCACCTGCACCGCGTCATTCATGAGCTGCAGGGCGCCGCGCCGGCCGGGCAAACGCGCCTGCCCGACTGCCTGCTGGCGGCGCAGCGGCTGCTGCCGCAGCGCCGCGTGGTGGTGATCCTGAGCGATTTTCTCGTCGAGCGCGATGAACTGCGCCGAAGTCTGCACCCGATGGCGCACGCCGGCTGCGACGTCGTCGGCGTGCAGGTGCTCACCGAGGAAGAACTGGACCTGCGCGGCCTGGGGGGCGGGCGATTCATCGACGACGAAACCGGCCTGGCCGTGCGCTCGCACGCGCCCAGCGTCCTGCGCGACTACCAGCGCCTCGTGCGCGCGCACATCGAATCGCTGCGGCGCGACTTTCACGCGCGGGGCATGGGCTTGCTCCAGGTGCGAACAACTGACGATCCGGTGGACACCCTGCGGCGCACGCTGCGGCTGGGCGGTCTGGGAGTGTAACGCTCCCTGCGGGCTCTTTCGCGTCCGCCTGCATCGTACAATCGTGCATGTCGGATCTTTGGGAGTCGCGGCGTCGGGAGGCGCACCGCAAGGTCGAGCCGCTCGCGGTGCGCATGCGGCCGCGCACGCTCGATGAGTTCGTCGGTCAGGAGCATTTTCTGGGCCCGGGGAAATTGCTGCGGCGCATGCTCGACGCCGATCGGCTCACTTCGCTCATCCTGCACGGTCCGCCGGGCACGGGCAAGACGACGCTGGCCGAGGTGCTGGCGAAAACGACGCGCAGCCGCTTTGAGCGGGCCAACGCCGCGATGGTGGGCGTCAAGGACGTGCGGCGCATCATCGACGAAGCGACGCGCGCCATCGAACTCAACGGCCAGCGCACGGTCTTTTTTCTCGATGAGATTCACCGCTTCAACCGCGCCCAGCAGGACGTGCTGCTCAACGACGTCGAGCGCGGCATCATCATTCTCATCGGCGCCACGACCGAGAATCCCTACTTTGCGGTCAACTCGGCGCTCGTCAGCCGCAGCACAGTCTTCCGCTTCGAGCCGCTCACGGTCGAGGATGTCGAGTCGGTGGTCCGGCGCGCCATCGACGACGAGGAGCGCGGCTACGGGAAGCTCGATCTGCACGTGAGCGATGAGGCCATCCACCATTGGGCCATCATGTCCGACGGCGATGCGCGGCGGGCGCTGGGCGCACTCGAAGTGGCGGTGCTCTCCACGGCAAGTGAAGAAAATCGCGAAGCCGCAAGCGGGCCGATTGTCATCAACCTCGCCATTGCCGAGGAATCGATCCAGCGCAAGGCGATCGTCTACGACGCTACGGGCGATGAGCACTACGACATCATCAGCGCGTTCATCAAGTCGATGCGCGGCAGCGACCCCGATGCGGCGGTGTACTGGCTGGCGCGGATGGTGGTGGCAGGCGAAGACCCGCTGTTCATCGCCCGGCGCATCGCGATCCTGGCGAGCGAGGACATCGGCAACGCCGATCCGCGGGCCCTGCAGGTGGCCGCCGCGGCGTATGAAATCGTCGAGCGCATCGGCTGGCCGGAGGCGCAACTCACGCTGGCCCAGGCCGCCATCTACATGGCCATGGCGCCCAAGAGCAATGCCTCGGCCATGGCGATCTGGACCGCGTGCAGCGACGTGAAGAAAGGCCGCACGATCGAGGTGCCGCTGCACCTGCGGGACACGCACTACAAGAGCAGCGCCAAACTCGGGCACGGCGAGGGCTATGAATATGCGCACGATCACGAAGGCGGCGTCGTCGCGGGACAGCATCTCGGCGTGGACAAGATCTATTACGAGCCGACCATGAACGGCCTCGAATCGCGACTCAGCGAACGCCTTGCGGAGATCCGCCAGGCGCATCGACAGCAACCTCGCGGCGAAGATTGATCACGCCGAGCGCGAATGCGGCGCGTTGAGATGAACCTTCTCCTGCGGCGCGGCGACCACGACGTGGTTGCGGCCGGTCCGCTTGGCTTCGTAGAGCGCTGTGTCCGTCGAGTTGAGCAGGGCTTCGGGCGATTTGATCGTGAGCAGCGAGAGACTTGACACGCCGAACGAAGCCGTGACCCGCAGCCGCTCATGCTCCTGCCAGATGGCGCCCTCGATGCGGCTGCGAAAGCGCTGGGCGACCTTCGTCGCCTCGACGTGGTCGGTTTCGCAGAGGATGACTGCAAATTCTTCGCCGCCGTAACGGCAGACGATGTCTTCGGAGCGCGCGATCTCCTCGAGCATGTTCGCCATTTCCTGCAGGACGTGGTCGCCGAACGGGTGGCCATAGGTGTCGTTGAGTTGCTTGAAGTGGTCGATGTCGGCCATGACGAGCGACAGGTGGCGGCCGTGGCGGCGCGCGGCGTCCACGCACTCACTCAGGCGCACGTCGAGATGGGCGCGGTTCCACAGCCCCGTCAGCCCGTCGAGGTGGGCCCGCTGGGCCAGCATCCGCACCAGGCGCTGCGTACGCAGCGCGGAGCGGACGCGGGCGCGAAGTTCGGCCATGTCGAAGGGCTTGGTGACGTAATCGACCGCGCCGAGGTCGAACCCGCGCACCTTATCCTGGCTGTCGACTGAACCTGAGACGAAAATGACGGCGAGATCGTGCGTCGCCGGGTCGGCCTTGATTTCACCGAGCATTTCAAAGCCGGATTTGTCAGGCAGGTCGATGTCGAGCAGCACGAGATCTGGCAGCACCTGGCGAGCCAGGCGCAGCCCTTCGGCCGCGGTCGAAGCGGTGATGATGTCGAGGTTCTGGTCGCGCAGCCTGATCTTGAGCAGTCGATGGATGTCGACCGAGTCGTCCACGATGAGCACGCGTGATCGTTCGTTGTTGCCGGTCATCTTTGGCAAGGATCCTGCGGGCCGTGGGATTGATTCAGGTCGAGGCGGCGCGACGGCACAGTTCGGACAGTTCATCGACGCAGCGGCGGATCTGGTCGAGCGCAGCGCCGGTCCTGACGGCGGCCTCGACCCGGGCGGCGCAGTCGCCGATCAGCGGAAAGCCGTAGCCGCCGCTGGCGCCCTTCAACTGATGCGCCACGCGCTGAACCTGTTCGAGCGCGTTGGACTCGAGACCGGTGCGGAGCACGGCGAGGCGCTCGGGCAGTTCGCTGACGAACAGTTCGACGAGTTCGGCCATGTCCGGATCGTCGGCGAACTCGCTGAGCAGGATTTCTCTCGATTTTCCGGTCATGATTCCACCCCCGGGGAGACGGCGGCCGCGGCTGCAGCCGCATCGCCACGGGATTCCATCGGCACGATCGCGGGGGGGATTTCGCTCAATCAGAGGTGGAACGGCGCGAAAGCGGTCCGCTTGCCCCGGGCGGCCAATACTGGCCATACTCACGCGGGGACGTGCGATAACTCGCGGCGGCAGCGACTCAGAATCGACCGGCGAGAGCCGGATACAGCCCGCGGTAGCGATCGAGGATCGAGGGATAGGCGACGGCAGCCGGGCCTGGGCAAGTGCGCTGGGCATGGAGGCGCAGCAGGCTCGAAGCATCGGGCACGTTCGTAAAACACCCCGCCGCGACGCCCGCAAGCAGTGCAGCGCCCATCGCCGCGCCGTGGGGCGATTCGCACGCCGTCACGGGCGCATTGAAAACATCCGCGAACATCTGTCGCCACATCGCGCTCCGCGCCCCGCCGCCGGAAACGCGAATCTCGCGGAGTTCAACGCCAGCCTGCACCAGCAGATCGAGACCGTCGCGCAAGCCGAAGGTGATGCCTTCGAGCACCGCCCGCGCCAGGTGCGGGCGGCGGTGATGCAGCGACAGGCCGCAGAACACGCCGCGCGCGTTGGGGTCGTTGTGCGGCGTGCGCTCGCCGGTGAGATACGGCAGGAAGATGAGCCCGTCGGCGCCTGGCGCGACGTGGCTCGCTTCCTCTGTCAGCAGGTCATACGGATCCTTGCCGAGGTAACACGAATGTTCGTTGAACTCGTCGCCGAGCAGATCACGGAACCAGCGCAGGCTGCCGCCGGCGCTGAGCATGACGCCCATGAGGTGCCACATGCCCGGCACGGCGTGGCAGAAGGCGTGGAGCCGGCCGCGCGGTTCGGGCCGGTACGCGGCCGTCGGCGCGAATACCACGCCGGAGGTGCCGATGGTGACACACACCGTTCCTTCTTCAACGATGCCCGAACCCACGGCCTGCGCGGCCTGGTCGCCGCCGCCTGCGGCAATGGGCGTGCCTTCCAGCAGGCCGAGCTGCCGCGCCGCCTCAGCACTCAGGCGCGTCGAAGCAACATCACTCTCGGTTACCGTCGGCAGCCAGTGATGCGGCACCTGCAGCGCTTCGAGCATCTCGCTCGACCACGCGCGATTGGCCACGTCGAGCAGCAGCGTGCCCGAAGCGTCGGCGACGTCGGTGAAGCGCTGCCCGCTCATGCGATAGCGGATGTAATCCTTGGGCAGCATGATCGAGGCGATGCGGCTGTGCGCCTCGGGCTCGTGGTGCTGCATCCAGACGATCTTGGGCGCGGTGAAGCCGGTCAGCGCGATGTTGCCGGTGAGCTGGATGAGGCGCTGCTCGCCGAGCCGCTGCGTGATGATGTCGCACTCGGCGGCGGTGCGCTGATCGTTCCAGAGGATCGCCGGCCGGATGACCTCGCCCGCGGCGTCGAGCGCGACCAGGCCGTGCATCTGGCCACTCAGGCCGATGCCGGCGATTCGCGCGGGCTCGATGCGCTCGCTCTCCATCACCTGCCGCACTGCCGCCACGGTCGCGCGCCACCAGTCGTGCGGATCCTGCTCGCACCAGTTGGGCCTTGGCATGTGCAGCGGATACTCGACGGTGCGGTGCGCGATGGCGTTGGCATCGCGCGCATCGACAAGCAGCACCTTGGCGCCCGTCGTGCCGATGTCGATGCCGAGAAGAAGCGGTGCGTGATTCGACTCGATCACCAGGCGGACCTCCAGCGACATGATGCGCTTACACGCAGCCGGTTACCCGTGACGGCTCCCTCACATCGTACCGGAATCGCGGCGCGTGGCACGAAACCCGGTGCGACACCACCAAAACGAACGCGACCCGCCGAGGGGCGGGTCGCTATACGGGTACATTCGGTGGTCGCGCCGGCCCAGGGGTCAGCGGGCTTCGAGACCGACGTACAGATGCCGCGGATCGGGGCGGTAGTACTCGACCGTTCGCGCGATGTAGCCGGCTTTGTATGCGGTCTTCAGGCGATTGAGCACGGCGTCGTACTGGTAGACGTACATGCCGTCGAAGCGCGAGCCCCACGCCCATGCGAGCGCCGTCTTGCGCGTCGGGTGGCACGTCATCTCCGGGCCATTGGTGATCGTCACGCCTGGGCCGTTGTCGACCTTGGGCTCAAACGTCACGCCGCCGTCGGTGGAGAGGTAGAAGTGCCGCCCGCCGGACGGGTGGCCGGCGTCGGCCTGGTCGAGATCGAGCGCCATGACCCAGACGAAGTTGGAATCGACCGGCGAGATGACCGCGTTGAAGAGGTTCACGGGACCGTTGGTTTCGGAGAGGCCGGCGCAGGGCGTCCAGTTTTGTCCGCCGTCGAACGTCACCCAGCCGCCGCTGGTCGCGCCACCGAACAGCGCGTGATCCAGGTTATTGGGATCGAAGGCCATGCGATAGGTGAGGCTGCCGGCCGGCGGCGTCACGCCGACGGGGTTCCATGAAACGCCGCCGTCGATCGAGTCGTAGATCTGCCCGCGATCGGATGAGAGGCGGACGTGGCTGGGATTGACGGGGTCGGCGCCGAGGCCGAGGATGCTGCCGGTGGGCGCGCGGAGGGAGGTGGCGCTGAAGTCCTGGCCATGGTAATCGACGCGATACAGCGTGCTGCGATTGACGCCGAAGGCGTACGCCCCGCCGCCGGGCCTGGGGGCGATGTTGAGCGGCCACTGGTCGATTCCCAGCGTGGCGACGAGCGACCACGAACAGCCCTCGTCCTTGGAGGCGATGAGATTGCCGCCGCTTTCCATGAGCATAAAGCCCGGGATGTCGAGGTTCTTGAGCCCCATGGTCACGAAGTAGTTCGGGTACGGCGTGCCGCGCCAGGTGAGCAGGCGGCTGCCGTCGAGCGCGAAGGCGAGGAACGGATTGCCTCCCTCAGGACCGCACGGCGGCAGGGCGGCGCGGCTGCCGGTGGCGCCGGCGAGCGCGACAAGGCCGGCGGCGACGAGGGACAGATTCTTCAATGTCATATCCGGGGTTCTCCCATCTGAAGGTTGATTGGAACATATGGCGGGCGGCCCGCCGCAGGCGAACCGGGCCCGGCGGCGCGCCTGGCGCAGCCGAACGCTCTTCATTCGCATTTGATGGGAGAGGCGCTGCAGATGTCTCGACGGCTTGACGGTTTTGAATAAGGTACGGGGTTCCACCCTATGCCGCTGCCGCCGTCCGCTGCGCACCCGCAAGTCTCATAAGGGCCGCTTCAGCGGGCTCAGCGACGCTGCGTTTCCCGCGCGGGCGCGGATGAGGTGCGCCTCCAGCCAGCCGCGCGACTCGTCGGGATGCTCGTGCGAGAAGAGAATCGCCTCGTGATCGAGGCCGTTGATCCGATCATTGGCCGCCCGCAGCGCATCCATCGAGTTGCGCAGGCCGATCTCGACGGGCATGCGCTCGGGATTGATGTCGATGCCCAGCCAGCCGGTGTAGCCGTACATCTTCATCGTGTAGAGCAGCGCCTCGGTCTGCTCTGGTGAGAGCACGCTGACGTTGAGATCCTGGTCGTAATTGCCCAGCGGCTGGCTGTTCCAGTGGCTGTGCGCCAGTCGTCCTTCGCTCAGCGGCCAACTGAACGCGTAGGCCAGATCTTCAAAGCCCATGAGCACGTGGCCAACCTCGGGATTCATGCAGACGAGTTTGTGACCTTCACCCAGCAGCCGGCGGTTCTCATCCGCTTTCAGCATCGACTCGACCTGTTGGCCGAGCAGCACACCTTCAGGCGTCGTGCCATAGAGAATGCGGCCGCGCGGCTCGTAAGGCTTGGGCTCGAAGGCGATGCGCACGCCGGGCACGGCGTCCATCGCTTCGGCCAGCCCGTGCGCAAATCGATCGCGCATCGCGGCAAAGTCCACGCCGAAGGGATTCTCGTAACCATCGATGCCCGGCCAGACCACGGCAAAGTCAGTATCAAGCTGGCGATTCATCCGAAGCGCGCCCTTGGTGCGCTCGATCGCGTTGCGCCGCGGCTCTTTGAGCGGGCTCGAGAGCGAGCCCCACTCGAACTGCTCATCCCAGAACAGCAGCGGGATAACGGTGAGCAGGCGAATGCCCGTGTCGCGCGTGAACGCCTTCCACAGATCGACGTTGTCTTCGTTGATCTCGTTGGGGTAGTGCGCTTCGAGGGCGCCCAGGCCGTGGTCGGCGAGCGTGGCGGCGATCTCGAGGCGCTGCTCGATGGTGCGGTCCGGCTGATACTTGGCATGGAAGCGGCTGTGCGGCGGCGAGAAGAACCAGATGCCCGCAGAGAACTTGAGATCGAGATCGAACGACTGAAGGTGCATGAGCATCTCCGCCGAATTGCGGCGAACAGCCTGCGAACGCAGATCGAGCAGCGGCATGATGAACTCCCGGGGATAAGCGGAGCACGAACCGGAGGGGCAGTATACGACGCAGGCGGCGCGCACCGCGCAAAGTTCGGGCCCTGATTCCTCGGGTGCGCCGGAACAGAAGCGAGCATGTCCTTCTCATCAGTCTCCGACGGGGCGCCGAACTCCTCTGGGTGCCGCACCGGGTGGCAGCGCCCGTCGTTCACGGCGCGGTTGGACCACCGCCCCCGTCCGGTCGGCCTCAGATTTTCTTGCAATTCCGCAACAAAGCCCGCGCGCTTTGCATCCGGTTCTGTTAGCATGGGCGCTTAGACGGGCGGCTGCACAGGCCGTGGGGGAACAACATTCGGCATTGCCGCTCGCTGAATGATTGACCACCGCAGCCGACGGTGCGGCGAGCAAGTCAGTTGGAGATCCACCCCCCCACCCGGTCGCACGCCGGGGACCCAACAAAACAGGAAGACCCATCGTGAATCAGCCACGTATCCGACCAGCATCGTCCGCCGTTGCCGCGATCATCATCGCTGGACTTGCCGCTTCGGCCCTCGCCCAGAACGGCCTGCCCTACACCATCGAAGCGCCACCTGACAGCGTGTATTTCGGCTCGCGCGTGGCCAGCGGCGGCGACGCCAACCACGATGGCCACGACGACATCTTCGTGGTCGACGATGCTGCGGGCGAGAACGTCGAAGTCGCCGCCAAATGGCACATGTACTCCGGCGTGGATGGGTCGCTCCTGTGGAGCGGGACAGATGGCCAGATCCTGCCGGCCTACTCGATATCCACAGCTGAGTTTCTCGGCGACGTGGACGGCGACGACTGCGACGACGTGATTCTCGGCCGCAGTCGTCTGTCCGACTCACGAGGCGGAGTCGATGTCTTCTCCGGTCGCACCGGCGATCTGCTCTATTCGTATCGCGGCGATGCCGTCGATGACTGGATGGGCTGGTGCGTTGCGGGGCTGGGTGATCTGAACGGCGACGACGTGCCGGACTTCGCATTTGACACGCGCTTCACCGCGGACGGCGAACTCTCGATTCGATCCGGCCGCGACGGCAGCGAAATTCGCGCCATCGCCGTCGCCTGGCCGCGACAGGTGCGCAATGCGGGCGATATCGACGGCGACTTGATTGGGGACATCGCAATCAGTTCCTGGCACAACACCCAGCGCGTCGATGTCGTCAGCACGATCTCCGGCGCAGATGGTCACGTGATCTGGGAACTGACTCGTGATTCGTTCGGCGGCGATCACGATTTTGGTTATCAACTCGAAGCCGGAACGGACGTCACCGGAGATCATGTGCCGGATGTGCTCGCCAGCGGCGATTTTCTCGACGGAACCTCCTACCTGATCTCGGGGCAGTCGGGGACGATCGAAATGACCTACACCGACGACTTCCGATTCACCTTCAACACCTGCTCGGCATCGATCTTGACTTTGCAGACGTCACCGGGGATGGCACGGACGAAGTCGTTGTGTGGGGAGCCGACAAAGTACTGGTCTTTGAACCTCTGACCGGGCTCATCGTCACCTGGCGCAATGTCTTTGACTCAC
The DNA here is from genome assembly GCA_963205185.1 of Planctomycetota bacterium. Classification (GTDB taxonomy): domain Bacteria; phylum Planctomycetota; class Phycisphaerae; order Phycisphaerales; family UBA5793; genus UBA5793. The sequence continues at coordinate 15,084 of CAUJHZ010000014.1, read as the reverse complement.
GCGTGCAGTTCGCAGGCAACGAGTACGCCGTCGGCGATGTCAACGGCGATGGACTGGCGGATCTCATCAGCGGGCTGGTGATCACGAATCCGGCCAGTGGGTCCGTCAGTGTGGAGAGTGGTGGCCAACTCCTGCTGCATCGAGCCCCGGGGAATGTGACCAACAAGCAGCGCCGCGACTCGACGACGGACTTCGGCGTCTTCAGTGGCCAGCCGAGTCGCACCATTCACCTGCTCGGGTCACGAGTCGGTCACGGCTGCACCTTCGTGCCGCAACTGGGCATCTGTATCGATCTGGATCAGCACATCTATAACATCGCGTCAGTTGTCACGGATGCCGACGGGTTTGCTGACTTCCGAGTGACGATTCCCAGGCGAATGCCAGTCGGACCGGTCTGGGTTCAGGCTCTGGACATCAACGACCCGACGCGCGGCCCGATCACGAGCAACGTGATGGAACTCGAGATAATTGCACCCTGATCGGTCGCCGGCGACACTGGATCGTGCGCTCACTCCAGATGCGCATCGTCGTTGAGTTTCCTCACGAGGCGCAGCGCTTCGTCGGCGTGGGCCGTCGGATGGAATTGTGAATCGAAGATGTGCCGCACGACACCGTGGCGGTCGATGATGTACGTCGTGCGCCCCGGCAGCAGGCCGAAGGTGCGCGGCACGCCGAACAGGCGGCGCACCTTGCCGCCGCGATCGCTGAGCAGCGTAAACGGCAGGAGGTGGCGCTGCGCGAATGTCGCGTGCGACTCGCTCGCGTCGCTGCTGATGCCCAGCACCGTCGCGCCGGCGTCGGCGAAGGCTTCGTGCCCATCGCGAAACGAGCACGCCTGCCGCGTGCAGCCCATCGAGCCGTCCTTCGGATAGAAAAAGAGCACCACGCAGCCGGACCCGATGTGATCATGCAATCGCACCGGCCGCCCCTGCGCATCGGGCAGAGTGAAGTCGGGCGCCGGATCGCCGACTTTGACGCGCGGCCGGGCTGACATACGGGGCTCCTCGTCATCTAAGAATTCAAGCCGTTAAGATTTTCTGCCAGAATATGCTAGCGCGGGGCTTGTTCGGCCCGGACGTACAAGATAGGCTCTGGACGAGCGCGGCCTTTCATCCGGCACCCCCTGCCGGCATCCCCGCCGGGCCGATCCTGCCTTTTCGGCCCCAGCCAATGCGGAACCACACCAGACCCGGCCGCGCGGAAGGAGTTCTCTCATGTTCTTGCGCAGGCTGTTCCAATCGTCTTTACCTCTGATGATGTCTGTTGCGCCGGCGGCGCTGGTCGCGCCCGCGCTGGCTCAGTCGGGCATGCCGTTTGTGATCGAGCCGCCGCAAGGCTCGGTCCAGTTCGGCGTGAGCGTGGCGACCGGAGATGCGAACGGCGATGGGTGGGCGGACCTGTTCATCGGCGACCCCGCATTCGTCGCCGAAGGCGCCACGGTCGGAAGGTGGTTCGTCTATTCCGGACACGAGCGGAACGCGTTGTGGAGTCGCACCGGCGAAGATGTGTTCAACGGGGGCACGGCCTACGCGTCGAGTCTAATGGGAGTGTTCATCGGCGACATCAACGCTGACGGCGCGGATGATCTTCTGATCGGGCTCCCCGATGTGAACGGCGCCGCCGGAGTGGTCGAAGTTCTCTCCGGCCGAACGGGCGATCGAATCTTCCGTTTCCAAGGCGCTTCGGCCGGGGATCTGCTGGGCATCGATGTAACCGGACTGGATGATGTGGACCAGGATGATGTTCCGGACTTTGCCTACGTCGCGCGACATGCTGAGAGTGGTTCCATTGCTGTCCGCAGCGGCCGGACGGGGGATCTGATCGGAGAAGTGTCGCTGCTCTGGCCGCGCCGCATTCGGAGCGCCGGCGATGTGGATGGAGACACCATCGGCGACATCGCCGTTGGCCAGCGCGAGGCGCGACCCGCTTCATACGGCATCACGATGCTCTCGGGCCGGACTCTGGATGAAGTCTGGCATGCCGATGCGCCCGGGTGGGGTAATGAGGGAGACTTCGGCTACGCGCTCTCCACTGGCGTCGATCTCACGGGCGATCGGGTGCCCGATGTGATCACGCCGTCAGACGTGCACGGCGAATTCGTCTACGTCTGCTCGGGCATTGACGGGCAGGCCGTGGATCAGCTGCGGGTGATCCAGGAGTCGACCGCGTTCGTCATCCCCGGACCATTTGCCGACATCAATGGCGACGGCCGCCCCGAACTTCTCTTCGAAACGTACAGCGATCTCGATCGCACCGGCATCGACGTGCTCGACCCGATCTCCGGGCGCATGATCCACTGGGTGCAGTCGAGCGGCGCGGTGTGGCCGTCGTACGGCAACGAAATCGCCGCGGGCGACGTCAACAACGACGGTCGTGACGACCTGATCGTCGCTTCGCCAACGGGTGTCGTCGTGCACGGCGGCAACGACCTGTTGCTGCATCTCTCGGTTCCGAGACGACTCTACGAAGTTGCTCGCGGCTCTGTCGCCGGTCTGCAGGTGTACGTCCGCGAGGCTGACCGCCGGGTTCATCTGCTTGGCTCGATCACCGGTAATGGCTGCACGTATGTTCAGCAACTGGGCATCTGCATCGACCTCAATCGCCGCATCCACCGCCTTGGCGCCGCGGTCTCCGACGCGCACGGCGTGGTGGAGTTCGCCATCGAGATACCGCAGGGCATCCGATCGGGACCGCTGTGGCTGCAGGCGCTGGATGTGAGCAGCGTGTCCGGGCCAGTAACATCAAATGTAATCGAACTTGTGATCGTGCCATAATTGCTCCGCGAGTTGCGACTCGGGGTACTTGCAGACGAACCGCTCGATTGCTACGGTCAGCCCCGGTGACGAGCGTGGCTGCATCCATCATCGAAGTGCGTTCCCACGGAGGATGCCGTGGCCGCTGATGCCGCGCTCTCGGCGCCGGCGGAGGTGAGCGGCGTGCCGGTGTCGCGGCGGCCGGTCGTGGTGCTGGCGCTGCTCGCCGCCGGGGTGCTCATCGCCAATATACTCGAGATCCGCTCCCTCTGGCTTTGGATCATGGTTGCGGCCGCGGCGGCGGGACTGGTGGTGCGCGCCTTCTGGCGCCGGCGCGAGCCGGTCCTCCCTGCGCCGATGCTGCTTGGCGCGGCGCTGGTCGCGCTGAGCGTGTGCTGGGCCACGCTGGTCGAACATCGCGTGCAGAAAACTTCAATCGCGGCAATGGTGACGGACCGCGATCATCTCTGGCACGTCGAAGGGCGCATCGCCAGCCCCCCGACGGTCAAGACGCCCGGGCGCGGTTCGCTGGGGCGCTACGGCTTTCAGGAGCCGATCACGGTCTTTCGCTTCGAAGTGCTGCGGGCGATCCGCAGCGACGGCGAGATCCAGCCGATGGGCGGCGTGGTGCTCGTGCGCGTGAGCGGGCCGGGCTATCACTGGCACATCGGCGACCGGCTGCGGCTCATCGGCATGGCGCGCGCCTTTCCGCCGGCGATGAACCCGGGCGAAACCAACCTCGCCGAAATCGCCCGGGCCCAGGGCCTGGCCGGCCTCTTCGACGTCGCCACGGCTGAGAGCGTGGTCGAACTCGGCGTCGAGAGCGAGTGGATGTGGCGCCTGCGCCGCTGGCAGAGCGACCTGCGGCAGCGCGCCGCCGGGTGGATCCGCCAGGACCTGCCCGAGACCGACGAAACGCAGCGTGATGCGCTGCTCGCGGCGCTCATGCTCGGCGAGCGCGGCGCAGGGCTCGACGGGCTCGACAAGTCGTTCACGCGCGTGGGTCTGGCGCACCTGCTGGCGATCTCGGGCATGCACCTGGCGATCCTCGTGCTCACGGGGCTCATGCTCGTGCGCCTGTTTTCGTGGCCGCCGGCGATCGAGCGGCTGGTGATCGCGCTGCTGGTGGTGGCGTATCTCGCGATCGTGCCGGCGCGCGTTCCTGCGTGGCGCGCGGGGGTGATGTCGCTGGCGTTTCTGGGCGCCGGCGTGGCGGGACGGCGGCTCGATCATCTCAATCTGTGGGCCATCAGCGCCATCGTCGTGCTGCTGTGGAAGCCCAGCGAGATCGCCTCGCCGGGCGCGCAACTGAGTTTCGGCGTGGTGCTGGCGTTCATCACGCTCACGCCGCATCTGCGCCGCCGCTTCTTCGGCGAAATCCGCGACACTGAACTGCTCAGCCCCGCCGACGAACTCTTCGAGCAGGGCAAGACGATCGTCACGGCGACGCTGATCGCCTGGCTCGTGGCCACGCCGCTGGCCGCGCATCACTTCGGCGTCATCTGCCCGCTGGCGCCGCTCGCGACGTTGCCGGCGATGCTGCTCACGCACATCGCGCTGACGGCAGGCTATCTCAAGGCGCTCACCGCGGTGCTGCTGCCCAGCGTGGGCGTGATCCTCGCGCCCGTGCTGGCCATCGCAACCGACGGGCTCATCGGACTGGTTGATCGCGTCGATCGCCTGCCGCTCTCGAGTGTGCCGGTGAAGCCGCCGGGCGTGTGGTGGACCGTGGCCACGACGGCGGCGCTGGTGTGCTGGATTCGATTTCCCGCCGGGGCGTCCGCCAGCCAGTGGCGGCGCTGGGCGATGCCGTGCATCGTCGCGCTGCTGACGGCGTGGTTGTTGCGGGCGCAGTTGCCGCAGTGGATCGATCCGGCGCGCCAGCGAGATCGCATCATCATGCTCGCGGTCGGCAACGGATCATGTTACATCGTGGAAAGCGGCGGCGAGGCGGTGATGTTCGACGCCGGCTCGGGCAACTATCTCGGCATCGGCGATTCGACCATCATCCCCGCGGTGCGCCGGCTGGGGATCCTGGAGGTGCAGACGCTCGCGCTGAGCCACGGCGACGTCGATCACTTCGCCGCGGCGATCGAAGTGATGAGCGAATTGCACACCAGGCGGCTGCTCATCACAACGGACATGATGAACCAGGCGAAAGCCGATCCGCTCGGACCGATCGCACTGGTGATCGGCGAAGCCGAGCGGCTGGGCGTGCAACTCATCATCGCCGACGCCGGCTATCAGGCCGACTTCGGCCAGTCGCGCTGGAGGTGGCTGCACCCGCCGGCGGAGGGCGCGTACCGCGCCAGCAACGAAGCATCGATGGTCGCGCTCGTCGAGTGCGGCGAGCACCGCCTGCTGCTCACCGGCGATATCCAGGGCGCGGGGCTCGTCGAACTCATGCACAGCCGCGACGCGAGCGAACTGAAGGCAACGATCATGGAACTGCCGCACCACGGCAGCTGGGCCGAAATGAGCGCTGAATTCGTCCGCCTCGTCGATCCGCAGATCGTCCTGCAGAGCACGGCCGAGGGGCGGCTGATCGGCGATCGCTGGGTGGATGAACTCGCCCATCGACAGCGGTACATTACGGCGGCGCACGGCGCGACGACGATCGAACTTCGCCGCGCCGCTCCGCCGCGCGTGCACACCCACCTCGCTCCATCGGAATCTCCCGGGCCGGATCAGTCGCCTTCGCGATAGTCGGCGGGGTCCTGGCCCTCTTCGACCATGCGGAGCTTGCGCAGGCGGCGCTCGTGCCGCCCGGCCTCGAATTCGGTTTCGAGCCACTTGATGACGATCTTGCGCACGTCGTTGGGGCCGACGAGATCGGTGGGGATGCACAGGATGTTGCAGTCATGATGGGCCCGGCTGATTTCAGCGGCCCAGGGGTCGTAGCCCACGACGGCGCGGATGCCCCTGATCTTGTTGCAGGTGATGCAGGTGCCGATCCCGCTGCCGGTGAGAAGTACGCCGCGGTCGGCCCGGCCGGAGGCGACGGCCAGAGCCACGAGGTATGCCTGCTCGGGATAGTCCACGCTGGTCTGGTCGAGGTGGCCGATGTACTGCACGTCGTGGCGGAGCGAGCGCAGGATCTCAACGACCTCCAGCGCGCCCTTCACGCCTCGATGATCGGCACCGACGAATATCTTCACCGCGCCAGTTCCTTCAATCTCGCCTGGAGCAGCCGCTTGATCTCCCGCGCGGTCTGATCGTAGACCTCCTGCGTCTGGCCGATGGGATCGTCGATGTCCTGCTCGGGGTTGAGGCGCAGCAGTTTGGGCGTTGCGCCGGGGTCGATCTCAAGGACCTGGTCGAGGTGCGACTGCGACATCCCGACGACGACTGACGCCCAGTCGATCAGGTCGCGGGTGAGCGGCTGCGAGCGGTGGGTGGAGATGTCCACGCCGATGCGCTGCATGGCGGCGATGGCCTCGGGCGTGGCGGGGCTGCCAAGCGATGCCCACGCCCCGGCGGATTGAATCTGCCAGTGGCGATCACCTTCGAGCAGCCCGTGCGCGAGGAGATGCCGGGCCAGACCCTCGGCCATGGGAGAGCGGCAGGTGTTGCCGGTGCAGACAAAAAGGACGGTCCGGCCTTTCATGGACTGGCTCCAGGCGACTGGGACTTCCCTGCGACCTGGAACGATATGGCCAGAGATGGGCTGCTGCGCATCCGGCTCATCGATGTGAAAAGTCTGTTGGCTCCAGGCGCAAGCCACGATAGACTGTCTGTAACCGGCCGGCCCTCCGTCGGCCGCAAACGCGCAAGAGACCTGTGTTGCGGAGATTGTCCGGTGGAGTTCGTCCAGTACCGTGAGGTTCTGCCCGGTCTTCAGGAACATGGACTCATCGAGGCCACTGACGAGGCGGGTCTGACGCGCCTCGAGATCGAACCGCAGCCTCGGCTCAAGACGCTGCACGTCCGCGACGCCGCCAGCCGGGTGCAGCCCTATCCCGACGCCGTCGTCGTCGAGCGCCCCAAGGCCGAGTTGGCCGACTTCCTCGAACAGGCGCTCGATCGCATCCACCTGAGCGAGGTGCTGGTGATCCCGGTGGATCAGTGGCGGGCCGTCATCGACTGCGTCGCGTTCGATCTGGCGGCGGATGAAGAGTGGCAGGAGATCGACGCCCTGGCGGCTCTGAACCAGAACACCCGCAACGCCCTGGCGGTCACGCGGGGCGAGACGCGGCTGCTCATCGACATGGTGCGCTCGCTGCTGAACCACGGCAGCGAAGCGAGCCAGGACATCGCCATCACCTCGGACGTGGCGCCGCTGCTGGTGGAGGTCTTCCACGACGGAGCCGTGAGCCTGACCTGGGACGGCGCCATCGTCGATTCGCTGCTCAAACACTTGAAGGAGTAGGCGCCGGGGCGGCGAGGCCACGCGGCAGGCGGGGCGCCCGGCCCGGGGCGCGTACCATCCCGGAGACAGGCGGCGGACGCAACATCGGACCGATTCATTGGTTAAAGATGCAGCCGGCCGGCGAAGGGGACTGAGTCGATGCGCCACGCGCGGGGTTTCACACTGCTTGAGCTGCTGGTGGTGATGGGCTTGATCAGCCTGCTCATCGCCATGCTCATGCCCAGTCTCTCCTGGGCCCGCAAGAGCGCCCGGCGCACTGCGTGCGCCTCCAATCTCCACCAGATCGCCATCGGCCTGACGAACTATCTCGGCGACAGCGACGGCATCCTGCCCTACTTCATCCCGCTCTCAAAGCAGAACGGCGAGGAAGATCAGTCGGACATGCTCAAGGCCCTGCGGCGGTACATCGACGGCGACCCGGTCTGGACGTGCCCCGACGATAACACCGGCGTGGCGGAGCAGCTCGGCTCGAGTTACGACTACTGGCCGGGCTGGATCATGTGGGCGCGCGAGTTGTTCAAGGGCGATTCGCCGCGCTCGGTGGCCCGGGTGGTGACGAAGTTCTACGAGTTCTCGCCCGAGAGGTATCCGGTCATGGCCGACGCCGAAGGCTGGCACGTGCCGCTGGATGAAACGGGCAAGAACGCATCGTGGTGGGACGGCTCGGTCTCATCGCTGCGGGACTGGACCAACCCGCGCTGGCGTCAGTGATGATCGAATCTTCGCGTGCAGGTGATCGATGAGTTGGCGTGATTCAATCTCGGGATGGGGCGCGGCGCTGCGAACGCAGAGTCGATTCCTGCGCGAGCCGCGCGCCATCTGGGCCCTGAGCATCAGCGGCGGCGTCGTGCTCGCCGGCGCGGCGGTCCTGGGTATTCTCACCTTGCTCCCGCTGCCCGAGCCGGACGTGATGGACGACGATCTGCAGGCGGTGGCCAATTTTGCGATGGCGGAGGATTTCAACCGCCTCACGCCGCGCGAGCGCATCAGCTATCTCCAGAAGTTCTTCGACCGCTTCCGCGACTTTGACGAAGAGGATGCCGCCGAACTTTCGGAACTGATCGCCGATCTGAACTTCAAACTGCGCGAGCAGATCGAAGAGAACATGCGGCGGCTGGCGGTGGATTTTCTCGCCGAGTCGGCGATGGAGTACATGAACGTGCCGACCAGCGATCGCGAGGCATTTCTGCGCAACCTGCTGCTGGAGATGGACAAGATCGGCGACGGATTCTCCGGCCGGGAGCGCGACATCAGCGACGCCGATCGCATGGCCGCGATGGAGCGGCAGGGCAAGCGCGAACAGGAGCACGCCAGCGAAGAAATCGGCTCGACCGTCGATCCGCGCGGCGTGAACATGATTTTCAACCTCTACGAGACCGAGGTGTCGGGCAAGGTGCCGGCCGTACAGCGCGGCGCCATCGCCCGGCTCATGCTCGATCTCACGAAAGTCCGTCGCGGCCAGTCGATCAATCCGCGCAACTGACGCGCCGATGCCGGCCGCTCGCTTCGAAATGCAGTTCAACCGCAGAGACCGCGGAGCACGCGGCGGGATTGAAATACGTGGCGATGCCAACCCCATGCTTTTCGCAGCGCTCTGGGCGATCTCTGCGGTGAAACGCCGTCTCGATCGGCCCGGTATCGCGAGGCCTTAGCGCCTACTGCTCCGTCAGCGCTTTGCTGAGGTCGCCGATCGACTTCTTGGCGTCGCCGAAGAACATGAGCGTGTTGGGCGCGATGAACAGTTCATTCTCGACCCCTGCGTAGCCCGCGGCGAGCGAGCGCTTGCAGACGATGACGGTCTGCGCCTTGTCGACGTTGAGAATCGGCATGCCGTAGATCGGACTCGATTTGTCGTGACGCGCTGCGGGGTTGACGACGTCGTTGGCGCCGATGACCATCGCAATCTCGGCCGTCTCGAACTCGGGATTGCACTGATCGAGGTCGAGCAGCCGGTCGTAGGGAATGTCCACCTCGGCCAGCAGCACGTTCATGTGCCCGGGCATGCGGCCGGCGACGGGGTGGATGCCGAAGTAAACCTCGGTGCCGGCCTTCTCGAGCAGGTGATAGAGATCGCGCACGGCGTGCTGCGCCTGCGCGACGGCCATGCCGTAGCCGGGCACGATGATGACCTTGCGCACGCCGTCGAGCATCATGGCCAGTTCCTCGGCATCCACGGTGCGCACGGGCCGGTCGTCGTGCTGCTGGCCGGCGGCGCCGGTGCTGTCATCGGTGCCCACGCCGCCGAAGAGCACGTTGGCGAGGCTGCGGTTCATCGCCTTGCACATGATCGATGTGAGAATGATGCCGCTGGCGCCAACGAGCGCGCCCGAGACAATCAGCGCCTTGTTGGGCGGGTCGAGGATGAAGCCTGTGGCGCACGCGGCGATGCCCGAGTAACTGTTGAGCAGCGCGACCATGACGGGCATGTCAGCCCCGCCGATAGCGATGGTCAGCGTCACGCCGAGCACGGAGGACAGAGCGGCGATGACCAGCAGCGTCCAGCCGGCGGTGTTGTCCATGCCGATCCAGAAACTGGCGATCACCGACAGGCCGAACATGAGCGCGTTGCCGATGAGTTGCCCCGACCACTGGCGCGGCCGGCCGGCGATGAGGCCCTGCAGTTTGCCGTACGCCACCATGCTGCCGGTGAACGTCACGCAGCCGACGAGCACGCTCAGGCCCATCGTCAAGCCCTGGTCAAAGGTGATGGGCAGCGTGATGTCGTCCGAGCGGCGGAGGTACTCGCTGCCGACGACGAGCACGGACGCGAGGCCGCCGAACCCGTTGAAGAGCGCGACGAGCTGGGGCATCGCGGTCATCTGGATGCGGATGGCCAGAACGGCGCCGACGGCGGCGCCGACGATCATTCCCGTGATGATCCAGACGAGGCTCATCGCGTTCTGGATGTAGAGCGTGGCGACGATGGCCAGCAACATGCCCACGCCGGCGGTCATGTTGCCGCGCCGGGCCGTGCGCGGCGAACTGAGCTGCTTGATGCCGAAGATGAACAGGACCGCCGCAACGAGATACGCGATGTCCTGGATCAGTTCAACCCACAGCGGCATGGGTCTGACGATGGTGGCGAGAGTGTGCATGGAATGATCCAACCCCACAAGCAGCGACAGCACGAGCCGATCACTTCCTCTTGAACATCTGCAACATGCGGTCGGTCACGAGGAAGCCGCCGACAACGTTGATCATCGCGAACACGATGGCCAGGAAGCCCAGGATGGTGACGATCCAGTGCCCCGGCTCCATGTGAATGATGCAAATGAGCGCGCCGACGATGGTGATTCCCGAGATGGCGTTGGAGCCGCTCATCAGCGGGGTATGCAGTGTCGCCGGCACTTTCTGGATGATCTCGAACCCATAGAGCGAAGCGAGCACGAGGATGAACAGCACCGCGATGAGCAGGGCCGAACGCGTCGTCGGCGTGGCGTCCTGCGCGAGCAGCACTGACATCGTGTTCCATGCGGCGGTCATGTGGCGGCTCCCTGCGTCACGGTGGCCTCGGTGCTCAGGCCCAATGCCTGGCGCACGCGTGGGGAAACGATTTCACCCTCGTGCGTCACAGTCATGCCCGCAACGACTTCATCCTCGAAGTTCAGGGTGAGGTTCCCCTGTTTGTCGGCGATGGTTCCCAGCAGCGTGGTCAGGATGCGGCTGAGCATCTGGCTCGCATGGTACGGGATCGTCGCCGGCAGGCCGGTCAGGCCGATGATGGTGACGTGGTGTTTGGTGACGATGCGGCCGGGCTCGGTGAGGATGCAGTTGCCGCCCGTCTCGGCGGCGAGATCGACGATGACCGAGCCGCGATTCATGCCGCGCACCATGTCTTCATCGATGAGTTTGGGCGCCGGCCGGCCAGGCACGGCGGCGGTGGTGATGACCACATCGGCCCCGATTACGACGTTGTGCATCTGCTCGCGCTGCTGGCGCTGCTCGGATTCGCTCTGCGCGGCGGCGTAACCCCCCTGCCCTTCTTTCTTTTCGATCTGAAACTCGATGAAGCGGGCACCGAGGCTCTCAACCTGCTCCTTCACGGACGGGCGCAGGTCGTAGGCCTCGACGATGGCGCCCAGGCGCTTGGCGGTGGCGATGGCCTGCAGACCTGCGACGCCGGCGCCGATGATGAACACCTTTGAGGCGTTGATCGTACCCGCGGCGGTCATCATCATCGGAAACTGCCGAGGCAGGTGCGTGGCCGCCAGGAGCACGCCCTTGTAGCCCGCGAGACTCGACATCGCCGAAAGGACATCGACGGCCTGGGCCCGGGTGATGCGCGGCACGAGTTCGTAGGCCATGGCCGTGACGCCGGCCGAAACGCAGGCATTCACGATCTCGGGATTCTGCAGCGGAGCAAGCATGCCGATGAGCACGGCACCGCGCTTCATGCGCTCGATGTCGGTCGGGGCCGGTGCGCCGACCATCGCGACGACATCGCTCGTGCTCCACAGCTCGTTCGCATCGGAGGTGAGAGCGGCGCCTTCGTAGGTCCTGTCGTCGAACCCGGCTTCGAGGCCGGCGCCGGACTCGAGCAGCACCTTGATGCCGGCGCGGCTGAGCCGCTTCATGGCGTCGGGCGTCAGCGCGACGCGCTGGTCGCCCGAGCGGCTCTCGTTGGGAATGCCAAGTGTGATCACGTTGCCCTCCCATGAAGGAAAACGGCAATGAAACAGCGATCCACGCTATGCTAGGTGGGCGAATCGGCTATGCCAGTCCGCTATAGCTGGATTGGCCACCCTGAGGTGCTGATCAGGGTGAGATTACCGAACCCGGGCCGCCGTAATGTTGGACACACCGCCCTGCTGCGCCGCTTGAACCCACACGCGGCGGCCGGCGGCGCCCGCCGGAATCCGACGTGAGAAGGACGCGTTGCCGTTGCTGTCGGCTACGGCGTCGCCGGCGCTGGTCGGGTTGCGCAGACCCAGCGTCACGCCCAACTGGTTCACGCGCTGCTCCCCAAGGCCCGTCAGGCTGTAGATGAAGTAGATGCGCTGCCCCGGCGTCGCGCCGGTTACGTCGAACACCGTCGTCTGGCCGGCGGTGAGCTGGTCGTATGCCAGCGTCATCACCGGCGCATCGCCCAGCGCCGTCTCCACGTTGAGTTGCAGGCGCAGCGACGGGTCCGCGGCGTATTCGCGGCTGTGGAAATACCCGAGCCGCGACGCCCCGGCGGTCTCGAAGGTGTTCTTGTACATCCAGCCCTGGTGCGACTGGCTCGTGATCTCATCCTGCACGAGCGCCGTCACATCCCAGTCGATCCAGCCGGTGTAGAAGCTGTCTCCGGTCTGCGCTGTGGCCCAGATCTGGCTGGCGAAGGCTGGCTGGTTGGCCCAGGTGACGGTGCTCTCGTCCCAGTTGGCGCTGACCTTGTGCACGTTCGTATCGAGCCCGCCTGCGGCCGGCTCCGTGTCAAACTGGTACGCGCTGAGTGCAGCGCCGGTAATGGCGTTCGAGTTGCCCGGCAACAGGTCGAGCAGGTCGAAGCGGACGAAGCTGCGGATGTTGCCCAGGTTCCAGAATGCTCCGCGGCCGATCCAGATCACGTCTGAGGAACCGTTGTTCTCGTTGGGGGCAACGTCGCGCGTGTGGGCGTCGGCAGTCGGATAGAGCGTGACGACGCTCTGGGCGTGAGCCGTGGCGGCGAATGCAGCGGCGGCAAGCAGACAGGTCAGTGTGGTCGTGGGGCGCATGGGTTCTCTCCTCCGGTGGTCGGTTCGCGGTGCTGGAAGCGCCTTGAGGATACAGGAAATCGTCGGCGAACGCAAGGGGTCGCGGCGGGGAGGGGGCGGCGCCGCCGTTTGGTTGGAATACCGTCTGTTGGGCGCTGTCCTTTTGATGCGGGCACGCCGCGCTGGAGAGATGACATGGGCAAGGCGAATCCCACCGGCCGTTCGAATCGCAGCCGCACCATCTCGGCCTTTCTCTCCAGCCACTGGGCCGAATGCTGCCTCGCGCTGGCCATGCTGGCGGCGATGGCGGTTTCAGGCTGCGATTCGTTCTACATGTGGCACGGTCCCGATGGGAATGTCCGCTATACATCCGATCCGCCCGAGTCGTACCCGGTCGAAGAACGCGTTCTGGAGCACCCTGCGTTCTGGCGCTGAGCCCGATAACGGGCAGCGGTATTCAGTCAGTTCGGGTGCATCGCTTGCCAATCGAGTTCAGCCTGCTCGAGAATGGCAATGTACTCGTCGTACCCGCCGAACAGTTCGTGCGAATCCAGCGCAAGCTCGAGCGGCGTACGGCTGTTCAGGTACCGCACCGTCGGATCAACGCCGCATTCGGCGAGCACGCGCGCGATCTCCGGCGACCCGTCGTAGATGGCGGAATGAAAGAGCGACCATCCGTCCGACCGCGCCGTCGCGGAAGCGCCATGCTCAAGCAGCAAGCGAAGGTCCCCGGCGTTTCTTCGTTCGGCCGCATGCCACACCAACGCCGGATTGCTCAGATCAGCCCCGGCATCCATGAGCATCTCGAGAATCGCTCGATCAAAATCGATGGCCGCCCGGATCGGGAGATATGAACCGGCGCTGACATCCGCTCCGGCGTCAATCAGGGCGCGGACGCAGGAGTGCTGCCGCGCCGCAACCGCCGCGTACAGCGCCGTCGTGCCATCGACCACTCGGTCGAGTTCAGCGCCGCCATCGATCAGCGCTGCGAGAGACTCGCGCGCGCCGCGTGCGGCCGCAATCATCAACGGAGTGCGCCCTTCGAGGTCTTGCTTCTCGAGCGACGCACCGGCACGAATCAGGCAACGAACCGCCTCCGGCTGATCTCCGGCGGCGGCCCACATGAGCGCCGTCGTGCCTCCGGGATGTTCCGCGCCATCCGCGAGAATGTCGGCAGAAACACCTCGCGCCAGAGCACGTTCAATTGCCTTCAGATCTCCATCCCGAGCAGCAAAGTGGATCGGAAACGCATAGTGATGTCGGCCCGCGATCTCAACACCAAGGAGAATCTCGGCGCCACCAGCGACAAACAGGAGCCCGCCCAGCGCCACCGGCAGCCAGCTCGGCAGCAAATCCGGGCGCGCATGTGTTGACGCACCACATTCCGAACACACCTGCCCGGGCCGGCCGCGCTGGTCGTATCCACAGATTACACAGCGATTCGATCGCTTCCTCAACCAATGACGAAGGATCGCCGGCAACAGAAGAAGGGCTGCAAGTCCGCACCATGCAGCCCACCAGAAGCCGACATCAGCAATCACCGTCGGCCACAACGGTTCGAACGGGAGGATCCGCGCCACGTTCGGCTCGGCCGAGGGGGCTGTGGACGGCCAACCGATGAGCGCGCCGCCATGCAGATCATTTCGATCAACGAGCCCCATTCCTGTCGGATGCGAGCGCCACTGTGCCTTCCAGGACAGGACAGGCCAACCGACGCGGTGTTCCATGATCCAATCTTCCGCGTCGCGCGGCTGCGGGAGCGGGATCAGGTCCGCCGCGCCGCGGTTGCCGGCGGCTGCTTCGCCCTCGTAATACCAATCGGCTGCAGCCGACCAGATCGATTGCCCTCGCCCCTTGTAGTGCACAACGCGCCACCCGGAACCGCCCAGGTCCTCGCGGTCTGACAGGGCCGCCCAGCGCGGCTGCGTCCCGGCCACCAGCCACGCCACCCCCATACTCGTGGCGAGACCGAGCAGTGCCGTGATCAGGATGAGGAGCAAAAAGCGGCGCATCAGGCGATGCTTACTCCGAGTGGCGCTTGGGTGCCGCCCCCATCATAACGGTCCCGTCGCGGCTGCGCCAGACCCAGTGAGATTGAGAATGCGAAAAGTCCTTCCAGCCGCTTGCAATGGCCGGATGAATGTGTTCTAGAGCGTTCCTAATCCAAGCGTAGCGCGGTTCGGCGCTTGTTCGGTTGCGCCAGGCGGCGGCGTCATCTATGGTGTGTGCGACTCATGTTCGAGTCGGACAAGGAGCCAGGATGGCTGGACCGTATTCGAAGGATCTG
>CAUJHZ010000013.1 GCA_963205185.1 Planctomycetota bacterium | reverse complement strand
CGGCTCCTCGCACTGGGCAAGCCCAAGAAGGCCGCCCTCATCGCCGTCACCCGCAAACTCCTCACCACCATCAACGTCATGATCCGAGACAACCAGCCATGGAATCCTTCAATAAACACTTGACTTCAAAGACAGTCGCTCTGGACCACGGCACCAGGGCTCGCACGTCCAACGGTTCATAAGCACGAAGACACAAAGGCACAATGACACCAAGGGGAAGGAGAACAACATAGTTCTGAACCCCTTCGTGTCTTCGTGCCATGGCGGCTTTGTGTTCAACAATTGGATGAACACCCGCCCTCAGGCCAGCGCCCTATCCAGTCGCCCTTCACATTGCGCGAGCAGTTGTTCCGCCGCGGCGCGGTCGACGTTTCGGCGCTGCATGACCACCGCGGTCTTGACGGCTCCGTCGGCAGCGTCGATGAGCGCCAGCGCCGCAGCGCGATCAAGCGAAGTCAGCGTCATGACGATCCGCGCCGCGCGATCGCGCAGTTTGTCATTGGTCGCGCGCAGATCGACCATGAGGTTTTCATACACGCGCCCGCTGCGGATCATCAGCGTCGTCGAGATCGTATTGAGCGCGAGTTTGGTCGCGGTGCCCGCCTTGAGGCGCGTCGAGCCGGTGAGCACCTCGGGCCCCGTTTCGATGACGATGAGATGATCGACCGATGACGGCCGATCCATCGCACTGCAGGTGAGCAGTCCGGTCGTGGCGCCGCCGCTCGCGCCGTCGCCTCGCCGGGCGAACTCGACCGCGCCGAGCACATAGGGTGTCGTGCCGCCCGCCGCGATGCCGAGCACCGCGTCATCGCGCGTGAGGCGCAGCGCCGCCAGCGCCGGTTCGGCCCCGTGCGGATCATCTTCGAGACCTTCGCTGCTCTTGCGCAGCGCTGCCTCACCGCCGGCGATGATGCCGATGATCCGATCCGGGGGCACCTGGAAAGTCGGCGGCGTTTCCGAGGCGTCGAGCACGCCCAGCCGGCCCGATGTGCCCGCGCCGATGTAGATCAGCCGCCCGCCGCGCGCAAATCCCGGCTCCACGGCCTCGATGAACGCCACCAGCGCCGGCCGCGCCCGCTCCATCGCGTCGAACACCGCCCGGTCTTCGCGCTGCATCACTTCCACGCACTGCGCGACGCTGAGTTCATGCAGATTCATGGTGCGCTCGTTGCGGTGCTCGGTGCGCACGTGGCTGCGATCGGGCGGCACGCTGGAGCGAGGCGGCGAGCCGCTCATGGATAAACCCACGAGCCGGCGACGGACGCAGCGCCCGCAAGTTTCGTGACCTGCGGCAGGGTGATGGGAATGCGCTCCTCGCACAAGGCGCCGAGAATCGCCATGGCCATCGCCTCGCGGTACGGCGCCGGCACGCCGAGATCATCGCTCCGGTTCACCGGCGCTTTCGATCGCTTCTGGAACTCGCCCAGCAGCGCCTTGTTGAGCACGCCCCCGCCCGAGAGGATGAGGCGGTCAACCGCGCCGACGCGATCGAGCGCGACCGTCGCGACTGCGGCGCACGCCGAGCGCACGATCACCGACCCACGATCGGTCGTGACCGATGCGCCGGCGGCGCGAGGCGATGTCAGGCGATCGAGCCCGGCGCCAAGTTCATCTTCCGTGCCCAGCGAGCGACCCAGTCGGACCTGCTCCTGAAGAAGTTGCACGAACTGCTGGTAGCAGCCGTCATCCACGCGTCCGGCCAGCGCCTGCGAACCGCCCTCGTCAAAGGGCAGGTTGAACAGCCGGCGGGCGAGCCCGTCGAGCACGTGGTTGCATGCGCAGATGTCGCCGGCGGCGATCTCGTCGATCACCTTGTAATGCTCGGCCCGCGCGGGCTTGGGCGGCAGCGTCGTGTAGTTGCAGAAGCCGCCGAGGTTGACCACCGCCCGGCGCTCCTTGAGGTCGCGGAACATGAGGTAGTCCGCCAGCGGCGTGATCGGCGCCCCCTGCCCGCCCGCCGCCACGTCGGCGGCGCGGAAGTTGGACACCACCGGCACGCACAGCGCCCGCGCGACGATCGCCGGCTCGAAGAGCTGCCACGTCAGCGGCGGCGCGTGGAAGACGGTCTGGCCGTGCACGGCGACAAAGTCGGCGATGTCGCTGCCGATCACTTCGGACAAGGCCGCGGCGTGCAGCGCGCTGAACTCGCGATTGAGCGACGCGATCTCGCCGGCGGTCATGGCCTCCTGCCGCGCGAGGCGGCGCAGCCGATCGCCCAGCGAACCGAGTGAGTGGCTCACGGTGCGCACGAGCCGGGCTCGCACATCCAGGCCGCGCCCGCTGATCTCGACCAGCGCCGCATCCAGCGCGTCGAGGCTCGTGCCCGTCATGCAACCCGCGACCAGCCGTGATCCGCTCATGCCTTTCTCCGCGGCTCTGAATCGCCTCGTCAACCCGGCCGTTCGAGTTCCTCGGCGATCCGTTCATAGTATCGGCAACTGTCGGCCAGACCGCCTTCGCGGCTGCGGTTGAGCCACAGCCGGCGGTGTTCAGCGATAATGCCGCGCGCCCGTCGCGCCAGATCGACGGCGGAGACGGCCGCACTCCCCCGCCGCATGAGGGCCCGATCAATGGCCAGGCGGCACGCCTGCATGGTGTGCTCGAGTTCGGCGCGAATCTGCTCACTCTCGACGCGCGGCATGGACTCGGCCAGTTCGCGCCATCGGCTTGCCGCCGCCTGCCAGTGTTCGATCGATCCGCCGAAGTGCGGCTCGACGGCAAGACTCTCGTGCAGATCAGCGAACATCGCGCCGGCGTTGAGAATGCGAACAGCGTACGAGCCATCGCGAAGCGGCGCATCGACATCGCCCAGCGCTTCGAGCCACGGGCCAAGTTGACCTCTTGCGTCATCCATGCAGTGCAGCGAAGCGGCCCCCGCGTCAAACCGCTCGGCGGCATCGGCGTTCCACGCGACCGAGGCCCCGTCCGCCAGCGCGTGCAGCGCGATTGGCCACTGCTGCCGGTGGCCGTGGTCACCCCACTCGGTCATGAGCAGCCCGGTCGCGCCGTGTGCGAGGCCGGCGCGCGCGGCGGCGATCAGGTTGCCGCGCCGCTCCGCGGTGCGCCCGGTGATGCTCCGCCACGCGCTCGTGCCGGGGCACATCCAGATTTCGCGGTCGCCGTGTCCTGATGTACGAATGGAGCGGCACCACTTGTCAAACGGCGCATCCGCCTCGTAGCCCCACACGAGCGCGATGAGATCATCATCGAGGAGATCGAGCGCCGCCGGCTCGCGCAGCGCGATGTCGGCCCAGAACATTGGTTGCATGGATCCGTTCGCATGCGCGGCAAGATGCTTTCGCGCGAGCGCGACGACCGCGTTCACATACTCTGCGTACACCGCCGCCCGGCCGCGCTGTGCGACCGCATCGCGGCTTCGCCCGGTGCCCACGTCGAACGTCTCATCGCAGCCGATGTTCACGCGCGAACAGCGAAAGCACGGCAACAACTGCCCGAGCAGGTCATCGATAAGCGCCAGCGATGCCGGATCAATCGGGCACAGGCTGAACGGCCCGGAGCGCGGCACCCGCACCTGGCCGTTGTCGAACACCCATTCGCCGTGCGTTTCCGCCAGCGGTGCATAGCGCGGCAGCGTCAACCAGCGCGTGAGATGGCCGAAACAGTTCTGGTTCGCCGCGAGTTCGATGCCGTGGTCAGCGCAGAGCGCTGCGAGCGCCTGCAACTCGCAGGGCGTGATCGGCGAGGCATCGCGCCAGACTTCCTCGTGTCCGGCGCAGGCGAACGTGTGCTCCATGTAGAGTTGAAGGTGGTTGATCTTCAGTGCCGCCAGCTGCTCGATGATCGCTCGCAGCATCTCCATCGTGGGCACGCGATCGCGCGAGATGTCGAGCATCACGCCGCGCGTGGCAAACGATGGCTCATCCTTGATCACCATCTCGTGTATCGCCAAGCCGAGCCTGGCGCAGCGCACGACCTGTTTGAGCGTCGCCAGCCCATGTCGCGCCCCACTCGGACTCGGCGCTTCGACGCGTGCAAACCACTGGTGCGCATCGCCGGGCTGATCAATCTCCAGCCGGTACGACTGGCCGCGAATGCTCCGCGGGTCGATGCCCGTCTCCGTCACGAGCACGACGACATCCGCTGCGCGCTGCGAATCGACGACTTCCCAGTGCATCGCCTCGTGCGCGCCCTGCACGTCAATCATCTCGCAGCCGGTCAGATGCAGCGCGAGCGCATCTTCGCGCAGCGCGACGGGCCCGCCGGTGAGGCGCACGCATCGAGGCGGCGGGATCAGCGGCAGCGGAGCAGTCATTGGGTATTGTCGTTCGCCGCATCGCCGGTCGCCTGTCGCGGCGGGCCGCTGATGCACACCGCTGTCGCGAGAGCCGTGCAGTAGAGCAGCCGCCAGGGGTACGCCGGTCTGAGATCGATCAGGTACTGCGGCTTGAGGTCATTGAACATGCCCGGCGTCAGGTAGATCGCCGTCGCGGTACCGATGAACAGCGCCGCCACGGCGCTGACGGCGTTGCCCTGCCTGGTGAAGATCGCCGTGAGAAATACCGCCAGCAGGCCGGGGTAGGCGTACGTCATGACCGACAGGGCGAAGTCGATGAGCGATTGATCCGCCTTGTACTTCTGGTGCCAGTACATGCACAGGCCCGCGAACAGCGTCAGCACGACGCCCCAGCCGATGACCGCGAGGCGGCCCACGAGCAGGTAGTGCCGCTCGCTCTGCTTGGGCGCGAGGCGCTTGTAGATGTCATTCGTGAACGCCGAGGCCATGGCGTTGAGCGAGGAGTTGATCGTCGAGAGGCCGGCCGCGAACAGCCCGGCCATCATCAGCCCCGGCAGGCCCGCCGGAAGTTCGCTCAGGATAAAACTGAGAAACACCTTGCGGCTGTCGGCCACGCCGCCTTGCGGCCCTGCCGGACCCATCACGTCGGGACGGTGATAGAACACGTAGAGCAGCAGCCCGATGACCATGAACAGGAACGTCACCGGCAGCCCGACGAGAATCGCGCCGATCACGCTGCGGCTGCCCTTGATCGCCGAGCGGCACGTCAGCGTGCGCTGGGCCAGGTCGTGGTCCGTGCCGTACGCCGCCACATTGAAGAGCGTGAAGCCGATCAGCGCCGTCCAGAGCGTGTACGGCGCGGACAGGTCGAGGGAGAAATCAAGGATGGTCAATTTCGATGCCTGGCCCGGCGCGGGGTGGCTGAGGGCATCCACGAGTTCGCCCGGACCGACGGGAATGCGGCCCAGCAGCACTCCTGCGGCAACCACGGCGGCGCCGACGAAGACCACCGTCTGGATGACATCCGTCCAGATCACGCTCGCGACGCCGCCCACGAACGTGTAGCCGACGCCGGCGATCATGAAGAGCACGATCGCCAGCCACACCTGCTGCGCTTCGTGCTTTGGCGTGATGTCCGTCTGGTCAAACAGGATCAGCGCTGCGGGGATCGCGGCGATGTAGACGCGCGAGCCGCTCGCCAGCACGCGGCCGAGCATGTACATGACGCTCGAGGCCATGCGCGTCTCCGGACCGAAGCGGGTTTCGAGCAGTTCGTAAACGGTGCTCACGTTGAAGCGGTAGAAGACGGGAATGAAAAACGTGGCGACGAAGAGCGCCGCGATGACCTGGCCGATGCTCGCCGAGAGATAGGTGAGATTGCCGTCAAACGCCTGTTGCGGCCCGCCGATGAATGTCGCCGCCGAAAGCGAGGTCGCGAGCACCGAAATGGCGACGGCCCACGCGGGCAGGTCGCGCCCGCCAAGGAAGTAATCGCTGGTGCTGGTGCGCTTGCGCCGCGAGACGATCCAGCCGGTGACGACCAGCAGCATGGCGTAAGCCGCCAGTACGATCCAGTCGAAGGGCGTGAGCCGGCTCGCGGCGGCAAGTTGGAGCGGCGGTGTGGGCAAGCGGGCGATCGCCTCTGCGTCTGGAGTGCGCTGAACGCGCTAAGGATCGGCATCCGCGGCGAAAACCGGCCAAAAACAAACAGCGCCCCAGACTTTCGTCCAAGGCGCTGCGAAGGAGAGAGAGACTTGTGAAAGCCCGATCGGGTCGAACTCAGTTCGTGATCGAGCGGTGATCTTCGACCGGCTCGCGGTAGAGGAATCGCGATTCAAGTTCACGCCGGATCTTGGCCAGCGCCTTGACCTGAATCTGACGGACTCGTTCCTTGCCGACTCCGACGATCTGTCCGACCTGGCCGAGCGTGAGGCTCTTGTCCTCGTCGCTCTTGTTGCCCAGGCCGAAGCGATGGCGGATGATAGACATCTCTACGTCCGTCAAGCCGCAACGGTTCTCCTCAACAATGTTCGCGACCTCTTCGGCGCAATCCTGGTCGAGACTCTCGCGACGCTCGTCGAACGGCTTGGCCGTTTCGAGTTCGGGTTCGAACTCGACCGGGAAGCGCTCGCGATGCCGGCTGGCCTTCACGCCGAGGCGGCTGAACGCCTTGAGGATCGACTGGCACGCATACGTCGAGAACTTGAAGCCGTAGTCCGCATTGAACTTCTCGGCGCTGCGCAGCAGCGCCATGTTGCCCTCGCTGACAAGATCGGCGAACTCGAGGTCGCGAATCCGCGTCCGACGCGCCATCGCGATCACGAGACCGACATTGCTCTCGGCGATCTGCGTGCGCAGGTCTTCGACCACGCGATGCCACTTGAGCATCTCGCGGATCTGCTCGCTGTTCGGCTCGATCGACGCAGGCTTGCCCTCTTCCTTCATGCCAAGCTCTTCCTGAATCTGGCGGATTCGGAACTTGGCGTAGTTGAACTGATGGAAGAGAACGCGCTCCTGCTTGCTGCTGAGGCGCTTGATCTGCCCGCTCGAGACCGACTGGTTCGGCGAGCGCGTCAGGCGATCCATCAGCGGCTGGTACCAGGAGATGTCCGGCTTGGCAATGGTCTTCTCGTAGATTCGCACGTCAGCCTCGCGCTCGTGGAACGCCGGGCTGTCGATGAAATCAATGGGTCGCGAAAGCAGATCAGCAATCACGCGGGCCTCGTCAGGCCGGAGGTTGGGCCGAGCCGTGGTGCGGCTGGGCCGAACCGGCGACTGCAGGCCATCGTGGTACTGCATCTGCTCAAACGGTGATCGGGTTGGATGGGTGTTCTTTCGCATCAATGCCTCGTGTATATGTATGGAGAATGACGCGCGCAGGTTCAAACGATTCTAAGAAACGATGGGAATGGTCGAGAAATGGGCATTACCCTGACAGATACCGGGGATTTACCCTGCATCCGTCGGCGATTTTGAGCCGTCCGCGGCAATTCCCGGCACGCCCGATCCGGGGGTCGGGCCCGGGTGACCCCCTCAAACCCAGCGGCAACGCACGCCCCGCACCTACCATCCCCGCATGTTCATTGACGAGGCGGTCATCGAGGTGCGATCGGGCAAGGGCGGGGATGGCTGCGTGAGCTTCCGCCGCGAAAAGTACATCCCCAAGGGGGGCCCGGACGGCGGCAACGGCGGCGACGGCGGCAGCGTGATCGTCGCCGGCGACCCCAACATCAACACCCTCCTCGACTACCGCAGCCGCTTCCACTGGCACGCCCGCCACGGCCAGCCCGGCACCAGCCGCGACTGCTCGGGCGAGGCGGCCGCGGACCTGCTCCTGCCCGTCCCCCCCGGCACGCTCATCTACAACGACGAGACAAACCAGCTCATCGCCGATGTGGATGCCCCGGGCAAACGGGTCGTCGTCGCCAAAGGCGGGCGCGGCGGCTTCGGAAACATCCACTTCAAGTCTTCCACCAACCAGACGCCGCGCGAGGCCGAACCCGGCGAACCGGGCGAAACCGTCCGCGTGCGCCTCGAACTCAAACTCATGGCCGACGTCGGACTGCTCGGCATGCCCAATGCCGGCAAGTCCACACTTCTGCGCGCCGTGTCCAAAGCGCGGCCGATGGTCGCGGACTTTCCTTTCACCACCCTCAAGCCTCAACTGGGCATTGCCGAACTCGACGCCGAGCGCCGGCTCGTGTTCGCAGACATTCCCGGCCTGATCGAAGGGGCCGCCGAAGGCGTGGGGCTCGGGCACGATTTTCTCAAGCACGTCGAGCGCACGGCCCTGCTGGTTCATCTCCTCGACGTCGCGCCCCTCGACGGCAGCGACCCCGCGGCGAACTACGAGATCATCCGCCGCGAACTGGCCAATTACTCGAACGACCTTGCCGAAAAGGACGAGATCATCGTCCTCAACAAGATCGATCTGATTGCGCCCGATGACCGCGATGCGCTGATCGACCGCCTCGCCGGCCAGCTCGGCTTCGCCAGGGGCGAGCGGCCGATGGTCATCAGCGGCGCGACGCGGGAAGGCGTGCGCGAACTGCTCGAGCGCTGCTGGCAGATGTCGGCGCGCGTGCCTGAGCGCTGGACCTGAGCCTTACTGCAGCACGACGCGATTGCTCGCGGCGCACGTGGCGCCGTCGATCGCCTGCACGAACGCGCCGCACGCCCGGGCCGGCGCCTGTTGCGCAAATGGCACGCGGCCTTGCCCATCGGCGCGGGTGAAGAAAGGTGTCCCCGCCGCGAAGGGCGGCCGAATGCCGATGACCAAGCCCTGACACGGCCCCGGCGGCAGCGTGAACGACCCCGCGCGGAATCCGGCGACCAGCGCGACGAGCCCGCGCGGCGTGGCGCCGCTGACGGTGAGTTGCATCGGCCCCGGACAGGACCCGGCGACCGTGATCATCGGCCCGGCGCCGGCGCGCTCGTAGAGATACGCCGAGCCCGAACCGTTTCCGCCGTCATCGTCGTTGGGCGAGCCCACCAGGGCCTTGTCGCCGCTTACGGCAACGCTCTGGCCGAACCAGTCGCCGTCAGCGCCGTCGGCCGCGAGCAGCTTCTGCTGCTGCGACCACGCGCCGCCGTCGTTGATGAACGCGTACGCGGCACCTGAGTTGCTGCCGAGATCGCCCTCCCAGTAGGCGCCGACGACTGCGGTGCGGTCGTCGATGGCGACAGCGATGCCGAACTGGTCGATGGCGCTGCCGTCGTCGGCGAGGAGTTTGGCCTGCTCGCTCCACGCGCCGCCCGAGTAGACGAAGACGTACGCAGCGCCGGCGTTGGAGCCGCGATCATCATCGCTGGGCGCGCCGATGATGATGGATGTGCCGCTGGTGGCTGCGCTCGTGCCGAAGTAATCGCCTTCCTCGGCGCTGCCGCTGAGCAGTTTGGCCAGTTGGGTGAACGACTGTCCGCCGGCGCGCCCGAAGACGTACGCCGAGCCTGTGCCGTAGCCGAACTCGCCGTCCTGAGGCGAGCCGATGGCGATCCAGTCGCCGGTGTAGCCGACGCTCGTGCCGAAGAGGTCGTAGGCTTCGCCATCATCAGCGATAAGGCGCTGCGTCATGAGCCACTGCCCGCTGACATCGCGCTGATAGACGTACGCAGACCCGGACTGATAGTCGCGGCCAGTGTCCTGCGGACAGCCGACGATAACGGTGTCGCCGGCGACGGCGATGCTGTGGCCGAAGCGATCGTCCTGCTCGCCATCAGGCGCGATGAGGCGCGCCTCCTGAGTCCACTGGCCATTAACGTCGCGCCGGAAGATGTACGCGGCGCCCGAAGCGGCGCTGCGGCCCGCGGCAAAGACCGAGCCGACCGCGGCGACGTCGCCATCGATCGCCACTGAGTAGCCGAACCAGTCGGACGGCTCGCCATCGGAGGCGAACAGCCGCGCGGTCTCGCTCCACTGACCGCCGGGCTCGCGCTCGAAGACATAGGCAGCGCCGGTGTTGTCGATCCGGCCGTTGGCCGTGATGGCGCCGATCACGGCCGTGTCGCCATCGAGCGCTACGGCCTGGCCGAACGCATCATCCGCTCCGGGGTTGCTTGCACGAAGCTTGGCCGACTGCGACCACGTCTGCCCCAGCGCCGGGGCGGCGAGCGCAAGCGCACCCGCCAGCGCCGCTGCCAGCCGCCTGAGCCGGGGGCTGCCTCCCGATGAGTGTAATTGCGTATCCGTGGTCGCATCTTCCCCTGGGTCGAGCGTGAACCCGTAGTTGAACCGCTCCCGCGGCCTCGAGATTCCTTGCCGATACCCGAAAGCCGCCCCGAAAGTTCGCGTCCACAGCACTTTATCCGCGCTTTCGCCGTGCAGCAGCAGACACTATGTGCGTGGGGAGCGCGGCGGGCAACGCCGAAGGACGCACCGCCAAGGACCCGGGCAGCGAGGAGTCATGACCGCAACACGAATCAGAAGCGACGAAGAGATCCTCGATGAGTTGACGCGCGAGATGAAGTGGGATCCGCGGATCGACCAGGCGCCGATCCAGGTCGTGATCGCCGACGGCGTCGTGACTTTGTCGGGCGTGGTGGACAGCGCCGCCCGTCGCCTGGCGGCCTTCGACACCGCCTCGCGCGTCAAGGGCGTGCGCGGCGTGATCGACAACGTCGAAATCCGCGTCCTGCCCCAGAGCCGACGGACGTAGACGCGGACAATCCCCGCTACGGCGCATCGACGGTGAAATGGTAGTTGTACGACTGCACCACCGGGCTGCCGGTTACGCCGACGCAGGCAAGGGTGGTGTCGCCGGTGCGGATCGGCGTGATGTGGTACTCGTAACCGTCTTCGAACGCTTCTCCCATGTTCGGCGTGATGACAATGTCG
>CAUJHZ010000012.1 GCA_963205185.1 Planctomycetota bacterium | reverse complement strand
CGTTTGTCCGTCAGCTCAACGTCACGCTCGATCTCGCCCAGCCGGCGCTGCTCACCTCCGGCCGGGCCGACGCGCAGGGCTTGCTGAATAAGACCGTGCACGTCCCGCCCGCCGCTACCGGCCGCACCGTGTGGTTCCAGGGCGCCGAGCAGAATCGCACGACTGGAGCAATCAGCGAGATCGTGCGCTGAATGCATGAGGGGTGCTGAAGTGGACCCTCGCTCGCATGGACGCGAACCACATGATGAACTTTCTGAAGGAGAATGTCGTGCAACGCCTTGTCACAGCCCGGTGGCTTCTCGGTCTCGCTGCGTATGGTTCGATCGCCTCGGCCGCGCCGCCATCCTACGAAGTGCGGTTCCTCGGCGCGAGGTACACGGCCACCGCGATCAATGAATCCGGCTCCGTTGTCGGCAACCTGGACGTAGATGGAACGCGGCTGAGCGCTGCAGTTTCACACAACGGCCTCCCCTTCGAACTGCTGCCTCTGCCGTCGGGAATGGAGACTTCGCGGGCCCACGATATCAACGACGCCGGAGTGATCGTCGGCGCCGTGTGTCCCAACCAGTACGTGATCACGCAGCCGCTCGCGGCAATATGGAGACCGGTGGGCAACTCCTACGAAGTGGAGTTGCTCGGTGTGCTCGAGGGGGACTCGTACAGCAGCGCCTATGCCATTAGCACGCACGGCGATGTCGTTGGCGGCTCGGGCTTCTTTGGATGGAGCCTGACTCATCCCGTTCTGTTCACGGACACCGGTCCGGTGCCACTGCCGCACATCGGCGCCGCCACCGACGTAAACGACCATCGCCACGTCGTCTCCGGGCCGCAACTGCTCGATCTCGGCACGATGGAAGTGCAGACCATTCCGCTTCCGCCGGGCAACTGGCAGGGCTTTGTCAGCGCGGCACTCAACAACAACGACGACTTTGCGGGATACGTCGCCGGCTATTCCGGATGCAGCACCTTTCCAGTTCGCTACCTCCAGAGCGGGGGCTGGGAGTTTCTTGGAGGATGCGCCACGACGACCAGCGCCACCGCCATCAACGATCGCGGCGACACACTCTTCTACTACTACTTCACGTCCTCGGGCGTCTACCTCCAGGGCGAGGGATCATTCAGCATCGGCGAACTCATCGACCCGTCACAGGGACCGTGGCTCGTCGAATGGTTCGGCGCCAATGACATCAACGAGTCCCGGCAGATCATCGCTTACGCACTCAATCTCTCGACCAACGAGCGCGGCGCCGTGCTGCTCAGCCCCATCGATCTCTACTCGCTCGCCGTAACCGATCTCGTCGGCGGCGGCAACGCGATCTTCACCGTGGACGGGGCGACGCCGCTGACAAACCAGTACATCGTCTACAGCCTGCGCGGCCCGGGCTCGACGTTTGTCCGTCAGCTCAACGTCACGCTCGATCTCGCCCAGCCGGCGCTGCTCACCTCCGGGCGCGCCGACGCGCAGGGTGTGCTGCAAAAGAGCGTCCACGTCCCGCCCGCCGCCACCGGCCGCACTGTGTGGTTCCAGGGCGCCGAGCAGAATCGCACGACTGGAGCGATCAGCGAGGTCGTGCGCTGAGTAAGTGAGGTCTTGAGCATTCTGCTCATCCGCCCGAGGCGACTTTTCCACAAAATACGCCGACGCGATCCAAGGAGTAGACAACGATGATCCGACAGCCAGTCACCCGTCAAGCCGCTCACTTTCGATCCCTCCACGCGGCAGTGACCATCGCCTGCGCCGTCGCAGGAGCGTGTGTTGCGCACGCTCAGGAACTCGGACCTCTCCAGTTCATCCCCGGCGACGACGCCATCGCCCCGTCCATAGGGCCGGTGCGCCAGCTGGCGATCGCCGCGGGCGGGCCCGGGTTTTTTGCCGTCTGGTCGGACAATCGCACCGTCATCAGCGGCCAGACCAACGCGCCGGGCGACCCGAACGCGGGCAACATGGAGGACATCTACGGCCAACTTCTCGATCAGACCGGCGCGCCGATCGGACCACCGGTCATCGTGTGCAACGCCGGCCGCAACCAGCGCGACCCGCGCCTGGCGTGGAACGGGCAGAACTGGCTCGTCGCTTTCGAAAGCGAAGATCCCGACTGGTACTTCGATGACCAGGTGCTCGCGGTGCGCGTGTCGCCGAGCGGCGAAGCGCTCGATGCCGAGCCGATCTTCCTCTTCGGCATGGAAGACAACCAGGGCGCCTACGACCCCGCAGTCGCCAGCGACGGCCAGAACTGGCTGGTCGTCTGCGACCAGTGGGTGAACAGCCAGCGGACGGTGCGCGCTCGGCGCGTGGCGCCGGACGGCACGGTCATCGACGCCCAGCCGCGCAACATCCAGCAGTCCAGCAGCCTGCAGTACCCCGTCGTCGATTTTGCCGGCGGCGTGTACCTGCTCGCGGCGAACAGTTACAGCACGAATCAGTTCTTCATCCGCACCTTCGACACGAATCTCAATCCGCTCACAAACCTGACGGCCGCCGGCCCGGCCACGCCGTATCAGCACGTCGCCCTGGCGAACAATGGTTCGCGCTTTCTGGCCATCGGCAATCGCGCGCACCGCATCGAGCCCAATGGCGCCAATCTCGACCCGAGCGGAATCGCGCTGGGCGGCAGCGAGAACGCGAGCTGGATCGGCAGCGCCTGGACGGGAACGCACTGGGTAGCCTCGATGCGCACTTTCTCCGGCCTCGCGTACTACGACGTCAAGGCGCAGCGCATCGCCAACAACGGCACGCTTCTGGACCCGCAACCGCAAGTGATCGAAACCGCGCCGCAGGGACTTGACAACTTCGAAGCGCCCACGGGCGTCGCCGGCGCGGGCAACGGCGATGCAGCAGTTGCCTTCATTCGCCGCAATCTCCCGGTGAATCACTCTGACGTGCGCGCTGCCCGCCTTGACGCCAGCGGAAACGCCCATCCGGCTCAGGACGTCTCGATCGGCCTGCCGCGGCAGTCGTACACCCGCCTGTCAGAAGGCGATGGGTCCATTCTCGCCGTGTACGTCAGCGAGACCTCGGGTTCGACGCGCATCTTCTCGCAGCGGATGTCGACGGGTGGCGAGCCGATCGACGCGGAACCCAACGTCATTGTCGAAATCAATGAAGAAGGCCCCAATCCACTCTTCACGCCCAGCGTGGAGTGGAACGGCAGCACGTGGCTGGTGGTCTGGCGGGCGCGCGATGGCGGCGTGGTCGGCGTGCGCATCTCGCCCGACAATGTGGTGCTCGACCCCGTGCCGCTGCGGATCACTCCCGGAGCGCCTGGGGGCGAGGGTTACGCCGCCGGCGCTGTCGCAGCGGCCGGCGATACATTCGTCGTCGGCATCTTCCACACCATCAGCTTTCACGAGCCGGTTCGCTACGTCGAGTTCGTTCGCGTCAGCGCGGCGGGCGATGTGCTCGATCCCGAGCCGGTGTTCGTTGCCGGCGGCTACTCGCGCGAAATGACCGGCGAAGCGTTCGCAGGTGACGGGTTCCTCGCATGGGCGCAGTACGGCTCGCATGACTCGCACATCTCATTCATCCAGGGCGTGATCGTGCGCGCCGATGGGTCCACCTCCGGCTCACTCGGCATCGGCAACGTCGGAATGGAGCCGGATATCGCCCCGGTCGGGGACCGGGCGCTCGTCGTGTGGCAGGATGACTCGACCATTCACCAGGATGACATCAAGGGGCGTTTCATCGCGCCCGGCGGATCATTCCTTGGCGCCGAGTTCACCATCAGCGGCGCCGCCCACCAGCAGATGACGCCCGCTGCCGCGTTCGATGGGACGAACTTCGTCGTGGCCTGGACGGACTTCCGTCACCAGATCGGACAGGTGGACCAGTTGCGCGGCGACATCATCATGGCGCGCGTGGATGCCGGCGGAGCGGTGCTCGATCCCAGCGGCGTGCAGGTGACGGAAGGACCATTGCCTGAAACGCTGCCCGACGTCGCGAGCAAGGGTGGACCGGCGATCATCGCGTTCAGCATTCTGCACGGCAACGGCCGGCCCGAGATTCAGCGCTTCGGCTATCGCGTCCTGGGCGGACTCGGCGGCGGGCCGGTGCTCACCATCGGCGGTGCCTGCCCGGGCCCGATGCAGATCGGCATCACCGGCGCCACACCGGGCGGCCACGTCGCGCTGTTGCATGCCACCGGCACGGGTTCGGTGCGCATTCCGCCGGGCAACCCCTGCGCCGGAACCACTCTGGGGCTGAACTCAACGGCCCAGCTCTACCGGATCATCCGCGCCGATGGGAATGGATC
>CAUJHZ010000011.1 GCA_963205185.1 Planctomycetota bacterium | reverse complement strand
CAGATCCTTCGAATACGGTCCAGCCATCCTGGCTCCTTGTCCGACTCGAACATGAGTCGCACACACCATAGATGACGCCGCCGCCTGGCGCAACCGAACAAGCGCCGAACCGCGCTACGCTTGGATTAGGAACGCTCTAGTGCCTAATGCCTAGTGCCTAATGCCCAGTGCCCAGTGCCTCAGCGGCACCGCCGCTCTCACGCTGCGACGCGTAACTGCCCTCTGTACAAGTACCTGCGCAGCCTGGCGGCATCGACATCGCGGGCGAATTCGCGGAACGCGATGGCCAGACGCGTCGGGCCCGGCGTCTCATCTTCCTCGATCCAGATGACCCGGCCGAGGATGACGATGGAGCGGCCGGGGCCGGTGTCGAAACCGGGCGGAAGGTGCAGACAAAGGGCCACTTCCGCGCCGATCGGCAGAGTTTCATCCAATTCGATCTGCGCCCCGCCCTCGGAAAGGTCGTAGGCGTGGCCATCCAGCGAGGCCTCGATCGACTCGATCGGCCGCACCGAGACGGAGTGGTACATCGGGGGAGTCGCAAAGCGGCTGTGCCGCCGGCGGTCGGGGCCGGTGAAGGCGAGGGTGGCGCTCATGTCTGATCCTCCATAATCAAGACGCTCATCGGCCGGTTTCGGATCAGAAAAGTCCAGTAATCGGCCGAATCGCACCAGTGGAGATCGGTCAGAGCATTATTGGGCTTGAGCCGCAGTGCGGTTTCAGAGGTGAATTTGAAGGGAAGCGCGGTGAGCGACCGCCCGGAACCGTCGGCTCCCGCCGACGGCGATCGCCCCGACGCCTCAATGCCTGCGAGTGCCCAGTGCCTGGTGCCTGGTGCCAACTCCTAACTCTTTCCCCCGCCTCATCTTCCAGTAAAGAACCGCTTGATGGAATGGATGGTCAGGGCTCGGCCCATGGCGCCGATGGCTTCGGTGAGCGGGATGTGTTTCGGGCAGACTTTGACGCAGTTCTGAGCATTTCCGCAGTCATTGAGGCCGCCGGGGCCCATAAGGGCGTCGAGCCGGTCGCCTTTGAGGGCAGCGCCGACCTCGTGTTCGTTGAACAGGCGGACTTGGGCGATGGCGTTGGCGCCCACAAACTGATTGTTTTCAAGGTATTGCGGACAGGCCTCGAGGCAGCAGCCGCACGTCATGCACTCGGAGATGCGGTAGCGCATGGCCTGTTTGTCGGGCGTGGAGCGCGGCCCCGGGCCGAGGTCCCACGTGCCGTCGATGGGCACCCAGCCCCTGATGCGCTTGAGTTCGTTGAACATGCGGGAGCGATCGACCCAGAGGTCGCGGACGACGGGAAACTTGGACATCGGCTCCAAAGTGATGACATCGCCGTCGTTTGGAGCGTATTCATCGATAAGGCACGAGCAGGACTGGCGGACCTTGCCGTTGATGACCATGGTGCAGGCGCCGCAGACTTCCTCGAGGCAGCCGGCGTCCCAGACGGGTGGTTGCGTCGATTTTCCCTCGATGGTGCGCGGATTGGCGCAGATCCACTGCAAACAGCTGATGACGTTGGCGCCGGGAACGACGGGCACATCGAACTCTTCCCACCGGCTGGGCTTGCCCGGCCCGTCCTGCCGCTTGATGCGCAGGCGGACTTTGCGGGAGGAGCGCGGCGAGCTGGTGGTGTGGACGGCGGCGGGAGCGTTGGCGTTGGTCATGAAGTTCTCTGCGATCTGCGATGTTTTCGCACAATTCGAGCGGAAAGCAGCGGTATGGTCGTGAGCATGATATGAGCGGCCGGGCCGCGCGGCGAAGCGGGCGTTGCATCGGGCGGCGATTTTGGGCCGATAGGGGTGAGGTGCCTGATCGCCGGTGCGGCAGGCCGGGGACCTGGACGGGGCGCGAGGATCGGGCATTGAGCGCGGCGGCGTACGTCAAACTGGCTCGAGTCGGCGAGTGGGCCAAGAACCTCTTCGTCTTTCCCGCGCTGCTCGCTTCGGGAAAAACCACGGAACCGGCGGCGATCGGAGCGGCTTTCATCGCTTTCTTCGCGTTTTCGTTCACCGCCAGCGGGGTGTACTGCATCAACGATGCGCTCGACTGGCAGAGCGACCGGCTGCACCCGGTCAAGCGGAAGCGGCCCATCGCCAGCGGGGCCATCTCGCCCGCGGCGGGCATGGCGGCGGGGATCATGTGGCTGGCGGCGGGTCTGACGCTGAGTTTCGCCACGGGGGGCGGGCGGCTGGCGACGGTGCTGCTGTGCTACCTGCTGCTGCAGGTGCTCTACAACACGCTGCTTAAGCGCATTGCGATGGTCGATGTCATCGCGCTGTCGATCGGGTTCGTGCTTCGCGCGTGGGCAGGGGCCGTGGCGATCCGCGTCGTCGCGAGTCTCTGGCTGCTGGCGACGGTGTTCTGCGTGTGCCTGTTTCTGGCGCTGATCAAGCGGCTGTGCGATCTGAGTTCGCTCAAGGACGGATCGACGATGGGCGAAGCGCGGTGGCACGCGGCGGCGGGATATCAGAGCGTGGAAGAACTGAACTGGATGCTCGCCGTGAGCGCGGCGTGCTCGGTGCTGACCTTTCTTATGTACAGTCTTTCAAGCCACAGCGCCACCGGGCCGGGCGTGCGCGGGCTGGCGCTGCTCACGCCGCTGGTGGTTGTGGCGATGTTTCGCATCTATCGCGCAGCGCTTCGAGGCACGAGCGACAGCCCGTTTGCGATCCTCACGGAGGACAACGTGGTGATTGCGTGCAGCATGATGTTTGCCGTGGCCTCAACGGCGCTGCTGGCCATCGCGCCGCTGGGCGAAGCGGTGGACCGGATGTTCGGGTTGTAATGCAATGAGCGGCGAGGCGCAGCAAGGCGAAACGAGGAGCATGTGGGTCGCCTGGATGGCCTGCGCCTGGGCGTGCCTGACGGTTCTGATCGTCGTGCGGCTCGTCACAGGCGCCGGCGCTGCGCCGATCACGTGGGATGAGAAGTACGCGCTGCCGATCATCGAGCGGATCTGGCGGACGGAGTGGTGGAGCAGCGCGCTGCTCGACTATGACGACACGAAGGGGCCGGCGTTCTTCTGGTTGTACGCGGCGGCGGGGGAGTTCTTCGGCCGCAGTGTCGCGGTGCTCCGCGCCGTTTCGCTGGTGTGCACCGCGCTGTGGGCTGCCACGCTTGTTGGGCTGCTGGGTTTGCGCGAGAGAACCGCGGCGCGGTTCACGCTGGTGATGGGCCTGGCGCTGATGCTGCCTTACGCGCTGGTCATGAGTCAACTCGTGATGAGCGAGCCGAGCTTCCTGCTGGGCTGCGCGATTATGGCGGCGGCGGCCGTCGGCTCTCTGGGCAGCGAGCGGCCGAGGTTGCAGCGCCTCGACGGGCCGATCATCTTCGGCATCCTCTTTGCCGTGCTGCTGCATCATCGCATTCACGTGGTCGCGCTGGCGGGGGGGATCGTGCTGATTGCGGCGCAGCGGCAGCGCTGGCGGAGTTGGCCGTGGCTGGTCGCGGGACTGCTTGCCGGCCTGAGCCGGCTGCCGCTTTATCTGCGCTGGGGCGGGCTGGTGGGAGAATCGTTTCAGCATCGCTACAGCATCGGGCTGCGCCTGGACAGTCTCGCGTACCTGAGTGCAGCGCTGCTGCCGACGATCGGGCTGGCGCTGGTCGCCGCGGGGCTGCGCCGACGCGAACTCGGGCGCCAGACGATCGGGCTCATTGTCTTGTGCGGCGCGGCGGGCGCGGGCCTGGTGGCGATCGCGCCGCCGGCGATCTCGAGCGATCCGCAGGCGCTGAACTTCGCCGGGCCGGTGGCGACGCTGCTGCGGCCCATTGCCGATGCGCCGATGCTGCTGGCTGGAGTTCTGGCGGCTCTCTCGGCGCTGGGCGCGATGAGCCTTGCGTCGCTGGCGGCGCTGACGGCGGAGCACGCGCGCGATGCGGAGAAGCGCGTGCAGATCGGCTCCTGGCTGGCGCTGCTGACGATCGTGCTGGGCTGGCTGCTGTCGGCGCTGGCGGCGGGCGATGTGTACGACCGCTACCTGCTTGGATTCACCTTTCTCTGGCCGGTGCTGTGCGTGCGGGTCTTGCCGCGGCCGCTGGTGATCGTGCAGTTGCTCGGCCAGAGCGCGATCGCGGCGATGCAGGTGTGGGGCAGGGTGTAGGTGTGGCGAAGCGCCGAGAAGCGGCGAAGCGCCGAGAGAGGTGAAAGTAGAAAGTAGAGAGGAGAGCCGGCTTCGGTGCCTTGGTGCGTTCATGCCTGAGGTCTCGCGGACCGGGGGGCGTTGGGGCTGGTACAATGGTGGTGAGCCGCGCGAGATGAAGCGTTGCGCGGCAACGGCGGCGCGATCAGCGTCGGCCGGCGGGAGCGCCGGATCAACTCGGAGGCAGGACGCCATGCCCGAAGTCAGCACCAGCACCAGCACCAGGCCGATGGACACCCTCAAGGAACGCTACGAGGACGTGAAGCGGCGCGTCGAGAGCGCGGCGCTGTCGGCCGGGCGGCGGGCGGAGGATGTGCTCATCGTCGCGGTCACGAAGTATGCATCGCCCGAGCAGATCCGCGAACTCATCGAGATGGGCCACGCCGACTTCGGCGAGAACCGCGTGCAGCAGCTGACGCGGCGGGTGGCGGCGGTGGAGGAGTTTCTCGAGCGGCACAAGACGATGACGCCCTCGCGGCCGGTTTCGCTGCCGCCCAAGGTGCGCTGGCACATGATCGGCCACCTGCAGCGCAACAAGGTCAAAAAGGCGCTGGAGCTGACGACGCTCATCCACACGGTGGACACGCTGCGGCTGGCCGAGGAGATCCAGGAGTGCGCCTTGCGGCGGGAGGCGCCGGTGGATGTGCTCATGCAGGTGAACGCCTCGTTCGAGCGGCAGAAATCGGGCGTGGCGATGCCGGCCGCGACACACCTCGCCGAGCAGATCGATTCGATGGTTCACCTGAGGCTGCGCGGGCTGATGACGATGGCGCCGCTCACTGACGACCGGGAGGCGATCCGCGGGGCGTTCGAGCGCTGCGCCGACTGCTTTGGCGAAATCCGCAAGCAGGGCATCGGCGGCAAGGCGTTCAACATCCTCTCGATGGGGATGACCAGCGACTTTGAGATCGCCATCGAGTGCGGGGCGAACCTCGTGCGGATCGGCACGGCGATCTTCGGCGACCGGCAGCACCTCGACCCGGATCCGGACCGGCCCGACGGCGAGCCGGATGAAGATTGAGGCGATCGCCTCTGAGGCGGGGCCGCTACGATCTGACTTTCGTTTCAGTGGCAAATCCGAACGCCGCGCGGCAATCCGGGCGGGGCGTCTGGCCGATGTTTCTGTGATGATCCGGGCGGCGGTTTGAGTTCCATGTCGCAGCGTGCGTTCAAGTCGGGCCCGGTGGATCGGCGCCAAGGGGAGTTGCGCCGCAACCTGTCGTCGAGCGTGACGGACGCGGTGGCGTACTGCGTGATGGTGGGCGTGGGCGAGACCTACCTGGCGGCGTTCGCGCTGGCACTGGGGTGGAGC
The DNA here is from genome assembly GCA_963205185.1 of Planctomycetota bacterium. Taxonomy (GTDB): domain Bacteria; phylum Planctomycetota; class Phycisphaerae; order Phycisphaerales; family UBA5793; genus UBA5793. The sequence goes on along the minus strand of CAUJHZ010000011.1, from coordinate 17,871 downwards.
CAGACGGCGGCGGGTCTGATCGCGACGGTGCCGATTCTGGGCGGCGCGACGCTGCAACTCATCGTGCCGCGCCTCGTGAAGCGGCTGCGGTCGAACCGCAAGGCAGTCGTGCTGTTTGCGACGATCCAGGCGCTGTCGTTCGTGCCGCTGGCGATCGGCGCGCTCGTCGGCTCGATGCCGGTGTGGGCGCTGTACGTCACGGCGACGGTGTACTGGGGTGCGGCGCTGGCGTGCGGCCCGCCGTGGAACACGTGGATGGAGTCGATCGTGCCCGGCCGCATCCGCGCGCGCTACTTTGCGTGGCGCAGCCGGCTGTCGCAGATTGCCGTTTTCTTCGGGCTCGTGGGCGGCGGGCTGCTGCTGCAGTTCGGCCGGCAGACCGACCAGGTGCTCACGGCGTTTGCGATTCTGTTTTCGATCGCGGCGGCGATGCGGTTTGTGTCGATGGCGTTTCTGGCCCGGCAGAGCGAAGATCGCGTCGATCATGAGGCGACGCGGCTCGTGACGCCCGTGGCGCTGATGAAGCGCATGACGGGCGGTTCGGACGGCCAGCTGATCGCGTACATGCTCGCCGTGCAGGTGGCGATTCAGATCTCGGGGCCGTACTTCACGCCGTACATGCTCGGCCAGCTGCACTTCTCGTACCAGCAGTACCTGCTGCTGCTGGCGGTGTCGTTCGTGGCCAAGTTCCTCGCGTTTCCGATGTGGGGGCGGGTGGCGCAGCGGCTGGGGGCGCGGCGACTGCTGTGGATCGGCGGGCTGGGCATCCTGCCGATGTCGGCGCTATGGATGATCACCCCGTCGATCCCGTTTCTCGTGGGCGTGCAGCTCCTCTCCGGCGTGGTCTGGGCCGCCTACGACCTGGGAGTGTTCCTGCTCATCTTCGAGAACATCGGCGCCCGCGAACGCACCAGCGTGCTCGCTTCGTACAACTTCGCGAACGCCGTGGCCATGGTGGGCGGCTCGGTGGTCGGCGGGGTCATCCTTCGCGCCATGGCGGAATCGACGGACGCCTACATGACGCTGTTCGGCTTGTCTGCGATCCTGCGGATCTTCACACTGGCGCTGCTGTGGCGCGTCACGGCCGAGCGGCGGCATCCGGTTACGATGGACCTGCGGCCGCTGGCGGTTCGCCCGCAGATGGGCGGCATCGAACGGCCGGTGCTGGCGAGTCTGGATACCGAGGACGGTGCGGCGGGGGGCAATGGTCACGCGCCGCCGCCGGAGCGCGATGGCGATGCCGCCGGCGATGAGCCGGATTCGAACGACTCAACCGCGGCCGAGGCGCTTGAGGGTGTGGGTGGATAAGCGACCTGCTCACTGATCTTCGATCGTGATCTTGAACGTGACGCTGCCATCGTCGTGGTGTGTGATGGCCGCGCCGGCAAATGCCTTCTCCATCACGCGGCGCATGTGCTCTTCCGGGCTGAGCATCTGCTCGGCCGTGGGCTTTGGCAGAGCGGCCTGCTGACTGGCAGAAAGAGTGGCGAAGACGGAATCGATCGCTTGCTGGATGAGATCGCGCTTCGCGGCTTCGAGTTTGCCCTGGGGTGAATCCGGTTCGGCGCGATCGAGACCTGGGACGATGATGGTCGGAAGCCCGCTCGAACCGGAGGTGGGGAGGCGCGTGATGCTGAGGCTGGCGACGCCGTTCAGGTTGCCAACGACCGCATTGCCGTCAGAATCGAATGTCACTCCGCCGGGCTGCTCAAAGGCGTTGCGTTTGAGAGCAGCCATCTGAGGATCGGCATCCTCCTGGCGCCGCAGGAGCACGGCGAGTTGATCGTTGATGAGCAGCACCTCGGATGCATACTCCCTCCCCATGGTCTCGATTGCCGATCGCTGCTCGGAAGTCAGGTCGGGCAATTGCAGTGCTTTGTCGATGTATCCAGCCGCTGCGCTCGGGCGATAGATGGTGGGGTATGCGGCGAGATTGAACGCGGCGCGGAAGTCGCTCCCGGCGGGAGGCGGCAGCTGGGTGCTGATGAGTTCGGCGACGCCCACGTTGAGATTGCGAATTGACTGGCACGGATGGTCGAGGCGGTCGCGAGCGCTGCGCACGAGCTCGTCGTCGGCCGCAAGTTGCGCTGAGCTGCGTCGTTTGTGGATTTGCTCCCACTGGTCCTGCGCTTCGCGGCGAGCCTGGAGCAGCGCATCGAGTTCATCCGCCCAGCGGTTGAGCGCGGCGTCGATGAGTTCGCGGTTTTCGGCGGGAAGGTCGAGTTGCTCGACGACGTCGAAGAGATCGACGTTTTCGGCGAAGAAACGGGGTGTCGCCTGAAGCAGCAGGCGGCGGCGCTGGTCGCGCTCCACCAGGGGCCAGCGATCGAGCTGATCGCGAGTGAGCAGGGCCTGGATGGAATCGAAGAACTCGTTGTTGAGGCGCTGCCGCGTCGTGCGCCACTGCTCGCGCATAGTGCGCCACTCCACCTGAATCTGCCGCCGGTGATCGGGCTCCTCCGCCGCCTGATTGAAAAGCGAGTCGCGGCGACTGCGATGCGCCTCGGCCGCTGCGCGGTACTGAAGGCTGTAACCGGTAAGGAGCGCCTGGACCAGTTCGCGCTGGCCGTCATCGAGTCGAACATGGCGGGCGATGAGATCCACATCGCTCTGGCGGATTTCGACCGGCTCGGCGGAGTCATCGAAACCTGCGGGCGCCGTCGATGGCGCCGTGAGGGAACAGCAGACGGCGATCAGAATCGTTGCCCAGTGAAAGCGACCTCTGCTCCTGAGGGCTGGCATGGCGCGATCCTCCGTTATCCGGTGGCTTGCGCTGCAATGATACTAGCGAACCTCGGGTGGAGCCTACTGCACACGACTCAACCGCGGCCGAGGCGCTTGAGGGTGTGGGTCGTTGAGCGATCTTTGGCGTGTTCGAGGACGACGACCTGCCCGCCATAGGAGCGCACGAACCGGTGGCCGACGACCTGCGATGGTTTGTAGTCGCCGCCTTTGGCCAGCACGTCGGGCCGCACTTTGCGAATGAGCGGCTCGACGCTGTCGGTGTCGAAGTCGACGAGATACGTCACGAAGGGCAGTGCGGCGAGGATTTCGGCGCGGTCGGCCAGCGTGTTGACGGGCCGGCCCCTGCCCTTGAGGCGGCGGACGGATTCATCGCTGTTGAGGCCTACGACGAGCAGCTCGCCCAGGCGGCGCGCGGCGCGGAGGTAGCGCACGTGGCCGACGTGGAGGATGTCGAAGCAGCCGTTGGTGAAGACGATACGCTCGCCGCGCTTTCGATGGTCGTCGAGGCGCCGCAGCAGGGCGTCGAGCGTGAGCCACTTGCGATTGGCGGCCGTCATGATCGCTCCAGACGCTGGCGGACGATGGCGGTGACGCGGCTGATGAGTTCGTCGCCGCCGCGCGTTGCTTCGAAGTCGAGACGGGGCCGATGGACGGCGAGATTGATGCGTTGCTGTTCGAGCACGGGTTTGATCTTGACCCAGTCCTTGGCGGTGGTGAGCACGCCGGCCGTATTGCGGGCGCGGGCGGCGATGCCGCTCAGCAGCGCCGGAGTGTATCGGGCGTGATCGGGAAGGATGATGGTATCGGCCAGTTGCGCGCCGGCGCGGCCGGCCATGGCGAGGAACGCGTCGGGATGGCCGATGCCGCAGACGGCGATGAACGAGCGGCCCTGGAGCCAGTCGATGGTGCGCGGCTCAGGTGCGTCGGATGAGTCGAGCCACGACCAGACGGAGCGGAACTCGACGGGCGGCGCCTGCCCGACGATCTGGGCGATGCGCGAGCGAAGCGTGGTGAGCGCATCGCTCGAGACGAGATCAGCGCGCGTGAGGGCGACGACATCGGCGCGGGCGAGGCTGGCGACGGGTTCACGCAGGTAGCCGCGCGGCAGCAATGCATCGCGGAAGGGCGGGCGCAGGGTGTCGATGAGCACGATGTCGAGATCGCGGTGCAGCCGGCGGTGTTGAAAGCCGTCGTCGAGGAGGATGACGTCAATCTCGTCGTGCGCGGCGAGGTAGCGCGAGATGGCGCCATGGCGATCGGGGTCGGCGATGACGGGCACGGCGGCGAGGCGCGACTCGTGTTCGAGTTGCTCATCGCACTTCTCGCCGCGCGTCGACTTGTAGCCGCGCATCGCGATGGCGGGGCGAAGGCCGGCGTCGTGCAGGTGCTGTGCGAGCCAGGAGACGACGGGGGTCTTGCCCGTGCCGCCGGCGCTGAGATTGCCGACGCTGATGACGGCTCGGTCGACGCGGGCGGCGGCGTGGCGATCCCAGTAGCGGTTGCGGCGGGCGATGATCGAGCCGTAGACGGCGCTGAGCGGCCAGCCGAGCCAGCGCAGCGCGCCGGGCAGCGGGCTGCCGGGGCCGGCGATGGTGGCGCGACGATCGGGGTGGCGTTTATTCATGGCCACCTGCGCGCGGGGCGGGTGCGGCGCTGGACGCCTGCTGCTCGCGCTTCGCATCGGCGAGGTCTTGAAACGCGCCGCGGCGCAGATCGCGTTGCATGCGGCGGTGCAGGCGCATGGTGTTGAGCGAGTCGATGATGGCAAAGCCGATGGTGAGCAGCACGAGCAGCACCACGCCGATCCACGCGACGGTGAACTGGGCCGGGCGGCGGTCGCCGTCGGCGATGCTCAGCGCGTAGACGAGCATGAGCGTGAGGGTGAACTGGACCATGGTGTTGGCGCGGCGGATGCGGCGGCGGCTGCGCGGGATGTCGCGCGGCCGCAGGCGGCGCCAGTAGGTGATCAGCGCGCCGATGATGATCACCGCCGCCGGCGCCGTCCACGCGAGCGGGACGAGCGGGCCGTAGTCGGCAGTGAGTTTGGCGAGCAGGGCCATCATGACGATTGGTTCGGTTCCCTGGGGTCCGGTTGCGGCACGATGCCCCAGCGCCGTGCAAGGTAAGCGCTCAGTCGCCGCATCGGCAATCCCATGATCGTCGCGGGATCGCCCTCGTAGTGAATCGGCCAGCCGGCGGCAATGCGCTCTGAAAGGTTGTAGGCGCCTGCCTTGCCGCGCCACTGGCCGGTGGCGACGTATTCATCGATGGAATCAGGGGGAACAGGGCCGACGGTGACGCGAGCGACATCGACGAAGAGATCCTCATGGCCCGAGGCGACGTGGATGACCGAAACGCCCGTAATGACGTCGTGCTCGCGCTCTGCCAGGTGGAGAATGATTCGCCTGGCGTCGGCGGCATCGCGCGGCTGGCCGATGAGGCGGCCATCCACTTCCACGACCGTGTCAGCGCCGATGATCAGCGCATTGGCGCCGGGAGTGATGGAATTTCGCGCGGCGGCGCTGGCCTTCAGGTGCGCCAGCGCCGCGGCCCACTGGCCGATGGTGACGCGGCCAGGCTTGAGTTCGCCATCGTCGATGAACGTGGCGATCGTCTCGACATGGAATCCCGCCTCGCGCAGCAGCAGCAACCGGCGCGGCGAGCGGCTGGCGAGAAGCAGATACTCGTGGGGCCTGACGATCACCGGGTCGGCTCTTGCGACGCGGGTTCGCGACCCTGCGGCGCGGCCAGTCGCTGCTTGAGGCGCTCGATGACCTGCTCGACGCTGATGCGCTCCATGATGCTCGAGCCGAGTGATGCGTCCTTGTGGTTGAGCGCGGCGGGATCGACGGGTGGTTGGATGACCCACTGCTGCCCGCGATAGGGGCCGACGAGCGATACATCGGTGGGACCGAAAAGCGCGATGTAGGGCCGGTCGAATCCGACGGCCATGTGCAGCGCTGCCGAGTCGTTGGCGATGACCAGCGACGCGCCTGAGATCACCGCCATGAGGCCTCCGACGGAAGTCGCGCCGACGAGATCGATGATCGAGTCATCGCGCTGGGCCAGATCGAGCAGCGGCTGAATCTGCGTGCGCTCGTCCCGGCCACCGACGATGGCCATGCGCTCAAAACCGGCGGCGCGCAGATGCGGCGCGAGTTCAACAAATCGCTCGGCGGGCCAGCGCTTGGCGGTCCAGCGGCTGGTTGGCGCGATGACGGCATAGGGCGACTGGTCGAGACGGAGCGCATCGCGCTGCCGGCGCCACCACTGTGCCGCGTCGTCCGGCACATACAGGCGCATATCGCGCTCGGCGGGCACGCCGTCGGCCTCCAGCAGCGCGAGCATGCGATCGACGGTGTGCATGTTCGCGGGAATGCGGTGGCGGTGGGTGTAGCCGAGGTGCCCGGCTTCGCGCGCATCGGCGAATCCGACCCGCCGCGGGGCGCGGGTCTGCCAGGTGATCAGGCCGCTGCGGGCGAGTCCCTGGAGGTCGTAAACCAAGTCATACCTGCGACTTGCGATCGATCGGCTCCACGCGAGCCACTCCCGGGCCACCAGCAGGCTGCGCCAGACGCGTGAAAACCGCCGCCGGGGAAACGGAACAACTTCATTGAGGTCGGGATGCGCCCGCACCGCATCGACGAACGTGTCCTGCACGACCCAGTCGATTGCGGCCTGCGGAAAGGCCCGGCGGAGACTGACCAGGGCGGGCACGCTGCGGCACACATCGCCCAGCGCGCTGGGCCGCACGATGGCGATACGATTCACCGGTTCTGGTGGGCTGCCGTTCACAGCATGTAATGTAGTTGCTCCTCGGCGAGGCGGCGACTTTTCGAAGTGTTCGAGAGATGGAATGACGCAAGGAGAGAAGTCATGACGATTCTGATTCAACCGCGCCGGCTGGCCGTGGCGGCGCTGTGCACGACGGCGGTGGCGGCGGGCCCCGCTCTGGCCCAGGATGAAGCGCTGGTCGTGGTGCGCGGTCCGGGGCTCAAGCAGGTCTTCACCGCGCCTCAGGATGAGGGCCTCGCGCGGGCCATGGGCATGCTCGGCCAGCGGCTGACCGAACTTCCCACCGAACTGAGCATGCTGACGCAGGATGACGAGCACGCGCAGGAGGGCCTGGCCCTGCTCAAGAGCGTTATGCCGATGATCGTGAGCATGATCGACCATCCCTGCGAACTGGCGATCATCGACCACGGCGGCATGGTCAACATGATGCCCGATCTCGATGCGCGCCTCATCGTCCACACCGGCAACCGCGACACGACCGCGCAGATGCACAACGCCGTCCAGTTCATCGCGCGCATGGCGGCGCAGGAGCACGGCCTGGCGCTCTCGCCTGGTGAGAACCGGCTCATGAACGTGGTGCTGCCCATGGGTCAGTTCATCTTCGGCCCGGCCGACGAAGCCCAGACGCAGTTCATCGCCGGGTTCGACAGCGCCGGCGACGGGCTGAATCTCGATGCGGTCGATATCCCCGCGCCGACTGAACTCCAGGGCGCCGACCTCGGCGGGCAGCTGTACGTCAACGTCAAGGCGATGGCGAGGATGGCGCAGCGCGCCATGGAAGCCAGCGGCGAGCCGGACGCCATGAACATGAGCCAGATGATCGAAGGCTTCCTCCCCGAGGGGCCGCTCGATGTCATCGGTGCTTCGGCCATCAAGGACGGCCGGCACTGGTCGGTGCTGCGGATGCGCGGCGGCGTCACGCTCATGCAGGACATCGCCGCGACGGTGCAGGAAATGGGTATGCCGATGAACGTCGATTTCGGCACCATTTCCACGGACTCGTACAAACTCATTCCGCGCGATGTCACCATGGCCAGCGCGCAAATCCAGGATCTCAGCGGCCTGACCGCGCCGGCCCGCCAGGCGGCCTACATGGCCGGCGTGCCTGAACTTGCCGCAGTCGTCGAAGCGCTGGGCAAGACGTGGGTCGCGTACATGTCCGACGAAACTGGCGGCGGCGGGCTCATGTCGCTGGTCATGATCCAGCCCGATGTAAACGGCCCGGCCATGACCGATGCGCTCGCCGGCCTGGCCAAGACCGCCAACATTCATGCCGCGCCGCTGCACGGCTACGTGCGCATGCGGCAGTGGGAGACGAAGACCTCCGGCGGCGAGGCGGTCCAACTCCACAGCCTCGCCTTCCCGGGTCTGCCGGTGCCGCTCGAAGTCTCGCTGGGCGTTGTTGACAATCGGCTCGTCATGGGCGCCACGCCGCAGGGCATCCTCGCCGCAGTCGATCACTGGCGCAGCGGCCGGCCGAGCCTGCCCGACAACCCGCGCTTCAAGCAGGCCAGCGCCGGCCTGCTCGACCACGCGCTGAAGATGTCGTTCATGGACATGCCCGCCACCATCAATCGCGGCTACCCGATCGCGCAGATGGTCGGCGCCGCGGTCGCCAACTTCGTGCGCTCGCCGATCGATCCTTCGCGCGAGCCGGGCCTGGTCACGCCGTCGGTCGCCGCGCTGACTAGGAATGCGCAGGCGTGGATCGGCGTGACGAGCATCGACGGCGATGACTTCGTCTACAAGTCTTCGGGCGATCCTTCGCTGATGGTCAATATCGCCGGCGGCGCGGGCTCCATGGGCGTCACCCCGGCCTTGCTGGGCATCGGCATCGCCGCAGCCATGGCCGAAGAACACAAGCAGACCATTGAGAGCAGAGAGCACATGATGCACATGCACGAGATGGAGATGTTCGAGGAGATGGAAGACGCCGACGACGCCCAAGAGGCGGACGAGGTGGATGAAGACATGCGCTGACGCAGCCCGTCATTCCTGCGCAAAGCCTGCCCCAGCGAAGGCGGGGCGGGAACCCACGAGCGCGCAGTGGCGCACGGATGTGAAGCCGATACCGAAAGTGGAACGTCACTCGACCGGATGCCTGCCCCCGCCTTCGCGGGGGCAGGCTGTTCACGGGCACGACGACTTGCAGCACGCCGGCGCTGCTGAAAATCGGCCTCAATCGCCCAACGATGAAACAGCCCGCCGTCTATATTCTGGCGAGCAAGCGTAATGGCACACTGTACACCGGCGTAACCAGCGCGCTGGTCCAGAGGGTGTGGCAGCACAAGAAGAATCTCGTGGAAGGGTTCACGTCGAAGTACATTGTCCACATGCTCGTTTACTACGAATTGCACGGCGACATGGAGCACGCGATCCTTCGCGAAAAGCAGATCAAGAGATGGAAGCGCGCTTGGAAGATCCGATTGATCGAACAGATGAACCCGGAATGGCTGGACCTGTATGACTCGATCAAGTGAGACGTGCGCCGGCGCGCCAGTCTGCTGTCCATGATGATGTCTGCCGCGACGGCCCATGCCAAAGCCCGTCATTGCGGCGCAGAGCCCGCCCCTGCGAAGGCGGGGGCAGGAATCCACGAGCGTGCAACGGCGCCCTCCGCCATTCCTGCGCAGAGCCTGCCCCTGCGAAGGCGGGGGCAGGAATCCACGAGGTGCAACGGCGCCCTCCGTCATTCCTGCGCAGAGCCTGCCCCTGCGGAGGCGGGGGCAGGAATCCACGAGGTGCAACGGCGCTCCGATGCGAAGCCGAATGGACGTCCAAAGACGCTCGACTGGATGCCTGCCTTCGCAGGCATGACGACATGTGCCATAGCGGCACATGCCAAATCCCGTCATTCCTGCGCAGAGCCCGCCCCTGCGAAGGCACGGGCAGGAATCCACGAGTGTGCAACGACGATCGCCTCACCGACGAGGTTCGTGCATCCAATTGTCCCGTCGCATGTGGATTCTCCCGGACGCCGCCGATTCAATTCCGGCGGCGTTCAGGTTTTTCGCCCGTCAAGCCGTTGCGGAGGCGTCTGGTTCAGTATGCGGCACTTCGGCGCAATGCGGGCATGGACGTGGGCGGCGCAGGTTCTGCTGATGCTCGCGATCATCGCGCCCGTTGCGCGCGCGGCCGGCGCGGCGCCGCCGGGCATTCCGCCCGACGCCGTCGCGTTCTACCGCTTCGACCCTTCGCGCTTCGACTCAAAGACCGCGGCGATGCTGCCGCTGGCGCTGCGCCTGGCCGAGCAGGCGGGGCTGGTGAGTCCGGATTTTCACCCGCTCTTTGACGGCATCCTCGCCGCGAGCGTGGCCGGGGCGGTGCCGCACACGTTGTGCGTGCTCGATCTCGACGCCGAGTTTGATGCGCAGGCGAAGAACGGTTTTCGCCTGACCAGCCTCCAGAGCGTGCTCGTGCTCGAATCGTCGCGCGACCATCGCGCGTTTCTTTCCACGCTGGGGACGATCCTCTCGCACTATCAGAGCGAAGCGCCTGGAGGCGAGGCCCCGGGGCAAGCCGCGAGCGGCGGGCAGGAACTGTTCGATCTGCCGAGCGGCGGTCGGGCGGCGCGATTCAGCAAGCCGAACTGGTCGCCTTGGCAGACGGTCGAGTGGGCTTCGCTGACCGATTCATTCGTCGTCGGCCTCGGGTGCGGCTCGTTGGAGCGCTGGGTGAGAGCGCAGGCGGCCGGCGCCGACAACCCGACCCTGACGCTGCATCGCCTCACCGCGCAGCAGCAGCCCGAGGCGCCGTCGTTTCTCGAGATCTGGATCAACTTCGAGCGCCTGCACGAAACCATGCCCGACATTCTCGCGCAGGGCCGGCCGCGGCGCATGCTCACGACGTGGCGCCTCGACGGCGCTCGCAACTGGATGTTTCACGGCCGGTGGAAGGGCGCGTTTCTCGTGGCCGATCTCACCTGGCAGCGGCGCAGCGATCGGCATGACTTCGTCGTGAGCCGTTCGCTCACGCTCGACCATTGGCCTGCTGATCTCACGCTGCCCAGGCCGGCCGGCGAGTATTGCGTGGTGATCCCAATCGATTTCGCCGCCGCGTTCGATCGCGTGCTTGGCGCCTATCGCGACACGCTCGCAGCCGACAAACTGGTTGAGTTCGACGCGCGCGTGAAGCAGTATCGGCTGCGGCAGCGGGCAACGTACGATGCGCTGTGGTCGGCGTTCGAGCCGTACGTGGTGCTGAGCAACGATCCGCCGCCGGCCGTGCCGGTGCCGGGCGCAACGACGGTGTACTTCGAACTCAAGGACTCGCGCCAGGCGGCGGCGACGCAGCGCCGCCTCGAATCGCTGCTCGAGCAGTTCATGAAGTCCGACGACCCGCAGCGCCTGGGCGAGTCCGTCGTCCGCCACGAACGCGAGGGCAACTACTACTGGCTGCAACTCGAAAAGAGCGGGACGCTTCGCGTGCCCTCGTGGGGCTGGGCCGGCCCATACCTCATCGGCGGCTGGGGCCCAAGCGTGGTCGAACACAATCGCGCGAAGTTGGGCGGAAGATGAACGCGGGTGCCATGCTTCGACCCGCTTCGGGCGAAGCATGCGAGCGCACGAGGAGCGTCCGGAACTGAACAGATTTGTCCGCGTCATAGGCCCCGGCATGCTTCACGCCGAGCCGATGAAGCATGGCACCGTTGGCCCTGGGGTGCCATGCTTCGACCCGCTTCGGGCGAAGCATGCGAGCGCGCGGGGAGGATCCAGAACTGAGCAGATTCGTCCGCTGCATCACCCCCGGCATGCTTCACGCAGAGCCGATGAAGCATGGCACCCTTCGCGCGCCTCTACAAGCGACGCTCTGTTTCCATCATCGAGACGCAGCCCAGCGGGATCATTGTCGACTCAGTCTGCGCCCTTCTCGATCCGGTCGCATGCAATCGTTGCGGCGTGGGCGATTTCGACCGGCGTCTCGGGGTTGTCGCGGATGGTCGTGAGCGCGTCCTTCGCCGCGGTGCAGCGCTTTTCGCCAAGGTAGTCGATGAGGCGCAGCAGGGCCTTCTCATCCGTCTCGCGCTGCAGATGCGCGATGAGGGCTTCGACCGCTTCGGGTTCGCTGCGGCGGGTGAGGTCGCTGATGGCGATCCGCCGCGCCATGGCCTGGGGCAGTTTCAGGCGGTTGATCAAGCCCCGGATGGACGGCTGGTCGGCCACGGTTTAGCCGCCGCCATCGGATTTCACCGGCCGAAGCGGCTGCAGCGTGCGCTGATCGGCGCTGCTCTGCGGCGCGGGTTGGGCTTCGCTCACTTCATCAGCCTGCTCGCTCGCCGGCGCCGCGGCCTGCGAAGCGGGCGCGAGCGGCCGCAATACCGATTCTTCACTCGCGGCGGGAGCGTACTGCCCGCTCGACTCGCGCTGCTGAATGACGCTCGCCGGCCAGTGGCGCACGGAGGTCACCGTCCAGCCGGCAAAGTCTCCGTCGAGACGCAACTCGATGAGCGGGCGATTGTCCGCCGCTTCGGGCACGACGATGTCCACCCACGCATCGCGGCCGCGGATGCGAATCGAGCGCACGTCGTACACGGGCACATCGGCCTGGTCGGGCGCGTACGCAGCAGCACCCTCGCGGCCGGCGAGCACCTTGCCCCACGTCGATGCATCGGCCTCGACGGGCAGGCGCACGGCGTAAGGCTTGCTCGGCGGCGGATTGGTCATCAGGACGTAGTCGAGCGCATCGCCGATGAGCCGCGGCGTGGGCGGCGCGTTGATCGCGTTGATGGCGATGTCCTTGTTCGAATCCGGCGGGATGTTCACGTAGGATGCGCAGCCGGCGAGCGCGGCGGTGCAGATGGCGGCGGCAAGGCGAAGGTTCATCGGAGGACCCCGTGGGTTGAGAGTGAGCCGGCCGAGGCGGCGGCCGGTTTCGTATACTATTCAACCGGGCCGGAGCGCGACTGCATGAAGCGAATTGTGGTTGGAATCAGCGGAGCCAGCGGCGCCATCTACGCGCAAGGGGTCATCCGCGCGCTCGTTGCGGCCGGAGTGGAAGTGCATCTCGTGGTTTCCACCTACGGCCGGCGCCTGCTGCGCGACGAACTGGGCATGGAGCAGGTCAACCTCGAAACGCTCGCCGGGCGGAGCGACCACGGCATCACGCTGCACAACAACAACGACGTGGGCGCGGCGATCGCGTCGGGATCGTTCCGACACGACGGCATGATCGTCGTGCCGGCGTCGAGCAACGCGCTGGCGTCAATCGCCAACGGGCTGGGCGACACGCTGCTCTACCGCGCCGCGGCCGTGACGCTCAAGGAGCGGCGCAAGCTGATCGTGTGTCATCGCGAGATGCCTCTCACGCACATTGACATCGAGAACATGCACCGCCTGAGCCTGGCGGGGGGCATCATCGCGCCGGCGAATCCGGGCTGGTACTTCCTGCCGCAGAGCACGCAGGACATCGCGGACTTTGTCGTGGCGCGGCTGCTCGATCTGCTGGGTGTGGAGCACGCGGTTGGGCAGCGCTGGGGCGATTGAGAGATCGTGTTGCGTGTGAAATGCGCGGTAGGTCGGGACCGCCGCTTTGGGCGCGGCCCGGCGGGTCGGGCGCGTAAGACTTGAACTGCGAAGCGCAGTTGATGTCGAACTGCCGGGCCGGCGCAGAGCCTTGTCCCGACCTACGCGCAATCTGATTGCCGGGCCGGCGCAGAGCCTTGTCCCGACCTACCGCCGATTGCCCGTCACGCCTTGAACTCATCCGCGAGTTCTTCGCGCACCTTTTCGAGCAGGCGCTTCGTGGCGCGCGTGCCTTCAATCTCTGACAGGCGGTCGCCTTCGTACTCGACGCCGATGCGGCCGCGATAGCCGGCGGCGAGGACGATGCGCATCATGCGGCGGTAGTCGGTGCCGGTCTCATTGCCTTGCGCATCGAAGTCGTGGCTCTTGGCGCTCACGGCCTTGGCAAAGGGCATCATTTCCGCTACGCCTTTGTAGCGGTCGTACCATGCGCTCGGATCATCCTGTTTCGACCAGTCGAAGCAGAAGTTGCCAAAGTCCGGCAGCGTGCCGCAGCGCGGGTGGTTGACCATCTTCATCACGCCCGCGAGCCACTGGCCGTTGGATGACAGGCCGCCGTGATTTTCGACGATGACGTTGAGCCCGAGCGGCGCTGCGTAAGCGACGAGGCGCGACAGGCCGTCGGCAGCGCGCTGCTGCTGCTCCTCCCACGTGCCGCTCGATGCGGCATTGACGCGGATGCTGTGGCAGCCCAGCGCCCTGGCCGCGTCGGCCCAGGGCTTGTGGTTGTCGATCGATCGCGTCCGCTGCTTTTCATCCGCGTGGCCGATGTCGCCTTCGCCGTCGATCATGATGAGCAGGCTCGTCACGCCGGCGTCTTTCGCGCGGCGATCGAGTTGGGCGATGTACGCCGCGTCGCGCGCCTTGTCCTTGAAGAACTGGTTGACGTATTCCACGGCATCGATGCCGAACGTCTGCCTGCTGCAAGCCGGAAAGTCGAGATTGTCGAGATCGCCGGATTGCAGCATGCGGTGCAGCGACCACTGCGCCAGCGAGATGTCAAACAGCGGCTTGTTGGCGTTCATATCGCGATTCTCGCTGGTTTGAGTCGCAGCGCAGGCGGGGAGGATGGAGCCGGCAACCAGCGCCGCCGAGCCGGCGAGAAAGCGGCGGCGGGAATGATCGTGACTCGACCTCATGAAATGCAACTCCTCGCTTGCGCTTCGGGCTCGCCTTGGCGCCCACTGACGACGATCACCGGCTGGCACTGAGTACGCCGTCGGCAAAGCCGCGGGCGCGCTCGAGTGCGTCGTGGATCTTGTCCGGTTCGCGGCCGCCGGCCTGGGCCATGTCCGGCCGCCCGCCGCCCTTGCCGCCGCAGACCATCGCCACTTCGCGCACCCAGTCGCCGGCCTTGAGGCCGCGCTTGATCATCGCCTCGGGCACGATGGCGATGATGGCGACCTTGCTCTCCTCTGCGTTGGGCGAGGCGAGCAGGATGGCGCGATCGCCGTGATGCGAGCGGAGCACATCGGCCGCGGTGCGCAGCGTCTCGGCGGTGGCGCCGGCGATCTCGGCGACCACGACGGGCTCATTGCCGGCCGCCTGCGCGATGCTCTTTGCCTGATCGACAATCGCCTGCTGATCCGCCTTGGCCGCCTGTTTGCGCAGTTCCTTGACCTTCTCAAGCCACTCGTCCAGTTGGCCGCGCAGCCAAACGCGATCGGGCAGCGGGATCGTCGAGTCATTGATCCGCTCGGCGACCTGGCTGACGTTGAGCGGCAGGCGCTCGGGCGGCATGGTCTCGAGTTCGCGCAGTTGCTTTTCGATCTGGCCCGCGATGCCGCGCGCCTCGATCGCCGCAGCGCCGGTCAGCGCCGTGATGCGCCGCACGCCCTTGGCCACGGCTTCTTCGCTGAGGATGACAAAATCGCCGATCTCCTTCGTGCGGCCGACGTGCGTGCCGCCGCAGAACTCGATCGAGTATTCGCGCCACTGCCCCGATTCGGGCGCATCGAGCAGTTGATCGACGGGCACGCCGACGCTCACGACGCGCACGGGGTCGGGGTAGCGCTCGCCGAACACGGCGCGCAGGCCGTTGATCTTCTTCGCCTCCTCGAGCGGCGAGGGCATGGCGAAGACTTCCAGGTCGCGGTCGATGCGCGCCTTGACGCGCTTGCTCACTTCCTCGATCTGCTCCGTGGTTACGGCGTGATTCGCGGCGAAGTCGAAGCGCAGCCGATCGGGCGCGACGAGCGAGCCCTTCTGGTCGGCGTCGATCTTGAGCGTCTCGCGCAAAGCGAGGTTGAGCAGGTGCGTGCCGGTGTGATTGGCGCGGACCTTGCTGCGGTGCGAATTGGTGACGTCGAGTTCGACGGTGTCGTTGAGCGTGAGTTTGCCCCGCGTGGCCCGGCCGATGTGCAGCACGTAGCCGCCGAACGCCTGGGTGTCGACGACGTCGAACTCGGAGCCGTTGTTGTTGAAGATGCGACCCGTGTCGCCGACCTGGCCGCCCATCTCGGCGTAGAAGTTAGTGCGGTTGGTGATGATGGCGAGATACTCGGGCGAGCCGGCGGCGTGGGTGTGGTTGTCAAAGTCGCTGCCGTTCCAGATGGCCTTGATGCGCGCGCTGATCGAGCGGCCGTGGAACTTGTCCACATCGTCCGTCGGGTCGACACCCATGTGCTTGAGCCGCGCGATGGCATCGCCGGTGAGGGCGATCTGCGCGCCGCTCTTGCCCTTGCCGGCGCCGGCGCGGGCCGTTTCGCGGGCCTGCTCCATGAGTTGGCTGTAGCCCTCGAGATCGACCGTCATGCCGCGCTCGAGCGCCATCTGCTCGGTGAGGTCGATGGGAAAGCCGTAGGTGTCGTGGAGTTTGAAGGCATCGGCGGCGGCGATGACCTTGAGGTTCTGCGACTGGGCGCGGTAGAGCGCATCGGAAAACAGTTCGAGCCCGCGATCGAGCGTGCGGCCGAAGGATTCTTCTTCCTCGAGGATGATGCCGGCGACGTGACGCGGGTTCTTGCGCAGCTCCGGGAAGGCATCGCCCATCGCCTCGACCACCGCAGGCACGAGGTGATGCAGCAGCGGCCCCTGCACGCCGAGGCGCTGGCGCGCGAAGCGCGCCGCCCGGCGAAGAATGCGCCGCAGCACGTAGCCGCGCCCTTCGTTGCCCGGAACCGCGCCGTCGGTGATCGCAAACGTGAGGCAGCGGATGTGATCGGCGATCACGCGATACGCGATGTCGGTCGGATCATCGAGCCGGCCGCGATACGCCGGCGCGCCGCTGCGCTGCTCGATGGCCTGGAAGATCGGAATCCACAGGTCGATGTCGTAGTTACTCGAACGGTTCTGCAGCACGCGGCAGATGCGCTCAAAGCCCATGCCGGTGTCCACGTGTTTCGCGGGCAGCGGGCTGAGTTTGCCGTCGTCAGCGCGGTTGAACTGGATGAAGACGAGATTCCAGATCTCGATGGTCTCTTCGCGGCCCTTGTTGACGAGATCGCCGCCCGTGCAGTCGGGCGTCATGTCGTAGTGAATCTCGGTGCACGGGCCGCACGGGCCGGTGTCGCCCATCTCCCAGAAGTTGTCCTTGCGGCCCCAGCGGCTGATGTGGCTCGGGTCGATGTCGGTGACTTCTTTCCAGAGTTGCTCGGCCTCGGTGTCGGCGGGCAGGCCGTCCGCCTCGTCGCCGGCGAAGACGGTCGCGTAGAGGCGGTTCTTGTCGAGGCCCCACACCTCGGTGAGCAGTTGCCACGCCCATGCGATGGCTTCTTTCTTGAAGTAGTCGCCGAACGACCAGTTGCCGAGCATTTCAAAGAAGGTGTGGTGGTAGGAGTCGCGGCCGACATCATCGAGGTCGTTGTGCTTGCCGCCGGCGCGGATGCACTTCTGCGTGTCCACGGCGCGGCTGAACGAGCGGCTCCCCGTGCCGAGGAAAACGTCCTTGAACTGGTTCATTCCCGCATTGGTAAAGAGGAGCGTCGGGTCATCAAGCGGGACGACCGGCGAGGAGTGCACCGCGGTGTGGCCGTGGCGCTGCTCGAAGAACTCGATGAACTGTCTGCGGATGTCTGAAGCCTGGCGTGACATGTCTTCTCCGGACCCGTCTCCGGGCGGGTTCGTACCATCGGGAAAGCGCGGCGTGGCCGGGTCGGCCAAAACCGCGCGGTCGAGCGAATCGTAACACCCTGGCGGATCGAATCCGGAGCCCACATGACCTGGCCCCCCACACGACCGGTGCGAAAGCGGCTCTTCGGGGCCGTATTCCTGCTGGTGTGGGTGGCGGGGATGTATTTGTGTTGGGGGTGGGACACGGTGACACGACAGACGGAGACCCGAGAAGCGATGGTGATGGGGCCGGTGCCTCCAAGTGACATCTCAAGCGTCAAGGTCGAGTTGCCAGTGGCGAGCATTCGGGAGTTTGGGTTCAGTGAGTGGCTTCATGTCGCAGTGGATCTCAACCTCAAGGGTGATCCAGTGATCGCTGGCCGAAGCGTCAACGTTTCACCTCGAGGATTGACTGTCGCACTGATCGTGTCGGCTCTGTCGAGTCTGATCCTCTACGTCGTCTGGCGGGCGCTC
The DNA here is from genome assembly GCA_963205185.1 of Planctomycetota bacterium. Classification (GTDB taxonomy): domain Bacteria; phylum Planctomycetota; class Phycisphaerae; order Phycisphaerales; family UBA5793; genus UBA5793. The sequence continues at coordinate 286 of CAUJHZ010000011.1, read as the reverse complement.
GTCGGCGGCTTCACGTGCGCCGCGGGCACGTGCGACGGCTGCGGGTACGATCTGCGGGCGCTGAGCGCATCGAGGTGTCCCGAGTGCGGCGAAGGGACATCTTGATCCGAGCCCCGACCGTAAGGAAGGGCTTTCGCCGATCGCTGTTCTTCGCGCTGCATCCCGGCAGCCGCGCGCCGCAAGTCCAACACCCGTGCTCACGCGTGGGGCTCGGATCCGATCATCGCTTTGCGATGAACCGAGCCCCGACCGTAAGGGAGGGTCTTCGCCGGTCAGCGTTCTTCGC
>CAUJHZ010000010.1 GCA_963205185.1 Planctomycetota bacterium | reverse complement strand
GCCGAGGATTCGAGCAGGATTCGCAGATTGTGCACAACTGGGCATGAGTGTGGGGAACCTCGCCGCCGGCAGCGCGCCATGTGCTAGGCATCTGCTAGGAATCGCCGAACATCGCGCCGTGTTGGCCCACGTTGGGCCGGGCTTGCACATGGGCCGACGCCTCGCATCGAGCAACCCGGGCGCGCCGTGGGCCAGAGAGGGCCGCCGTGTCGACGCCGCGTGAAGATCAACCCGTTCGACCAGACTCACGGCAAGCCGAGCGCCAGCCCGGCCTGAACCCCGCCGCTCTATCAGTGACCGACACGGCGCGGCTGTTGACGCGCGTCGGTGGCCGGTCGATCACCGAGGCGATGATCGAGCGCGACATCGAAGACGGCGCGCCGACCAACGCCGACGGCACGATCAACCTGGTGCACTTCGCGGCGTGGCTCGTGCGCGACATGGCCGACAGCGCCAGCGCCAACGGAGGTGTTCGTGGCGATTGACCCGCGCCAACTCAAGCCGGCCGAACTCTGCCGCCTGCTCAACAGCACGCCGCTGGGCGAGGTCATCAGCGAGCGGCAACTCCACCGCCACCGCACCCGCGCCGGGTATCGCATCGGCGACGGGAAGACCGTCGATCTGCTCCGCTACGCCGCCTGGCTGGTCATCGAACGACACGAGCGGCTCGCCGCCGAAGCATCCGCTGAGGATGAACCCTTCGACGAGGTCGTGCAGCGCGATCGCCACCTGCCCGATTCCTTCACCGGCCGGGACATCGACGCCCTGCCCGAGATCATCGAACCGAACCGCAAGGAAGCCTGTCGCCGCAACTTCCGCCTCTTCTGCGAGACCTACTTCCCGCAGACATTCCACCTGGCGTGGTCGCCCGATCACCTCAAGGTCATCGCGCGCATCGAGCAGGCGGTCCTCGAGGGCGGCCTGTTTGCAATGGCCATGCCGCGCGGCAGCGGCAAGACCAGCCTGTGCGAGATCGCCTGCCTCTGGGCCCTGCTCTACGGCCACCGCGAGTTCGTGGCGCTCATCGGATCCGATGAAGAGCACGCCAGCCAGATGCTCGAATCGATCAAGGCCGAACTGGAGAACAGCGAGGCGCTGCTCGAAGACTTCCCCGAGGCGTGTTTCCCCATCCACTGCCTCGACGGCATCCACCAGCGCGCCGCCGGGCAACTCTTCGAAGGCGGCCAGACCCACATCGGCTGGACGGCCCATGAGATCGTTCTGCCCTCGGTGCCGGGTTCGCTGCCCTCGGGCGGCATCATCCGCGTCGCGGGAATCACCGGGCGCATCCGCGGCATGAAGTACAAGCGCCCCGATGGCCGCAGCGTCCGGCCGTCGCTGGTGCTCATCGACGATCCGCAGACGGACGAGTCTGCTCGCTCTCCATCGCAGTGCGCCACGCGCGAGCGCATCCTCGCCGGCGCCATCCTCGGCCTGGCCGGCCCGGGCAGGAAGATCGCCGGTCTCATGACGCTCACCGTCGTGCGGCCCGACGATCTGGCCGACCGCCTACTCGATCGCGACAAGCACCCCCAGTGGCAGGGGCAGCGGACGAAGATGGTGTATTCGTTCCCAACCCGCGAGCAATTGTGGGCGGAATATGCGCGACTTCGGGCCGAGGGTCTGCGTGCCGACGAGGGCATCACCCGCGCCACCGAGTTCTACGGGCGGCGCCGCGCCGAGATGGATGAGGGCGCCGAGGTCGCGTGGCCGGACCGGTTCAACCACGATGAACTCAGCGCCATCCAGCACGCGATGAACCTGCGGCTCCAGGATGAGGCCGCGTTCTGGGCCGAGTACCAGAACGAACCGTTGCCCGAGAGCACGGCCCTCGACGAAGACCTGCTCACCGCGGAGCAGATCACAGCCAAAGTCAACGGCCACGAGCGCGGCGAGGTGCCCATCGGGTCTTCCCTGCTGACCATGTTCATCGATGTGCAGGCCAAGGCGCTCTTCTGGCTCATCGTGGCGTGGGAGGAGGATTTCACGGGCAACGTGATCGATTACGGCACCGAGCCCGACCAGAAAGATCCCCACGCGTACTTCACACTCCGCGACATCCGGCGAACGCTCGCCGCCGCCGCGCCGCATGCCGGTCTCGAAGGTGCGGTCTACGCCGGCCTCGAACGGCTCGTCGATGCCAAACTCGGCCGGGAGTGGAAACGCGACGATGGCGCGATGGTGCGCATCGACCGGTGCCTGATCGACGCGAACTGGGGCCAGTCGTCGGATGTGGTCTACCAGTTCTGCCGCCAGAGTCGGTACGCGAATCTCGTCCTGCCCAGCCACGGCCGGTACGTCGGCGCTTCGAGCATTCCGTTCAGCGAGTACAAACGCAAGCGCGGCGACCGCGTCGGCCTGAACTGGCGCATCCCCGTCATCACCGGCAAGCGCGCCGTGCGCCACGTCGTGTTCGATACCAACTACTGGAAATCATTCGTGCAGGCGCGGCTGGCGGTGCCGATGGGCGATCCCGGATGTCTGGCGCTGTTCGGGCGCAACGGCGGCTCATCGAATCGCACGGCGACGAATCATCAACTGCTGGCGGAACACCTCACGAGCGAGTACCGCGTGAAGACGCAGGGCCGCGGCCGGACGGTCGATGAGTGGAAACTCCGCGTCGATGGTCTCGACAACCACTGGCTCGACTGCCTCGTGGGCTGCGCTGTGGCGGCATCGATGCAGGGCGCGGTGCTCTACGGCACGGATGTGCAGCCAGCCTCGCGCCGCCGCATCCGCCTCTCCGATCTTCAGGGAGGGCGGCGATGAGTGTATCCGTGACGAGGCCGAAGCGAGAACCTGAACCGCGCGGGATTCTGTGCCCGAAGTGTGGGTGCGGGCACTTCGAGGTCGTCTACACGCGCCGAATCCCAGGCGGAGCCATCCGCAGGCGGCGCGAGTGCCGGCATTGCGGGCGAAGGGTGACGACGACGGAGCGGGTCGGGGGATGAACGGACGCGCATGATTCGATGAGACAACGGCAGATCCGCCAGGTAAATCGACGCATTGAGACCGCCTGCTAGAAACGCCGTGTATCAGCGCGTGGCGGAGGAGCGGGTGCTCCTCCGCCACTTTCATGCCCAGTTTACAAATCGATTCACGGGTCCCGATCCAATGTCAACCGGATCACCGCATCTGAGCTCTGGAACGTGACCTGTTGGTCACGAAAACTGGTGCCGGACAAGAACATGGGCAATTCTTCTGCGACCAGAATGACGCCGTGGTTGCTGCTCGGCGTGGAACGCCAGCCGTCGATGACGTTCTTGAGCGAGCCGTTGCGTCCGAAACTCACCGGCGTGCCCTGCGGCATGGGCGTCATGCGAATCTTCGTTGCGTAGCCGCTGCTGAACGGGATGGCGATGATGTGCGGCGGCGGGTCGAAAGATCCGAGCGACAGGTCATCGTCGTAGTTGTCCCACGGGTTCGATGTCCACGGGCCGAGCATCTTATACACGTTGATCACTTCCGTGTCCGTGTCGCGGCTCATGTAGGTGTTGTTGTTCGGATAGTTCGGGTTGAACTCCTGCGAGTCATGCTTGAAGTGGAGGATCAGTTGGGCCGAAACGACATCGCCGTAATCGAATCCCGACGGGAATGAAATGTCATTGTCTGACACTCCGAATTTCAGAAACACGCGAAACTCGGTTTCGTTTGATCCGCCTGCATCCTTGTACCCGATAGTCAGTGCCGGCGGCATGAAGGGCGGAGTCGGCACTCCGAGCACCAGCGTGTCAGTAACGGGAACGTCAACGACGCGCACGTTCGGATCGGCCGTGAACCGCTCGCCCTCTCCCCACGTGTCCTCAACGTCATCGCGCATCGCGTTGTACAGCGCCGACTCCGTCTGGTTCATCCCCTCGTCGAGCAGATTGTGCTCGCGATCGGGATCGAGATCGATGTTGTAGAATCGGTCTTCGTCGCTGCTCTGCAGGGTATAATTCAGCACCAGCACTTCGAGCACGTAGTCGCCATTTTGGAATTCGGGTCGATAGTCGGGAAGGTCCACCGGCTCGGCGGCGACTGAGACGGCCGTGGGCCATTCGCTGGCCAGGCGGTCGCGGAGTTCGTAGTAGATTTCGATCTCTTCGTAGTTCATGCCTTCGGTGACGAGATTGCAGGTCTCGCCGGGATCGTTCTTGAGGTCGTAGAACTCGTCGTAGAACAGCTTGGCGAGGCCCTCACCGCCGGAGTCGCAGATGAGTTTCCAGCGGTCGTCCTGCTCACCCTCCGGCCGGTAGACGATGGCGACGCGCCAGACCTGATCGCCGGTGTCGGCGTTGCCGAGACTGCAGACGGTGATGTCGCGTGTCCCTTCGATCTGGGAGTAGCCGATGTTGTACGCGAAACTCTCGCCGCGCCGCGGGAACGCCCCGTTTGGATTGTCGCGTTCATTCGTTGCGCCGACGATGTCGCAGATGGTTTCGTAAATATCCACGTGGCTGATCTGGCGGTCGTCGATGATCGGATCCTGCGTGTTGCCGGGAATACCCTCACCCATCACGAAGAGCGGCACGCGGACCCCGCCCTCGAAGAGCGTGTTCTTACCCTTCGCGTTCAGACTCGCGTCTGTCCCGTTGTCTCCGATGAAGAAAATGATCGTGTTCGCCTCATCATCGTACTGCGCATTCGCGTCCAGCACTCCGAGTTTCCCAGTACCTGGGCCAAGTAGTTCACGCAGCAGCGCCGTATCGAGCGCCTCGACGTTCTGGGCGAAGCGGTCAACGGCGGAGTTGCCGTAGCCCAGCGCGTCCTTTGTGTGCACGAGCAGAGTCTGGTCCCAGATCTCCCACCAGCCGACACTCCCGCTGTCCGGGTGGCGCTTGTGCGGCGTGATGGTGTGGAAGAAGAGGGCGTAGGGCGTCGTCTCCGGATTCGGCCGGTTGTTCACCGCATCGCGCGCTGCCTGCATGGCGCGCAGCATGTGGAAGTCGGCGTAGTAGTACGGATCCTGCGATCCGTATCCATCGCAAATGTCGTCCATCCAGTCCACGAAGACGTCGAAACCCTGATCCAGCGGCTGGTCCTCATCCGGAAGCATGCCTCGCTGCTCTCCGTCTTCGTTGTAGCCCAGGTGCCACTTATCGATGAGAATCGTGTAGTAGCCCATGTCCTGGAGTACTTCGCCGAGTGTGCGCTCCTGTGTCTGGAGCCCCAAGCGGTTGGTGACCTGGGCATACTCATCGACGAGGGTCGTGGACTCGCACGGATTCCCTGGGTCCTCGATGGGGTTGTAGCGCCCGAGCACGCCGACCACGCCGTTGTCCAAGGCACTTCGTCCCGTCATGAGGCACGCGCGCGTGGGTGAGCAGTTTGGATTGACTCGGCAGCGCGTGAAACTCACTCCCTGCGCCGACATGGCCTCAAGGTTATCGGTGAAGACTTTCTCGTGCGTGTTGCCCTCATCCCCCGCCCACCGGATCGCCTCGAGGCCCATGTCATCGGTCAAGATGAAAATGAGGTTCGGCGGATCCTGCTGGCCGAGCGCAGGCAAGGCGATGCATCCGCAGGCGGCGGTCGAGATCAGCGAACGCATGAGACAGTGCTGCATGGTGTGGCTCCCTTCCAATGCGAATGATCGACGTAGCGCGCAAGCAGCGACGTTCGCCCTCCTGCCGACTTCGCCCAGTATACCGCGCTCCGAGAGAGCGCTGGCGGCATTCGGGCACAACTCCGCACAAAATGAAAAGATTCTTTCGGGAACACATTTGCGGCGCCGGGAAAGGTAATTCGCGGATTTCGGGTTATGCTTTGAAGGGCGAAGAGCAGACGGAGGATCAATCATGCCACATGTTCGCACGATGATCGGGTGTTCGTCGGCTCTCGTTCTTACGGCAGCGACCGCAGGTCTGGCCCAGCCCAGCGGCGTGACTGCCTACGAGGTCATGTCGATCGGCGTTCTTGAAGGCCATCGAAGCTCCAGTGTGGAAGGAGTGGACGAATTCGGCCGCGTGGCGAGTCGCTCCAGAGCATTCAGCGGACAGGTCTATGGAGCGGTCTGGATCAATGGAGACTTGGTCGGCGTGCCACCGCCCCCCGGTGGCGACGGCGCTGATGTCTTCGGGGTCAGTCCTGAAGGCGGCATTCTGGTCGGGATTACTTCCGTTGCTGGAAGAACGCGAGCCGCGGCGTGGCAGATCGGGGTCGGCTCTGCGGCCCTCATCAGTCTGCCCGGGTCACAAACCTACTGCTACGCTTCGGCCGCCAGCAGCGCAGGTTGGATGGTCGGTCGCTGCGACTTACCCGATCGCTCCGCGCTCTGGCCGCGCCTTGATCCGCCTATTGACCTCGGCTCTCTCGCCAGCGAGTTCGGCCTCGAAGGCGCCAATGACATCAATGAACTCGGCGAGATTGTCGGGCAATCGGCCAACGCACAGCACATCACCCGACCGTACCTCTGGCGCGATGGCCAGATGATCGACATCGGCGGGGATCCCCCGGAGCGGCGGGGGGTCGCCTACGGAATCAACGACCGCACTGAAATCGTCGGCTATGAGTCCGACCCATTCCGATGGCACGACGGCCAGATGACCAAACTGCCCCGGTTCCGTTCCTGCTTCTGCACCGCCAGGGCCGTCAACAACTTCGGCCTGATCGTTGGCGAGGAGAATATGGATGACCGCTGTCGCAACGGCTACGAGCATGCGGTCGCATGGCAGGACGTCGGCCAAGGCTACGTCGAGTATGACTTGAATGATTTCATCCCGCGTCACCCCGATGTGACGCTGCGGGAGGCGGACGATGTGAACGACGCCGGTCAGATGGCCGTGTTCGGAGAGTACGACGACGGGCGCGAACGCGGGTTTATGGTGACGCCATATCTCTTCGAAATGTCCGATCCCGTGCCGGGCGTCGCAGGCCAGCCGAACACCATCACCGTCATCGGTCTGCAGGCCGATCAGCGCGTTCTCCTCGCCTACGGCACGCGCGAAGGCGCGCAGAAGATCCGCCCGACGTGCCCCGGCGGCACACTGCTCATCCGCGATCCGCAAACATCGCCAATCGTCCGCGCCGACTCCAACGGCGTCGCCACCATCATCGTCAACGTCCCTCAAGCCGCCCGCGGCCGCACCATCCGCATGCAGGCTATAGCACCATTCGAGTGCGAGATCAGCCACACCGTGACGTGGACTTTCGAATAGCTTACCGAGCGCATCTCGGAACGTTCGGCGTCAACGTCTACCCGTGTAACGATCTCATACCCACCCCTCCCCATCCGCAATCCCTGAGCGTTTCATCCGTCCGTACCTGACGGATGGACCATGTGCTTCCACCTCTGGTCGCCGCAGCGACTCGCCGCGGGCGAGATGACCCCGGCCGACTCGTGATCGAGTTGCGCTTTGTCCCTGCGCTGGACCGTGATGACGCGGTGCAGGAGGCGTGGCTGGCGCACCTGGAGGGGCGGCCGGCCACGACGGCCGTGAACACGTACGCCCAGCGGCAGCGGCGCTATCGCAAGCGTATGGCGGTACTCATCGACTTCTACGAGGATCAGGGATGGCTGAGTCCGACATCGAGCAGGCGATCAAACAAAGCGCCCAAGGCCCCGCCAAGGCGAGCGGCGACTCGGGCAGCGTCGAGCAGCACCGCCTCGCGGAGCAGATCGAAGCGGACCGCTACCTCGAGAGCAAGAAGGCGAGCCGGGGCAAAGGGCTCAAGGTGAAGTTCGTGCAACTGGAGCCGCCGGGCACGGCGTGATGATGCTCAAGCGACTGGTGACATCGTGGTTTGGCAATAGCGGCAAAGCGCCGGCAGCGCCATCGCGCCCGCCCGTGCGGATCGTTCGCGCCAAGTTCGACTCGGCACAGACGACGACCGACAACCGCCGCCACTGGGCCAATGCCGACGGCCTGTCACCCAACTCAGCCCTTTCACCCGAGGTTCGGCGCATCCTGCGCAACCGGGCCCGCTACGAGGTCGCCAACAACTCGTATGCGAAGGGCATTGTGCTCACCCTGGCCAACGACACCATCGGCACCGGCCCGCGCCTCCAGATGCTCACCACGGACACGAAGGCCAACGACATCATTGAGAAGTCGTTCGAGCAGTGGTCCAGGGCGATCAACCTGCCCGAGAAGTTGCGCACCATGCGCCTGGCCCGGGCCGAGAGCGGCGAGGCATTCGGCATTCTCACCAACAACCCGGCCGTCGAGGCGCCGGTCCAACTCGATCTGCGGCTGGTCGAACCTGACCAGGTGACCAGCCCGCCGGGTCGATTGCTGCGTATCGGTGAAGCGGACGGGATCACCTTCGACTCCTTCGGCAACCCGATCAAGTACACGGTGCTGCGTCGCCATCCCGGAGATGGCGGCATGTTCGGTTTCAGCGGCGAGTTCGACACGATTCCGGCATCGTCAGTCGTTCACTACTACCGCGTCGATCGGCCCGGCCAGTGGCGCGGCATCCCCGACATCACACCGGCGCTGCCGCTGTTCGCTCAACTGCGGCGATACACACTCGCGGTTATTGCGGCCGCGGAGACGGCGGCGGACTTCGCGGCGGTCATCTACACCGACGCGCCTCCCAACGGTGAAGCCGAATCCCTCGAACCGATGGACATCGTCGAACTCGAGAAGCGACTGGCCACGGTCCTGCCCGGCGGGTGGAAGTTGGGCCAGGTCCATGCCGAGCAGCCCGCAACAACCTATGCCGAGTTCAAGCGCGAGATCCTCAACGAGATCGCGCGCTGTCTGAACATGCCTTTCAACGTCGCAGCCGGGAACTCCAGCGGGTACAACTACGCCTCCGGCCGGCTCGACCACCAGACCTACTACAAGTCCATCCGCGTCGAGCAGAACCACCTCCAGACGGCGGTCCTCGATCGGATTCTCCGCGCGTGGCTCGATGAGGCCGTGCTCGTCGAGGGGCTGTTGCCCCAGTCGATGCGGGCGATCGGCGTCGCCACGCCGCACACGTGGTTCTGGGATGGGATGGAGCACGTCGATCCGGCCAAGGAAGCGACGGCGCAGGCCACACGGCTGACCAACCACACGACGACACTCGCGACCGAGTTCGCCCGGCAGGGACGGGACTGGGAAGAGGAACTGCGCCAGCGGGCGCGCGAGGTCGAATTGATGAAGGAACTGGGACTGTCACCGGCGCAGGCACAGCCCAACGCCGACACGACCGACAGCACAGACAAGGACGAAGAAGATGGCCAAGAGCAAGACGCCAACGCGATCAGCATCGCCGCCTGAACAGGCAACGCCCCAGTCGATCGAGATCACGGCCGCGGCGCAGATCGACATCGAGGCGGCGGCCGGTGAGGGTCAGACGGCATTGCCGCGCTTCAAGATGATCGCCTACACCGGCAGCGCCATGCGTGTCGCCGCGTGGCGGCATCCGGTCATTCTCGACCTGGCAGGGTTGAACATCCCCTCGCAGCAGCGGCCGATCCGTTTCAGCCATGATCCGGCCTCGGGTGTGGGTCACACCGACGCGATCCGCATCGAGCAGGGGCAACTCATCGCCTCGGGTGTCGTCTCGCGCGACACGCCCACGGCGCGGGAGATCGTGACCTCATCGAAGAACGGTTTCCCCTGGCAGGCGTCGGTGGGCGCTTCGGTCGAGGAATTCGAGTTCATCCGCGAGGGGCAGAAGGTGCTCGTGAATGGCCAGGAGTTCGCCGGGCCGGTGAACGTGGTACGCAAGGCGACACTGGGCGAGATCAGTTTCGTGGACCTCGGCGCAGATGGCAAGACCAGTGTGAACGTCGCGGCGATCGCTGCGACTCAGGAGAACATCATGGACGGTGAGAACAAGGAAACCAGCGCCACCAACAACGGCACCACGACCAACGGCATGGTGACGCCGGCCAAGCCGGAGACGCAGGCCGATGGATCCAATGCCAACGCCGGCGCCGTCGAAGACATCCGCGCGCAGGCGCTCGCGGAAACCACGCGCATCTCCGCCGTCCGCCGCCTCTGTGCCGGCCAGCACGATGAGATCGAAGCCAAGGCGATCCGCGAGGGCTGGGATTCCACGCGCACCGAACTGGAGATCCTCCGCGCCAACCGTCCCAAGGCCCCGGCGATCCATGTCCACGACCAGAATGTGAGCACCCAGGTGCTCGAAGCGGCGTGCATGCTCACCGCCGGCCTCGACGAACCCGAGAAGCACTGCCAGGAGCAGGCGCTCGATCTGGCCGCCAAACGGTTCCGCGGCGGCATCGGCTTGCAGGAACTTCTGCTCGAAGCCGCGTGGGCGAACGGGTACACCGGCCGCAACTTCCGCGACAGCCGCAATGTTCTCAAGTTCGCGTTCAACCCCGGCATCGAAGCGGGTCTGAGCACGATCGACATCGGCGGCATCCTGAGCAACGTCGCCAACAAGTTCCTCCTCGAGGGCTTCTTCTCCGTCGAGCGAACCTGGCGGAACATCACCGCGGTGCGCAACGTGAGCGACTTCAAGACGGTGACGTCGTACCGGCTGGTGGGCAAGGACCAGTACGAGATCGTCGCGCCCGGAGGTGAACTCAAGCACGGCAATCTCGGCGAGGAGCAGTACACCAACAAGGCCGACACCTATGGCCTGCTGCTGGCCATCGACCGGCGCGACATCATCAACGATGACCTCGGCGCCATCACGACTGTGCCGCGCAAACTGGGTCGTGGTAGCGGCCTGAAGATCAACGACGTGTTCTGGACCATCTTCCTGGCCAACACTGACTTCTTCAAGGTCGCCAACAAGAACTTCCTCAGTGGCGCTGACACGGTGCTGAGCATCGACGGCCTGACCAAGGCCGAGGTCGCCTTCATGGACCAGGTGGATGGGGATGGCAAGCCCATCGGCATCATGCCCTCGATCATGCTCGTGCCCACGGCGCTTTCTGCCATCGGCACGCAGTTGTTCAAGTCAATGGAACTGCGCGACACCACCGCGAGCACGAAGTACCCGGTGAGCAACCCGCACCAGGGCAAGTTCCGCGTCGAGGTGAGCCGGTATCTGAGCAACGCCTCGTACACCGGCAACTCCGCCAAGGCGTGGTACTTGCTGGCCGATCCGACGGACCTGCCGGTGATCGAGGTCGCGTTCCTGAATGGTCAGGAATCGCCGACGATCGAGACGGCTGAAGCCGACTTCAACGTGCTGGGCATCCAGATGCGCGGCTACCACGACTTCGGTGTGAACCTGCAGGATCCGCGTGGCGGGACCAAGAGCAAGGGCGAGGCATGATCGAGCGCCGCATCTGAGTGATCAGCTCTCCGCCGCAAATGTGATTCAGGAGTTTGAACATGACACAGGCAACATTCGTCTCGCAGGGCAACGCCATCGACCACACCCCCGGCAGCGCCGTCGCAGCCGGGGAGGTGGTGGTTCAGAACACACTGCCGGGTTTTGCGCGCACACCCATCGCGGCCA
>CAUJHZ010000009.1 GCA_963205185.1 Planctomycetota bacterium | reverse complement strand
GCGGCCGCACATCCTGCACGAGCGACTTGCTCGTACTGAGGTACGTCGTCAGCGCCGGATCATGCGTCTGCAGCACCGTGTCGCCCCAGGCGCTGCGCGCACTCGCCCCGAGAAGAACCGGAGCGAGGGCGCAGGCAGCCAGCACTGAGGGCGCGAGGGGTTGAAGCCAGCGCCGGCGCCGCCGCGATCCCTTCACTGCAGCCTCAGTGGAGATCAGCGTGGGGGTCGTGGGGGTCAGGGTGGAGGTGGGATGATTCGATGCGGCCGCGTGGTTCGTGTGACGTGCGTTCATGACAATCCCTCGTTCCTGTCATCCGGGCTCCGCCCGATGCGAGCCCAACGTGCAGACCTCTCCCGGTGATCTCGATGACCAGTGCGAGCCGGTGCGCGGAGGAGAGGTCCGTGAGGACAGCGCGGCCCGGCTCAGCCGCTCCTGTTACGGCTCGACCGCCGCATCCCAGTAGGTCTCGACCGAGGCGAGCGAACTGTCCAGGCGACTGCTCGCCTGCGCCACCTCCGTGCGGGCCCGTTCGTTACTGAGCAGCGTCGTCGTGTTGCCGCTGACCTGCTCGTTCCACTTGGCGCAGATGCGCTCTTCGTCGAGAGCATCGCGCAGCGTCACGAGGTCGCTGTCGGTGCGCGACTCGACGAGGTGCTGCACCGGCAGTTCACGGAACACCGTGGCTCGATGAGCGCGGATGGCCGTCAAGCGGGTGATCACCTCCGCCGTCAGGCCATCCACGCCGGCGTCGAAGACGCCATCGAGCGCGCTATCGAGGCTGCTTCGATCGGAGTTCATCTCCGAGCGCGCCGCAGCCAGGTCAATCAGATCCTGCTCCGTCCCCTTGCCCCGGCGCACGAGACGATCGAGCGCCGCGTACTGCGCCTTGGACGCCCGCCAGTCCGCTTCAACCACAGACAGGGCCGTGCCGTGCTCAGTGAGATGGGTGCGCACCGCGCCGACCACCGCTTCGACGCCCAATTGGCTCGTCACCCCGGCCGCGGTCAGCGCCGACGGATCCAGGGCCACGCGCCGCAGCGTCGAATCGAGGGCGGGTTCAGTAAAGGCCAGAGCCCCGCCAGCCCACGCCGGCCGCAACGACAGCGCCGCCGCCGAAGGGATCGACTTGGGTGAAGGGCCGCTCGAGCTCAGCCGCGACGAGGCCGAGTGCACCGCCGCGGCGACCAGCACCACGAGAAGCGCGACGGCGGCGGGAACCGTCACCAGATGACCGGATCGAAAGAAGCGTTGCATGGCGATCTCCTTGCGGCACGAGTTCCGGCCGACGGGCGCCTCGCCCGCGACCCGTCCCCAATATACCGACTGTGCATAGCGCCGCAAGGGGATGTGCAGAGTTTTGCCGGTGTCTATTACATGTTCAGCAACAGAGTGCGAACACGACCCGTCGCGAACCGCCGCAAGTGCCGGGCCCGCCAAGCCCTGCGCGAGGCCGCGCGTAATTAATACATCGAATGGAACCGGGCAATTGATCCGCCGCGGAATCGGCCGCAAGTGCCGAGCTGCACACGCCTTGCGCTGCGGAACGAAAATACCCGAAAAAGTGAGAAGATTCCTCCCCGCCACTGACCCGATCGGGGGAGAAGAGACGGTTCAGAGACCCTGCACGCCGCAGGACCGGCGCTCAGGCCGCGGGCTTCCGGCAGTCTCCACCGGTCCCCCGTGCAGAGTCCCGCAGGGTCCGCAGGCCGTCCGCGTGCATAGCGCCGACGACACTCTGCACGCAATCTGCACAATCTTCATCCCCGATCCCCGAATCCCGCCCCCGGCGACCCTCCCATGCGGTATGATCAACGCATGACCCGCCTCACCCGCCCCATGTCCCTCGCGTGCATACTGCTTGCCGCAGCCGGACTCAGCCGGGCCGCAGCGACCGGCGGCGTCAATGTCAGCGGTCGCAGCGCTGAGCAGGAGGCGCAGCCGGAGGAGCAGATCTACACGCAACGCCAGCAGCGAACCCCTTTGTTGCAGCGAGGCCTCCTGGCCCCGTCCCCCCGAGGGCCGGGAGGCGCTCCTGCTTCCGCCAAGTGCGCCTCAGGCCATTGGGGCAAGGGCTGACACGGAGGCCCGATGAGCCGCGGAACCTGCACGATCACCGAACTGAGCGCGCTCCTTCGCCTGCCGGAGACGGTCGTCCAACAGCTCGCTGAGCAACGCTGCATTCCCGCGGAACGCATTGACGGAGACTGGAGTTTCCAAAGAGCGGACATCGAGCGATGGCTTGATCAGGGCCGGCGCCGGCTCATGGACGACATGCAACGCCGCGGCGCGCTTCGCCGCGCCAGCGCCGACAGCTGACGATCCCATTGCTCAAGCAGAGTTCGGGAGGCGAGGTGTGTTCTAGTCGCGTCAGCACTCAGGCGCCTGACAGGCCCGGCGCTCGCACCTCAAGCACCGGCAGGTCCGGAAAGACCGCTGTGAACACGCCGCTTCGGTGCGCGCTGGTTTGGATGACGCGATCTCGACGCGACCTGGGAACCAAAGGTTCGAGGGGCTCGATGGGTACGAATGCACTGCGCAGCAAACCGGCCAAGCGTGATTCGAGTAACTGCCGCTGTCCGTGACATCCGAATTCGAGATAGCGCTGCATGAGCTCGTTCACGCACTGGCGCCCCAGTCGCCTCAGAAGCGGCCGCGGTCCGCCGGCATCGCCGCGGAAGAGCGCCTTACTGACCGCTCCCTCGCGATCGAACAGGTGATAGGCCATCAGGTACAACTCCGCCGCGAGGATGCACCCGGGCAGCACGTCGCTCCAAATCCTTTTGTCGCTGGCTCCTCGCGACGTGTTGAGCCGGTAGAGGGCGTATTCCGCGAAAGCGAACACGAGCGGTCCGTTGGGCGCGCCGTTGGTCATGCGCAGCGCGAGTTCACCTCCCATGGGGCCGGCGGCGATGTCCATGGCGAGTTCGCCCGCTCCGAACCTCGCAAACATCCTCACGGCCGCCGCCATGCGCTCGTGCCCGGACGCATTGCCGAATCGGCCCTTGAAGAGCTCATCAAGAACTGGCCCCACGTGCCAGTCAGCGCTGTGGATTTCTCCGTCACGAAAGGCGTCCCCAGTTTGTCGCCTGCCCAGTCGCGCGACGAGCCGGGCCAGGAATCCATCCACCTCGTCCATAACTTCCTCGCGATTCCGTTTGGCAGCTTCTGGCAGGCCCCGCTCCTGGACGAAGCGCGGATTGAACGCACACTCGATACCGTAAAAGAACTCGGCGTCGAGGCGGAGCGACTCGGTTGGAGCGTGCTCAATGAGCCACCGTTCAATCGCAGCCAGGCGCTGCCACGGCAGAGCGCTACCGGCTTCGGAACCGTCGTCACCACCCTCAATGATCGTCGCCGACGGGCTTGCCCCGCGGTTCTCCACGGTCATCTCGAGTTCAACTTGGGCAGGCCAGGGTGCCGAGCCGATGGCCGCAACCGCGCCCATGCTGCCGAATCGCCGAAAGAACACCGCCGGCTCGGTCGCGTTGAGTATCCGGAGCACCCGCAACACACCGCCGCCGCGCACTCCGATGGCCCGCGGCATGCCGCGCGATACATCAACGAGCAGGCGATGTGTACTCAGGGAAGTCATGCGGGCTCGACGCGGATCTTCAGGGCGATGGCGACCTTGATCGAGACCTGTCCGGAGGACGGGGAGGCGATGGCCACGTCCCACGTTGCCACGGCGCCCTGTTCATCGCGGAGCAGCCCCACGATGATGTGGATCTTGGGGAGGATTTCGAGCCAGACGGCCGATTGGGGCGAATCGAAGCTGACAATGCGATCCAGCACGTCAGGCGCGGCGAGCACTGCGAGCAGCGGATCGATCGAACTGAAGAACTGGGCGATCGCCGCCGCCTGACACTCCGTCTCCGTGTCGCCGCTGGCTGTGATCAGCTTCGAGAAGAGATCGGAGTCATGCGAACGCGCCGCGGCTTCGAGCCCGTCGGCCCATCCCAGCAGCGCCCTCGCGATGATCTCGGTTTCGTCGAGGGGCAGGTCGTCCACTCCCGGCTCGCCTCCGGTCGCCGGAGAGCCGAGGGAACTGCCCGGCCAGTTCTTTCCGCAGGCGGGGAAGGCATGGAGGCTCGTCAAGAAGCGGAACTGACACTGCTGAGGCATCGCGCGTCCTTTCAATGATTCGAGTTGTGAGAGGGCAAGTCACCGCGGCTCGGCGCTCCGCGCGCAGCGGAAGCCGAGATCGAATGTGCCGGCATCCATCCGATAGGTGGACACGTCCATGCACGTGAGCGAGCGAGGATCGCTGGACCAGCACCCGCCCGCGAGCACCGCCAACGTGCCCGAGGGCGTGTTCACGACGGTGGAGGTCATCTCGCGGACGTTGGCGAACATGTGCAGCACACCCGTGGGAGTGCCGAACTCCGGGCGGCTTCCCACCGGTGAGCAGAATGCACGATAGTTCGCGAACAGCCGCTCGGGATCGATGTGCTGCTGGGCGGCGAGCGCTTCAGGCGAGGGGATTGCCAGCCGGGCCGTGTCGGGATCTCCACCCCACGGCAGCAGTTGTGCCTTGCCGTCCGGATACTGGGCCGCGAAGAGCCACTCATAAATCGTCGGCAACCGCTTCCCCCGCCACAGCGCGTACGCGAGCATCTGATCACGACTCACGCCCGTCACCGGCAGATCAGCGATCTCCGACGACTCGAACAGCTGCCAGTACACCGGTTCAGGCGCGCCAGTGGCCTCCACGAACTGGCGGTACTGTTTGTTGGACACCTCGGTCGCATCCAGCCAGAAGGCTCCGTCGAGCGGCAGATCCGACATCCTCTCTCCGGTTTGCGGATCCTGAAAGCTCGCCGGAGCCGACCAACTCACCTCTGCGGGATCGAACCGGACCATGCCCTCGACGGGATCGGCTGGCCCATCCAACCGCAGCGCGAAGTGCCGCATCGAAGACGTCGCCAGCACATCCTCGAACTCGATCCAACGGCCATGCCCGTCGGTAACGAGGAACCGGTAGACTCCCGGAGTCAATCGGACCGCGGCGCTCGATAGCCGGCCAAGCTCGATGGGCTTGCCGTAACGCCTTTCATCGTTGTTCCATCGTCGCGCCGAGAGTATGGCGCCGCCGGCGCCACCAAGCACTTCGAAGGACACGGATGCCCCCAGAGCCCGTTGCCGCTGGAACTGAGTCATCGCCATCGCCGCCAGGGCGGTGACCAGGAGGACAATCAGCACGCTCACGGAGAGGGTGCGATGCTGGCGGATGAGCCGCACCGCCCGCCGCAAGGGGCCGGGAGGACGCGCCAGAATCGGCTGACCTGAGAGCACAGCGCGCAGATCCGCCGCGAGGTGCGCCGCGGACTGGTACCGGTCGACGGGGCGCTTCTCGAGGCACTTGAGCATCACCACTTCAAGATCGCGAGTCACGCGGCGATCGATGGAACGAGGCCGCTTGGGCTGCTGGGTCTCGACGGCGCGGAGCACAGTGTTCACGTCCCCACCATCAAAGGGACGCCGGAGCGTCACCATCTCGTAAAGCACGACGCCCAGTGAGAAGATATCGCTTCGATGGTCGAGCCTGCCCGAACCGCCAGCGGCCTGCTCGGGACTCATGTAGTAGCAGCTGCCCAGGACTTCGTGCGAGAGCGTGGTCGCTGCGACATCGGAGTTCGTTCCTGCTTCCGCCTGCAGTGCGATCCCGAAGTCTGCCAGGCGCGGACCGACATTGGCGTCGATGAGGATGTTGGACGGCTTGACGTCTCGGTGCGTCACCCCCTGGCGATGGGCGTGATCAAGCGCCTCGGCGACGTCGGCGGCCCGCTCGACAGCGTGGTGCTGCCAGCGCCGCACATCTTCCGTCCGAGTCGACTGCAAACCGCGCCGGCTGTGCTCGGCGATCTCATCGGCGAGTGTCGGACCTTCAATGTACTCGGTGACGAGGTACTGGTCCCGGCCATCGCAGCCGAAACGGAACACCGGGACGATTCCCGGGTGTTTGAGCTTGGCCGCGACCTTGGCTTCGGTCATGAACCGATCCAGGGCGCGCGGCGAGTGGGTCAGGTGGCGCGCGATGACCTTGAGCGCCACCTGGCGGTCGAGAACCGTGTCGTGAGCAAGGTAGACCGTGCCCATGCCGCCCTGGCCGAGCATGCGAACGATGCGGAACTCGTCGATGAACTGGCCCTGAGCTTCGTCTCGAGCCGGTTCGTTTGGTGGCGGGTGACTTGAATCAAAAGTGTCTTGGGCGTGGGCGAGAAGGGCCATGATGCGATCGAAGCGCTCCCCGTCGGGGCAGGCGCCGCGCACAAAGGCCTCGCGGTCGTCCCCTTCGAGGTCGAGCGCCGCCAGGTAGATCGCCTTTTCGTTCCACTCCTGGGTCACCACCCGCGTTTCCCTTGACATGCCACTGAACAGCCGCAATCGGCCCGGGGACCTGCGCACAAAATCCCGGCGGCCGCGCGAATCCTTCAGGATTCTCCCAATCGCTCGGCCAGCCACGCCTTGGCGTAGGACCAGTCGCGACGCACCGACGCCACCGAACGGCTGAGCATCTCGGCAGTCTCGTCGATGGTGCGGCCGGCAAAGCACCGCAACTCGATGACTTGTGCGGCTCCGGCGTCGAAGCGCCGCAACTCTGTCAGCGCCTCGCGGACATCGCCGCGCCGCCAGAAGGTCGCTTGCCCGTCGACGTCGATCTGCACGAGCGGGGTGCGGCGCAGAAGCCCTCCACGCCTTATCGCTGCCGCCCTGCGGCTCTCCCCGATGAGGACGTCGTGCATGGCCCGACCGAAGAGAAAAAAGAAGTGCTTGCGGTTGTCCGCGTCGAGACCGGACTTGCCCAGGAGCTTCTCGCAGGCGGCGTTGATGAGTTCGGTGCCCTCGAAGGGACGGTTCGATCGCCCGGCCCGGGCGAGCTGGTAGCGGGCGAGATCGCGCAGTTCGCCGTACACGAGATCGAAGAGCTCGTCCTTGGCCGCCGCGTCCCCGCCTCTCATGCGATCGAGCAGGCCGGTGACAGTGCCTGCGAGATCCGGTTCGGTGTGGACGGCCACGGTGTCATCTCCCAGAAGGCGAACGCAGCGAACAGGGCATGTTGCGAGGATTTTTGCCAGGAATCCTCAAGAATCCGCGCAGTCGGCAGCGCCCTTTGCGGCCGTTGTATTGCGGCGGGCTCGGTTCAGCCAGGAGCCGGCGCCCGCACGCCGCGAGGCTTCGATTGATGGGACCGCACAACTCCAGGTTCCGCACCGCCTTCCGTTCCCATACGGAAGGCTCGGTGGCACGCACGGCCGCACCTGCGGCGCCCCGCTCTGCACAGGTCATACCGGCCGGGGACGGGCCCGATTCGCACCATCCTCTGACAACCCGTGCATACTCCAGTCTATGTACCCCTGCGGTCGGAATCGAGGCGGCCTCTCGCCGCTCCCGCCCGCATGTCTGGTCGAACTGAGTTCCCCCGGCGGCGCGATGCAGCCCGCCCGGCGGGGCTGGAGGCCCACAGAAGGAGGTGTGCCGTGAAGAGGAGCAGCAAACGTCAAAGCGACCGCGAGAAGGCCAGGCCGATGGATCCAAGGAATTTGCGCCGCCTCGGACTCCTCCGCGCCCGGCGCGCCACGATACTCAAGAAGCTGGCCCGCTTGGACATTCAGATCAAGGGGCTGCGCTTGGATGCTCCCTGGGAGTCCGAGGCGGAAGAGCCGGGTTCGTGGCTGCCGGACATACGGGAGCCGGATTGAGCAGGCCGGGGGTCCCCCGTCGTTGATGCGGCCCGAGGTTTCCCAGGGCGGCGGTGCATAGTCACCCCCAGTGCCTCCGCGCTCGCAGTGCGCCGTGGTGAGAGCTGATCAGTCCTCGGCGGATGGCTGATGCCTTTACTCCTCAAGGCTGCTAAGATGAGTCGGTCCGTTCTGGATCCGCTTGCGGCCTGCTGTACTCCTTGCTCGCGTGCAGCAGAAGACACTTCATCTGGCACAACGCTGCACCGAGGAGGAAGGCACTCATGGCGAAGTTCAATCTCAGTCGCGTCCCCACCATCGAGCTACGCGGCGAACTCGAACGCCGCTCCGCGCGTTTCGACGCCATGGAGGCTAAACGCTCGGCCTTGCTTGAGGAACTCGAACAGGTCGAAAGCGAACTGGGAGAACTCGAAGCGGCTGCGGGCGCCGCCACCGGCAAGCGCCATCGCCGCACACGTGCCGCCTCGCATCGCCGGCACGGATCCGCGGCCGCCGCGACCCGAGCCACCAACAAGCTCACGCTCGCCCAGGCCCTGCAAGGGGCGCTCGAGGGCAAGACCATGAGCGTGGGCGAACTCGTCGAGGCCGTGCAGCGGGCCGGCTACAAGTCGAATTCGAGTAACCTTCGGATGATGGTCAACCTGACGCTGCTCAAGCGCAAGGACCTGTTCAAGCGAGTCGGACGCGGGAAGTACACGGCGAGGTGATTTACGACCCGGTCAGGTCGTTCACGTTCCTGTCGGGGCCTCAAGAGACTCCTCAGCTCCGCATTGACGCGTGGGGTGTCAGTGAGCGTCTCTCCGAATGTCGGTTACGAGCCATCACCCGACGATTTATTCGCCACAAGATTATCGGCGGGGACGGCGATGAGAAGCTTTGCCTTTCGCACGATCTGGATCAGCGACACGCACCTGGGAAGGCGCCGCAGGCCGAAAGGTCGCGGGCATCCTAGGGGCGGGTGCTGAAGAAGAGCGAGCCCGTTGCGCGGTGAGCACAGTGTCAGAAATCCATTTCAGGCTGCGGAGGCAGAGAGCGCCACAACCTCAAGCAACTGACCAATGGTCGCGGGCAGGTGCAGCCGGCGTGCTTCCGACAGTTGAGGGCGGGTTTCGAGGCTGGTTCGCAGCCGATCCGGCTGGCAAATGACCAGCGGCCTCGGCGCGGTGCCCCAGATGCCCGATAGTCGCTGCATCCGTCCTTCAAGTTCAGCCATCTCATCCGTGGATCGAGCGTGGATTACGACGAGATCGGGTGGAGCCTCTGAGCGCGCTGCTGAGATCTGGTCGAGGAACACGCCCAGTGCATCACGGTTGGGGCTACTTGTCATGAATTGGATCTGATATGTCCGCCCGATCCGACGCTGAATGCTTGCCCGGTATGGCTCCAAGGGCCCATTGCTCGTGTTTGAGAGCAGCCAGAGCTTCACTTCATCCGCATGCTGCTGCGCCGTGTCAATGGACGCACGGATATCGTCCGCGTCGAAGTGCAATAGCTCACACAAATCTTCAGTCTCTTCGATCAGTTCGTTGCCGCTCTGTCCGATCAGAAGCGCGTGAACGAAACGGTTTGCCAGCATCAGCCGCGCGCACTGCCGACGCGATTGAGCGTCGAGCCGCGAGAGCGCTTCGATCGAGTCGTGATGATGGATGATGGGCTCCGAAAAGTCCGCGGCGAACTTCCATAGGCTGAGTACCTGCTCCATGATCTCCGCATGGGTTGTGCCCAGCAGGCGTCGTTCAACAGTGTGCAGCGGCATCCCAAGTCGGTCGGCCTCGGCTAGCACCAATTCGTACTTCTCTCCCAGGCAGTCCATCAGGATGAGTTTGCCGACATCGTGGAGGACACCCGTCATGAAGGCGGTCGGGGCGGCATCGGGCTCAACCCGCCTCGCGAATTCAGCCGCGAGCGCCGCGGTGGCGATTGAGTGCTCCCAGAACAGACCTGGATGAATGGACGTCGACGAGGCTGCCTGCGCAAGGTTGTCCACGACCGACAGATTCATCACCGCGTTGCGGATCTCGCTCAACCCGATGTGCACGACCGCCTTCGTGACGGTGGTGATCACTTCGCCTCGGTTGAATATCGGCGAATTCGCGAGTCGGAGGATTTTGAGCGCGACCGCGGGATCACTGGTAATCGCCCGAGATACGTCCTCGATGTCGCAGCGCGGATTGCTCGTCAGTTTGACGACTGTTGCTGCGACGGGAGAGATGGCTCTGATCTGCCGGCTTCGGGAGACCATCTGAATGACCTCTTCTCGAGTGCACAATGGCGCCTCGATTCTCCCGGCCGCAGGTTCCCCGCTGGCTCCATCAGCATCAGGGGAGGTCCGTCCCGGTTCGGACTGCTGAGGTTCCGCAAGCGGAACCGACGCAAGCATGGCGCGGAGGCGCGACCGCAAGTCCGAGAATGCGCCTGACGTCTTGAGAATAAAGCCCGCCACTCCCAAATGTGCTGCTTCGATGACATTTTGGCGACTTCCTTTCCCCGTGAGGATGAGTACTGGAGTGTCCGCAATGCTCGGCGTGCCGCGAATCGAGTGCAACGTGGCCAAACCATCCATGCCTGGCATCGAGACGTCAAGTACAATCGCGTTCGGTCGCTCCGACACGATGATCTCGAGAGCCTCACTCCCGTTCTGAGCGAGGCGCACTTTCAGCCCATCGGTGCGTAATCGCTCCGCGAGCAATTCGCGGAACATCGCGTCATCGTCGACGATCAGGACGTCCGGCATAACAGCCTCCGCAATCAGGCGGCTCTTTCATGATCGCGCTCAGCCAGAGCCGTGAGGACCACATCCAGAAGTGAACTGATCTTGAACGGTTTGCGGACAACGCCACTCGCCCCGGAGCGAACCGCTGCCTGCGCAACTTCCGAAGACGTATCTCCCGTGACGTACACCACCGGCACTTTGGAGAGTTCGGGCACGTTTGCCAGTCGCTCCTTCACGCTGAAGCCCTTGCCAGCAGGCATGTTGATGTCCAGTAACAACAGGTCGGGCGGATCCTGGCGGGCCAACTGGACGGCTTGATACGCGTCCTGGCTCGTGGTGACCGAGAATCCTTCCGCCTCCAAGCGCACCTTGAGAGCTTGGAGGAGTCGGGTGTCGTCATCGGCAATGAGGATTTTCTTCTTGGAATGCATGGACGTGTCCTTTCTCGTTGTGGCTATCCAGCCCGCTTCAAGTCGCGCGAGTTCGCGTCCGACCGCGGATCGGTGAGCAGCAGTTCCGATTCGATGAGTTCGATGAGATCGGCGGCCCGGAACGGCTTTCGCAGCACGGTAACGTTCCGCAGCGAGCGCAACTCTCTCTGGAACTCATCGCGATAGCCGGTGATGACCACAACCGGCACGGTACACTTGCGCCGTACGGCCTGAACGAGATCGATCCCCGTCCCGAGTGGCATGTTGAGGTCAGTAATGACCAAGTCAATGTCCTGAGCGTTGAACTCCGCGATTCCCTGTACGCCGGCGAATGCCCGTACGCAGTCATGTCCGGCCTCCTCCAGACGGATCGCCAGGGCATTCACCAGGCTCTCGTCATTGTCGATGATCAGGATCTTGTATGGTTTACGCTGCATCAGACTCCTCCTTCTGGTTTCGCATGCCGCCCGTGGAGGCGGTAACCGTGTTTACGACCTTGATCACGTCGGCGCTATGAAAGGGCTTCGAGAGGAAGGCCACCGCCCCCACAGCCATCGCCCGTCTTCGATTCGCTTCCTGCGCGTTGGCCGTGAGAAAGACGATCGGGATGTCATGGCATCCGGGGAGCGATCTGATTCGCTGACATGCTTCGCAGCCATCGATGTCGGGCATGCGCATGTCCATGATGATCAGATCCGGGCGCTCCAACGCCGCCGCTTCGACCCCGGCGAGACCATTGATGGCGTGCCTGACCGTATACCCCGTGGCTTCCAGCCGTCGCATCAGTGCCCCGGTGATTCGAGGCTCATCGTCGACCAAGAGAATGACTGTCCTCATGATTGAGTACCTCCGTGCCGCTTCTCATGGCGGCCGCTAGGATCGCGGAGCTCTCTGCCGGAGCCAGCCACGACCCTACGTGAACGATTTCGAGGGCCCTGTCCGTTCCTTCACCATCTCGCGTCGTGCACTCGTCGAGCGCCGCAGTCAACGATCTCTTCCAACCCGTTGCGTCTTGGCATTCTGTGATGATCACCCTGGTGCCGTCACCTCCCGGGAGCTGCAGGTCAAGGGGCCGGAGTACCGAGTCGAGCGCCGATTGCGCATCCGACGGGTCAATGAGAACCGGCTCAAAGCGGATCTCGAACACCGCAAACTCGGTCGGTTCGGTGCACGAGTGCAGCCTCGTCGAGTACGCATCCAGAATCGCCTGAAGCCCACTCACCGGGATGTCGAATGCGAAGGTGCTGCCCTCGCCCACTGTGCTTTCGACGGTAACTGTGCCCAGGTTTATCGCGACGAGATCGCGGACGATGTTGAGTCCGAGGCCAAAGCCCTTGCAGGCGCTGCGTTGACCTTCAATCCCCTGGCGGAAACGGGTGAACAGCGAGCGGACTTCCTCCGGTGTCAGCCCGCGACCCTGATCACTCACTCGGAATTGCACCCGATTGTCGTCGTCCCGATCGGCCCGAATCGTAACCGTCCCGCCGGACGGCGAGAACTTGATGGCGTTCATGACGAGATTGACGATTGTTCGCCGAGCCTTATCGGGATCGCAGAAGACTTGCGGCAGGCCGTCGACGATCCCCCAATCCAGCCGGACCTTGCGGCTGGCCGCCCTCGGTTCGAGCAACTGTCGACTCGATTTGATGATCTCATCAACATCGAGAGGGCGACGATCGACTCGCAGGCTGCGCGCCCGCAACTTTCCGCTGTCGAGGAAGTCGTCGACGAGTTGTGCCATCTCAGTCGATGCATCGACGATGCAATCCAGGAACTCGTGCTGCTTGTCCGTCACTTCGCCAGCCAGCCCGTCGGCAGCCATTGAGGCGTACTCCATGATGACCGTGAGCGGAGTTCGGAACTCATGCGCTACGTCGTCGGTGAACCGCAGGGCCGTGTCGGTCACTTCCTCCAATTCGCGATTCGCCTGGGACAGACTCGTGTTGGCGATGTGAAGCTCCGCAGTTCGAGTCGCCACGCGCCGTTCAAGATCGGCATTGGTCTCCTCGAGCGCCTTTCGGCTTGCGGCGATTCTGGCCGCCATGTCATTGAACGCCAGCTGCAGGTAACCCGTCTCCGCGTTCCCCCCGACGGCGACCGGTTTGGGCATCGCCCCTGCGGCTAAGCCTCGAATTGCAGCGTGCAAGTCATGCAATCCAGCTGTCCAGGCACGGAGTTCTCGCCGCGCCAGCGGCAGCATGATGATTGCGCTGACGAGAAGCGACAGGCCAATGGCCAGCAGACCGGAGCGCAGCGACTTGTGTGACGCTGAGTCACTTACACCGATGATGAACCTCGCGCCGACCGCGCCGGCGACGGGGGCGAGCGCCGACTCGTACCTCGTAGGTCGATCCGAGGCGAGCAAGGCTTGAATCCAACCGCCCAGAGACGAACGCTGCGTGGCGGACGTCTCGACTCGCCCACGCCATGCATCGCTGGCGTTGCCTCGAGCGATGACGTTGCCTTCCCCGTCGAGCACCACAGCGTAAACGATCGCCGGATGGGTGCAGAGTGCCTCAAGCGACGTCTGAAGGCGACTCGGATCGGCCGCCACGCTGGAGACAGTCAGACCGGCCAATGCAGCGATCACCGCATTGCCGCGAGGACTGCTGGCGTTGGCAAGTGGAGATTCAAGGATCGAAAGCACCCCGGCCGCGAACACTGCCTGAAGCGCCAGTAGCAACACGATCCAGCGCCAGACTGTCCGGTGCAACTGCGCCTTGGGCAGATAGACCGTCGACAGCCCACCCTTCATCTCACTCCAATTGATCGCGTCCGGCCTCATGGATGAATGCTGCCTTTCCGACCGCCCGGCCTAGTTCTCTTTCCAAACAAGGATGGAAGTCGTCGACGTGCCGGCTCCCGTGGGAACAGCGATCAGCATTGCCGTGATCTTGTGGTTCGCTCCCTCGTACTCTCCGATTGAGGTAAGTGTGAGGGGCTCGTACTCGACAATCCCGAATCGGACATTGTCCAGTTCGATCTCGTTCGAGAGGCCGAGTGACTCCGCATAGAACTCGATGACCACATCGCCGGCCGGCGGCGAGTCGCCAGTGGAGAATTGCAGGGTCGCCTCGAACACGCCACCTCCAGTGTCCAGATACTGGAAGAGCGCTTCCACTTCCGGTGGCGAGACCGGTGACGATGGGGCTTGCGGTAGATTGGGCGGGATCGCTGGAAGCTGAAGAGTGAAGGCATGGTCGCTCGACGCGACTACAGCCGTGTCCGCCATCACGCGCATGGTCAGAATCGAGTCCAGCAGCGGGATTCCGTTTGGATCGACGTCGACTCTAAGCTGGTAGGCGGTGAACGGCTCGAACTGCATCGACAGCTGCTGGCGGAGGGTCGCTGAGCCATCGACCGCGGTGGTGAACGTCATGAACGCGACGTTGGCGCCGTCCGGGGCCGACCCGTCTGCACGAGTACCGATCCGAGGCACGGTCAGTCCTGTCTCGAGGAGCGCCGTCCGCGAGACGTTCCAACCCCCGATCACTCCGGCCATGGGTGGGTTGATTGGAGGAGTCGGCAGTTCTCTGGCTTCCAGTTCAAAGCTCGCGTCTTCCGGCGACGCATCTGTGATATCCGTTGCGGGCTCGAAATCCGCCTCAACGCTCACTCTCCCGCCGAACAGTTCGTAGTCGCTCAGCCATCGCCCCGGAGCGCGCCCACTGCGCCAATCGCCTTGGTCAGACACGGACGCGATCGCAAGTTGGAGGCCCGCATCGGAAATCTGCCGGGCTTGCGCATGTCTGTTGGCGACGAGAGCAGCGTCCACGACCGTCGTCGAGCGCGACAAGAAGGTCAGACCGAGCAGGAGTCCGATCCCGCTCGCCATCAGGGCAAGTAGTAGCGTTGCACCTCGACGACTTCGTACGATCCGTCCCATCGCTTAACTCCAGAGACCCACCACTTGCTTCCGTAGGTGAGTCGTCCCGCTCGGAGAATTCAGCTAGTTGCGCTGTGACCCCCTCAGCGCCGCGATGACAATACACTCGACTGCGTCTCCATCGGGAAGGCTCAGCTCGACGCGCATCCGAACAAGTCTGGCCGCCCGGATGTCCGCACTATCACACTCAGCGCTCCAACTCGTCACGGTGGTGAGCAGTCGCCTTGCAGGGAAACCCGAAGACCCGATCACTGCGTCCGTAATCGCTTCAAAGTCGTCAAAGACCGAGTATGAGACGTCATCGGCAGGATCCAGTGAACCTGGCGCCTCGAACACAACGACCTCGCGCGACTCCGGGTTCCATTGAATGCGCCGCAGTTCAGACAGGTTGACCATCTGGTCGCGCGTACCGTCGCCAGTCCAAGTTATGCAATGGTCATCTCTGAGGGCGAGGATGATCGCACTCTCCCGCGCGACCTCCCCCAGCCTCTCCTCGACCACGAGTCTCCCGAGCGCCTCTCGCCGCGTATCGTGCGCAGCCGAGACACCTGACTCCGCCGCCCCCAGGATGAGTACAACCATCGTTCCGATTGCCGCACTCATCGCCAGCGCGAGCAGCATCTCCACCAGCGTGAAGGCTGGCAAGACTCTGTCGCCTCGAATGGTCCATTGTCCGAGCGTCATGGCAAAGACTCCGCAATGAACGAGCTCAATTCAACGAGAATCTGATTCTGTGAGTCTCGGATGATGACCACAATCGTCTTTCCGTTCACCACCGCCCCACCGAGATCTTCAAGTGTCTTCATGGAAGGCATGACTTTCGATTGTCGCGAGAATGCCTGGTATTCGACGGGAAGGGCATTCCCGGAGAAATCGCATAGTGCGCCCGCCGTCTCGTCAAAGCCGTCGTAGTCGTCAAGGTGCAACAGCGTCCGGCCGGTGCCCGTGCCGTCGTAGGGACGACCTCGAACCTCCTCGATGAGGCTCTCCGCAAGTCGCGTGGCTTTGAGCAATTCGGTCCCAGATTGGAGTTGCCGATGACCAGCGCCCATCGCGTTGGTGATTCCGAGCACGGCCATCGCGACGATCGCGCTCGCGAGCACGCATTCGACAAGCGTGAATGCGCGGCTCCGAGCAGAAAGGCGCTTCGCACCGTAGCGGACGCAAGGTTGACGCACCCCGCCTCCCTTCTTTTTGTCAATTCGGCAGATCGCAGACCGACTTTAGCCGATTGCTGCAAATGGCCGACAGCCCCCCCGAGCAGACCGATCACATTCACTCGCCGATTGGAGTCCACCATGAACGCTGTTCTCCCGTATGCACACGGAAATGCGTCGATGCAGCCCCGGGGCTATACACTTGTCGAGACGGTGATAATTGTGGCTGTTTTGGCGATTGCCGCGCTGCTCGTGATACCGGTCGTGTCGGAGGACGGGCAGGTGCGACTGCGGCAGGCGGCCGAACTCCTCGCGGCTGATATTGACCATGCCCGCATCGAATCAATGGGCGCAGCGGCGGATCCATGTATTATCGTGTTCGACTCCGCCGCAAATGCATATTTTCTCGCCCGTAGCTCCAAACCCACCACACCCATGGCCAATACGACCACCGGTGTGGACTTCTACGTGCACTACGGCAGCGGGCGGGCGTCTGCTCTGACGGGGGTGACCTTGGGCGACTTGAGCCTTGGGGGCGACAACGTACTCGCATTCGACGGGCAAGGGGCACTGGGTGAGGTTTCGGACGTGAGCATTTCCCTTAAGTGTCTTGATAAGGACATATGGCTCCACATTGATGCGGTCTCCGGCGATGTCACGATTGAGTAGATTATGCACGCTTGTCTGCGGGTTTTGATTCATCGGAGACCGCATGAACCGTGATTGCTGCGTCGCTACTCAATGGTTCCTGGTGGAAGGCAACCCAGCGCCAATCGCGCCGCTAATCTAGGGGCGACGCCTGTGCCGATATGCCCCATGTGGACGCGACGTTGCCGGTGGCCCCGCCGCTGAAGCGCCGGTCAGATCGCCGACTTTGTTGTCCCACTGTGGCGGCAACGCGGCGGGGAGGTTGATGTGTCGCGTACGCGTGCATACAGAACCGGCCCGATCGGGTGCGTCTGGGACACACACGCCCTGTGCATGCTGCAAGTGCGGCGCAGTGGGCGGCGCGGACTGACGATACGGGGGAGCATGCACCAACTGCGCTCGAAGGATGAGGCCGGCCGGCCAATTGAAGCCGCCGCGGCTGTTCGCGAGGGCCTCGAAGCGTGTTTGCGCGGGAGACGGTTTTGTGGTCGCGGAATCGCAACCATGCTACCGAGAGAAGAAGTACGACATCGCTCGCTTCGGCTGCCACCCATGCCGATGCACGAGATGTCGGCCGCGGCCCACTGGCAGATCGCCAAGGACGCCCGGAGCTCTCTTGACGAGATCAAGTGCGCCTGTTACGACGTCGGTGCATCCTCCGCAGACGGCAAAGCCCGACACGAGGTCCTGACCGTATCGGCGCTCGTCGCCGATATCACTGCTCGGATGCAGCCGCTCGATTCAGCCGGCGCCACCGTCGTTGCGATTGAGGATGCACCGGGTGCATTAGCGAGATGCCTGCGGACCGGCTCTCACTCAGAGCCTTCGTCGGCCCTGATTGTGGATATCGGAATCCATCGCTCGACAATCATTGGGGCTTATGGTGGTTCCCCTGTATTCGTGCGAGACGTTCCCGCGGGGTGTGATCGGATTCTCGAGCAGCTCGGTGAGATCGGCTCCGAGATCAGGGGCCAATCTACCGACCTCGTGTCTGTCAACGCGGGTCGGGTGGCGACCGACAGCTCTGTGGGCAAGGCACACACACCCCTGTCACGCGGCGCGCGTCTCACGATTGACGAGCTTGCGGAGCGAATGAGCTGCGAAATCGCGCTCTGCCGGCATTACCTTGCCCAAACTCATGAAGGGCGATTCCGGCCGAGTGGCGGATTTGCACTGGGGCTCGGGTGGTTCACGGAGGCCTTCACCCTGGCTTTGAATCGGAGCTGTGAGATTCCGCTCCAACCCGCCCTTCAAGCTCTTGCGCCACAGGTGCAAGCGAAGCTTCGCAGCCTGAGGCCGGACGTGTCACCGGAGTGCTGGCTTGCCCCTCTGGGACTCGCGCTGTATGGCATCGACGAGTTGATTCGGAGTGTGGCTGCATGAACCGCATCAATCTCCTACCCAATGGTCGCATCGAAGAGCTCGCCAGGCGCCGCAGAATTCGCCGGTGGGTCGTAGCAGGCGCTCTCTGTGGATTCATTATGCTGTGCCTCTCCGGTTTGATCGTTCAACGCATCAAGTTGCTCAATGTCGAGTTGCAGAAGGCTTCCGCCCGGGTTGCCGGTCTCAAGCGGAATGCAGACTCACTTGAGGAACTGCGGCAGCGGGTGGACTCACTTTCCGACAAGAACAAACTGATCAGCCAGTTTGATGAAGCGCCGTCGCCGACGGACGTGCTCGCAGCCCTTTCCCAATTAGCGCCGGCTGATCTGCGCTTTCGCGAGTTCGTGATCACGTCGCCACCGATCGCCCAGTCCGAATCTGGTCCGAAGGTCAACGGATCGAGGGCCGCAACGCACGATCGGGGCGCGGCCATCGAAGTTCGCGGAGAAGCGATGTCCGACGCGGCTATAGGGGAGTTCATGCGTCAGGTGACTGCAAGCAGACGGTTCGTGTCTCTCCAACTGCATAGCACCCGTCACATCGGGGACAATTCTGCGATCTTGTTCGACTTTGATCTTTCGATGGTAGTGCCTCAGGCTTCCGGAGGCATCCCATGATCCGTGCTCCACGAATGTTTGGATGGATAGCGATATCGGTTTCGCTCGCGATGCTCGTTACCGGGTGGAGCAGCGTGGTGTTGCGCGGCAAGGCCTCGGAGCTGAAGGATCTGCGCCTGCTCGAAGTGCAGCTCACAGACGCATTAGCGAAGGACGATTCGGTTGCCAATCTGCGCAGGTTGAATGAGAGACTTCAGATGCAGGCCAAGCGATTGCCGGACCAGGAGCAGTTGACCGACTTGATGGCCAGGTTGACGGGTGATCTGGATTCGTTGGGCGTGCGGAATCAGGCAATCACCACTTCGATCATGGGGAATCTTGCCGACCTGCAACACATCCAGATGGAAGTCGCGTTTCGGTGCCCATCTGAAACGGCGTATGGCGCACTCCGCCTCATGACCCGGGGCGAGTATCTGCTTCGTGTCGAATCATTCAGGGCCAGCCGAACGATTGACGGCCCGTCCCCACTGGTGGAAGTCAAACTGCGTCTGGCAACTCTCATGAAACCCAGCGCGGAGGAATGACTCATGGTGACCGAGGCAGGCACAATCCTTCTTTCCAACGTTCGACGACGGCGAATCATTCTTGCTGGGTTGCTGAGCGTGCTTGCGGCCCTGTTGTGGCTCACGCGGCTGAGATCTCCGATCCGCGCAGATGCGCCTGCAGGACTTCACGCATCAGAAGTCATGCGTACCGACCCATCATCCGGGCGGGAGCATCGGTACGCCGACTTCGGTACGAAGTCAAATGCGTCGTGGCCGACGGAACTTGACCGTGATGTCTTCGCCTGGGGCGAGGGGGCGTTCATTCCCGCGGCTACACCGCCCAGTGCTCCTGAAGCGCGACTTGACGAAGTTACCCACACTACGGCTGACACCGCAGAGCATCGACAACCGCAATTGAGACTTCAGGGCGTCCTCATCGGCCCTCAACCGCAAGCCATCATCGACGGAAGGCGACTCGGTATCGGCGACCGCATCCACGAATTCCGGGTGATTTCGATTCAGCCTCGCGCGGTCGTACTGGAGAGAGACAGCAACCACAGGATCACTCTCGCCCTTTGAGTCGAGTGGAATCCTCGCGGGAGGGGAGTGCTATGGCTGACAGTGCATCAATACCGGTGACCGGCGCAGGCCGACGCCCGCGAATCGGAGAGGTGCTCCGAAGCCGGGGTCTGATTTCGGATGAGCAGCTCGCGTTAGCCCTTCGGGCTCAGTCGGAGTCGTTCGAACGCAAGCAGCTAGGCCAGATTCTTGTGGAGTCGGGTGCCATCACCGCCGAAGACATGACCCGGGCGCTGGCGGAGTCGTTGGGAATCGAGTTCGCGACCCTCACCGTCGATTCGGTAGAACCAGGGGTAGCGGAGTGCTTACCTGCCGATCTGTTGGAGCGCCACAACGCGCTTCCGCTCTCTGCGAGTCCGAACTCTCTTCGAATCGCGGTGGAACAATTCACGGACTTGTTCGTGATAGACGAGTTGGCGCACAGGTGCGGCCGATCCATTGAAGTGGTTGCGGCGGTGGGCGACAACATTCGCCAGGCGCGTCATGCAATTCTCAAGAGCCGCGCGCCGACCACGGGCGAACTCCCAGCATCCGTCGTCCTCGATGAAATCCTCGACGAGATCAGCGTCGATGACCTGACCGTCATAGAGGAAGCGATTGAAGATGAGTCCGATCTGGAAAGCGAGTCGACTCACTCACCCATCATCAAGCTCGTCAACTATGCGATTCAGGGCGCGGTAGCACTGGGCGCAAGTGACATTCACATTGAACCCGATGAAGTCGGCTTTCGAATTCGCTATCGAGTCGATGGAGAGCTTGTCGAGCGGCTCCGCCCACCGCAGCGGATGCTCCCGGCGGTCGTGAGCCGCATCAAGATCATGGCCGGCTTGGATATCTCGGAGCGGCGGCTACCCCAGGACGGCGTCATGACCGTGAAACTCTCCGATCGTGCGATCGATCTGCGCGTTTCGACGATGAATTCGAAGTACGGCGAAGTCGTCGTGATGCGCGTTGCGGATCGAAGCGCCTCGATCAAGAGGCTCGAAGTGCTGGGACTAGATGCCGACGATCTTGGTCGGTTCAGAAAGGTTATCGGTGAGTCGCACGGCATCGTGTTGGTAACAGGGCCAACCGGCAGCGGCAAGACCACCACTCTGTACGCCGCTCTCGCCGACATTGCCTCGATCAAGCAGAATGTCAGCACTGTGGAGGATCCGGTCGAACGAAGGCTTCGCGGCGTGAATCAATTCCAGATCAATCCCGCCGCCGGATTCACGTTCGGGAAGGCTCTGCGATCGCTTCTACGACAAGATCCGGACATCATCATGGTCGGCGAGATTCGCGATGCCGAGACTGCCAAACTCGCCACTGAGGCGGCACTGACCGGTCACCTCGTCCTCTCCACTCTCCACACCAATGACGCGCTTACCGCGATTCCTCGCCTCGTCAACATGGGCGTCGAGTCATATCTCGTTGCAGCCACCCTTCGGGCGGTCTTGGCGCAGCGGTTAGTCCGTCGCGTCTGCCTGCACTGCCGAGCCGTTCGAGCCGTAACACCTGAACAGAGCGTACTGCTCGCCCGGATAATCGATGACCCGGCTCTCATCGAAGCCGCGTACGTGGGCCAAGGGTGCCCGCGCTGTCACGGCACCGGGTACCACGGCCGAATCGGAGTTTTCGAACTGCTCGCCTTCAAGGAACGTGTTCTTGCCCGCCTGCTGGTGGACGCCGGCCCGAACTCACTGGCCGATTGGCGGCAGACCGTCGGTTGCAAGTCGATGCTTCAGGACGCGCTTCAGAAGGTCGCCAGGGGATTCATCAGTCTGGACGGGGTTGTGGAGCTTCTCTCCCGCGCCGATCTGACGGTGGAGAAGTCCTCCGCACTCACCAAGTCGGATAGGCGCCTGCGGTCAGCGGCATGAGCGAAAAAGGAGCGAAGTCACATGGCTGAATTCGCCTATGAAGCGAGGAACGACTCGGGACACTTGATTGCCGGCCGAATCGCCGCAGAGACGCTCGAGCAGGCCGGACTGATGCTCAGTCAGCGCAATCTGTTCGTCGTTCGCATCGGAGTGGAGGCCGCGACGAGCGGACGGAGTCACAGATGGGGAGGCAGAGTCTCCAGGACAGACTCCGCATGGATGATGTCACAACTGGCCGTCATGGTGGAGACGGGCATGCTCATCAGCGAAGCGCTCGATTGCCTCATCCGCCAGTCATCCAAGCCTCGAGTGCGAGAGATGCTCGAGGCAGTCGCGACGGCGATCAAAGAGGGTCGTCCTCTCTCAGCCGCGCTGGAAGAACACCCGCAAGCGTTTCCGCCATCGGTGACGGCGCTCGTCCGGGCTGGAGAACTCAATGGCACGATGAGCCGGGTCCTCACGCGATGTGCCGCGTACCAACTCAGCGACTTGGAGGCGATCAAGAAGGTCAAAGTCGCGGTCATGTATCCCGCGTTCATGCTGTGCTTGTGCGCGGCGGTCACGGTGTTCCTCGTGACCGTCATTCTACCGAGATTCGAGCGAGTCTTCTCCATGCGAAGCGCCGTGTTGCCATTGCCGACACGGATGCTTCTCGGACTCAGCCACAGTCTCACCGTGGACTGGTACCTCTGGCTCCTGGGCACCGCGATTCCCATCGTCGCATGGTACATCTGCAGGCACAGTGCATTCGGAGGAGTTCAGTGCGCACGCGCTGTTGTGCGATTGCCAATTCTGGCGCCCTTGTTCAACTCACTCTACCAGAGCCGATCCTTTCGGACACTGGCAACGCTCCTGGACACCGGCGTGCCGTTGGTTGACGCCCTCGGCATCGTGAAAGATGCAATCCCGAATGCCTGCTACAAGGAGTTGTGGCAAGAGGTAAGTGATAGAACAACGCGAGGCGAGCGCATGTCTGCACCGCTGTTGGAATGCCGATTCATCCCTGAGCCAATCGCGCTAATGATCGACTGCGGCGATCGGTCAGGGAAACTCGGCACCGTGTTCGGTCGACTGGCAGACCATCTCGAACGCGAGTACGACCAGGCTCTTAAGGCAACAACGCAGTTCATTGAACCCGGTATGATCATGATCATGGGCGGCATCATCGGATTCATCGCTGCTTCCATCATGCTGCCGTTGTTTCAGGCAAGCCGCGTTGTCGCGGGGTAATCTCGCCACGAGGAGGACCTTTCGGTGAGCATCGGTTTTCTGAAGACGCTCTTGCCGAATGGGGAGGAAGATCCTCATGGTCACGGGTCGCGATAGTGTCTTCCGCAAGACGGCGACTTCGCGAGACGGTTATCAGATCTGGTCGGCAGCCCGCAAGAAGGCAGGCAGCTTCAGCTGATGGAACGCGCTGTACCGCGATCAGCCCCGCGGCTCCGAGCAGTTCATCTTTGGCGGGTGTAGCCGTGAGCGCGCTGGACTGGCGGTGTGCCAGGAGTGTGGACAGCCAGCGCGGGGGGCAGAGCGACTACGCATTGTCCGGATCCGCTACGTTCGTCTCGATGACAAGTCGACGCGAATCGCGCTCTACCGAATTGACACCGCCGGCCAGAGCGTTCTGTGGTGAGCGATTCCGGTGTGCTCGTGCAGCAGCGCTCCTTGTTCTTGTCCAAGTCGCTTCGCAGTTCGATGCGACGGGCGCGCTGCACCTGAAGCAACTGTCACAGTGAGTCCAGATCTGGTGCCTCCAGGATATTGATAGCTCTCCCATATGGGTGGACTTCTCTCAATTGGATACGGGGCATCGTGTCAATGCCATCTGAGCCCTCCGAACTGAAACCCATCTCATATGGTCGCTCCCGGGGGCCTAAGACAATCTCCGATCGATGCCCTCTGATCGGCTCGGCGGTTGCGACATCAAGCTCTGCGCGCCATCTCTGGCCGCTTAGCGCCCGCTTCCGCGCCGGCCGATCCTGGATGGCGATCGGAAGCTTTCGGTGGATCGCGGCTTACCGGGGCCAGAGCAAGCTGACGCTCGCCCACGCCCTGCAAGAAGCGCTCAAGCGCAAGGACCTCTTCCGCAAGACGGGGCGCGGTCGATGCACCTCCAAGTAATCGCCTCAGGGCGGCAACCTGAGCAGCTGCTGACGCGCCCAGTCCTGCCATTGCGGACTCGTGCCGCGCATGACGATCTCACGGAGCAGATCGCCGGTGCGGGAGTCAGCTCTTTGATGGCGGAGTTGCAGGCGAGCGAGCTGCTGCTGGGAAGCGATGTGCCCGGGATAGACCTGCAGGGCCGAGTCGCACGCGGCCAGCGCCTCATCGACCCGGCCGGCGCGCTCAAGCGTCAACGCCAGGTTGAGCCGCGGATCGGGATGGCCGGGCATGAGTTTGCGTGCCCATTCGAATTCATTCGCAGCTTCGTAGAGCTGCCCGCGCTGCAGGTGAATGACGCCGAGGTTGTTGTGCGCCGGGCCGTGGTAGAGGTCAGCGGTGAGCGCCTCGCGCAGCAAATCCTCCGCCCGCTGCGGATCGGAACCGGTCAGTTCCGCCGCCTCCGCTGTGAGCCTTTGGGCGCGCATCGAGTCGCGCTGCGCGGCGGAGACGCTCTGGTACGGACCGGCCGGGCGCGGAGCAGCGCATCCGCTGCCCAGCATCACGCACCCGAGCGCGGCGATCAGGAGTGTTCGATAAGCGACGGCGTTCATGTGGCGCTCGATTCCGCAGGTCAACTTCCTGCATAGTAAACGGCGGTGATGTAGAGGCGCAGGTCGTACGTGTCGTTCTGCGCCTCTCCGCGCCGATGAATGAGTTCGAGCCGATCGGCGCTCCACTGATCCTGCAGGCGCATCCAGTGGTGCAGAAACCTCCCGATCTCCGCCGGGGCCAGCGATTCGAGATTCACGGTGAGCGATTGGCGGCGCAAAGGCAGGTTCTGCTCGCCCGGGCCGGCAAGTGGTGTGTCAGCGCCCTCGCCGATGCCGCGCAGGCGCGACGAGAGGATACCTGCTTCGACCAGAGCCGCGTTGACTTCGGCGAGAACATCCGTCGTCGGCCGCTGCTTCCAGGCGATGACCTGGCGCTGAGCCCGCAGTTCGACGAGTTCGGCGACGTCGCGCTGCAGCGCCTCGAATGACTCGACCGCCGCGTCGTAGCGGTCGCTGGCAAGGCGGACATGGCGCGTGGTGAGCGCGATGAGCAGCACCACCACCGTCACGCAAAGGGCACCGATGATGCCGGCCCTACGGGATTTCATCGGCCGCCTCCCGTCGCGATCTGCGCGATGCTTGTCCGGGAGTTCGCGTCGTTCTCAGCGGTCTTCTGCCATCTGAGTGTGAGTCGGACGCCCTCGCCAGTCGAATCCACCTGCGGCTGACTTGACTGCCATCCCGCGACAGTCGCGAACGCGCCAGCAAACCGCTGCGCCTGCTCTGCCGAGGGCAGCATTGCGGTGACCGTCATTGATGTCGAGGTCACGCTGATCGATTCGGTACGCTCGGAATGGTCACGGGGCCAGTGGCTCAAGATCGCTTCGAGGCAGCGCGCGGCGTCGAACTGGTGCAGCGATCCGAGCTGTTTGGCACGCGTGGCGCGAAGCTGCCGCAATTCCGCGGTGAGACGCAGCTCCGGCGGTTGATTCGAGGGTGGCGCGGAGGCGTCGTAGAGCTTCGAGTAGACGTCGCTTCGGATCGCGTTCAGATCGGCTGTCGCGGTCTTCAGAGCGTCCGTGCGTCGGTGCGCACCCATCCACAGGATCAGCAGCGCCGCCGCAGCGATGACCACAGCTTCGCGCCCGGCGGCACATCGCAGCCGCCGCACCTCGGAGGGTTCGAACGGACCGGTGAGCAGATTGATCTGGCCGCAATCAAGTTGAGCATCGCCGATGATGGCCGGAGGCGCGCTCTCCGGCCCAAGTGTGAGCGTCGCCGCCGGGATCTGCTCCAATTGCGGACGCAGGATGCCGCATGCGATGAAGCGCCGCCCCGGCTGGGGCAGATACACCGCCTGCACGTGTTCGATGGGGTAGGGGAGCATTTCCTCGAAGAGATACCCGAGTTGCTGCTGATCCGGCCGCGATCGGCCCAGGCGACTGGGCAGCGCCGAGGCATCCAGCACACCCCAGAAGAAACGCTCGGTGGGCCAGACGAGATGTTCAGGGGCTGTTGGCCGCGACGTCATGGCTCGTCCTCGTCATGCCGCGCCAGCACCACCTCATCGACCGATTCGCCAAAGGCTGAGGCAAGCGTCCTGATGGTCAGTCTGAACCGCCTCGACGGGCCGCGCAGTTCAACTCCGCCCGCGTCCACAGCGACGATCTCAAGTGAGCCGATCAACTGGCCGGCGCCGGCGATGTGCAGTCGATCTGATGTCGCGTCGTAGAGCG
The DNA here is from genome assembly GCA_963205185.1 of Planctomycetota bacterium. Taxonomy (GTDB): domain Bacteria; phylum Planctomycetota; class Phycisphaerae; order Phycisphaerales; family UBA5793; genus UBA5793. Next base: position 9,855 of record CAUJHZ010000009.1, on the reverse strand, counting down.
CCGCGAGATAGTGGCCGCCTTCGGCCACGATCGCGATGAGTTCGAGATTCGGCGGCGTGGTGGGAGGCTCGGCTTCGACGGTCGCAATCGGCGGAGGTTCGGCCGCGTGCCAGAGGTCGACATCGAAGACAGCGATATCAATCGCGGGGTCGGCCCGGTGCTCGGTCTGCGAGTCTGGTGCAGATTCCTTGCCCGCCAGTCCGACACTCGAATGCTGCGGCGGTGGGATTCGGATGGGCCGCAAGGCCCATGCCATTGAGCCGCAAAGCACCAGCGCGCCGGCAATCAAGACCGCGGCCCGGCGTCTTGCCCAGTATCGAATTGGATCAGTCGGGAATGACAAGGCGCTGCACGCACTCCCATCTTCCGGAAGATTGTCGGTAGACACTCCGCCACGACCGGCGAGCAAGCCCCACGCGGACGTCGATGCGGACCGCCCAGCAGGCACTCGCTCCCACCAACCGGACGGTGGAGGTTGAGTCCGCGCCAACGTCTTCGCCGACGACGACGGCCGGCAGAGGCACAACCCGTCCCTCGCGCCGCGCGGCGAGAATGAGTTCAATGCCGCCACGACCGGCTCGCGCCAAAGCCGCTTCAATGAGCGGTATCGGCGCCGTGTTCACATTGATCGATCCATGTTCGCCGACAGGGTGGGTCGCGATCCAGGCGCCAACTGAGAGTACATCGCTCTCATCCGGCGCCGGAAACGCGCTTCGCAGCACAGAGCGATCGAGTTCAATTGGATCAAGCCCGAACTGATCCAAGCCGAGCGACTCCGATTGAGGCATGTCCGCTGCATTGACCCGTTCGAGAATGGCACCTGGGATTGCCGCGCGCAGGGGCGAACCTGCTTTGATCGATCCCAGTGACGCCATGCCGCACTGGTCCCACGCCGTCACGCGGATTTCGTATGTGCAATCATCGAACTGCCAGTGCTCACCGAGCACATCAACGCGCGGAGTCGTTGCTTCAACGTCGAGAACGACTTTGCCCGATTCTGTCGAAAGCCAGTTCTGAAGCGACCCGGATTCCACCTGAGCCCGGATCGAGTCGGCAACCTGTTCCTGCCCCGAGATCCGCTCCTCCAGACCGGCGAGAAGAGATCGCTGCGTGAATCCCACCGCCACTGGAATGATCAGAACGATCATTGCCAGGATGAGCAGGAGCGCCACGCCGCGACGAGGCGGTCCGAGATGACTCGGTTTCAGAGAGGTCACGGCCATGTGAACCTCCTGCTCAGCGTATCGCCGTGGCGCGAGACAAGCATCACTGTGAGGATGTGCTGCTGCTCATCAAGTTGGATGCGCCAATCGGCAACGCTGCCGAGCAATTGCCGGTCCGTTTCTGATGTGAGCCGCCTGGTCGATGTAATGGTGACTGCGAGTGTTTCAGCCGTGCGGTCGAAGCGGTACTCATGAATTCCAGAGCCGGCGTTGTCCGGAGACTGTGTCAGTGTGCTTCGAGTGCGGATCCGAAGGCGCGCCGGTTCCAGCACTTCGACGCGCGGCTTGGCCTTGGCATTGCGAGCGGCGGCTTCGAAATCCCCGCACGCCAGATCATCTCCGATCCCATCAAGAACGCGCATCGCTGCCGATCGCCATTCGAGCCGCGGGCCGTGCTCCGCCGACAGCCGGGAAACCGTCACAAGCCATGAAGTCAGCAGCGAGCACAGAGCGCCAAGCAGCGCCAGGGCGAGAAGCAGTTCCAGGATGGTCATGCCGCGTCGCTTCATGGCGCCGGGTTCTCTCTTGGCAATTCGATGCGGCGCCAGACGATCAACTTGTCGCAGTAGAACGCAACCCAAGCATGCTCAGATTTGCCATCGGTGGATTCGCATTCCACACGACGAATCTGCATCGACTGCCAGGCCCGATCATCGGGCCAGGGTAGTCGCAGTTCAGCACTTGCATCGGCAATGAGGCGCTTGCGCAAGCTCGAATCCGAGAGAAGTTCATCAGCCGCGCGTTCGAGCGCCGGCATGTCAATGGACGTTGCGCCGGCCGCGGTCTTCGTGGTGACTACCGGCACACTGCGCAGCATCAAAGCGCACACACTTCCCAGTATCGCCAGCAGAACCGTGGCGGCGAGAACTTCAATCAATGTCATGGCGCGGCGCGATGAACAATTCATGGCCGGCCTCCGCTCGAATTGAACCGGTTGATCTCGCCCGTAAGACCGCGGATGAACCACTTCTCCGAACGACCTGACGAATTCGAGATCCGCACTGTCACGTCAGCACTGTGGCCGGTTCGGTCGATGAAAATGCCATCGAGTTCCTGTCCGCCATCTCCCTCGAAGAATCGAATAAACGTGGCACGAGGGCAATCGAATGAAGCCGACCACCCTCCCTCGGAGGCGGGCGTGACGCTGGCAGCTGCACGGGCACCGCCATCCAGAAGGCGAATCAAGACCGCAGCGCCTTCGGCTCGCGCGGCCAGTCTGGCCTGTGCATCGAGATTCACAATGCCCCAGCGTGCCGATTGCAAAGCGCCTGCCTCGTCTGCTCGGTTCAACGAGACCACTGCGACGGATGAGATCATCCCCAGAAGCACCACCACGGCGAGCATCTCGACAAGTGTGAAGCCACGGCGCGAGCGACGATTGGCATCTGCGGCGATCATTGATCCGCCTTCCCTCGAAGATTCGCAGAAGACAGATCCGCGTTCTCGCCCTCTCCGCCCGGCTGCCCATCGGCTCCGTACGAGCGAATCTCAAAGGGATGGCCGTCAGGGCCGGGCATCACATAGAGGTACTGGCGCCCCCACGGGTCGGTCAGCTGATCCGCATTCACGAAGTACGAGGCGGTCGGGGTCGCGTGCGGGGCGCTGAGTGCGGCCAGGCCCAGTTCGTTGCTCGGCCAGTCGCTCTTCTCGATGCGATACGTCTCGACCTTGCCTGCGAGCAGGCCGATGCCGCTGCGGGCCAGTTCGTGCTTGGCCTTGCCGAACGTGCCCGAGAAGCCCACAAGCAGTGTCGTCGCGATGAGCCCAAGGATCACGACGACGGCGAGGATCTCTACGAGCGTCATGCCGCGGCGAGATTGAGTTGATCGCTGAATCACCGCAAGACCTCCTGGAGCCGCGTGAGGGGCAGCACTGCTGCGAGCACGACGGTCCCGACCAGAGTGGCCAGCGCCAGAATCGCCGCAGGTTCGAGAAGTGTCGCCAGCCGGTTGATCTGCCGCTCCGTGCGGCGCTGATCGCGCTGGGCCATTCGTTCAAGGGCCGCCTCGAGTTCGCCGGCCGCCTGGCCGCTGTGCAGCAAGCGCCTGAATTGCGGTGAGAACCAGAGCGGGTCATCAAGCGCCTGCGCCAGATCGCCGCCTGATTCGATCTCTGCCGCGGCATCCTTCACCACGCGACTGAGCGCGATGGGCAGTGTGGGCGAAAGCACGCGCAGCGCTTCGACGGCTGGCACGCCGGCGCGAAGCAGGTCCGCCAGGCTCTGGGCGAATCTGGATACGGCCCAGGTGCGAAGCACGCGCGGCGTGCAGGCAGTAGCGATACGCGCTACACGCGGCGACCGCTGAACCGCAGCGCGAAGAGCAAAAGATCCGCCTGCCGCGAGCATGACAGTAAGCGCAAGCAGCATCGCACCCCAGTGCGCCGCCAATTGACCGCCTGCCATGACCCACCGTGTGAGTGCGGGTACTTCGATTCTCGCAGTCGTGAGCAGGTTCGCCAGGTCAGGCAGCGTCTTCACACTCAGGAACACGGCGACGCCGATGGCGGCGACAGTGATGATCGCCGGATAGGTGAGTGCGGCAACGAGCTGGTGGCCCAACTGGTCGACTCGCGCCTCCCGCTCAGCCATGTGTTTGAGCACGCTCGGCAACATGCCCCCATGCTGGCCCGACTCGACGATGGCGCAGTCGATGCCGTCGAACCACGAAGGGTGCTGCGCCATGGCCTGAGCCGGACTCGCGCCGCCGCGCATCGCTTGCCGCCACTCGACGAGCATCTGTCGCCGCGAGCCACCCGACCAGCGCTGCCGCTCCTCACCCAGCACCTCAAGGCACTCGACGAGCGGCAGCCCTGACTCGAGCAGTGAACAGAGACCTTCGAATATCTCCGCGCGTTGATCCAGGCGGCGCCGGCGAAGATGCCGGTTCCACGCCTGGCGCAGTTGAATCGGCAGCACAATCGGCTTGCGCGCCCGGCGCAGTTCGATGACCTGCCAGCCGATGCGGCGCAGCGAAGCCCGGACTTCCACGGCCGACTCCGCCATGAGTTCGCCGCGCCGGGGCGCCAGCGCCTGTCCCGCCTCAGTTCGCACCGCCGTGTAGCGCCAGAGTTCCATCGCGTTCAAACCATCTGCACCACGCGGTGCACTTCCAGCGGAATCGTCCTGCCTTCATCCACCAGCCGCTGCCCTTCTTCACCCAGTGTTCGCATCCCCGCTTCGCGTGCGGCGGCTCTGATCGATGCCAGGGGCGCACCTTCGCAGATCAGTTGCCGCAGGCGCTCGTCGACGGGCATGAGTTCGAACAGGCCGGTGCGACCTTTCAATCCCGTGCCGAAGCACTCATCACAGCCGGCCCCGCTGCACGGCTGGTGCGTCGTGCGCACGAGACGCTGCGCGAGCACCGCGGAAAGCGATGCGCTCACCAGGTACGGCTCGACACCCAGGTCCACCAGACGCGTCACAGCGCTCGGTGCGTCATTCGTGTGCAATGTCGAGAAGACGAGGTGCCCCGTCAGGCTTGACTGGATCGCCACGCGAGCCGTCTCGGCGTCGCGGATCTCGCCGACCATGATCACATCCGGGTCCTGCCGCAGAATGTGCCGCAGACCCGTCGGGAAGGTGATGCCCTTTCTGCTGTTGACCTGCATCTGGCTCACCGCCAGCCCGACTGTCGAGAGTTCGTACTCGATCGGGTCTTCGATCGTCATGATGTTGAGTTGCGGAGAAGCCGTGCGGCGCAGTGTCGAGTAGAGCGTCGTGGTCTTGCCGCTGCCCGTCGGGCCCGTGACGAGGATGATGCCGTTACTCTGTGTGGCGCGCGCAAGGAACGCCTGAGCGACATCCTCGCGCATCCCCAGGCGCTCAAAGTCGCACAACTGCTGCGCGCTGTCCAGAAGTCGCACGACTGCACGCTCGCCATAGCTCGTCGGAACGGTGCTCAGGCGCAGATCGACCGGTCGGCCGCCAATGGTGACCGTCGCGCGCCCGTCCTGGGGAATCCGATGCTGGGCGATGTCCATGCGCCCCATGACCTTGATGCGGCTGACCACGCCGGAGGTCATCTCTGCCGTAAGTTGGTGAACATCGTGGAGTACGCCGTCCACGCGGTAGCGCACCACGGTCCGGTCCGACAGCGGTTGAATGTGAACGTCGCTGGCGCCCTTGCCCAATGCCTCGAAGAGCAGCGCATCGACGAGTTGCACGACCGGCCCCTTGCCCTGCGTGCTGAGCAGATCGCGATCCGCCTGCTCAAGCCAGCGGGCGACGGCCATTGAGCTCTCGTCAGATTGGCCATTTCGATCGACGCCGGCGGCAGCGCCGTTCCAGCCACCCGCCTTGCGGTGCTGCGCATACGCCTCGTCGATCATGCGTGCGATCTGTTCTGCCTCTTCGATTGTCGGCCGGACTCGCATCTGGAGGAACGTCCCGACGTTGTGGATGGCGGCGCGACTGGTTGATTCACTCACGAGGAGTTTGAGTTCATCATCCTCACGGCCGGTCCCCAGGATGAGGTGCCGCCGCGCAAAGTCACGCTCGATGCGCTCGACGAATTCGGCATCCACAATGGGAGCAACCGGCATGCTTCCTCCATCTTCAGTGAATCACGCGCGGCTCGACCACGGGCCAGCCGTCATCAATTCCGCTAGCTTCCATCGGCGCTTCGCTCAGGTAGCGCAGATCCTCGAAGTCCAGGCGCCGGAGGACCGAGGGGCGAATGAAGATGTAGAAGCGGCTGCGGCTTTCGGTGCGCGAGCGGTTCTTGAAGAGTTCGCCCACGATGGGAATCCCCGCCAGGCCGGGCACCTGCGACACGCCCTTTGATTGATTCGTCACCTCGATGCCCCCCAAGGCCACGACGTAGCCGTCGGGAATCGTCGCCACGCTCTGCAGCCGGTTCTCCTGGCGCGGCGGCGGCAGCGACGGGTCCGCCGACTCACCCACGAACGCGCTAAGTGTGACCGAGTAGTCCACGATGAGGTGATCACCCTCGGCGATCTGCGGCTTGACGGTGACGACCGTCCCCGCATCCTGCGTCCCGCCGAACGAAGTCGTCGCGATCGTGTCAAAGGCGTTGATGCTCACAAAGGGCTGCTGGAGCACGGAGTTGAGCGACGCCTGCTGGTTGTTGTTCACCAGCACGCGCGGCACGTTGAGCGAGCGGCCGTCGTTGACCGTCTCGAGGGCGCGCACGACGACGCTGAAGTCGCCGGGACTGAGCACCAGCGCGCTGCCGCCGCGCGCATTGCCGACGCTGCGGATGCCATCGGTGAGGCTGCTCAGACCAAAAAGCGAGGAGAGCGTGATGCGCACGTCTCCACTGACTTCGATCTTCTCCAGTTCGACGCCGAGATCGAGCGTCTGGCTGTCGCTGAGGCTGACGATGAGGATCTCGACCATGACTTGCGGCTGGCGGACATCGAGTTCATCGATGAGCCGGCGCACCTGGTCGAGCAGCCGCGGATCGCCCATGGCGATGATCGTGCTCGTCGCTTCGTCGGCCGTGAGTGTGAGGGCGGGTGTTTCGGAGTCGCGCTGAGGCTTGGCTGAGTGCACTGCTCCACTGTCGCGCCCGCTTGCGGGCTCGGCTGGCGTTGGCCGGGGCTCGGTGCCCGGCACTGCGCGTGGCGCATCGGGCGGAATGGCGGAGTCCGCGAGACTGGTCGAACTCAACTGCGATTCGCCTGCAGCGGCGGCGTCGGTGATCACCCCCGCGCTCAGCAGCCGCTCGAGCACGCCAATCACTTCCGCAACCGGCCGGTTGCGCACCTGGAAACTTCGCATCGGCCGCCGCGACTCGACGGGCACGGCATTGAGGCGATCGACAAGCGCCTGCGTCTGCTCGTGCTGATCGGGCGCAGCCGTGAGGATGATCGAGCCGGTGAGTTCATCGCGCACCAGCCGCCACTGCTCTCCGGCCGCGCCGGCGGGCTTGACCGTCTGCTCGATCAGGGCCGCGACTTCATCAAGCCCGAAGTAGCGCGGGCTGTAGGTGCGCGTCTCGACAGGTGGAAGCTGGTCGAAGCGTTCGATGAGATCGCGCCATGTATTGGCCTGTGAAGCCGGCGCGATGAGAACGACCGCCCGGTCGCCTGCTTCGGCGATGACCTTGCCAGTCGACGTGTGACCTTCGACGGCGTCCTGGGCCGCGGCGACTGAAGTGAGCACGGCGGCCAGGCGGGTGGCGGGGAGGTGCTTCAGCTCGATGCGCTCCACGATCGAATCGTGCCCGGCCCGGTCCATCTCACTGAGCACCGCCAGCGCCTCATCCACGCGCGGACGCAGATCGGCGATGAAGATCAGATCCTCACCCAATGCCGCGACGGATCCGCCAGGTTTGGAGAGGACGACCTTGAGGCCTTCGACGATGTCCTTGGCGCTCTGGTGCTTCAGGCGGCGCACTACCGCGACGAAGCCGGCGCGGTCGGAGAGTTCTTCCGTTGATGTCGCCGGCGCCAGACCGGCCGCATCGGCCAGCCGCACCACACTCAGCACCGTCTGGCCGTCTTCGCCGGGCAGTCCGACGGTGGTGAACCCGCGCAGTCCCAGGACTCGATTCGTCAGATCCCAGAGCTGTTCATCGGTGAGTGTCTCAGTGAGTCGCAGCGTGACCTTGCCCTTGAGGACCGTCGCGTCGTACTCGATGGTGAGATCGAGTCTCTTGGCGCAGAGATCGACGAGACGCGGTAGGTCGATCTCGCCCTGCAACTGAATGCTTTCACCGGGCGGCTGCGCTTCCTGCACAGCGCCGCTTCCGGCGCTCATGGCGCCGCCCGCCGGGACTGCGTTGCTGAGTCCGGCGGCGGCGGCGAGTATGCAAGCGAGGGCGATGCGGTGGGACATGGGGCGGGTGAAGCGGGAGGTCATGCGTTGATCATACCGCATGGCGGGGTCGCCGGGGGCGGGATTCGGCGATTGATGCGGAAGATTGTGCAGATGGCGTGCAGAGTGTCGTCGGCGCTATGCACGCACAGACCACTTGGGGGCCGGCGGAACTCTGCACGGGGGGGCGAGAGAACCAGATGGCCGCAGGATTGAGGGCCTGTCGCGAGCCGTCGGGCCTTCGCGGGAGGCTCTTCTTCCCCCGATCGGGTCAGGGGCGAGAAGATTCTTTCGACTTTTTCGGGTATTTTCGTTCCGGCGCGCAAGATGTGTGCAGCTCTGCACTTGCGACCGATTCGACGGCGAATCAATTGCCCGGTTCCATTCGCTGTATTAAATACGCGCGGCCTCGCGCAGGCCGTGGCGGGCTGGGCACTTGCGGCGGTTGCGGCGGGTCGTGTTCGCACTCTGTTGCTGAACATGTAATAGACACCGGGTAAACTCTGCACATGCCCTTGCGGCGCTATGCACAGGCGGTATATTGGAGACGGGTCGCGGGCGAGGCGTCCGCGGCTTGGACTCGTGCCGCAAGGAGATCGCCATGCAACGCTTCTTTCGATCCGGTCATCTCGTAACGGTTCCCGCCGCCGTCGCGCTTCTCGTGGTGCTCATCGCCGCGGCGGTGCACTCGGCCTCGTCGCGCATCGCGTCGAACGGGGCTCCATCCAAGTCCATCTCTTCGGCGACGGCGCTGTCGCTGCGGCCCGCGTGGGCGGGCGGGGCTCTGATGTTCACTGAGCCTGCCCTCGATTCGACGCTGCGGCGCGTGGCCCTGGATCCGTCGGCGCTGACCGCGGCCGGGGTGACGAGCCAATTGGGCGTCGAAGCGGTGGTGGGCGCGGTGCGCACCCATCTCACGGAGCACGGGACGGCCCTGGCGGTGGTTGAAGCGGACTGGCGGGCGTCCAAGGCGCAGTACGAGGCGCTCGAGCGTCTCGTGCGCCGGGGCAAGGGGACCGAGCAGGATCTGATTGACCTGGCTGCGGCGCGCTCGGAGATGAACTCCGATCGACGCAGCCTCGACAGCGCGCTCGATGGCGTCTTCGACGCCGGCGTGGATGGCCTGGCGGCGGAGGTGATCACCCGCCTGACGGCCATCCGCGCTCATCGAGCCACGGTGTTCCGTGAACTGCCCGTGCAGCACCTCGTCGAGTCGCGCACCGACTCGGATCTGGTGACGCTGCGCGACGCTCTCGACGAAGAGCGCATCTGCGCCAAGTGGAACGAGCAGGTGAGCGGGAGCACGACGACGCTGCTCAGCAATGAACGGGCCCGCACGGAGGTGGCGCAGGCGAGCAGTCGCCTGGACAGTTCGCTCGCCTCGGTCGAGACCTACTGGGATGCGGCGGTCGAGCCGTAGCACAAGCAGTTGAGCCGGCCGCGCTGTCCTCACGGACCTCTCCTCCGCGCACCGGCTCGCACTGGGCATCGAGATCACCGGGAGAGGTCTGCACGTTGGGCTCGCATCGGGCGGAGCCCGGATGACAGGAACGAGGATTGTCATGAACGCACGTCACAAGAACCATCGCGCCGCGACCCCCACGATGACCCCCACGACCCCCACGCTGACCTCCACTGAATCTGCAGTGAAGGGATCGCGGCGGCGGCGTTGGCTTCAACCCCTCGCCGCATCCTTCGCCCCCTCAGTGGTGGCTGCCTGCGCCCTCGCTCCGGTTCTTCTCGGGGCGAGTGCGCGCAGCGCCTGGGGCGACACGGTGCTGCAGACGCATGATCCGGCGCTGACGACGTACCTCAGTACGAGCAAGTCGCTCGTGCAGGATGTGCGGCCGC
>CAUJHZ010000008.1 GCA_963205185.1 Planctomycetota bacterium | reverse complement strand
CGCGACGAGGCGCGCGATCAGTGGATCGGCGTGTGCGGCGCGTGCGAGGCGCAGCAGGTCGGTGGCCGTGGCATGTTGCCCCGGAGCGTCATAGCCGCAGGGATCGACGAAGCGGGAGGCGCGCATGCCCAGCGCAGCGGCACGGTCGTTCATGCGGGCGATGAAACGGCTGCGCTCCGGCTCGGCGTGGGCGACGAGCGCGACGCAGGCGTCATTGGCCGAATGCACGAGCAGGGCTGCCAGCGCTTGCGCTCCGCTCAGCGAATCGCCCGCTCGCAGGCCGATACGGGTTGGCTCGGTGGCGGCGGCGGCGGGTGTCACCTTGACCTGCTCGGCGAGCAGTTGTCGGTCCTCGAGGAGAACCAGCGCGGTCAGGAGTTTCGTGAGCGAAGCCGGCTGGCGAGGCTGATCGACGGCATGCCCCCAACGCGGCACGTCGTCGATCGTCAGCAGGTAGGCACTCGCCGCACCCGGAAAGGGATCCGGCAGTGTCCTGGTCTTGGCATCGGTTGCCCAGGCGGCTGACTGAGCACCGCCGGCGAGGGCGAGACAGAGTGCGATCAGTCGCGCGCCATGCAGCCCGCGACGCCCTGCAGCCATCCTCCGCCTGCCCGGGGCAGATGCCGTCAGTTGCCGAACAGGCCGTCGAGGGCCTTCTTGCCTTTGTTGAAGAGACCGGGCTTCTTCTTCTCTTGCGTCGGCACTTCGGCTGCGGGTGTGGCATTGCCGGGCGCGCTCGTCTGGTCGTCCGGTGACGCCGCATCTTCTACTGCCTTGCCGGCCAAGGCCGCACAGATGGGCAAGTATCTGGGGTCGGATGCGTGGTACGTACCTGCGCGGCCGGAACACTCGCGCTTGCCGATGGCGCCGGCGAGTGTGAGGCACTGTGTGGCGATGAAGGCGTATTGCCCCTGCGCCTCGGCCGTGCCACAGAGCCGGTCGCGCGTCTTGTCGGCGTCGACGCCGCACAACGATGCCGAGGAGGTCAGTGGCTGCACCTGCCCTCCCGCACTCGCGCCGCTGCGGACATTGCGCGCCTGCTCTTCGGCAATCTTGCGAAAGACTGTGTGCGTCTGGAAGTTTGCGCAGAAAGTCTTGACCGCTGCCTTGTCATTGCGGCACAAGCCGCTGTTCACCGTGTAGAAGTCACCCGTGCGCGCCGCGTCGGCGCACTGCTGCGCCCGCATCCGTTCCTGTTCGGCCTGGATCTTCCTGCTGTCCGTCTCGGCCTTGGCGATCATCCGTTTCGCGACGAGGTTCGCTTCGCTGCCGGTGCAGGCCCCCATTTTTTCGTTCTCCGAGATCATCGTCATCTCGCCGTCGGCCGTCCGCATGAGAAGCGTCGTACGGGAGCGATTCGGGCCGAGAGAGGTTACTTCGCCTTCAGCCTCGTAGGCCTCCTTGCCGGTGCAGCTCATCCGGAAGGTCATGCCATTGGCCGTGCGCCTCACATCGTGCGTGGTGCAGTTCTTGTCATGCCCGACCGGCACGTCATTCGAGCCGGGCTCGAGGCAAACGAACGTGGTCTGCCCGGGCATCTTCATGCCCATCATTTCCATGGAGGACGTGGTCTTCCATCGCTCACCGGGGGGCGCATCGGCGGCGTCGGCGAGACCGACGCTCAGTGCTGCAAGGATGGCGAGACCACCGGCTGACTTGCCTCGAAACCCTGATCTGCTACGCATCGCAATTCCCCCCGACCCGTATGGCTGGAATATACCCGAGTGTGAGCGGACAGGCCTGCGCACGGATGCCGATGGGCATCCGTGCGCAGGTCGTCAAGCGTGCTGCTCAGGCACCGAGTGACTTCACGTACTCCGCAACCGCCTGCAGCTGCGCGGGGTTGAGCATCGGCCAGGGAGTCATCAGCGGCGATCCGCCGTGCTTGGCCGCGCCGTCGTGGACGATGGCTTTGATGTCATCGATCTCGCCCTTGATGCCGTCCCCGTTCACGTCGTACTTGAACGATCTCGTCGCGAAGTCCGCGGGCTTCGGGTTCAGGCCTGCCGCAGCCGGACCATCACCCTGGCCCTTGGGACCGTGGCACGTCGTGCAATAGGTCTGATAGACCTTGGCGCCGTCTGCGGCGCTCGCCGTGGGCGTTGCCGCAGCGGCAGGGGCGGCAGCGGCGTCAGGCGCGGCTGCGGCCTCAGGCGCGGCTGCGGCATCCGGTGCCGTCGTGGCTGCGGGGGCGGCCGCGGCATCGGGCGCCGCCGCCGGCAACGGGGGCACTTCCTTCTTGCCGCAGCCCGCGACCGTGAGCAGCATTGCGGCTGCAACTGGAAGGGCTGTGCCCCATTTCAGTGACTTCATGAATCGATCCTCCATACCTGCGTGATGTACAGTGTGACGGCTTTATGTGCCACAGCGGAGTTTGCCGCACCGCCGCCTCGACGTACACCGTGCGGATTCATGGGCGGCATGCCAGGGAGAGTGTCATGTGCGGCCGCATGCGTCCCCAGCTGACCGCGGCGATCGCCGGGGCGTTCGGTCTCAAGATCGTCGAATGGGACTTCGCGGTTGCGCCGTTCGATGCGCGGCCGACCGACCTCTTTCCGGTGATCCGCGTGCGCAGCGGCGCGCGCGAGGCGGTGCCGATGCGCTGGGGCCTGATACCGGGCTGGGCGAAGGGCGTGCCGCTGAAGGCGTCGACATTCAATGCGACGATCGAGCGCATGGAGAGCGCACCGACGTATCGCACGGCGTGGCGCAAGGGCCAGCGATGCATCATTCCCGTGAGCTGCTATTTCGAGCCGCACGTGACGGAACGGCGTGCGAAAGTAACGTACCGCATCTGGGTGCGCGATCGCGCGTGGTTCGGTCTCGCAGGCCTGTGGGATGAGTCGCGGAATGTCGACGGCCAGGTCGTCACGTCCTGCACGATCATCACCATGCCCGCCTCGCCGCGAATCGCGGCAATCCACAACGAGAAGAAGCGCCAGCCCGCGATGCTGCTGGAGGAAGATCACTCGACGTGGCTGGAAGGTTCGCCGGATGAAGCGCGGGCGGTGCTGCGCCATTACCCCGACGAACTGATCGAAGCGGAGCCCGTCATCAGCGGGCGCTTTGTCGGCGTCGAGCAGCCGGACGACCTGTTCGGCCGCGGCGGCCCCGGCGGGACGCCCTAGCGGTCGCGGGAGAACTGATGCCGGACCATCGAGATGATCTGGACGATGAGCAGACCCAGGGTGGTGATGCAGAGAAACTCGACGAATTCCACGATCAGACTCCAATGGCACGCGGGCGGTGCGAAGGGCGCGTATCGTAGAGACGGTGCATCGTGCGCGACATGACGGGGTTCACGCCACGGCCGAAAAAGCACGTGGCGGCAGCACTTATGTCGAATGATCGCAGCCTGGCCGATGTGTGGTGCCCCCGCGCTCCGGATCTTGCTGTCGAATCGCGGCGACGGCTAGATTCGGCCACCAACGAAAAAAGAGGGACTCACGGGATGACGACAGCGACTTCTGCGCCGGCCACCGGGCTCGGCCGCCTCTCCGCGCCGCCGTTTGTCGGCATCTTCGCTTTCATCGCCGTGCTCGCGATCGTGCCGCTGATGCACAGCGCGTTGGGGGTCATCATGGATGTGTTCCCGGGCCATTACGACACGCCGGTCAGCATCGGGATCGGAGTCATCGCCATCGCGCTCATGATCGCGGGCTCGTTGAGCCGCAGCGAGGCCGTCGGAACCTGGTTCGGTTTCATCGCGGCACATCTCGTGTGGACTGGATGGATCGAATTGTCGTTTCGCTTCAACCCCGAGTTCATGGGCATGGGCCCGCTGATGGTGAACGGTGAGCATGTACTCTCGGCGAGCCTGCTGTTCGTGGAGGCGACGGTGGGCCTGCTGATGGCGACGTTGCCGTTCTTCGTCTTCAACCGCGACACGCGCTGCAACGCCTTCATGTGGATCCAGCGCGTGTGCCGCTATGACGCCGGCAAGCCCGCGCCCGCGTCGGAACGCAATTTCGCCCGCATCACCTTCCTCGAAGTGCTGTACGTGGTCTGGTTCTGTTACGCAGTATCCCTGTTCCTGGTGGATTCGCGCTTTCTCGGCCTACATCACCCGGTGACGTACGCCGCCACGTTCCTGCTCACGATCTGGACTTTCTACCTGCTGATGCGGCTTGGCCGTTTCACGCGCATTCTCGCGGCCGTGCGCTATGCCGTGCCGACTGCGGGAGTGATGTGGGTGTCGATCGAGATCACCCAGGAGTGGGGCTTGTTCACCGAGTTCTGGACGCAGCCCACCGAGTATGTGCTCGAGATGTCGATCCTGATTGGCGC
>CAUJHZ010000007.1 GCA_963205185.1 Planctomycetota bacterium | reverse complement strand
GGGCACACTTTGTGGTTCGCCCCGCGCAAGTCGTAGCCGCACTTGCGGCACAGACCAGGCGCGCGACGGTGATCGCGAAGCCACAGAACGGCCGTTGGGATTGCGACAGGCAGTACGAGTGCCCAGAGTGGTATCGAGTTGAATGAACCCTCTAATACGAACCACCAAGTAATGCCGGGGTGGGAGTGCCGACCGAAGATCCAGATTGCGCGCAGACCGGCACTCCCGCCCATAGGCACGATCTCCAGGGCGCCGTGGCTTATTGCCATTCCGAAAAAACGGTCGGCACTCAGATACATTGCGGACCACCACGCGCTCCCCACCCACACAACCAGCAGCAGCACGGTCGTTGCCGTGCAGCCCCACTTCAGGATGCTCCGCAGCCGCTGGCGCATCGCCCGATCATATCACGCCATGGGCCAACTCCCTCCCCCGCCCCGCTCGCGCGCACGAATCCCGGCGCAGGAACCGCGGCCCCTCTCCACGCCGAAGGCGTAATCGTGAGCAGCCCGGGCGCGAAGCGAGTCTTCGATGCTCTCGACCCCGGCGATTTCGGAGAACGTAGTCACGGGTGAAGCGCCGCCGCGCCGCGCGGCGAAGCGCAACCCGTGGACCGCACCGAATCGCGACAAGAGCCCCGAAGGGGCGAAAGAACCACCCGACGCCCCGGAGGCGCGAAGCCACGGCTCCAACACGCGCCCGATGCTCATCTCTGAACGGCCTGCGGGATCTGCTGGACGGCCTGACCGATCGTCTGCGTAAACGCTGATCGTCTTACGGCGTCTTCTTCGTACCCGCTGATCGCGTCATGAGCCGGTCGTCGACTCGCGTTTCGCGCTCGTTGTCCGGACCAGAGGTCCAAAATCCACTGTCGGCGCATGCGCTCCGAGCATCCAGCCGAATCGGGCGATTGACTACAAAAACCACCCACAGCGCGAAAATCGCACCCTCCGGCGCAGAATGAGACTCTCCCGCGACGAATTAGACTCTCCCGCGACGATTTAGACTCTCCCGCGACGAATAAGGCTCTCCGGCGCACGCGGAGAGTCTCCCGCGACGAATTAGACTCTCCCGCGCACGCGGAGAGTCTCCCGCGACGAATAAGGCTCTCCCGAGGCTATTTAAAGTCTCCCGAGGCTAATTTGAGCCTGCCGAGGCTAATTTGAGTCTCCCGAGGCTAATTTGAGTCTGCCGAGGCTAATTCGCCGCTCCCGAGGCTAATTTGACTCTCCCGAGACTGGGGAAAGCCTCCCGAGCCTATTTAGAGTCTCCCGAGCCTGATACGGCGCGGCCGAGACGAATGAGGCGCTCCCGACTCTCCACTGGCGGCGCGGCGCCTCGGGAAAGTTCGCGGAGACTGGAGAGATCGTCGCGGGCCGGGAGCGAACGGCCGAGGCTGGCCGAGGCGGCACAGCCGCCCCGCTGAAATAGGGGCGCTTTCCCATGGCGCCAACCCCTCCGCCAGCCGATGATGACGGGCAGCCACCCAGCAATTGCCACGACGCCACCCACCCCGCCCGGACCGCGACGCCCGGCAGGCGGTGGCGCAATCGCAGAGACACCGGCCCCGCGCGTCCCCCTCGCCCGAGCCTGCTCCGGCACACGCCCAACGTCAGTTTCCTCTTGGCCTACCGCCTATTCGGCCCGCGCAACGTGTAATCGACCCCAGGCGCCTCGTTGAATTCGAAGTGAGCCTCGCCACCACGATCCTTGATTCTAAAGAGGGTGAACGGCGCGAACGAAATCTGATAGTCCGGAGGGAATAGTGCGAGATTGTCGAGCAGCTCCTGAACCGTCTCGGGAGGGGAGACTGCGGGGTGATTGACGGTGATTTGTCGCTGAGAATTCTTCATTAGCGTTGGACCTTTCCTGTGCGCTCTATGGCGCTATCCCTAACTGCTCTCGCGCAATCTGCGTGAGCAGAGTCACGAATACCCCGATTGCGACACTTCCAACCGTAGAAGCAACTCGTTCTTTCGCCCGCTTCCACACAACAGGAGAACGTGCTGCGTCTATGAACTCGTGCCCCTGCCAAGTCAAGCAGACGGGAAGCGCGTTCGGGCTATCTTGGCCGAAGCTGCTGGAATCGGCGACTTGTAGCAAATCGGCTTGCCCCATCAGGTAAACGTGGTATCCAATCGTCGCATCACGCCACGGGCGACCGCGGAAATCTGCTGGTGCATACCCGTCTTCGCACTCCTCGATCGCAACTAGGATTTCCCGTACGAGTTCCATGTCCCGCTTCATGATGATCCGCCCTGTTGCCGGTCTAAAACGTCCTCAAATCTTCTGCACCCACTCCTCATCCAGAATCTCCTGGACGGTGAGGAGTTTGATGATTCTACCCGTTCGTTTGTGGAAGGCGGTTGCTTCGCGGTCGGCGTCGGCGGAATATGAGAACGCCACGAAGAAGCCGCGCTGGCGATCTTCCCGAATCATGGCCGCCTCGAAGGCGTCGATGTCCGGCCGGCCGACCTTCTCGGCCTGCTTCACCTGGATCGGGAACCAGTCGCCCGCGAACATCGAATCATGGTCAGACGGCTTGGAGCCGACGGGGAAGATACGGCCGTCGATACCCATGTCGCCGACCTGCACCTTGTTGGGAATGCCGCCCAGCGCAATCACCGCCCAGTTCTCGAACTCGAACGGCGGAATGGCCTTGAGTTTGGCAATCGTCCAAGGCAGGTCGCGCACCACGAAGGCATCCGTCCGGTGCGCCTTCCAAAGCGGCTCGGACTCTTTCATGTGACACACATCGCGCAGCCGCTTGGCCATCACGCGGCAGGCGGTCGGCGAGACATCAATCCCGATCCACTGCCGCCCGAGATTTTGCGCGGCGACAAGCGCCGTCCCGCAGCCGCAGAACGCGTCGAGGACGATGTCGTCGGGGTTGCTGGATGCTTTGACGATTCGCTCCAGCAGGGCTAGAGGCTTTTGAGTCGGGTAACCGAGGCGCTCCTGCGCCTGCGAGTTCACGGGGGCAATGTCTTCCCATACCGTGTCAATCGGTCGCCCTTCCTGTTCGTCCAGAAACCGCTTGAATTGCGGGACGGCTCCGGGCTTAGTTTGTACGACCAATCCATCGTCGTAGGCCTTCTGCATGCGCTCGCGCGTCCAGCGCCAGACCTTGCGGACGCCAAGGAATTCATACGTCAGGTTCGGGCGATTGGGATTCGGATTAATCAGGTTGTCCAAGCGGTAGACGCGCCCGTCCGCGTCCCTGTGGCTGTACTTCTTGGCTGTTTTCGCGTCGAGGTTGTTCGGATCATACTTGATATAGGGGCGATTGAACGTGATTTCGCCGCCTCCGCTGTAATAGAAAATCGTATCGTGGTTGTTGGGGAAGCCGGTGAACGCTAACCCCTTCGCGAACGTCCGCCGCCAGATGATCTCGCTCTGGAAACTGTTCTCCCCGAAGATCTGATCGAGCATCACCTTGACGTAGTGGCTGGCATGCCAATCGCAGTGATAGTAGAACGAGCCGGTCTTCTTGAGGACGCGGGCGAGTTGAACGCAGCGCGGCCGCATGTAGTCGATGTACGCCTGCGTACTCTCGTGCCGATCCTCGAACGCCCGCTTCTCCTTCGTCTCGCCCCAGAAGACTTCGTAGTTGCGATTGGAGTTGAAGGGCGGATCGATGTAGATGAGGTCGATGCAGCCGGCCGGGAGTTTTTCGAGTTGCTCCAGACAGTCGCCGCAGTAGATGACGCGGGTGTCGAGCAGCGAGGACGCCTTGCCCGGCCGCGATGAAGAGCTCCCACCCTGACCCTCCCCCGCAGAGCCGGAGGAGGGAAGTGATTCCGCCGAACCGGCCGCCTTGGTGCGCGAGGATCTCGGGCCGCTTTTCCGTTTGGCCATCGTGGCGCAGTCTATTGTCAGGAGCCTGTTTGGTCAAGGTTCGCAATCCCGCCGCACCGTGACCACCGACCTCCACGTGGCCCGGCCGCTCGCCTGGCGGGGCGCCTATGCTTGCTCAACCGGTCACCCGCTCTTCGGGCAGCAGCCCGATTCACTCCTGCGGAACCGGCCGGTCTCCCGACGCTTCCCACCCGCCCAGGTTCGAGCGAAGGTCTCAACCTCTGGGCACGTGGAAGCATCTTCAGATGAAACTGTACGTAGGCAATCTTTCGTTCGAAGTCACCGAGAACGAACTGCGCGAAATGTTCGAGCCCTTCGGCGCCGCGACCGCGACGATCGTCACCGATCGCGACACCGGCCGCGCACGCGGCTTCGGCTTTGTCGAGATCCCCGACGCTTCGCAGGGCAACAAGGCCATCGCCGAGATGAACGGCAAGAACATGAACGGCCGCGATCTGACCGTCAACGAAGCCAGGCCGCGCGAGGCCCGCAGCGGCGGCTTCTCCGGCAACCGCGGAGGCGGACGCGGCAGGTAATCTGCAGCGCACTGCGCCAGCGGGTCGCACAACGCCCCGCACAATTGAACACACCGGCCGGGCCCAGCGCCCGGCCGGTTTGCGTTTTCACATCGAGGCCAGGGAATGGGACGCGGCTCGCTTGGATTCGCGGCGTCGCTGCGGTAATGACGACTGCTGGAGCAAGCGACGGCGCCGGGCCGATATCCACCCTGAGCCGGCACATGACCGGTTCGGGAGGCGTCATGCACAGCAACGTACTCGCGGCTTCTCCCGCGATCGTCGTAGCCATTGTCTTTGGTCGTTGCGTGCAGGCCGATGTGCTGCACGTTCCTGCGGACTACGCGACGATCCAGCAGGCTATCGACGCGGCTGCCATGAACGGCGATGAGATCGTCGTGGCGCCCGGTACATACCCAGAAGCACTGGATCTTCTTGGCAAGGCGGTCTGGCTGCATAGTTCCGACGGCCCCGAGGTTACGGTGATCGATCTGCCCTGGGTGCAAAACACCATTCTGTGCACCCGCAAGGAAGGGCCCGACACTGTTCTTGATGGCTTTACGATCACTGGAGCGGAGATGTCGGGCGCGATGATCATCCGCGACTCAAGCCCGACGATCGTCAACTGTGTGTTTTCCGGAAATCAGAGTTGGTGGGGCCCGGGCGGCGTCTACCTTGAGCGGTCAAGAGCCATCATCGCGTCGTGCACGTTCACAGGCAACGAAGTCGTCATCTCGACGGCAGGAGCGCTGCAGGCGTTTCTCTCTTCTCCCGCAATCATCGACTGTGACTTCGTATCGAACCGAGGTTACAACTCCGGCGCAGTGGAACTCATCGCAAGTAGTGCTCGCGTTGATCGCTGCAGATTCGCCGACAACTCCGCTCAGGGTGCAGGAGCGTTCGGCTGCTTCCTTTCCGACGCGGTAATCGTGGACTGCGAATTTGAAGGCAACTTCTCCGAAGTGGCGGGCGGCGCGGTCGTCGTGAGCAACAGTCAGGCCGTGATCACCGATTGCACCTTCTCCAGAAACGCGGCGGGATCGATCGGCGAGGGCGGTGCGATCCATGCGTCGCTGGCGCTCCTCCAGGTGGATCGATGCCGCTTCTTCGACAACTCCGCTCCCTGGGGCGGGGGCGCCATCTTGAGCGGTGAACTGGCTACCTCGCAGATCACCAACAGCCTGTTCGTCGGCAACGCCGGAGCGTGTGGCGCCGCGATCTGCACGTACTACGGCACCGCGTATATCCTGAACTGCACGATTACTGGCAATGTTTCGTCGTGGATCGGTGGCGGGGCCGCCAACTATGCGGGGCACATGGTGATTCGCAACAGCATCATCCGCGGCAACAACCAGGGCGACGTGGAGTGGGCCGATGGCCCGCCCCCGGACGTCGCTTTCAGCAACGTGCCGAAGTTCACACGATCCGGTGTGGGGAACTTCAACCTGGATCCCCTTTACGTGGATCCGGCCAACGGTGACTACAGGTTGCAACCAGGTTCGCCCTGCGTCGACGCCGGCCTGAGCGCCGCGGTTCCGATGGACATTCTTGTCGACATCCTCGGCCAGCCTCGCTTTGTTCAAGGTCGCCGCGCGCCACACTCGAATGATGAGATTATGCCGCCAGTTGACATGGGCGCGTATGAGTTTCAGGTCAAGTAGCGCAACCGATCAACTCTGCGGCGTCTTGCGCTCCACGAAGTGCAGTTCGAGATATCGCGCCGTGTAATCGATGATGCTCTTGGCTTCCGGGATGTCGGGGTTGGTGGTCGGGCCCATGGGGTCGAAGCGCATGCCCTTGAAGCGCACGATGGCGTCGGGCAGCGGCAGGCCGTATTGCAGCGCGAGGCTGAACGCGAGGCAGTAGGCCTGCATGAGGCCCGAGAGCGTCGAGCCTTCCTTGCTGATCTTGATGAACAGTTCGCCCGGCGAGCCGTCGGCGTGCAGGCCGATGGTCAGGTAGCCTTCCTGGCCGTTGATGCAGAACTTGTGCGTGATGGACTCGCGGACCGAAGGCAGGACGCGGCGGCGGTAGGTCATGACGGCGTTCAAGAGCGACCCCTTCCGTGGGCGGCGGTGAGCGCTGCGCCTCATGCACAGCGGCTGGAAGAGCACCAGCGTGATTCTTGTTCGGTCAGATGCCGCCGTCTTGTAGAAAAGTGCCTGCATCTGACTGCGGCGAAGCGCTGCCGGCACTGGTCTCTTCCGTCTCGCCACCGGGCGCGGCGACGGCGTTCGCAGCCGGCCAGGCCCGGCACACGCCCGTCAGAGACACTGCCAGCGACAGGAACGCGGCGGCGGCCAGGGCGACTCCCAGCACCGCCCGCGAGCGGCGCGAGCACCACCGCGCCAGTCCCACGAGAGACAAGGCGAGCACGAGTGCGGCGGGGATGCGCAGCGCATCGAGGCCGGTCAGATCGCGCACCTCGTAGGAGGCCTCGACGCCGTGGCGAAAGCCGGCGATGATCGTCAGCCACGGGATAAGCCGCACGCAGAGCACGCCGGCCGCGAGCAGCACGGTGAGGATGGCCGTCGAGACGCCGCAGCGGATGGCGACCGCGGGGCCGACGCCCAGCCAGAGCGCAGCGAGCGCCGCGATTTGCGCCACGGCCCCTGCCGCGAAGGCCAGCCAGAGAAGGCGAAGTTCAGCACTGAGAGACGTCGGCAGATCAGGCGAAGCGAGGTACGGAGCCGCGACCGCGGTCATCAGCAGCAGCGGGCCCAGCGCCAGCGCCGCTCCGGGCAGCCGGCCGATGGGGCGGGCGAGCGGGCCGGTCCAGTCCACGAGGAAGACCGGATCGCCGTCGGCGCTTGCGGCCCGGGCGGCGGGGTTTGGGTCGCTGCTGACGGTCCAGAGCCAGAGGATCGCGGCCGTCAGCAGCAGATGGCCGGACCAGTCGCTCAGCCGGCCCAGGAAGGAAGCGAGCGTGAGCAGTGCGGCCAGGGCGACGAGCGCGGCCAGATGATGCCAGGGAATGATGGAAACCGGACGCAACCGCCCATCGAGCAGCGCCAGCCCCACTATCAGAGCGCCGATCGAGACCGGCAGCGTCACCATGACGTCCAACATCGCCGGCTGCGGCAAGTGGGCTGCCCCGGCGAGAAAAGGCAGGGCGATGACGGGCAAGGCGAGGATCAGGGGGATCCAGATGTCGAGCCAGGCGTGCAGGGCGCGCGAGTGCGGCGATTCGCTCCTTAAGGCCGGGATGACGCCCAGCAGCAGGGCGCATAACATGGCTAGTACTGCTGCGGCAGCGCTGAGATGAGCGACCATCGGAAGCACGCCGCAAGTGTAGACGCAGCGCCGCACGGTCGGGCTGCGCAAGCAAGAGCGGCAGGCCGCGCCTGCCGACGAGATCGACCGACGAACGTCGCGCGATGCGACACAGCGAGGTAGCGGCGGGGTTTTCCGCCTTTCCCCACCACCGTCGGGCGAATGAACTGCGAGCCGGCGCATCTGATGTGCAGCGGGCTCGAGCACCGAGTTACGGGAGAAGCATCATGCCAGCGTTTCGCGATCGCACGATCCGTCGCCGTCGAACAGACCAGAGCCCGTCCCAACTCCAGGCCCAGTCGCGCCCGACGTTTCAGCCGCTCGAGCCGCGCAAGCTGCTCAGCGCCACGCCCGCAGAAATCGCCGCGGCGCTCGACCTGCCCGAGGGTGTGATGGTCACCTACGAGGGTCACGACGACGCGGTCAGTGTGTTCGAGAACTACACGGTCGAGGGCCTGCTGGGAATGCCTTCGGGCCCCAATGGCCAGTTCGTGTGCATCAGCACTGCGCACGCGTTCGATGGCGTACGCACGACCGACTCGGGAACGCGCGACATGACGACGCGCTACCGCGACCTGGGCGATGAAGGCTCGGCGGATGATTACGCGACGATCCGCTTCACCATCGACGTGCCCTTCTCGCTCGTTTCGCAGCGGCTGCTCATCGACTTCCTCTACGCCTCGGACATGGATACGGACGGGGGCGATTTCCTCGACATCACCGTCAACGGCGTGAACATCGCCCAGTCCGACGGGCGCGGGCGCATCGAGGCGGGCGGGGCCTACGTCGTCAACGAACGCGACCCCGAACTCGACGCTGACGTGCCGGGCTTTGGCTTTGAAGTCGGCACGGAGTACACCGACCTGCTCACGGCGTCGTACACGATTCCCGGCGGCGTGATGACGCTCGACATCGAGATCACGCTCGCCGATTCGAGCGATCCGATGAAGGACGCCTGGGCGCTGATCGACAACGTTCGCTTCGAAGAGCCGCAGGTGGTGTATCTCGACTTCGACGGCCACGACATCGATGACTTCTTCCTGAGCGGCACGCACTACGACGTGCCCGAGTTCGACGCCAACGACTTCGGCCTGGGCAACGACTTCGCGGACGTCATCCGCGGCGACATGGAGGCGCTGTTCGCCGACTTCAACATCACGTTCGTGACCGACGAACCGATCGGCGGCGAATTCATGCGCGTCGTGGTCGGTGGCCGCAACAGCGACACCGTGACGATCGACAACAACAACAGCACCGAGTGGCTGCTGCGGCCGCTCAACGCCTCGACGACGTTCGGCAAACTGTTCAACTATGTCAACTTCCGCAACGCGAACGGCTCGCAGCGGTCGTTCGGCCTGGCGGACACGCTCGATCTCGACAACGGCAACCGGGGCGACATGGCGGTGGTGTTCTCCGACGAGATCGCCCGCTTCGGCGAGTACGACTACGACGACCTGCGCAACACCATTGCGCACTACATCGGACGGAATCTCGGGCTGCGCGCGGAAGACCCGGATGACACGAACGCGGCCGGTTCGATCATGAATGAGGACATCGACGGCCGCGGCGACGCGTTTCTTGATGACGATGTAAACCTGCTGAGCATTCAGTGGGGCGATCGCATCGAGGGAGCCGAGGTCATGCGCCAGAATGCCCATGACGTGCTGCTGGACATCCTCGGCTCGACGTCAGGCGATCCTGGCATTTTCCGGGCCCGCACCGACATTGCAAAAATAAACGAAGCGCACTGGACGATCGCCCAGCCGACGCGCGGCAAGCTCTTCGACGCCCAGTTCATCGTCATCGGCGACATGCACACGCGCACGACGACCACGCTCGCGGACGAATGGGAATCGAACCAGATTCTCGTCACCGACTACGCGGGCGGCGATCCGCAGATTGTCATCACCGCCGCGAGCCGCGACGGCGGGGCGATCACCTTCGAGACCTACGGCCCGCGCAACCTCGGCCAGTTCACGCAGGTGAACAACGACGCGCCGATCGTGCTCATCAGCCTCTTTGAGGAGATCGGCACCACGCCGGTCTTCCGGGGCACGGCGACGGTCATCCGCACCGAAGTGGCCGACACGACGGTCTACTACTCGTCATACGAGTTCGAAAGTGCAGATGGGGACCTGATCACGATCAGCTTCAACTCGCGCACGGGTCTGTTTGCCGTCGAAGAGACGGACGGCGGACTTGTTATCACGCTCGGTGAGTCGGACGCTTCGCGCGACACGCTGACGATCAACGTCAAGCGCCGCGGCGACGGCGATGGTTTCGCCACGATCAGCGGCGTGATGGGCTCTGGACTTCGCACCCTCAAGGTACTGCGCACCGACATCGACGGGGCCGGCGTCGATCTCGACAGCCTCCGCGTCGGGCGCTTTGAGAGCATCGCGGGCGGAACGAACTTCAACATCCGCCAGGACGAGAACGTCAGCGGCGATGTCCGCTTCGAGAACATCGGCGGCGATTCGCGCTTTGTCGTTGGTCGCGAGGCGCGCAAGTTCATGGCTGAGGAAATCACCGGCGGCACGTACTCGTTTGGCGAACTCGTGCGCTTCGACGCGCGCGGCGACATGGCCATCCAGCGCCTCGACGTGGAGGACGGCGACCGGGCGGTGATCAAAGTCATCGGCGATGCGATCGGCGGCTTGTGGGCCGTCTGGACCGAGACGGACAAGCACGAATCGTGGCGGACCATCGACGTTCGCGGCTCGGTGATCGGTGTGAGCATCGAAGCGCCCGGCCGCATCTCGCGCGTCAAGGTGCGCGACAACTTCGACGGCAACGTCGATGCGAGGGCCTTCACCTCGGCGGTGCTGCGCGGCGATGCGACCGGCGCCATCGTGCTGCGCGAGGACGGGTCGTACTTCCACCAGGCGTCCAAGTCCGTCAAGGTGCTCGGCGCGGCGCGGAATCTCCTGGTGCAGGCGCAGGATTCCATCAACCTGATCCAACTCGGCGCTTCGATCGACAGCAACTTCTACGTCGGCTTCGATCTGGCCGTGAACAGCGGGCTGGTGGTCGATCCGAGTCTCATCATGAATGAGGATGCACGGGTCAAGACGCTCAAGATCCGCGGGCTGCGCGATGAGCCCTTCGACGTGGTCAACTCGTTCTTCTGCGCCGTCACGTTCGGCAAGGTGACACTGGGCGACATCGACGGAGACAACGGCGGCACGGCGTTTGGCCTGTCTGCCCGCAGCGTGGATCGCATCACGTTCGACACCGGCACCGGGCGGGTGACCAACAAGGGCGAGACGTGGTTTCTCGACAACGACAACAGCGATGATTTCCTGCTTGGCAGGATCATCTGAGTCGGGCCGGCCGGGTAGGATACCCCCATGGCTGTGACGCAACTGCCCGGCGACCAGGCCGTACGAGGAGCGTCAGGATATTCATCAGACAAGGGGTACCCAATGCTCGAACGTGTCTTTCCCGCCCGTGTCAGTCGGTTCAGTGCCGCGCTGGGTCTGTGCCTGGCTGCCGCGTTGCCGGGGTGCGCCGCCCGTGATGGCTCCAACGCGCACCTCGCGCCCGATGACGCGGTGGCCAGGCGCGAGTGGTCCGCGGAAGTCACGCGGATCATCGACGAAGGCAAGAACAACAACCAGGTGATGGAGCACCTGACCTACCTCACGCAGGAGATCGGCCCGCGCCTGACCGGCTCGACCCGGGCGAAGATCGCCAATGACTGGCAGGCGGAACTCTTCCGCTCGTGGGGCCTGCAGAACGTGGAAGTGCGCGAATGGGGAACGATTCCCGTCGGGTTCGATCGCGGGCCGTCGTATGGCCGGATGATCGGCGCCCAGGGCGCTGATCGGGAGTTCGAATTCTCCTGGCCGGCGTGGAGCCCGGGGACCAACGGGCCGGTGCGGGGCACGGTCTACCGCGAGCCCAGCAGCCAGGAGGAGTTTGACGCCATCGCTGAGAACCTCAAGGGCGCCTGGATTCTGCAGCCGGCGAAGGCGCGCGGCTCGCGGCGCGGCGTTGTCGAAACCTCCGGCGCCACGCCCACGGACTGGCTCGCCAAGTGCAAGGAGGCGGGAATCGCGGGCGTGATTTCCGCAGCGCGCGGCGGTGAAATCGTGCACACGAGCGGGCGCTTCCGGGACGTGGATCTCGACAACCTGCCCACGTGGACCAACATCAGCGTCCGCCGCTCCGACTACGACGCGATGAACAGCCGCATCGCCGACGGCGAGGAAGTGGTCGTCGAGTTCGACTGCCAGGCGACGTTCATTCCCGGCCCGGTCCCCTGCTACAACGTGATCGCCGAAATCCCCGGCACGGAGAAGCCAGACGAGGTCGTGATCATCTCCGCGCACACGGACAGCTGGGACGGACCAGGCTCGCAGGGCACCGTAGACAACGGCACCGGAACTTGCGTGACGCTCGAGGCGGCCCGCATTCTTGCCGCCACCGGCGTTCGGCCAAAGCGGACCATCCGATTCATCCTGTGGACCGGCGAAGAGCAGGGCCTGCTCGGCTCGCGGGCATACGTGGACACGCTCAGCGAGGAAGAGCTTTCGAAGATCTCCGCGGTGTTCGTGGATGACGGCGGGACCAACTACGAGGGTGGGCTGCAGGTGGTGGAGCCGATGGCGCCGATGCTCATCGAAGCGACCGCGCCGGTGAACGACGCCTTCCCCGACATGCCTGTTGAAGTGCACATCAACCCGCGCATGCCGCGCGGCGGAGCGAGCGACCATGCCTCGTTCAATGCCAAGGGCGTGCCGGGATTCTTCTGGGACGAAGTCGGCCGCGCGAACTACCGCTACGCCTGGCACACGCAGAACGACAAGCTGGATCAGGCCATTCCTGAGTATCTCGTGCAGTCGTCCACGTGCGCGGCGATTACGGCGTTCAACGTCGCCAACGCCGAGACCCTGCTGCCGCGCGAAGTACGCGGCGGCAACGACGACGAGCAGCCGGAAGAGCGGCCCCGCCGCCGCCAACCCGCGCAAGACGGCAACTCGAACAGCGGCGGCAACAACTGATCCGCCCGGCGGCGAAATGCAAGGGACCGGCGAGCGTGCTCGCCGGTCCCTTTTCAATTTACCGTTGGAGACGTTACTTGATGACCTTCGAGATCGTCATGATGGGCAGGAGCATGGCGATGGCCACGAAGCCCACCACGGCGCCCATGATGGCGATCATCGTCGGTTCGATGAACTGAGTGACACGCGTGATGGCGTCGTCGAGTTCATCTTCGGCCGTGGCGCCAATCTGCTCCATGACCGGCCCAAGGCGGCCGGTGTGCTCGCCGGCGGAGATCATCCGAACGACGCTGGGATGAATGAGCGTGCTCTGTGAAAACGCGTTGCTCAGCGAACGCCCTTGTTCGAGGTCGAACTCAACCTGCTTCCACAGCAGCTGGTAGTAGCAGTTGTTGGTGATGCCGCGCGTGATCGAGACGGCTTCGAGCAGATCGACGCCGGAGACGAGCAGCGTCGCCATCGTGCGGGCGCTGCGGGTCAGGAACAACTGGCGGTACATGCTGCCGATGACGGGCACATGCAACTTTGTCCAGTCGAGCAGCCGCCGGCCGTGCCGAGTGCGCATGAAGATGACCGTCGTGACGCCCACGGCTCCGATTGCGAGCACGATCGGGATCCAGTTGTGCTGCAGGAAGTTGCTCAGGGCGAGCATCATCTTCGTGGGAAGCGGCAGCATGGCGGCGCGCTTCGCGTAGATCGTCGCAAAGCGCGGCAGCACCACGGTGACGAGGAAGGCGGTGATTCCCAGCGAGAGCAGGATCATCACGCACGGGTACGCCAGCGCGCCGCGAATCTGCTTGGCGGTCTTGACTTCTTTGGTCATGTACTTGGCGACGCGGCCGAGCATGAGCGCCATCGTGCCCGAGGCCTCCGACGCCTTGACGAGCGTAACGGTGATGGGCGGAAAGACGCGCGGCCAGCGGGACATCGCCGAGGAGAGCGTCGCGCCCGAGTGGACCTCGTCCTGGATGGCGCGTGAGATGCGGCGAAACGGCGTCGTCTGACCGACTTCGTTAAACGCTTCGAGCGCATCTCCAAGGGGCACGCCCGCTTCGAGCATCACGCAGATCTGGTGGCAGAACTCAATGACGTCGGGGCGCGAGACGCGTCGCGCCGCTTCCGCGGTGCGGATCTGCTCGACGCGGCTCTCCATCGACTTGATCACGCCGGGGGTGATATCGAGCACGTACTTGCCTTCGGCGCGCAGGACGCGGCTGGCCTCCATGATCGATTCGGAGTTGATCGTTCCGTCGATCAGCTCGCCCCGAAGATCTCGCGCGCGATAGGTAAAGACGCCCATGGCTCAATTCTCCGTTCTGGCCGCTCGAATCACAGCGCGGTCGAGTAGAAGACTTCCTCCACCGTCGTCAAACCCTCCACCGCCTTGCGCAGCCCGTCCTGGCGCAGGTTGACGTACTTGATCTTGCCGAGCACGGTCCGCAGTTCGTGCAGGTTCGCGCCTTTGCTGATGGCCTCGAGTACGTGCTCACTGGGGATGAACAGTTCGAAGATGCCCACGCGGCCCGAGTAGCCGGTGTTGCGGCACTTGGCGCAGCCCACGCCGTGATAGAGCGTCTCAAACTTGCCAATCGAATGCTCCACGGCCTTGCGCGTAATGGCGTCCACCTCCAGCGGCTCCTTGCAGTGCACGCAGATCTTCCGCACCAGGCGCTGCGCCAGCACGCCGCGAACGATGGCGGCCACGAGATAGGGCTCGACCCCGAGGTTGATCAGGCGCGTGACCGCGCTCGGAGCGTCGTTGGTGTGCAGGGTGCTGAGCACGAGGTGACCGGTCAGCGCGGCCTGGGTGACGATGCGAGCCGTTTCCGTGTCGCGCACCTCGCCGACCATGATCACATCCGGGTCCTGCCGAAGCATCGAGCGCAGCGCCGAGGCGAAGGTGAAGCCGGCCTTTTCGTTCACCTGGAACTGGTTGATGCCGACGATGCCGGCCTCGACGGGATCCTCAACCGTGCTGATGTTGATCTCTTCGGAATTGAGTTCGACGAGCGCGGAATAGAGCGTGGTCGATTTGCCGCTGCCCGTCGGCCCGGTGACAAGCACGACACCGTTGGGCTGGTTCACGATGCCGCGCCAGGTCTTGAGCATCTCGGGCGTGAAGCCGAGCTTCTCGACGTTGACGATGGCGTTGCTTGAGTCGATGATGCGGACAACGACTTTCTCGCCGTTCTTGCCGGGCATGGTCGAGACGCGCAAGTCCACGGGCCGGCCGTCGAGCATGACGTGGATGTCGCCGTCCTGCGGCAGGCGGCGTTCGGAGATGTCCATGCCCGACATGATCTTGATGCGGCTCACAATGGCCAGTTGCATCGCAGGAGGCGGGCTGATCTTCTGGTACAACCGGCCGTCCACCCGGTAGCGAACCCGCAGTCGGCCGTTCTCCGGCTCGATGTGAATGTCCGAAGCACCTTCCTGCACCGCCGAGTAGATGAGAAAGTTGACGAGTTTGACGACGGGCGAGTGGCCGGCGACTTCCTCGAGTTTCGACAGTTCAGTAATCTGCCGCTCGACGACGGCGAAGTCGTCGTCGTTCAATTCCTGGTAGATGTCGTCGATGACGAAGACGTTGGCGTCGGGCAGGTACTGGCGGAGCGTGTTCTGAATGTCGGTGGCGGCGCTGGCGACGATCTGGACGTCGCAGTTGCTCAGCCGGGTGATTTCCTCGACAAGATAGAGATTGGCGGGCTCGGCAACGGCGACGGTCAGGCGCCCGCGAACGAGAAACAGCGGCAGCACGCCGTGGGTTTCGAGGAACTCGCGCGGGAGCGATTCGATGACTTTCGGGTCAGCGAGTTTGGGCGACACCTTGGCGTACGGAACGCCGTAGGCCTCGGCCAGGACGGAAAGAACCTGGTCTTCCGTCACGTATCCCATTTCGACGAGCACTTCGCCGAGCAGTTTGCGATGCCCGCCTTCGCCCTGGCCGGCGAGGGCTTCCTTGAGTTGCTGCTCCGTGAGCAACCCCCGGTCGAGGAGCATCTCGCCGAGTTGCATCTTGGTGCCATCGCGAAGCGAGCATCGGTCGGAGCCTGCGGTTGCCTGAATCATGACGTTCTCCTGCCTGGCCGCGCGACTCGGCGCGGCGCTACTGGTCAGCGCAGACTGCGAATCGCGTCGGTGACCTCTTCGTGCATGTCGAACTGGTGCTGGAGCCGGGTAATCTCAAGAATCTTGCGGACGTTTTCTTCCGGCGCCACGACGCGGATCTGGCCGAGATGCTCGGCGGCGGCTTCCTGCAGCCAGAGCAGCGACTCGAGCCCGGCGCTGTCGATGAAGGTCATCTTCTGCACCTGAAGGACAAAATCGCGCGTCCCCTTGTTGATGCGCTCCGTGACCGTTCGCCGGAACGAATCGATGTGATCGTGCGTCATGTCGCCTTCGATGGAGACGATCGAGATCTTGTCATGGTCTTCGTACTTGAGTTTCATGCCGCCACTCCACTCTGCTGCTCGAGAGCGCGATCATGGTCGCGCATCTGTTCGTAGACAGCGAAATTGATCTTGAGGAAATGCGGAATCAGATCGGGGTCGAACTGGTTTCCCGCGCAGCGCCGCATCTCCGCCAGAACGTCGTCGGACGAAAGCGCCCGCCGGTAGGTGCGCGTCGAACTCATCGCGTCGAAGGCGTCTGCAATCCCGACGATGCGGCCAAAGAGAGGAATCTCGGCGCCCTTGAGTTGATGCGGGTAGCCGCGCCCGTCGAACCGTTCGTGGTGCGACATGACGCCCGGGATGATGTCGTCGAAGTTGGGAATGTCACGAAGGATGCGCACGCCGATTTCCGGGTGCTTCTTGATCATGTCGAACTCGTCGTCGGTCAGGCGGCCGGGCTTGGAGAGCACCGCCTCGGGGACGCCGATCTTGCCCACGTCGTGAACGAGGCCGGCGATGTGAACGCGCTCGACCACCGCCTGATCCAGGCCCGCCTGGATGGCCAGCTCTCGACTCAGGTACGCAACGCGGCGCGAGTGGCCGCAGGTGTAGCGGTCCTTGGCGTCGATGGACGCGGTGATCGCTTCGAGCGTCCCGAGGAACATTTTCTGCAGGCCGTCGTAGAGGCCGACGTTGTCGAGGAAGATTCGCACGTGCTCGGCCGTAGCGCCGAGGATCTTCAGGTCGAACGAGTTGACCTGCGCTTCTTCGCCGATCTTGCCCCCCGCCACCAGCGCGCCGTAGACGACTTCCTCATCTGCGAGCGGCTGGACGATGATCGACCGCTCGAGCGCCTCGAGTTCGGGACAGTCGCAACTGAGGCCCTCCTCGCGGACGATCGGCTTGCTGTCGCATCGGTTCGAGATGATGCCGTTGATCACGCGAAGCAGGTGCTGCCGGTCGCAGGGGAGTTCACCCGCGCGGAAGAGCAGGTCGGCAAAGTCGTCGCACCCCTGCTTTTTTTCGCTCAGTTTGAGCGCCGTCCACCGGTATGGCATGACCTCGAGCAGATCCTTGCAGACGGAGTCGAGGAACTGCCGGGGCTGGCGCACCACGTTCATGTTGCGACTGACCTTCTGGAGCAGCGCGAGTTCTTCGTAGGCGTCAGTCAGTTGGCGGCCGAATGACTCGATATGCCCTGCGGCGTCGCGCAGTTCGCACAGGTCGTGCAGCCACCACTCGAGGGCCTGAATGAGCGTCGGGACCGCGCTGCGATCCGGCAGGGGCTGCACGAGGAGTTGCGCGCGCGGATCGCTGCCGCCGGAGGATCGACTGATGGGCCTGGAAGCAAGCAGCGGATCATCGGCCAGTTCGCGCACCGGCGTGAGGCAGACGACGTGTCCCACGCGCCGGCGCCGCTGCAGGATGGGCAGCACGATGAGCAGCAGCGGCGCCTCGAGCGCCAGGCCGCGAGCGGATTCGATCTCGCGGCCGAACTGGGCGGTAACGAGTTGCACGACATCAGCCGCGCCGCCGAGCAGATCAAACAGCCACGCGAACTGGTTGTCCAGCACGCGCGGATCTTCAAGCGCAGGCCCCGCCGCCATGACCGCCGCCGGGAGCGAGTGACACCGCAGGGCGAGATGCGTGAGCACCTCCCGCAGGTCGGGTCGATCAAGCGGATTCGGCGAGGCGGCATGGGTCATGCAACGGTCTTATCGCCGACTGCGGCTCCTACGCAGGCGACGAGTTCTCTGGGGCTGAACGGTTTACCGAGACACTTGAGGATGTTGACGGATCGCAGGTCGGCGTCGTCAAGCGCGAAGCCGCGCGCGGTCAGCATGATGACGGGAATCGAAGCGGTGGCTGGATTCTGCTGCAGGCGCTGGCACATCTCCAGGCCGGTGAGAAACGGCATCTGGTAATCGGTGATGATGAGATCCGGCTGCTCTTCCGTGGCCATCTGCAGACCCTCCTCGCCGTCGGAGGCGGTCAAGACCTCGTAGCCGGCGTTCGAGAGTTTGAGATGCACCACGTGCTGGATGTACGTCTCATCATCGACGACGAGAATCCGCGTCTTGCCCTGTCGCTTGGCGCTGTGGCCGGTGTTGTGACCCATCGCTACGCTCCCTGCTTGCATGGGACGATAAACCAGAAGCGGCTTCCCTTGCCGACTTCACTTTCGACGCCGACCTCGCCGTGGTGCACGGCTTCGACGATCTGCTTCACGAGATTGAGCCCCAGGCCCGTGCCCTTGGCCACGCGCTCGTGCTTGTTCACGCGGTAGAACTTGCTGAACAGTTTCGGCAGCGACTCAGGTGGAATTCCCAGTCCCGTGTCGTTGACGGACACGATCACCGATCGATCGCAATCCGTCAGATCGGGCGCGACAGTCACGCGACCGCCCTCGGGCGTGTACTTGACCGCATTGGAAATCAGGTTCGTAATGACCTGCTTGATCATGTCGCGATCAATCTCGGCGTGGCAGGCCTGGTGGGGCCGCTGGAAGTGGATCGAGATGTCCTTCTCGGCGGCCTGCGGCTTGAGCAGTTCCACCGCCTCCTGGGCGATGGGAACGATGTCCACAGTCTCCCACGTGGCGGTGATCATGCCCGCCTCGATGCGGCTGATGTTGAGCATGTTGTCGATCATCCGCCCGAGGCGCTCAGCTTCGTGCTGAATGATCTCATAGAACTCGCGGCGATCCTTCTCGCTCTGCGCTTCGCCGTCGAGCAGCATCTCGATGTACGCCTTGATCGAACTGAGCGGCGTGCGCAGCTCGTGGCTGGCCTTGCTCACGAACTCGTTCTTCATGCGGCTGACCTGGCGCTCCTGCGTGATGTCGTGCAGGATGGTCACGACGCTCGCGGCCTCGTGTGCGGCGTCCGCGGCGAGCGACGAGAGCGAAACTTCGAGATTGAGCGGCTCGGGATCGCGGGGCAACACGCACTCGGTGTGCTTGCGCGAAGACGTGTTGCCCGCCTCGGCCGCCTCGCCGATGAGCGCGACGATGTCTTTCTCGGGCAGCACCTGCGCGATCGGTTTGTTGATCGCGCTTTCGCGGTCGAACCTGAACAGCGATGCCGCCGCTTCGTTGGCCATAACAAGTTCGTTGAATTCGTTGGTCACCAGCACGGCGTCGCGCAGCGAGTGCAGCACGCCTGACAGGTGTTCAACCTCGGTCTGCGCGAGGTGCTTGCGGATCTCGATCTGGCGAACCTGCGACCTGGCGTTGCGGGACTCGGCGGCGAGTTCTTCGATGACTTCCAGGTGCCGCCGGGCGAGACCATCCAGCGGCGCCATGAGCCGGGCCGTCGGGGCTTCCGCGGCGTCGGCCGTGGAGAGAATCGTTCGCAGGCGCACCAGCTGACCGTTGAGGAGCCAGCCGCCCGCCCATCCCCCGGCAGCGCCGAGGGCCCCGGCGACCGCGGCCTCGATAAGAACGGTGGACAGATGCAGCGACGCCAGGCCCGGACCCAGCGCCGTGACCGCCAGGACGCTGAGCATCGTGGCGAGCAGCGCTGTTGCGCCGACGCCGAGGGAGATCATCCACGCCAGTCTCATTCTCGCTCACTCCCTTGCCCGCAAACGATTCAGCGAATTGGAGCCTCGTCGAGGCTCGACTCGGTCTCGACGCCCACGAGGGTCACCAGGCTCTGAGCCCGCTGGCTGTTGGGGGCGATCATCCGCGCCATCTGGAAGGCCTTTGCCGCCTCGGCATCGTTGCCCTGCGTCTGCAGCGCCAGGCCCAGCAGGAGGTACGGCTCTTCGTGCTGCGGCCGCAGACTGCACGCCTTCTGGTAGTTCGCGATCGCCTCGTCGATCCGATTCTCGTGCTCGAAGACCATGCCGCGGAGCATGTAGCTTTCGAACCGGTTGGGCCACACGGCCATCGTGCGGCTCACGACGTTCTGCACGCGCCGCATGTCGCCGAGTTTGAATGCGACACTGCCGAGTTCGAACCAGATCTGCGGATCGCTCGGATCGTCATCGACGAGTTTCAGGTAGACGGAGCGGGCCTCGACCAGGCGGTCGTTGGCGGTGAGGCACAGGGCCTTGAGATGCCGCAGGTCGGGCCGCTGAGCGTACTCGGACTCGCGGAAGAGTTGGTCGAGGTAGTACTCGGCTTTGGCGAAGTTGCCCGCCTTCATGTAGGCGAGGATGAGCACCTCGATGATGCTCTTGTCATCGGGAAGCAGCAGAAGCGCCTTCTGGAAGTGCTCGGCGGCCACCGCCGGCTGGTCGCGCAGCATCGCCAGGTGGCCCTGTGACCGTCGCACTGCGGCGTTGTTCTCGAAGTGCGGGCGCGACGACTCGACGAGCGCCTCCGCCTCGTCGAGTCGGCGCATCGAAATCAGCGTCTCGAGCGACGCCAGCATGTAATCCGCATTTGTGGAATTGGTGCGCAAGGCGGCCTGGTATTCTTCCACCGCGTTGGCCAGATCCGACCATCGCTGGTAGATCAGGCCGGCGTAGTAGTGCGCATCGCCGTTGGTTGAATCCAGCGTCGTCGCCTGCCGAAGCGCCTGCATCGCCGGATCGAGATGGTTCATCTCGATCAGAATGCGTCCCTGCATGATGTAGTACGACGGATCGTCCGGAGCGAGTGCGATGGCGCCGTTGATGTTGAACAGAGCGTTCTTGAGGTTGCCCACCTCGAAATCCTGCCGTGCCTGCTGAGCGCCGAGTTCGGCCTTGCTTGTGTTCAGGCGCTTGTTGGCGTCGATGCGAGCCTGCTCGCCCGCGGTGTGCGTGGCGCAGCCGCTCAGGCTGATGGTCGCCGCCGCACATCCGAGCGTCAGGATTCTGAACATCGTGGAAATGGTCATGGAACAACCTCTCTTGGAAATGCGTGCGGCAGATCGATTACCGGATCGGGTCATTGGAACCCTCAGTCGGAACCTCGGCATAGCCGGTCAGCGTCTGCTGATTCTCCAGCCAGGCCTGGTAGTTGGTGAAGACGGGGCCGAAGTACAACGTGCCCATCGGGCTCAGTGACTGGAGGATTGCCAGCGACTGCCCGATCTGCGCGTTGTACTGCGCCAGCTGCGTGGCGCTGCCGTTGCGGCCCGCTTCGATCAGGCAGGGGTCACCATCGGGGTTGATCGCCACGCCCTGGCCGGCGTCCGCCTCCGGCTGCGTGAGCTGCCAGATTTCAAAGCCTTCGGGCGAAATCGCCGCAGTGAAGTCGTCCCACCAGGTGTTGGTCTCGAGTTGCGCCGGATCGTTGGTCGCGCCCCATGAGATCTCGCGGTCGCCGGCGCTATCCGCCTTGGCGGGTTTGGCCGCCTTGCCGCTCGTCTTCGCCGATGCGGTCTTGAGGGCGCCGCCGGTCTTGGGAGCGCTCGACTGCTCGCTCGGCTCTGCCGTCGGCTCGTTACCCGTCACGGGCTCGGTCTGCGGGTCGGCGGCGGGAGTTACCTCGGAAGCCGGCGTCGCTTCGGGCTGGTCTTCAAAGAGGAGCGATTCCATGTCGAGAGGCTCGGCATTCTCTTTGGCCGGACCGAGCAGCGGATCGCTCTGGAAGTCCGTCGGCGCGCTGGCCGTCTGTTCGGTCTTGTTCTTGAGATCCATGCTGGTCTTGATGCGCTCGTCGGTGAGGTGGCGCATCATCGAACCGTTGAACCACTTCTCAGACTTGCCCAGCAGGCGCTCGCGCATTTCGATCACGAGTGGCTGATCCGGGTGCAGGTGCAGCGAACAGTCGATGTGCCACAGCGCCAGTTCGAAATCGCCGGCGGCGATGGCCCCTTCGGCCGCGAGGTTGTGATTCGAGGTCAGGCGATCGTTGCTCCACCACAGAACGCCGTTGCGGGCCGCGAAGCGGGCGTCGTTGACCAGTTCATTCGCGCGGCCGCCTTCAGCGATCAGCACTTCATCGCGCATGATCGAGGGCGTGATGAGGAAGGTGATCTCGCTGCGGCGAGTCGCGTCTTCCTTGCCCTTGAATGCGGCGCCGATGATGGGAATGTCGCCCAGCACCGGAACCTGGCGGCGCGTGAGCGTCGTCTCTTCGCGGAACAGGCCGCCGAGCACGATCGTGTAGCCGTCGCGCACGACCACGTTGGTCTGGAGTTCATTCGTGATCTGATCCGGAATGGTGAACGTGCTGCCGTCGCTGCCGGTCACATCGCGGACGATGCCTTCCGACACGCTGGGCTTGAGTTCCATGCGGATGAAGCCGTCTTTGCCCACGAAGGGCCGGAAGATCAGTTGCGTACCAGTATCGAGGAACTGCACGGTCTGCGTCGTGCTCGTCTCGGTTGAAGTCGTCGAGAGGTAGCCGATCTTGCGGCCGATGAGGATCTGGCCGCGGTTGCGATTGAGCGCCAGTACGCGCGGACGAGAGAGTACGGTGGTGTCCACCACTTCATCCAGCACGCGGAGAAAGACGGAGATGTCATCGGAGATGACGCCGATCTTCAGGCCGCCGGCGCGCTGCGTCTGGCCGACGCCGTTTCGGATCGCGAATGCCTTGTTGTCCCCAGGCTGGAATCCGCTGTCGCCCGAACCCGTAATCAGGTCATCGACGATGGAGAGCGGATTGGTAAAGTCGTTGAAGTTCACGTCGGCAAGAATGCTCCAGTCCACGCCGAAGGCATTGTCTTCGTTGAGCGAACTCTGCAGGACCGTCGCCTCGACGAGCACCTGCTGCGGGCGGATGTCCAGTTCGCCGATGAGCCGCGCGATCTCCTCGAGGTTCTCCTCGTAGTCGTGCACGACCATCGTCGCGGGATTGGCCCAGTTGTCGGCGCCGGCATCGGATTCGTCCGGCTTGAGGCCGGCGGCGACATCGGCGCTGATCGCGATGGTGCCCTTTTCAGAAAGCAGCGGCTGCACGAAGATCGACGCGTCGGTCGAGTTGAGATAACTCAGCTCGAAGCGGCGATAGGCGAGCTGGCGCGCCGCTTCCTTGATGGCCCGGAGTTCTTCGAGGGTGTAGACCTTGATGAAGGCGCCTTCCTCGATGTAGCCGTAGCCGTTGCTGTTGAGAATGGCGTCGAGGGCCTCGAAGAAGGTCACGTCGTAGAGGTCAGCGCTGACGGTGCCGCTGACGTTCTTGGAGACGATGATGTTGCGCTGGCTCTGGATGCTGAGCATCTGCAGCACCTTGGCCAGATCGGTGTTCTGCACGTGAATGTCAACCGTCGAGTAGGCCGAGACGGCGACTTTGCCGGCGAGGTCGTCGCCGCCGTCGGTCTCCGTCGTCGCGTTCGAGGCGGCCGGCGGATCATCGGCCCACGAGTCAAGATCGACCTGCGCCGTGGCGGGGTTTGCCAGGCCGACGCAGGCGGCACAGACCAACCCGTACGAGCGGAGCAAACCCAGCGAGAAGAACTTCCCGTTCGTGCAGTCCAACATGATTGCTTTCTCCCTCCCCAGGTCGGTGCGCTTCGGCGCACCGGATCAGCCCGGAGTGTCCATCTTCAGTTCCACCCGCACCTGATCCTTCACCAGGATCACACTCCGCTTGAGCACGCGCTCAAGCACGAAACCCTCAATCCGTCCCCCTTCGAGCACGACGCGGTCATTGATGACCGCCGCCGGTGCGCTGCCGAGGATCAGACTCTCGAGCCGGAGCGTCAGCGCCTCGTTGCCGATGCGCTGCTGCTCCGTCTCCGGAGAATCTTCGGGCGTATCCGTTTGTGACTTGGGGGTAGTGTCGTCAACGGAAGCAGCCTGTTCCGTCTGGGGAAACATTGCCTCCGGCGCCTGGAAGAAATTCCGCGCCAGCGAGGTCGCGGAGTCCAGATAAACGATCGGCGCCGACTCGATCGCGGGTCGATCGCTCTCTTTCGCGGACCCGCTCGCCGGCGCCTTGGACGCATCCGGCGCGGGCCCCGCCTCGGCGGGCGCGGGTTCGGCCAGGCCGGTGCGCGGCACGTCATTGAGCAGCAGCAGGCGCGCCCAGAGCAGCAGCCCCAGCACCGCGAGCACGCACATGGCGCTGAACTTGCGTCGGTCTGCGGAAAGCCGGATCCAGATTCGTTGCAGATCGTCGTTCACGTCTGGCTCCTCCTCACGGCCGAGTTGGCGCTGCCGCCGTTTCGCCGGCGATGCGGTAGTAGACGTCCAGACCGATCGTCGCCTTGACCGCACCGGCGTTGCGGTCGAGGTTCTGGGCGGTGAGCGAACTGATGCGCACCAGTCTTGGCAATGCTTCAACCCGGCGCAGCAGATCCACCACCAGGTTGAACTGGCCCGTCGTCTCGATCATCAGGCCGCTGCTGGCCGTGGAGCCGACTGCGGTGTCCTTGCCCCGATCGAGCTTCTGGCCGCTCAGGCCAAGTTGGCGGATGTCCGACGAGATGCCGCTGATGACGCCGGCGACATCGCTTGACTCCGGGAGTTCCTTGGTTTCGCTGTCAAGCCTCGACTGAAGCGAGGCGAGGCGCCGCCGGGCCCGATCGCGGTCGGCAAGATCTTCCTGAGCCTGCGCCACGCGGGTGGTCAGCTCCTGCACCTCGGCGAGCACGGCTGACCGAGTGTGGTAGGCCGGCCGGACGAGCGTGAAGTATGCCGCCCCGGCGGCCGCCAGGAGAATGGCGCTGTACTTGATGCGGCCCATCGTCTCATTCATCGCCGGCTGCTCCTTCCACTCCGACCGCGCTGGTGAGGTAGCGGCACTCGAGATCGACTTCGAAGCGCACGCGAAACTCGCGCACCGCCGACTCGTCAATGCTCTTGGTTCGGTCGTAGTCGAGTTGCACCCGTCCGAAGGCGGGTTGCGATTCGAGGCGGCCAACGAACTCGGCGACCTTCACGCCGTCCTGCCCCACGCCCGTGATGTCCACCGAGAGGTAGCGCACCTGGCGGCGATCTTCGGTCTTGCGGCTCTTGGATCGGTTCACGCGTTGGCGCAGTTCCTCCATCGCCGACATGGACTCGGCGCGCTGGCCCACGCCCATGATGAGTTCGGTCACATACAGCCCCTCGGGCATGTTCTGGCTCAACAGGCCCAGCACCTCCGTCACGTTGATCGGCAAGGCAAGGCGGTAGTAGTCCGAAAGATTCCGCGCAAGAGCATCAGCCTTTCGATTCAGTTCGAGCGATTCGGCGCGGACGGCTTCAAGTTCGGCGACACGGGCGGTCAGATCACGGGCCTGCGCTTTCATGCGGCCGACGCCGGCGCGCGAATGAATCACCAGCGCTCCAATGGCCACTGCGGCAACGAGCCCGTACGTCGTGAATCGCTGCCGGAGGCGCGAGGTGCCCAGGCGCTCGCGATAGGCGGGCGGCATGAGATTGATGTTGCGACTCACGCGGCACCTCTCTTTCGCTCAGCGCCCTTGCGCGATGCGGTAGCGGCGACGCGATCGGCCAGCGATGGTTGCTGCGACGACGCGGTGCGCATGCTCAGGCCGGCCGCGACCCCCCACTCGGTCAGTGTCGCGTGGCGTCGGTCGAGGCGCATCTCCGCGGCCGCCACATCAATGCCCTCAAGCGGCCCGGTGACGCGTGCATCCACCTTCAGATGCTCGGTGAGGATGGACGCCAGGTTCGGCTCGCGCGCCTCGCCGCCGATGATGCTCACAAAGTCGGGACGCGCGCCGCGGAACGTCACGCTGTAATATCGCAGGCACAGAGCCGCTTCCTGCGCCAGCTCGTGCATGAGCGGCCGCGTCGCTTCGAAAGCGGCCCGGCTGACGCGGTCGGCGCCGCCCGATTCGCTGTCGTGCGACATGCGTTCGATGCGCAACTGCCGGGCGGCGTCGTCGTCAAGACTGAGCCGCTCGGACACGGCCTTGTTGAATTCCTTGCCGGCGATCTCGACGGCCTTGACGAACGCCAGCTGGCGGCCACGCGTGATGCACACGGTCGTCAGGCTCAGCCCGACGTCGATGATCATCCGCACGACCGACTTGTCTTCCTGGCGCCGCAGAGGGCGGGTCAGATTGCGCGCGGCGGCGAGGAAGGGAGCATCCACCGCCAGCGGGCGCAGCCCGGCGCCCATTGCCGCATCCAGGTACGTTCCGAGCACCGCGCTGCGCGCCGCAATGAGGACGACCTCGTCGCGCGTGTCGTGGCCCTGCGAGACTTCCCCGGCGCGGATCCACTCCACCTCGATGTCATCCATCGGCACGCCGAAGCGCTCCGAGGCCTCCCAGCGCACGGCCTTGTTGCGCTCGTCATCGGTCATCGTCGGAAGCCGGACGGCGCGAAGCATGAGATCAGACGGGCTGGGCGCGATGATGCATGCATCGCCCTTGAACGCGGCCATCTCCAGGGCGGAGCGCAGCGTGCGCTCGATTTCGAGTTTGCGCTGCACCGGTTCGTCGGGGAGTGGGCGGCCGTAAGACTTACGAGCCGCCGCCAGGGCGCGAAGCGTCCCGCCGGCGTCGTCGAGCTGCATGAGTTTGACGCCGCTGTGGCCAATGTCCACGCCGATGGGCAATGCCGCTTTATTGAGGATCTTCCATCTCACCCGAAGCGCTCCTTCTCGCGTGCGCCAGACTGACTGCTATTCGAGCCGTTGTACGGAGACGCGCCCCGTGAAGCCGCTCACGTTGATCTGGAACCGGCCATCGCTCCCACTGACGACGAGCGAACCGCCGATGCTCGACGCGTTCTCTCCGTTGATCGGGCCGCCGATGGCGTCGTAGGTGATGTAGTTGTTGGCGCCGTCGAAGACGACGTCTTCGAGCGCCACCATCCGAAAGCGCTCGTCCGTCTGGAAGTTCACGATGTACTTGCCCGACCCTCCGTCGGAGATGGGGTCATAGAGCACGTCGTTCTCGGGATCGAACGGCGAGGCGAGGATGCGGTACCCGCTGCCGTCTTCGGCAAAGAGCACGCGCCGCGGCGCCTGCCGCGCCATGGCGTCGGATTGGGCGAACGAGAGATCGGCGACGATCTGCCGCACGGCCGCTTCGGTTTCGAAACTCACCGCGTTGCTCATGTTGGGAATGAGCAGCGATGCGGCAATGCCCATGAGCGTCACCACGATCAGGATCTCGATGAGCGTGAACCCCCGTCGCCCGGGGCGCCCAATCAGTTTCGGCAGTGAAGAAGAACGCATGTCGAACTGCTCCGTACCTCCAGCACCCTTTCCCGACCACTTGATTACTTCGACTCGTCGTTATCGACCTTGACCGGCGGCATGGACGTCACCTTGACGTTGAACTCGCGCTTCTCAAGGTCGCGGCGGAGACTCTCCATCGAGGCGGAAATGCGCCGAAGTTCGCGGATCATTTCGAGCCGCTGGCTGGCGGCGTCGGGAATGCCGAACTGCTCGCTGGCCATTGCCGGGCGCGCCAGCACGCCGCGATCGGTCGCGAACATCACCACCAGCAGGCACAGCGCGACCGCGTTGACGGTCAGCACGGTCTTGAGGTACTTCGATCGGCGCATGGCGCGACTCCTTGTTTCGCCGGAGGAACCCGCCTGAGTGATGCTCAGAAACGCCTGGAGCGAGCGAGCAGGCGCAGTTCCGTCCGAATCGTGCTCACATCGCGACTATCGGTAGATTCGTCAAACCAGGTAAGCCTCAACGCCAACGGCCCTTCAGATGCGTCCGGACGTAGCGTCTGGGCCGTCCTGATTCCGGTAATCTCGCAGGCGATCACCGGTTGCGCGACGATGGCCCGGACCACGTCCGGTCTCGCGGCCAGTTCCTCGATGCGGTGCGGCGTGGCCCATGCCTGGTCCGAGAGTATCGGATCTTCCTCCGCCGGCGGAGCCCACGTGCAGGCGATGATCGAGCGGAGCATCGGACTGAACCGGACGACGAGCACTTCGGAGAGATTCACCTGGCCGGGGAAGCGATCGTCGGAGAGCCACAGCACGAGCGTGTCGAGTTGGCCCGTCTCAGCCGTGCTCTCGTGCAGCGCGAGAATGGCCGAGGCGCGATCGAGCAGCCCGCGGAGCATCTGCTGCTGACCGGCAAGCGGGCCGCTGAGCGGAGCCGTTGCCGTCTCGTCCGGGCCTGTTGGCGAACCGCGAAGCAGTCGCGGGCCGATCACCGCAGCCGTCAGCGCCATGAACGAACCAAGCACCAGCAGCGACAGCACTTCGCTCCAGGCCACGCCGCGTCTGAAGTTGCGGTCTTTGGAGGCGGGATCAATAGTCGTAGTACGCTCGGCCATTCTCATCCTGACCCGCGACGTACGCCTTGAACTCGAGCGTTTCCGCCTTGTAGAGCCAGCCGTGCGTGCTCGGTCCGGTCGGCGCCGGCGGCAACGTCATGCCGTTGGGCACAACCCAGATGGCGCTGGATCGATTGATTGGATTGATGGGCATCTCCGCCATGTACGGACCGAAACGAAATGTCTGGGAAGAACTCGATCCGATCGAGCCGTCGGCGGACGTGGGGTTGGTCATCTGCGCGATGAAGTCGGCCTCTGTGGGCGTCACGTTCGGATCGCCGCCTGCGTAGCCTGGTGAGACGCCGAAGTGCTGGGCGCGGTAAACCTGGATCTGCTGGCGGATGTAGCGCAGGTCCTGCATGAGCGCGGAGCTGCCGGCGATGTCCGAGGCGCTGGAGAAGCGCGGCATCACGATCGCGGCGAGAATCGCGATGATGAGCACGACGATGACCAGTTCGACGAGCGTAAACGCGCGCCGCGGCCGGCAGCAGTGCGAACGGGTCTGAGAGGTCGTGCCGAACATCAGCCACTCCATTGAAACCACCAGCCGCGAACGTGCGCCACCCCAGGTGAGCGAGCCGCACTTCCGGATGGCTGCAGCGCAGCGATCATCCGGGCGGGTTGTAGGTATTGGTGATTTCGTCAAAAAACGGGGCGGTCATGATTCCATTTACGTCGTCCCACACCCACCCGATGTTCACGGACTCGGTATCTCCGATCCCCGCCGACTCGGTAAACGGGTTATAGGGCGCCGCCTGGAGGTACTTGACTTCATCAGGCGGATTGACCAGCGGATCCCAGTCGGCGGCCGTGCCGCTCGTGCCCAGCGGAGGCAGCGAGCCATGCCGCGCCTTGTAGACTTCGATCTGACCCCGCACGATCTGCAACTGGCTCTTGACGGTCGAGACGGAGGCCTCCACGCGGGCGCTGGTGAATTGCGGAATCACCATTGCCGCAAGTATGCCGAGAATCACCACGACGACGAGGATCTCGATGAGCGTGAAGCCGCGATCCCGTGATGTTGAGGTGAAGCGCATGGCAAGGTACTCCGGTCCACCGCATTGGCCGGTCAGGCCGTTCTGATTGGAAAAGAGAGGCGACAGCGTTTCCGCTGCCGCCTCTGAAGCTTTACGTTTACAGCGGATTAGTAGATGTAAACGTTGTTGATCTCGTCGAAGCCGACGGCGTAGATGCGGCCGTTGGCGTCGTCCCACAGCCAGCCGTCCGTGGCGGGGTCGCCTTCCGTCAGCGGGTCGCTGCCCGCGACGATGAGCGAATTGCCGGTGAACGGGTTGATCGGATCGGACTGAAGATACGCGCCCTCGGTCCACGCCGCGTTATACGTGGCGGGATCGGTCAGGGGCACCCACTGCTCGGCCGAGAAGTCGGGCACGAAGCCGTTGTGCTTGACGCGCATCAGTTCGACCTGGCTGCGCACCGTCTGCAGCTGACTCTTGAGCGAGGAGGCCGAGGCTTCCTGGCTCGCGTTGGTGAACTGCGGGATGACGATCGCGGCCAGAATGCCGAGAATGACGACGACGATCAGAATTTCGACAAGCGTAAAACCCTTCGTACGACGGTAAACCTTCATCGATGACTCCTTCACAAAAAGGTCCGAACCTGCTCGTGTGAACCGCCTTGACGGACCGGCGCCGCGGGACACGTTCTCATGCGTTGCCCCGGGAGCCACGTGGCGCCCGACAAGGCAAGGTCCGGAGCCGGTGTCCTCCCCACCGAGACACCGTGCGCCGGAGCCGCTGTGCTCGCTCGGGCCCGCAATTCCTGGCGAGCCGGGCTTTGGTGAGCACAGACCGAATGCGGATGAGCGATACATACCCATGTAAATCGACTTGAACCTGCGCCCGCTGGAGTGCCGCGGTTCAAGCGGCATCCGACTCTGCCGCCTGCGCGCTTCAGCGCCTATTGAGACCTGCCCGCGCCGCCCTGCGCAGCAGAAAGCGAAACACGCAGGCGCGGGCCTGCGTGTTCGATAACCTTCGGTTTGAGATCGCGCCGAAGCGATCAGTCCGAGATGATCAGCGGCACCATGTTTCGCGCCGGCAGATTCAGGGCGCCGTGCGCCTGAGCCGCAGCCGTGGCGACCGGGCCTCGAGCCGTCTTGACGAGGTTGACCAGGGAGGTGATCTGCGCGTCGCTCGCGTACGAACCGTAACGCTTTGCGGATTGTGCGGCGTAGTTAAGCAGTGCGATCTGCACGGCTTCGTCAGTCTCACCCAGCGCCGCCGTGAGCAGCGCCGATTGCGCCCGCGACCCGTTCACCCATGCGAGGGTCTGCGCCGCGGTCAGGCGCAGTTCGCCGGAATAGGTGGAGATCGCCTCGACGAGCGCCGTTTCGGCTCGCTTGATGTCGTAAGCGGCGCTGTTGCGTACGGCGATGTCGCGCAGGACGTGCAGCGATTCGTCCGCATAAGCATCCGCTTCCTCGCGGGTGATTAAATCGCCCGTGGTGCGCCCGATCAGGGCTTGCAGAGCCGCGTCCATCTGCGACTGCT
The DNA here is from genome assembly GCA_963205185.1 of Planctomycetota bacterium. GTDB lineage: Bacteria > Planctomycetota > Phycisphaerae > Phycisphaerales > UBA5793 > UBA5793. Next base: position 208,182 of record CAUJHZ010000007.1, on the reverse strand, counting down.
GGAGCCCGAGCCGGATAACGGAAACGCGGCGATTGCCCTCGTACGCATTGCGAACGCGGGGCAGATCCTCCGCGGCGACCAGCGCCGCCACCGGAGTAGCCGAAATGCGGTCGTCGGACTGGATCGAGGCGATCGTCTCCGTCAGTCGATCCGGTGAAATCATGAGCAGGAAAAGGTCCACCGCCGGCGCCGCGGCAAGATCGGCCCGGAGGCCCTCAAAAGTCGAGCGGGGCGGGAGGACAGTGAAGCCCATGTCCCGCAGGTTCGACGCGAGACTGCGCTGATCTTCCTGGTTGTCGGCGAGCACTGCTGCAAATCGCTCGTCGCCCGTGCGGATGGCGCCGGCAAGAATCGGCACGACGCGGTCGGCGCCGTCGAAGGTCTCAGTCGGCAGAGCGCGGCCCAAGGCCAGCGCTGCATCATACTGCACGCGCCGCTCGGGGAAGTTAAGCGACTCGATCAGCGGCGAAGGACGGTTGTTGCCGACCCACAGGCTCGCGCCGCCGGCGGTGCCGTTGAGGGCCTCGATAGCGTGCCGCGCGAGCCGGGCGTTGAGGTCGCGGTTCGCTCGGTCGAGCACCATCTGCGAAGCGGCCGGGCCCGCCGCCACGGCGTAGAAGAGAGGCGGACGGCGATCGGGGCCGTAGGTCGGATCCGCTGCATCGCCCAGTTCATCGCTGCGCCGGAAGTTCCCGGCAATCCACATGCTCAAGCCGTCGAGCGAGTCGGTGGACTGCACCAGGGCATTTTCCGAGCATCGCATGACCATGACTTCGGAGAAGATCCCCGTGGGCACCGGGACGGCATAGAGGCCCGAGTTATTGGCGTAGTACCAGATGTTGTTCGTGGCTTCGGTGGGCCAGGCAACGAGGCTCTGCGATTCGCCCCAGTAAAGTTCCGCCAGTGAGAGCCAGGCGTCAACGGGATCCGCGTCCACCACGGCGCCGAGGCGAGCGGCGGCGGCACGCGCGGCCGCTCGAACTGCGGGAGTCGCCTTGCCGCTGTCCGCCAGCGTGACCAGAGCGGGAAGTGCGTGGTAGTAGTTGATCTGGCCAAGGATTTCACAGATGCGCTCCTGGCTGACCGGATCGAGATGCGGCAGCGCGACGCTCAGCGGAGTGACGGCCTGACGACCGATGCTCACGAGCACGGAAGTGCACCGCGCCTTGAGTTCGGCGGGGCTCGCGCCGGTGATGACGTCCAGCAGTTGGGGCACGGCATACTCGCCTGCCGCACGCAGCGCCTGCTCGGCCATGAGCCGGCCGCGCGGCGTCCCCACGAGGTTCTTGATGTGCCGCGCGATTTCTTCCGGATCGCGGGCCATGTCGATGCGACCCTTGTTGAGCCGGCCCTGCAATTGGCCGGCGATCTCTTCGAGTTCGGCGTTGCGGGCGGCGCGGACGAGGGCGTCGTCGAGCCGCTTGCCGATCCCCATTTCGTCCACGAGTTGGTACAACTCGGCGTCGGTCACGCTCGACTCGATCAGGGCCTGGGCCGCACTGTGCGCCAGGTCCGGACGGGCGACAAGCGTGTAGTGGATGAAGTCTTCGAGGAGTTCCGCTTCTCTGGACTTGCCGCCCGGTTCGACAGGCTGCGCGACAACGTTCGCAGCGAGTCCAAGACAGCAGACGAGCAGGCCGAACACAAAGAGCCGGCGCAGTGACGTGTGGAGCACAGGTGACCTCCGCCAAAGGGGTGAAAACAGCACACGACGACCGTTGGCCGCAACACCCCCGGTTGCCGACGCGGCGCAGCTGCCCGCTGGGGCCGGGAGTTGCGTCATCGTAAGTACGGAATGTATCGAGGGCGGGCCCCGGTGTCAATGCGGCAACCCAAAAGCGAGCCGGTCGAAAACCCGGTCCCGGCGTTCGTCCGCGGCGTTTGACTCGTGCGCTGCGATCGGTAGAGTGCCCCGTCAATGGCGCCCGACTCCGTCGCAGCAGGACAACCTGCCCGGCTGATGAGGGCTGAAATGGGAAGCGTGGTGCAATTCCACCGCGGACGCGCCGCCGTAATGGGTCGCCTCTGGATGTCATCCGAGGCAGCCGCCCGACCACAACGCCACTGTCCCCCCGCCGAACCTGCGGCTGGGAAAACGGACGGGAAGGCGGTCGGGCGAGACAGACCCTGAGCCGGAAGACCTGCCAGTGGCACGTGGCCGTGATCGCTGAGCGATTGCGGCCTCTGGGTTGGCCGTCCTCGCGCTTCGGGACGTCGCGGCACTGACTTCTGTTCGTTCCTGGCAGAAGGCTCGACCACGGCGCGGCGAGAGCGGCCGTGTCGCCGGTTATGTCCAGGGACCGCCTCTCGCGCATAGAGGCGAACATCAGGAGTGGTGTCATGCTTGTGTTCTGGCATTCGGGACGAGCGGCGGTCGCGGCCGCGCTCGTCGTCACCTTTTCATTCGGCGCCGGAGATGTCCAAGGCGCTGCCCCGCCGCTGCACTATGTCGGCTCGCAAGGCGGGCCCGGCGGCGCGTTCGATGTGCTCGCCGATGGCCGGCTCATCGGAATGAATGGCGAGTCGGTGCTCGTCGAAACCGCCGTCGGCTCCGGCCAGTTCATGGACATGGGCTCGTTCGACCCGGGGCTCATCAGCGAGTTCGGTGCTTCGTTTCTCTCTGTGAGTCCGAGTGGCTCGCGCTTCGTGGTCGGTGACGGCAACTTCGGCAGCGCACACGTCTACGAGGTCGCGCTGGCGGATCTCAATGGCGGCTCGATCGCGCACCGCTCGTATCTGCACGAGAATTACGCGGCCACGTGGTACGACAACGATCGCATTGCCATCAGCGCCGCCGATCCCAACACGTTCCTCGGCGAGGTGCGCATCCTCGAACTGGGCAGCGGCAATTCGACGCGCGTCATATCACTCGACGGGGCCTCGGGCGGCGTCGCGTTCGATGGCTCGGGCAACCTCTTCACCGCCAATGGCTACGACTTCATTCCGGGAGGATCGGCGACCGGCGACATTCGCGCCTTCCTGGCGGGCGACATCGCTCAAGTGCTCAGCGGCCAGCAGGGCGCTATCGACTTCGCCACGAGCGGCCAATTCATCGGCCAGGTGCTTTCGGGTTCGGATCTGGGCTTCGACGCGGCGGAGCATCTCTTCGTCGGCGGCGGAGACATCGATCGCGGGCAGTACGACTACTTTGCCGTTGCGGACGGCGATGCGGTGCGGCGGGCGCTTGCCGGCATGGGCGCGCTCGAGTGGCCCGATCTGTTCAGCGACGATCCTGACGAAAACCCGTTCAGCTTCTACAGCGCTCGATACAACACGCTCACCGGCGAGTGGCTCGTCGCATCGGGCTCGTCCTCGCTGCTCTATCGCTATGCGCCGATCCCCGCTCCCGGGGCGCTGGCGAGCCTGGGCGTCGGAGTGGTCGTGTTGCTCCGCCGCCCGCGGCGGGAGAGGAGGTCATTGTGAAATACCTCCGCGTGGCGCCGGTCGGCGTGGCGATGGGTCTGGCGCTCATTGCCCACGCCGCCAAGCCGCCCTACCGCACGATTGCCCCGCCGTCCGATCCGTTCGCCATGCGCGTCGTTGATTACTCCCCCGCTCCCGGGCAGTTCACCAACGATCCTCGCTACAACGATCCGCTTCGCGCCCTTGGCGCGCCGATCGGCGGCGGGACGCTGACACCCGATCTCTCCAAACTCGTCACGCTCGGCGGGTTCGGCGGTTCGATCACGCTCGGCTTCAGTCGGACCATCTGGGACAGCCCGAATCATCCGCTGGGACTGGACTTCATCGTCTTCGGCAATGCGTCGTGGCTGATCGGCATGCCCTCAATCCGCTTTGCCGAAGCGGCTGTCGTTGAGGTGAGTTGCGACGTGAATCGCAACGGCCTGGCCGATGATCCGTGGTTCGTCGTTCCCGGTTCGCACCTCGCCGATCCGAAGAATCAGCGCCGCAACGGGCACTTCATCCTTCCGGATGAGCCGTTCGGTCACCCACCCATCGTCAACGAAAACACGGATGGCAGCGAAGCGTTCTGGGGCTACGCGGACATGAACCCCGTGCTGCTGCTGGGCGATCTGGACGGCGACAACATCATCGATGACCCGACAATGCGGCCGGAAGATTTCTACACCGTGCCCGACGACCCCCGACGCGAAGGCATCACGCCCGGCAGCGGCGGCGGCGACGGCTTTGACATCGCGTGGGCTGTTGACCCGCTGACCGGCGAGCCGGCGAACCTGGCAGGGATCGACTTCGTGCGCATCACGAATGCGGTCGATTCGATCAACGGCCAGTTCGGCGAAGTATCAGCCGAGATCGGCGCCGTCGCGGCGGTGAGGTGAGCATGCAACTCGTCCAGCGGACACTCCGCCGCGGCTTCACCCTCGTCGAGTTGCTCGTGGTGATGGGCATCGCGGCGGCGCTCGTCGGGCTGCTTGTGCCGGCGCTGCGAGGGGCTCGGGATGCCTCGCGCAGCGCCGGCTGCGCTTCGAACCTCCGCCAACTGGCGCTCGCGAACCTGGCTTACGCGAACGAGTCGGCGGGGTCGCTTGCTCCCGGCGCTGCGAGGTTCGATCGCAATCTCGATCGCTGGTTTGGTGTTCGGCTCAGCACGCGCGAGCCGTTCGAGCCGCGGGGCGGACCGCTTTCGCCGCTGCTCGGGCCGGAGGGCGCCGTGCGCCGGTGCCCGTCGTTCAGGCCCGGTCCGCGCGAAGCGACTGACTTCGAGGCCGGCTGCGGCGGCTACGGATACAACAACGCATATCTGGGAGTTGAGGAGAGCGGCAAAGACGAGGCAGGCGTGCGCGCGGCGGCCATTGGGCGGCCGGATGAGACAGTCATGTTCACCGACTCGGCGCTGGCCATGCCCGTGCCGACATTGCGCCTGATCGAGTACAGCTTCGCCGAACCGCCGCTGACCCGCGGCACCGGCGCCCCTCTCGACGCCAGCATTCACTTTCGCCATGCCGCGACCGCGAATATCGCCTGGGCCGATGCGCACGTCGCCTTGCGCGAACTCTCGTTCACTCGGGCCACCCTCTTCGGCGTCACCGAATCGCAGATGCGCGACCTGCATCTCGGTTGGTTCGGCCCCGCGACTAATCGATATTTCGATCTGCGCTGATTGGCTCAGTAAAGAGGCGGGCGCGTGGCCAAGGGACGCTTTAAGAGCGCAGGCCGCGCGCGGTCGTTGCCAGTCACGTTGGAACTCTCGCGCGCATGAGCGTGGCCCGCCGGTCGCAGAGCCGACCTCTGGACCACGGCTCCCCCGATCCATACGCGCACTCAGAGGTTGCCGCGCCGCTGCTGTTCGAGTTCAAGCGCTTCGAAAAGCGCCTTGAAGTTGCCCTTGCCGAAGCTCTGCGAGCCGCGGCGGGTGATGATCTCAAAAAACAGCGTCGGCCGATCCTGCACCGGCCGGCTGAAAATCTGCAGCAGGTAGCCCTCGTCGTCGCGATCCACGAGAATGCCCAGTTCCTTGATCTTCTGGCGGTCTTCTTCGATCTCGCCGACGCGATCCCAGACGATGTCGTAGTAGGTATCGGGCAGTTTCAGGAATTCGACGCCGCGATCTCGCAGCAGGCGCACAGAGTTGATCTCATCACGCGAGCGAAGCGCGAGGTGCTGCACGCCGGGCGTGCCGTGATGCCAGTCGAGGTATTCCTGCACCTGGCTCTTGCCCCGTCCAGGCGCGGGCTCGTTGATGGGCATCTTGATCAGGCCGCGCCCGCTGCTCATGACTTTGCTCATGAGCGACGAGTATTCGGTGGAGATGTCCTTGTCGTCGAAGTGCTTGAACATGGTGAAGCCCATGACGTCTTCATACCACTTCACCCACTCGTTCATCTTGCCCTGCTCGACGTTGCCCACCAGGTGATCGACGAACTTGAGGCCGCAATCGCCCTTGTCGTTGATGCGGTTGACGGGCGGGTCGATGGGCACGAAGTGCGGCAGAAACTTGCCCTTGTACCGCGAGCGGTCGATGAAGGCGTGCGTCACTTCGCCGTACGTGAAGATCGCCGAGCGTGTGATCGAGCCGTGCTCGTCGGTCTCAACGGTCGGCTTCTGCGCCGAGTGGCCGCCGCGCCGCGTGGTCTGTTCGTAGGCATCTTCGGCGTCGCGAACGGTGAAATTGACGCTCTTGACGCCATCGCCGAACAGGTTGACGTGGCGCTGAGCGGGGTGGTCCTTGGTGAGGCCGGTGGTGAGCACGAAGCGGATGTTGCCCTGCTCGAGCAGGTAGCTGGCCGTTTCGCGGCTGCCGGTCTCCTGTCCCTTGTAGGCGGTGATGTTGAACCCGAAGGCTGCGGCGTAGTAGTACGCCGCCTGGCGCGCGTTACCGACGTAGAACTCGACGTGATCGACGTCAATCAGTTCCAGCCAGCCGTGGTCCTGGGGCGTGTGCTTCTCGGGATCAAGGTGAGAAATGCCCGCCTTGCCGGTGGTGCTCATGGCCTGCTCCAATCGATTCGGGAACCTGCCAGAGGATAATCCGCTCGGGTCGCTCGCTCCATGCGGGTTGCGGCCCCGTTCTGGCATGTCCTGGAGCAGAGGCAGTCGCGCGGGTTCAGCGGCTGGGATCAGCCGTGGGCGCCTCTTCGGCGCCGCCGCGGGCGGCGCGGGCCCGCACAAAGGGCTGGTATTCCTCTTCGTACCACTGCTTCCAGCGCGGCACATCAAAGCCGAAGTCAACCGGCTGGCCAAAGTCTTCCTCGACGATGTTCACCAGCGCGTTGTGGGCATCCATGTTGTAGAACTCAACCACCGCGTCCATGATCCGAACCACGGTGCCTTCCGTTACGGCCGAGAGAGTCGGATCAAGGCCGGCTGAGTTGTCGCCGACCACCGGCTGAAGATCGGTGACGAGATAGCGCTGCTGTCCCACCTGGATGAACGCGAGGTCGCCAGTTCCGATCATGGATGGCGCCGGGGCTTGCGCCACGATGAGATGCGGGATCGCCTGCACGAGTTGCAGCGCCCCGGCCGCGCCGGCGCCGCCGCTGACGATGTCCATGTTGGGCGAGCCCAGCGCCTGCACGACCACTTTCTGCGTCACGGGCGAGGCCGGACCTCGGAGGTGCGACTTGGCCGCGGAGCGCATCTCGGCGTCCTGGTCGTGAATCGCCATCCACGCCAGCGTCGCCTGACCCACTTCCGGCTTGACGCGCTCGGCGAGGTGCTCGAACAGCCAGTCGCGCACATCCTGCTTCTCAATGCGGGCGAGGTCGATGAGCGGCTCGATCGCAGCCGGATCAGTGAAGTGGGCCAGTTCTTCAAGGCCGCGCTGCCTCGTGGGCGCGAACTCCTTCGAGCCAAGATACTTGCCCCTGATCTTCTTGATGTCCTTGTCGAAGGCCCGCTTGGCGATGATGAACGCCCGCGTGGACTGCTGCGACGGCATCGGAGGCGCGGCGACCGAAGCCGGTGCACTCACGGTGGTGCGCACCCGGGCGGTCTGGACGACCGGCCGCTGGATGGTGCCGCTCTGGGCCAGCAGCGGGCTGGAGCAGCCGAGGATGAGAAGACCTGTCATCAGGGCGGTGCGGTGCGTTGGCTGCATGGTCAATCCTCCGGACGTCAGTCGCGTAGATTCAGCGACTCTGGAATTCTAGGGGGAAACGCGGGATTGCGAGGGTAGAAAAACGCACAATCGCCGAGTGCCGCATGGAGGAAACCCTGCTTCCACGAAGAAGCCCTGTGCCTGCTCCGAATGGGTCACTTCGGCGATGTTGTGCCAACGACTGCTGTCGCATACTCCTATACGGATGCGCGCTGCCGGATGTTCTGGCAGTTTGCCGGTCAGATTGGATCGCCTAAACTTGGCCCTTTACCGACCCACCGTTACGCGAAACGGATTTCGAGCATGCTTTCAGAGTTGTCCGAGAGTCTGGCCGGCTCGCTTGGCCTGCCGTATTGGCTCTGTTTCGTCGTCATCAAGGTGCTCGTGGCGGCAGCCGTGTTCCTGCCCGCCATCAGCCTGCTGGCGATGCTCAGCATCTGGGCCGAGCGCAAAGTCGCGGGTCACATCCAGGGACGCCTTGGCCCCAAGCACGTCGGTCCGTTCGGCATTCTGCAGTCGCTGGCCGACGGCATCAAGCTGCTCGTCAAGGAAGACCTCGTTCCTGCGGGAGCGGATTCGTTCCTCTTCCGCCTGGCCCCTTATCTCGCCTTCGCCCCCGTTCTGGCGGCGTTTCTGGCCATCCCCTTCGGGCCGCAGTTCGTGTTCGAGGCCGGGCTGAACGTCGGGCTGCTCTACATTCTGGCCATCCTCGGCGTTGAAGTCATGGGAGTCATCCTCTCGGGCTGGGCGAGTAATTCGAAGTGGGCCATCTACGGCGCCATGCGCGAAGCATGCCAGATGGTCAGTTACGAGATTCCGCTGGGCGTTGCGATCCTTTGCGGCGTGCTCGTGGCGGGCACGCTCAACCTCGTCGAACTTGGCTATCTTCAAGGCGCCGGCATTCAGAGTTGGTTCTTCTATCAGAATCCGTTCATCTTCGGCGCCTTCTTCATCTACTTCATCGCTTCTCTTGCAGCCTCGAAGCGGGCGCCGTATGACCTGCCCGAAGGCGAGTCTGAACTCGTCGCGGGGTTCCACACTGAGTACTCCGGCTTGCGGTTTTCGTTCTTCTTCTTCGCCGAGTACGCGGGCATGTTCGTGGTCGGCTGTATTCAGGCCGTGCTGTTCCTCGGCGCCTGGAACAGCCCTCTGGGCAGGCTCGATCCGGTTTACGCAGCGCTGGGTTACGACCCGGTTTCGGTCGGACAGGCGTTCCTTACCGGCAGTTACGTCGGCATCACCAACTGGACCGAACTCGCCGGCGCCATGCACATGAACGGCGGGGCGCTGGGCCTCTTCGCGCTCAACGTCTACGGCATGATGTGGGTGATCGGCAAGGCCCTGCTGGTCGTCTTCATCCACATGTGGTTGCGCTGGACGCTTCCGCGCATTCGCATCGACCAGGTCATGCACGGCTGCGTGAAAGGCCTGCTTCCGTTGAGCCTGGCGATGCTGGTGGGCACCGCGGTCTGGCTGGCCCTTGTGCAGCCCTCTGCGGACGTGCAGGCCGGCTACGCCGGCACGACTGCCAACATCGCCCACCTGACCGGCGAAGTCGGATCTCTTCAGACGCTGACGCAGTGGATCCTGACTGCACTGGGCCTCGCGCTCTTTGGCTTCTACGCGCTGGTCATCGTCGGCGCGATCATTTCACGCCGCGTGGCGCCGCGCAAGGGCATGTTTGAAGACGTCATGCCCGTCGGAAGCGAAGTGGCCTTCACGCGCGGCCCCGGCTACCAGAGCGAAGACGAGCGCAGCCTGAAGCAGGGATGATCGCGTCGATGCGGATCGAGGTCCGGCTGGGCAATACTGTTCCGCGCGCAGCGCTCACGACGATAATTGGTGGGTTGCCCTGAGCCGCGAAGACCATCCGGAGCGATGTGCCGACGTGCCCGCCCCCGATCCCACCGAACCCGCCGCCGCGCCATCGGCCGCGTCCGCTCCATCGCACGCCCGGCGCCTGGTGGCCGCGACCTGGGTCATTTCTGCGCTGACGCTGGTGTCGCGCATTGCCGGGCTGATCCGCGACGGCAGCAATTCGCGCGTGTTCGGATCGGGACCGGCGTTTGGCGCCTTCACCTTCGCCTTTCTGATCCCCAATCTCTTCCGGCGGCTGTTCGGCGAGGGCGCGCTGAGCGCATCGTTCCTGCCGCGCTACACGAACCTGCTCGACGAAGATCCGGTCAAGGCGCGGGCGTACGCCCGGCTGGTGATCGGATCGACGGCTCTGGCGCTGACCGCCATCACGGTGATCGTCGAGATCGTTCTCGCTCTCGTCTGGCTGCAGTGGCGGAATCAGCTGGACCTCGCAACGCGCGTGCTCGCCGTCGAACTCACGATGCTCACCTTCCCGTACATGCCCATGGTGTGCGTAACGGCGCTGCTGGGCGCCGTGCTGCAGGTGCATCACCGCTTCGGCCCCACCGCGGCCTCGCCGATCCTGCTCAATCTGGGCATCATCATTCCGACGCTCGGAACCTGGTGGTATTCACAGGCTCACCCGGAGTTCGATCGCGCTCGCGGTCTCTACTTCGTGTGCCTTGCCATTCTCATCTCGGGAGTCGTGCAGATCATCTGGTCGCTCTGGGCGCTGCGCGAAGCGCGGGCCGGTGCACCACGCCCCCGCCGCGAGCAGATGGACGAAAGGCAGGGCGATCTGCGCGACACGTGGCGCTTTGCGCTGCCGATGATTCTCGGCCTGGGCGTGCTGCAACTCAACACGTTTTTCGACGGCGTCATCGCTTCTTACCCATTCCTCGTCGGGCCGACGCTGCTCGGGTTCGACTACCCGCTCGACACTCATTCGGCGGCAATCGTCGGCTATGCCCAGCGCCTGTACCAGTTTCCACTCGGCGTGTTCGGCATTGCAGTCGCAACGGCGATCTATCCGGCGCTGGCGCGCACCGCCCGGGCGCCAAGCGAATTCGCCGAAGTCGTGCGGCATGGACTGCGGCTGACCGTCTTCATCGGCCTGCCCGCCACGATCGGGCTCATGTTCGTTGCCACGCCGATGACCGCGGTCATCTACCACGGCGGGCAGTTTCCGGCTCAGGACGTCGTGCGCGTGGCGCGCGTGCTGCTGGCCTACAGCCCGGCCGTGTGCGCCTACTCCGTCATTCACGTGCTCACGCGAGCCTACTTTGCGCGCGGCGACTCGATCACGCCCGTGCGCATCTCGCTGTACATGGTCGGCTGCAATCTCACGCTCAACCTGCTGCTGATCTGGTGGCTCGGCGAAGCGGGACTTGCCGCCTCGACTTCCATCTGCTCGATCATGCAGGTGCTGCTGCTGGTGCGCGGCGCGCGCCGCGCGGCCGGACCGATCGCTGATGCAGCGCTGAGCGGCCACTTGGCGCGCATTGCCGCAGCGACGCTGGTGATGACGGTTGTGCTGGCCGGAGTCCGCGCGGTCTGGCCGGGCCATTCGGAGCAATGGTGGCCATCTCTTCTCGAACTGGCGGTGTTCACCGCCGCGGGCGTCGCGGCCTACCTGATTGCCGCCCGCCTGCTCGGGCTCGAGGAGTGGCGCTGGCTCGTGCATCGGAGGAGTGACGCCGGGGCCGGGGACTGAACCCGCGGTTGTCGGTTTGCGATTACAATCCACCATGAGATCGCTCCAGGATCGCGTCATCTGCATTGTCGGCGCCAGCAGCGGAATTGGGCGCGCCACCGCCCTGGAATGCGCCCGCGCCGGCATGCACGTGGCCGTCGCGGCAAGGCGGATGGATCGGCTTGAGCAACTGGCGGACGAACTCACGGCGCAGGGTCGCGAAGCACTCGCGCTGCGCTGCGACATCGCATGCGAGGACCACGCCGAGGAGTTGATTGGCCAGTGCCGTCAGCGCTTCGGGCGTGTCGACGCCGTGCTGGCCAATGCCGGCTACAGCCACGAAGGTTCGATCGTGGATCTGTCGGATACTGCCCTGCGGCAGATTTTCGAGGTGAACTTCTTCGGCACGGTGCGCGTGGCCAGGGCCGCCGTCGAGGTCTTCCGTCAGCAAGGCGGCGGGCACCTGCTCATCACGAGCAGTTGCCTGTCGCGCTTCACGCTGCCCTATTCGGCGGCATACAGCGCGACCAAGGCGGCCCAGACGCACATGGCTCGAGCCCTTCGTCTGGAATTGGAGCATGAGGGCATCGACGTTTCGGTGATTCACCCGATCACGACGCGAACAGAGTTCTTTGACACCGCCTGCGACATCGCCGGAGTGGAGCGCCGGGGCCTCCCCAGACATTCGCCCAAACTCTTTATCCAGCCGCCCGAACGCGTTGCGCGGGCGATTGTCAAGTGCCTGCGCCGGCCCACGCCTGAAGTGTGGACGAGTCACATCACCAGACTCGTGGCGGGAGCGATGGTCGCGTTCCCGTGGTTCCACGATTTCTGCGTTCGGCGCGAACTGGCGCACCGGCACGCGATGGCTCCCGGCGATGAGATCGTCCCGCCTGCCGTCGAATCAGGGCGGAATCCTCCCCCCTAGCCGAGCACTTGCGCGCTGATTTTGTGGATGGCGCCGGGCGCTTCGCTACGATATCTGTTCATTCCGGCTGCGCCGATCGCCAGCGCCGTTGCTGGACACGATCGCCCCTTCCTGCCGCCAGCCGTCCCTCGAGCCCCTTACCTCCAGCAGGTCCATTGCACATGGCCAAGAGCGCAAAACCCATGAAACGATCCACCTCGCGTTCCTCGACCCGCAAGGGTTCCCGCAAAGTCAAGCACAACAAGCCCGCCGGGACGAAGATGGTCTACTTCTTCGGCCGCAGGCGAACGGACGGCAACGCGAAGATGAAGCCGCTGCTGGGCGGCAAAGGCGCCAACCTCGCGGAGATGACCGCCATCGGTTTGCCCGTTCCGCCTGGCTTTACGATCACGACAGAAACGTGTGACGCGTACTACAAGGCCGGCCGCACGCTGCCCGGCGGTCTGATGAAACAGGTGCACGAGGGGATCGCGTTCATCGAAAAGGAGACCGGCAGAGAATTCGGCGGCGCGCGGAACGCGCTGCTGGTCTCGGTGCGCAGCGGCGCCGCCATGTCCATGCCGGGCATGATGGACACCATCCTCAATCTCGGTCTGAATGACGAGACCGTCAAGGGTCTCGCGGCCGACACCGGCAACGAGCGCTTTGCCTACGACGCCTATCGCCGACTCATCAACATGTTCGGCGACGTGGTCAAGGGCGTCGATCATGAACAATTCGAGCATGCGTTCGACGCGATCAAGAAGAAGTACAACGCCAAACTCGACACCGAGGTGCCCACCGAGGGCATCAAGGAACTCTGCGAGGCGTACAAGGCGGTCTATGAGCGAGGAGTCGGCAAGCCGTTCCCGCAGGACGCGGTAGAGCAGCTGACCGAGGCCATCGAGGCCGTCTTCGGCTCGTGGAACAAGCACTCCGCCATCACCTACCGCCGCAAGGAAGGCATTACCGGCCTGCTCGGCACCGCGGTCAACGTGCAGGCGATGGTCTTTGGCAACATGGGCGAAGACAGCGGCACCGGCGTGGCCTTCACCCGAAACCCCTCCACCGGAGAGAATGACTTCTACGGCGAGTTCCTGGTCAACGCCCAGGGCGAAGACGTCGTCGCCGGCATCCGCACGCCGCGCCCCGTTTCCGAGATGAAGTTGTGGCGGCCGGAGATCCACAAGCAACTGCTGGCCGTACGCAAGCGGCTTGAAACGCATTACCGTGAGATGCAGGACTTCGAGTTCACCGTCGAGCGCGGCACGCTGTACATGCTGCAGACGCGCACCGGCAAGCGCACGGGATTTGCAGCGGTGCGCGTAGCCGTGGAGATGGTCAAGGAGAAGTTGATCAGCAAGGAAGAGGCGATCGCGCGCGTGCCGGCCGGCGATCTCATTCAGCTCCTGCTGCCGAGTTTCGATCCTGCGGCCAAGAAGAGCAACCAGGCCGTGGCCACCGGCCTGCCGGCTTCGCCCGGCGCCGCCGTGGGCAAACTCGCGTTCACCGCGGAAGAGGCGGCGGAACGAACGGCGAAAGGCGAGAGCGTCATTCTCATCCGCAAGGAGACCAGTCCGGAAGACGTCGAAGGCATGCACGCCGCGGCGGGCATCCTCACGAGCACCGGCGGGATGACGAGCCACGCGGCCGTGGTGGCGCGCGGCTGGGGCAAGTGCTGCGTCGCCGGCGCGGGAGCGATCCACATCGACGCCAAGGCCCGGAAGGCGCAGGTCGCCGGCCGCACGCTCGGCCCCGACGACGTGGTCTCGATCGATGGATCCACGGGAGAGGTCTTCATCGGCGCGCTCAAGCGCGTGGAGCCGACGCTCGGCGGGCCGCAGGCCCAACTCCTTTCTTGGGCGGACAAGGTGCGGCACCTGGGCGTGCGCACCAACGCTGACACGCCGGATGATGCGCGCAAAGCGCGCGAGTTCGGCGCGCAGGGCATCGGCCTGTGCCGCACCGAGCACATGTTCTTCCAGGACGAGCGCATCAAGTCGATGCGGCAGATGATCCTGGCGGACAACACCGCCGATCGCGAGGCGGCCCTGGCGAAACTGCTCCCCTACCAGCGCGAGGATTTCGTCGGCATCTTTACCGCCATGGACGGACTGCCCGTCACGGTGCGCCTCCTCGATCCGCCGCTGCACGAATTCCTGCCTCACGAAGAGCCGCAGCAGCGCGAACTGGCGCGCGAGGCGCACGTCTCACTCGAGCACATTCAGCGGCGAGTGGAGCTGCTGCACGAAGCCAACCCCATGCTCGGCCATCGTGGGTGCCGCCTGGCGGTCACCTATCCCGAGATCCTCGTCATGCAGGTACGCGCCATTACCGAGGCGGCAATCGAGTGCATGAACCGTGGGCTGTCTCCCCGGCCTGAAATCATGATTCCCCTGGCTGGTACGGAGCGTGAACTGCAGATGCTCCGCCAGCTCACGATTGCCACGGTCGATTCAGTCGTCGCCGAGAAGGCGCTCAAGAAGAAGCTCAACATTCCCGTGGGCACGATGATCGAGGTGCCCCGCGCTGCGATCACGGCCAACGAGATTGCCGCGCAGGCTGACTTCTTCAGTTTCGGCACCAATGACCTGACGCAGATGACCTTCGGCTTCAGCCGCGATGACATCAACACGTTCCTTCCCGACTATCTGAACAAGGACATCCTGCCGGTCGATCCGTTCCAGACGATCGACGCCGGCGGCGTGGGCGTGCTGGTCGAGATGGCGTGCACGAAAGGACGAGCAGTTCGACCCGATCTGAAACTCGGCATCTGCGGTGAACACGGCGGTGACCCGCAGTCGGTCTTCTTCTGCCATCGCGTCGGCCTGGATTACGTCAGTTGCTCGCCCTTCCGCGTGCCCATCGCGCGGCTGGCGGCAGCGCAGGCAGTGGTCAGGGAGCAGGCGGCGGCGTCGAACGGCAAGGCGACGGCAAGCCGCAGCGGCGCCAAGCGCAAGACGAAATCGAAGAAGAATGCGAAGACGCGCGATGGACGCGTCGCCCGGCGCAAGTAAAGCGTTTCGGGTTATCCATCAGGATCTTGAGCCGGCTCTGCACCAGGTGCGGAGCCGGTTTGCTTTTCGCGCTTCAATCTTTCCTCGCGGGCTTTCGTCGCCTTTTCGTAGAGGCCCCATTGCATCACCAATTGCGGCCCGACGTCCAGCGCAAGCTGTGCCCAGATCTCCTCGAGCTGGCCGGCGTTCTCTTCGGCGATGCGCCGTTCGGTCCATTCCACGCCGTTGGTCACGCTCTTGAACATCGAGTTCATGATGCGCCACTCGTGATCCGTCTGCGGCATCTGTGAACTCAGCCCGGGAATGTATTCGGGTACATGGAAGTACCACTTGCCGTCGTCCGCCTGGCGAATGAGGATGCCGACGCCGAAGGCCGGCTGCCCGTCGATGGTCAGCGCGTACGTTTCGTCATCGACGTAGATGGTGCTCACCCGCGCCATCTCGCGGTCCATCGTGCCGAACGGATCGGCAATCATGAGAGTCAATTGATCGCGCCACTGCTCGCCGCTTCGGGTGGTTCTGCCGGAGGCGGCAATCTTCTCGCCGCCCGCCTGGGCCGCCTTGGCCAGCAGGGCGTCAACTTCGTCGGGGTACTTCTCCTGAAGCGTCTCGGAGAGTCTGTGGAGGCGATCGAAGAGAGGGCCGAGCCGGTCGAGCAATTCCTGCATCTTCGGGTCCTGCGCGCGGATGAGCGACGGGATCTGCCGCACATTGCCGTCTTTGAGCATGTCCGCCAGCGACTGCACCGTCGCATCCGCCGAGGCCTGGCTGTAGGATCGCCTGCGGCAGCCGGGCAGTGCCACGCATGCCAACAGGCTGACCAGAATCGCCGCATGAACCAGACCGCTCCGGCTGAGCATGTACACTCTCGCTTTCCGCCTGATCTACCGGTGCCCCGGGCTGCAGATGCAGAGCCGCAACAGAACGCCTCTTCGCGGGTCAGCCCGACATTGAAGGATACCATCGCGACGGCCTTGCGTGCCCGCTGCCATGCCTGACGAAATCCGTCTCACCATCCAGGTCGTCGTTTCGCTGCTGATCATTTTTGGCGTGTTGTGGTGGATGTGGCGCATTCCCGGCGAGGCGATCCGCGGCTCGGTCGCAGCCGCGATGCTCGCGTTCGTCTCCGTGTGGTTCGGGGTGGCTTCGATCGGCGCTGCCGCCTGGCTCTGGTGGACGAGCGTGCCGCAGTTCTGGGCTGTTTCGACCGTTCTCATCTGGGCGGCGGCGATCTCCACGGGCCTGCTCGCGCTGTGGACCTATCGCCACACTCCGGTCGATCAGATGCCTGAAGAGGTCCACCTCCAGCGCATGCAGGCTCGTCTCGGCGTGGCGCTGGGTCTCGTGGCCGTGGCGCTGTGGTACATCTATATGATTACGCGCTTCTCCGGCCTGCCGACCGCGCCGCTGGAGGCGCCGGCGGCGTACCTGGGCGCGCGGGCCGCATCGCTGTGCTCTGCCGAAAACACGCGGCCGCACACCTACAATCCGCTGTCATGATGATTGTCGTCAACGGCGAAGAGATTGACATTGCCGGCTGCCCCACCCTGGCCGATCTGGTCGAGCATTTCGGCCTTGGCGACCGGGCGGTGGCGGTGGAGGTTAATCGCGAACTGATCCCCCGCGAAAGGCACGCCGAAACGCGCCTGCGCAAAGGTGACCGGATCGAACTGGTCACGCTCGTCGGCGGCGGCTGATGGTCGACCCCCCGGCGGCACCACCCCAGTGGAAAGACACGATGTCGGAAACGCTTTTCCTCGGCTCGATTGAAATCGCCTCGCGCCTGATCGTCGGCACGGGCAAGTACGCCAACTACGACCTCATGCAGGCGGCGCTGGACGCCTCGGGCGCGGAGGTCATCACCGTCGCCGTGCGGCGCGAGCGGCTGCTGGACGACCGCGGCCGGTCGCTGCTCGATTTCGTCGATCTCGACCGGTACACAATCCTTCCCAATACCGCCGGCTGCTTCGACGCAGCCGATGCAGTTCGCGTGGCGCGCCTGGGCCGAGAGATCCTCAGCCAGATGAACAACCCCGGCCGGGACTGGGTCAAGCTGGAAGTGCTCGGCGACAAGCAGACGCTGCTGCCCGACCCGATGGGCACGCTCGAAGCCTGCCGCGAACTCGTGAAGGACGGGTTCAAGGTGCTCTGCTACACGTCGGATGATCCGATCGCTGCAGTGCGCCTCAAGGCCGCCGGGGCGACGAGCGTCATGCCGGCGGGCTCTCCGATCGGCTCCGGGCGCGGCATTGCCAATCCTGCGGCCATTTGCATTATCCTCGAGCGGCTCAAGGACGGCGATCCGACTTATCCCGTGATCGTCGATGCCGGCGTGGGCACGGCGAGCGATGTAACGCTGGCTATGGAACTCGGCTCGGACGGCGTGCTGCTCAATACCGGCATCGCCCACGCGCGCGATCCGGTCACCATGGCATCGGCGATGAAACACGCCTGCCTCGCCGGCCGCGCCGCCTACCTCGCCGGCCGCATCCCCAAGCGGCTCTACGCGACCGCCAGCAGCCCGTGGGAAGGCGTGATCTCGTACATCCCGGGCGAGTAGCTCCCGACTTTCGTATCCGGTTCGCCGGCGGGAATTGTGGCCGCTGGCCGGGATATCCCGGCCTCCGCTGGCCGATTTCTGACACTGGAGCCCGCGCAGAAGCCCAATGAGCACTGGCACAACCGTTGCGTAGTGCCTTCGCAAGCGACCACCCTGAGAACCCAAGGTCGCGCGAAGGAACGCCATGAGCACCCCGACCCGCCGCCGCACCAACCGCTACTGCCGAACCACTTCCCCCGCCGACGCCCGACCGGTCTTCAACCCGCTCGAGCCCCGGCGGCTTCTCACTGTGATCGTTCCGCATCTGATTTTCGATCCGAGCGGGGCGGCGCCGGCTCATGTGGGCTCGCTCAGCGCGCAGGGCCAGACGGCCGAGTTCCTGTTCACCGCAGGCAGCTCCGGTTCCGCCCAGTTCGATCATGGCGGCTCGGGCTCAGATGCCGACCTGACCATGCGCCTCTATCGAGGCAACGACCTCCTGGCCACTGAAGACGACGGCGATGGGAGCACGAGCCTGGCGGCAAGCGTCTCCGAAGGAGCCGAGTACCGCCTGGTCATCACGTCAAACGTCGCGCCGTCCGTCGGCTACAGCGCCTCACTCCATCTGCCGACGCCGCAGATCATTGACGCCAGCCCCAACAGCGGCGGCGACTTCGAGAGCGGCCTGCTGCGCTTCGACACCGCGACCCAATCCTGGTACTTCGCGTACACCGCGCCTTCCAGCGGCCTCATCGAGGTCGAGGCCGAGAGCGACGACGTCCGGCGCAACGGCGAAGACTTTGACACGGACCTCTTCGTCTTCGACGCCTCCGGCAGCGAGATCCATCGCGATGTGAACCCGCAAGACGAGGGGCGATGGAACGCGTCGGTCGTCGGCGGCCAGACCTACACGTTCCTCGTCCGCCAGGACATCTCCGGCTTTGACGTCGGCACCTTCACGTTCAAACTCGAAGGACCTGAAGGTAACGGCGGCGGCGGCAACGGAGGGGGAGGCGGAGGTGGCGGCGGAGGTGGAGGAAACAACGGCAACAACCTCCCGCCGAGCCTCTCGGCGACTCCCGGCATCGTCCGGCACGGAGACACGCTCACGCTGCTCATCGAAAACGACGGGCACGGCGGCGGCCGGCACAGCGGCAACGAATTCGAAGTCCGCCGCGCCTGGTTCTATCGCGATTCCAATCACAACGGCTCACTCGACGGAGATGATGCCCTGCTCGGCTCGGACTTCAACGACGACTTCGGCTTCCGCTGGGTCGGCGGCGTCAGCCACGCGTGGGGCACCGGCGACCAACAGTTCTTTGCCGTCATTGAGGATGAAAACGCATCATCGCGCACGCTCTCGGCCGCGATCACGATCGACAACTCAGCTGCTTCGAGCCAGGTCCGCATCTACGAGACCGACGGCGACGAAATCACGCTCAGCCTTGCCGGCGCCAGCGGCACGATCCGCTACGAAACCGACGACCACGGCGGGATCCGACGCATCATCATCGACGGCGAGGACTTCTCCTCCGGACGCATTTCTTCCGTTCTCCGTCGCGGCCAGAGCGGCGACGGCCGGCTCGCCGTGGGCGCGCTGGTCGGCGAAGACGGCCTGCCCATCGAGTCGCTCCGGCTGCGCACCATTGATCTGCGCAACGTCGATTTCACCGGCGAAGGCCTGATGATCGCCGGCGCCGACAAGGTCATGCTCGGCAGCCTCTCGGGCGACGCTTCGATCAGCGGCAACGTCGGCCGACTCACGCTCGGCCACGTCGATACCGATGGCTCGCTGGACCTCGGCGACATCACGTCGATCACGGCCGATTCGTTGAACGTCCGCGGCGGGTTGCGCATCAGGTCGGTGGGGTCGATCAATATCAAGGGAGACGGTCACTTCAGCTTCGATGCCGGCGACGACGATTCGCCCACCACGATCAACCGCATCCGCGTGCGCGGCGACGCCTCAGGCACGTGGACATTCCGCGGCGATACCGAAGTTCGCAACGTCATCATCGATGGCCATGGAGAACTCGAACTCAATGACGATCGCACCGGCCGCTCATCGGTGCGCAAGATCACCGTGCGAGGTGACGATGACTTTTCCAGCATGCACATCGAGATGGAGCACCTCCAACGCCTCGACATCCACGGCGGCCTGCGCCTGATCGATGACAGCGACATCCGCGGACTGCTGAACCTGCGAATCCGCGGGTCGTTCGACTCCGGATCGCTCAACCTCTTCGGCGAAGATAACGTCAGGATCCGCATCGACGGCGACGTGGCGGCCGGGTCAGTGCTCAATGTCGCCGGCGGCACGCTCGACGTGCGCGGCAGCGTGCAAGGCACAATCAACATCGACGCCGCTCGCAAGGCCGATGTGCGCGGCGACCTGGCCGGCGGAAGCATGAACTTCACCCGCGCCCAGTCCACCCGGCTCAACGTTCGCGGCGACGCCCGCGATGGAGCGACCATCTCCGCCGAGTCCTCCATGAGAGAGATCATGGTCGGCTCGCTGCTCGACTCCGCCATCTACATGGGTCTTCGCAACTGGAGCGGCGGCGTGCCTGGATCGCTGGCCGAGTTCGACGCGCCCGACAGCGTGCTGGAGCGCCTCACCGTCAAAGGCACGACGAGCGGCTCGACCATTGCCGCGCCGCACATCGATCGGCTCGATCTCGGTCGCCTGTCCGATGCGGCTCCGACACGGATCGGCGCCGGTTCCGTGCAGGAAGCGCGATTCACTGCCGCCGAGGGGCTGCGCTACTTCCTCCGCGATGGCAGCCTGTTTGAAAGTGGGCCGGACCTGCCCTATCTCGATCTGCTGGAACTGCTCTGACGCAAGCAACCAGCGTGGCGGCGGCCATCGGATGATCTAGCATCCTCCCATGGCCGCTGCCACACTGCCCACCATCATTCAGGGCGGGATGGGAATCGGAGTGTCCCACTGGCCGCTCGCCCGCGCCGTCTCGCTGCGCGGCCAACTCGGCGTCGTCTCGGGCACAGCGCTCGACGCCGTGTTCGCCCGCCGCCTGCAGGATGGCGATGTCGGCGGGCACCTGCGCCGCGCGCTGAGCCGCTTTCCTGTCCCCGGAGTCGCCGAGCGCCTGCTCGAACGTTACTTTATCGATGGCGGCCGCCTGCGCGGCGAGCCCTATCGCGCCACGCCGCTGCCCACGCTTCAGCCCAGCGCGCATCAACTCGAACTGCTCATCGCGGCGAACTTCGTCGAGGTGTTCCTCGCCAAAGATGGGCACGAAGGTCTCATCGGCATCAATTACCTGCGCAAGATCGAGCCGCCGACGCTGCCATCGTTGTTCGGAGCGATGCTGGCCGGCGTCGATGTTGTGCTCATGGGCGCCGGCATCCCCACCACCATTCCCGGCACGCTCGATCGTCTCGCGCAGGGGCTGGCCGTTGAGTTGCCGCTTGAAGATCAAGGCGGCGGAACCGAGGCGCGGCTTCACTTCGACCCGCAGGAGTTCGGCGCATCGCGCGGCGCAACGCTGCCTCCAGTCGCGCGGCCTGATTTCTACGCCATCGTTTCCTACGACTCGCTCGCAACCATGCTCTGTCGCAAGGCGAACGGCCGCATCGACGGCTTTATCATCGAGGATTACACCGCGGGCGGCCACAACGCGCGGCCGCGCGGCCCGATGCGACTCAATGAACGCCGCGAACCGATCTTCGGACCGCGCGATGGCGCTGACCTGGCCGTGTTCCGCCAACTGGGCATTCCCTTCTGGCTCGCCGGCACGCGGGCTCATCCCGATCGCGTGCGCGAGGCGATCCAGGCCGGCGCCCAGGGCGTGCAGGTCGGCACCGCTTTCGCGTTCTGCGCCGAGTCTGCCATGCGAGGCGATCTCA
The DNA here is from genome assembly GCA_963205185.1 of Planctomycetota bacterium. Taxonomy (GTDB): domain Bacteria; phylum Planctomycetota; class Phycisphaerae; order Phycisphaerales; family UBA5793; genus UBA5793. The sequence continues at coordinate 186,783 of CAUJHZ010000007.1, read as the reverse complement.
AGCAACTCGTTTACGACGCGGTGCGATCCGGCCGCGCTGATGTGCTGACCGATCCGCTTGCCTCGCCCGCGGGGCTTCCCTTCAAAGTCGTGCAACTCGACGAGACGCTCGCCGACCAGGCGCTGTTCGAAGCGCGACCGCGCCATTGCGATCTCGGGTACTTCCGGCATGCGTACGCCAAGGGCAACGGGTCCATTGGTTGGCGCTGCCCGGCGGAACCTGTAGACGACTACCTGCAGCGCGGCGGGCGCCTGGAAGATACGCACGGCCGCAAGTGCCTGTGCAACGCGCTCATCGCCGCGATCGGGCTGGGCCAGCATCGCAACGGGCACGACGAACCGCCACTCGTCACCGCCGGCCAGGGGTTGAGCGAAGTCGCTCGATACATCCGAGCAGACGGCCAGTGCTACACCGCAGGCGAGGTGATCGACGATCTGCTTACCGGCGTGCCAGCGGCGTGTACAAACGACTGATCAATCCCAGAAGGGATTGGTTGTCTCCTCATCCGTGTCGCCGAAGAGGCCCAGCCACATGTCGCCGCCCTTGTCGAGGTCATCGACGCGGAAGAGGTTGTCGCCATTGACTGTGAAGGCGTTGGGGTTCTTGGCCGAGAACGTGAACCTCTGCACGTGGCCGTCGTTGAAGGCGACGTTGCCGACCCATTCCCTGGTGTTCCCGTGGCTCTTCATGGTGACCGACTTCGCGTTCCACGCGCCGTCTTTCGGCCCGCGATCACTCACCACGGCGAAGTTGGGGTCGAGCGAATCGCGCCACTGCGTCGTGCGGCGATCGCCGATCATGGCGAGAGTGGCGTAACTCACGTTGCATCCGGCCTTGCTGATGTCGGCGCTGAAGTTCGGATCCCAGAGCCAGGATGTATTCCAGTCCGGATCACCTTGAATGCCGTACCTGTAGTCGTTTTTCACCACCAGATTCGGACTTGCGTCCTCCGGACACGTAATGACTTCTGGCGAGTAGTAGGTGTTGAAAGTCATGTACGAGTAGAAACTCGCTGACGAGTTTCCGGTCTGCGTGGTAATCGCCGCGGTTTCGGGCGAGAGGTCCGTCGGAACCGGGTAGCCGCCGCCGAAGTCGTTGGCGAAAAGGACGAGGCCTTTGTGGATCTGGTTGACACGCGTGGAGCAGGTGAGGGGCTTGCCACAGGCACCTCGCCCGGGGTCGCGGAACATGCCGTAGACCACTCCCATTCCGAGAGCGACGGCCAGAACCATGAGCACGACCAGCGCATCAAGGAGAGAGAAGCCGCGGCGCGTCGCGTAAGAAGTGAACTGCATCCAGGGTCTCCCTTCTCAATCCCAGTACGGCGTCGTGGTCTCTTCAGTCGTATCGCCGAACAGTCCCAGCCACATGTCGCCGCCCATTTCGCCCTCCTCGGCGAAGAAGAGGTTGTCGCCGTTGATCTGAAACGGCGACTGGTCCTTCTTCGTGAAAGTCATGCTCCGCACGCTGCCGTCGTTGAAGGCGACGTTGCCGGTCCAGTCACTGGCCTTGCCGTGCTGCAGTAAGGTAAGCGATTTTGCATCCCACACACCGTCCTTGGGGCCGCGATCTCCCGCGACAGCCAGGTTCGGATCGTTCAGGAACCGCCACTTCTCGTCGCGGCGATCACCGAGCATCACGAGTGTGGCGTAACTCACGTTCGCTCCAGGCTCGGTGATGTCGGCGCTGAAGCTGGGGTCCCACTTCCAGGCCGCGTTCCAGTTCGGATCATCCGCAGTGCCGTAGCGGTAGTCGGTCTTGACGACGACGTTCGGATTCGCGTCATTCGGGCACGTGACGACCTCCGGCGTGTAGTAGGTGTCCCAAATCATGTAGGAATAGAAGTTGGCGGACGAGTTGCCGGTCTGCGCACTTACTGCGGCCGTTTCGGGCGAAATATCGTTGGGAATCGGGTACCGGTCGCCGAAGTCGGTTGAGTAGAGAACCAGCCCTTTGTGGATCTGATTCACTCGAGTGGTGCAGGCAAGCATTGGAGCAGAGCCGGTTCTTGCAAAGGCTGGCAGGATCACTGCGACTGCGATCAAGACCATGAGCACCGTGAGGAGCGCAACGATCAGCACTTCGGCGAGCGTTAGACCGCGGCGGATCTTACGTGCCCCTCTGTTCACCTTGTCATTCCTCTCTCCGCCGCTGCGGCGATGGGAATCGTATCAGCAGCCCGTTCGCAGGATCACTCCCCATGGTTCCGGGATTCGCCTGCCCGGTGCGCTCCCTGACTGCGCGGCAAACCCTCGCCGCGAGCGTGATACGATCGTGTGACAGCGCCTGCGCAGCACGATCAGGTGGACCGGCACGGCGGCGACCGTGCTGCTGCTGGTGGTGTGGGTGGGGAGCGCGTGGTGCTGGGTGTGTTTCTTGCCAAGGAACGGCTCCTTTGCCGCAATGGTCGACCGAGGGACGATTGCGATAAAGTGGGCTCGACCACCTCAGGTGCTACCCGAGAAATACTTGGGGTGGCAGTTCGGCCGCAATAGCAGTCTCAAGCTTCGTTGGTGGGTTCGCTACCAGACTGGAACGTCGTTTGGGAGTAAGACGACCGAAGTGGTCATCCCGGTCTGGACCGGCATTGCCCTGGTTGGGTTTCCTGCACTGCTGATGTGGCTCCACGACCGCCGCCGCGCGCCGGGCCTGTGTCGCAAATGCGGCTACGACCTGCGCGGGGCGGATCATGCGGCGTGTCCGGAGTGCGGGTCCACACTGGTCTAGGATCGGTCGATGTACAGCCGTGGCGTCTACCGATTCACCATGCGACGCGCCCTCCTCACTTCATTATGGACGCTGCTGCTGTTGCTCGCGACCAACATGCTCTGGTCAGCATGCGCTGCGCTCGAGATTGGTGCGCCGCGATACGACGACCGGAAGAGGGCCGGATGCACGTTTCTGAAGTCGACAGATTCGCTGTCGGTCGAGGAGTTCGCGTCCGCGACGCAGACGATTCTCAAGATTCGGATGGTGGAGAGTGACTCCATCGATCCGGCGATGATCAAGGAGGCTTACCCGCTAGAGTTTGGGGAAGTCGCTCCCGGGTGGGCGCAGCGACGGATCATGCGCTGGAGGCGGCCGGACGGGACCATAGAGGAGATGGACTGGACATTTCACGCGGTTGGCTGGCCCTTCCGACTGCTGTGGAAAGGCTTCGAGAGCACGAGAACCGAAGGCTGGCGCGTGCCGCGGTCGGCAATCGTGTTGCAGAAGTCCGATGATGAGTACGACACGCTCGAGTTCCCGTTGCGGCCGATTCTCGCCGGCCAGTTGTTCTACGCCGCGTTCTGGCTGAGCGTGCTCATCGGTGTCCCGGCGCTCCGCCGGGCTCACCGCCGGCGATGCGGCAGGTGCATTCAGTGCGGCTACGACCTGCGCGGGGCGGATCATGCGGCGTGTCCGGAGTGCGGCGAAGGGTCGAAGGGCATCCCAACATGAATCGGCAACGCACGACGCGTCACCTGCTCATCTTCCTGCTGCTGGGCGTTGCTTTGAACATCGCTGTCGCGTGGAGTCTGGCACTTGCCGTCAACATTCGTGGCAAGTACTGGGTTGGCGGCGGCTGGGCATCGCAGTTGTCCCCCGATGAGTGGGGTTGGGTTGTACAGTGGTTCGAAGTTCCGGGCGCGCGAACGGTTATCACTTACTGGCACCCGATTCGAGGCGATCCAGTCCGACCTGCCGAAGATCGGTCGCTCCAAAGCGACGGATCGCCTCCCTCATACATTGAGCCGACGCCACCTGAAGTGCTGCGCCCATACGAGCTACGAGCAGTTCATCCGCCGGACCCAGATACGCCGCGTCAGAGATACGGTAATCTGTTCGAGTCGCGCGGCTGGCCGATGCTCTCACTCTGGTGCGAGTTTGATTCCGATTGGCCGAGCAAGGCCGTCCCTCGCGTAGAGATGGGTGGGATCGTGTTGGACAACACCTACCGCGTTCTTCCGCTCCGTCCAATTGCTCTGGGCTTTGTCGTGAACTCCTGCTTCTATTCGGCGTGTCTCTGGTTGCTCTTTTCGATTCCAATGGTGGTCATAAAACGGATGCGCTCCCGTCACAGAGACGGTACTTGCACCAACTGCGGCTATGACCTGCGCGAGGCGGATCATGCGGCGTGTCCGGAGTGCGGCGACCAGAAGGCGCCTCGCTGACGCTTCGGGCTCGCTTGGCGCGTGCTCGAACGATCATGCCGCTCCGTCGCAGGTCGAAACCGCTGCCTTGAGCGCAGCCCGGCGGGCTGGGCATGTCATGGACGTTGATCGTGAGAGGCGCAGCGGTCACCGAAATCGCCGGGCCTGCGCAGAGCCTTGTCCCGACCTACATCCGCGCGAGCGGGCGCAAGTCGAGATGACTTGCCATGAGCGATGCGCGAGGGCTTGCCCCTCCACGCGAGTCGAATGGAGCCGGGGGGAATCGAACCCCCGTCCCGTACAGTCGAACTGCCGCCTCTACGTGTGTAGCCGGTTGTTTGATCTCGATCCTCGGACGGCAATCGGCAGCCTTCCTTTGGATCACTTCGCGATCGTTTCTCGCCCTTGTGAGTTCGCGATGGACTCTCCGGGCCAGCCTGCTGTGTGTCGATCCGCCCCGCCCGCAGGCAAGAGAGACGGATCGTGCCGCTTAGTTAAGCAGCAAGAGCGTACTGCGTGTTGGCAGTTATGGTTTTGCACATTTGTTAACGCGGTCCACGTGCGCCGCGACACGCCACGACAGCCCCAACCTGTCCGGTCGAAACCAGTCGGCCCCAGTTGTCAATGAGCGATCAATGATAGCGCCAGCCGCATGCTTCGTCCGTTGAAAAGCGCCATCGCGAAGCCGCCAGCGCCGTCATACCCTTGCCCATGAACATCGCCGTCATCATCACCGCGGCCGGCCGGAGCGAGCGCTTCGGCGGGCGGGACAAACTCAACGAAGACCTCGGCGGCCGGGCCCTGCTCATGCGCACCGTCGAACTGTTCAACAAGCGCCCTGAAGTGGGCAGCGTGATCGTCGCCGGCCCGCCCGACAAACTCGATGAGTTCCGCTTCCGCTTCGGCGATCAACTGGGCTTTCACGGCGCCCGGATCGTACCCGGCGGCCGCGCCGAGCGCTGGGAAACGGTCCGCAACGCGCTCCGCGAAGTGCCCGGCGAGTGCACGCATGTGGCCGTTCACGACGCGGCGCGACCCGCGACGCCGACGGATGTCATCGACCGCGTATTCGAGGCGGCGGGCATGTTTGACGCTGTGATTCCTGCCGTACCTGTGGCGGCCACGATCAAGCGCGTCTCGAAGGAGACAAAGGAAGCGGCCCAGGCGGATCCCATCGCCGCGGCCATTCTCGGCGAGGCGGCGAAGCCGAAGAACCTTGCCCGGCAGGTCGAGGAGACGATCAACCGCCAGCGACTCGTCGAAGTGCAGACGCCGCAGGTGTTCGAGCGCGGCCTGCTCATCCGGGCCTACGAACAGAAGGATCTGAGCGGCGCGACGGATGACGCGTCGCTCGTCGAGCGGCTCGGCGAGGCGGTCTACGTCGTGACCGGCGATCCGCGCAACATCAAGATCACCACCACCGCCGACCTGCATCTCGTGCGCGCGGTGCTCGGCGTTCGCCCGCCCCAGGATCGGCCGACGCACAAGCAGTTCTGAACGCGTCAGCAGCCAGCCCTCGCAAGGCGGCGCGACAGAAGGGCGATGCCGCCCAGCCAGCCCAGAATCGCCGGCACGAGCACTGCGTTGGTCCAGAACATTCCTTCAGCCGAGCCGGCGAACGCCGCGACTGAGAGAGCCATGCCTGTCATGAACACCAGCAGTCCCAGGGCGCTCGCGAATCGACTCGCCCACGGCCAAAGCAGCAGCGTCGCAAGCAGCGTTGCGGCGGAATAGAGACTGTTTGCAGCATAGCCGGAGAGAATCACCGCGATGCGCTGGATCGTGAACCACGCCTCAATGGAGGCAGCGTCCTGATCGCTCGGAGCAAAGGCAATGAGCAGTGACTGGCCCGCCAGATCCATTGCCGCCGCGATGATTACGAGCACCACGGCGATCGGGCCCGACGCCGACTCGCGAACTGCATCGGCAGCGCGATACAGCATGAGAAAGAACACGACGATGGAGATCGAAGCAGCGTGCCATGAGAGCCAGCCGAACATCCATGCCGCCGAGTGGTCTTGAACGTACCGCAAGCGCGCGGCCGGATCGGGATTGGTATCGAGTCCATCGCGCAGCAGCGCGAGCAGCGCCAGGCCGGCGAGCGCGTGAAGCGCCAGCGCAATCCATGCGGAGACCTCGAGCTGCCTCCACGGCTTCGCCGCGGAATTGGTTTTGGCCGGACTCACATCGACGTTATCGGCGATCATTCGACAACCAGGCGAAAATGGCGCCGGGCGCACTCATCTTCGAGGTGCCGGCGGGTGATCCAATCGTCATGCCGCACCAGGCCGCCGAGATGCCCCGCTGATTCGCGCGCGAACCGGTCGGCCACGATGGCCGCGGGCAGCACGGCGATGCCTGGCCCGCCGTGTTCAGCCACGACGCTGACGCGTGAGCGAACCTGCGATCCATGTGCATCGAGGCCTTCGAGTTCGATGCCGACGGCGCCGGAATCTGTGCCGAAGGAGCCTAAGAGCCCCATCACGGCGCAGAACAGTCCCGTCAGAGGTGTCAGATCAGGCAGCGCGCCCACGCTGCGCTTAAAGGCGATGAGCGACGCAGCGGCGTTGAGCCAGCCGCTCTCAGCGCCGACGCGGAACTCGACCGTTTGAGCCCCAAGCCACCGGACGGCGAGATCGTAATCAGGCACCTCGATGAGATAGCCCTCTCGTCGCCCGACAGGCTCGGGAAAGTCGAACTTGCGCGCTTTGGACCAGCCGGTGACGCGCCGAGGCTTTCCGCGGATCTCAAACGGCCGGCCAAGCGAGGAAAGCAGCGAGGCGACGGTGCCGCGATTGCGCGGCTGACGGTTTCCCGGCGCGATCTGGATTCGCATGACATCGCGCCGCGACCAGCCGGGCGAGCCGATGCGCGCCAACGCGCACGAGAGCGCGGAAACGGCCGACCACGCGGTGAACACGGGCGGGAGAGAAGCGCCGGCCCCGCGCCCTTCGACGCGGTTCACCACGCGCCGCACGAATTCGCGATCGTCACTGAGATCGAGATACGGCTTGCCCTGCTCCAGGCACGCATCGAGCAGGGACAAAGGGAGCCGCTGAAAGGGACCCGCCGCGCACACGGCCAGTGCACAGCCCGAGACGATGGAGCGCACCGAAGTCTGGTCATCGAGACTGCACGTGGAAGTGCTGATGCGCCTGGCATCGCCAGCCGCATCCTGAACGAGGATGGTGCGCGCCAACTCAAGGGCGTCGCCGCGCCGGCCGGCGAGGGTGATGCTGTGGCTGGTGTGGGCAAGCAGATCCGCCGCCAGAAGGCGTCCGAAGTACCCCGAGCCGCCGACGATCAGAATGGGAAGAGCGGCGGATTCGTGCATCTCTGAAGATCTAGCGCTTCCTGGCCGTTCTCGTCGGTCTCCTCGGCGCCGCGCCGGTGCGGGTCGCGATGTCCGGCCGCGGCTTGTTCGGATTTGCTCCGGTCAGTTGTGTGTTGCCGCGCGCCGTCGCCAGCAGTTCGTCAGCCTGTCGGAGCGTGATCTCTGTTGCAGACTTGCCCGCGAGCATTTCAGCGAGTTCGGCGCGGCGGGCATCATCGGTGCCGAGCGTGGCCACTTCGATGTGCGTCTCGTTCTTGCGGGCGTGCTTGGAAATGCGCAGGTGGGTGTCACCGAAGGCCGCGATCTGCGGCAGGTGCGTGATGCAGAGCACCTGGTGGCGCTGGGCGAGAGCACGGAGTTTGGCGCCGATGACCGAGCCGAGGCGCCCGCCGATTTTCGCGTCGATCTCATCGAATACAAGCACGCTGATACGCTCGGCCCCGGCGAGCACCGTCTTGAGCGCGAGCATGATGCGCGACAGTTCGCCGCCCGAGGCGATGCGCCGCAGCGGGCGCGATGGCTGGCCGGGGTTCGTGCGGATCATCATCTCGATCTGATCGGCTCCCGCCGGCCCGAGTTCGACGAGCGGCGCGAATTGCACGTCGAACTCAGCCTCAGCCATGGCCAGTTCAGCCAGTTCGGCCTCGATGCGGGGCTTGAGCGCCTGCGCCGCCGCCCGTCGCGCCGCGTGAAGGGCAGCCGCAATCTCGCTCGCCCGGCCGGCCAGCTGGCTTTGGCGCTTCAGCAGAGCGGCGCTGTCGAGTCCGGCGCCGCTGAGTTCACCGATTCGGTTGCGGATCTCCTCGCGGTACAGCAGCACGTCATCAAGCGAGCCGTGACCGTACTTGGCAATCAGGCGGTTGAGCGCGTTGAGGCGGTCAGTAATCTCGCCGAGTTCGGCCGGATCGAGATCGAGCCGTCCGAGATAACGGCCCAGAACGAATGATGCATCCTGCACGGCTGCCGCGGCGGTCTCAACCTGCCCCGTTGCTTCCTCCAGCGCCGGATCGATCTCGATGAGTTCGCGCATGATGCCGACGACGGCCTGCAGCCGCGACGCCACCGATTCATCCGAGTCGTAGAGGACGCTGTGGGCAAGGCCGATTTGCCTCGTCAGCCGATCGACTTCCGAAAGCACGCGATGGCGGGCGGAGAGTTCGTCGTACTCACCCGGCGTGGGCTCGACGGCGTCGATCTCGCCGGCCTGGAACTCGAGCAGATCAAGTTGCTCGGTCCGCAGGGCGCTGCCGCGTTGCGAGTCATCAAGGCGAGTGCGGATCTCGACGAGTTCGCGGTGGAGTGCCGCGTACTGGGCGAGCAGCGACTCGTTGCCGGCAAAGGCGTCGATGACAGCGAGCTGGTTGGACGGCCGCAGGAGAAACGGCGCCTCGCCGGCCGCGCTCGATCCGCCTTCGTCGCCGATGTGCAGATCGATGAGCCGATCGCCGACTTCGCGCAGCATTGCAGCCGTGACGGGATGGCCGTTGATCGAAGCGCTCGTGCGGCCCGAGGCGAAGATCTTGCGCGTGATGAGCAGCCCCTCGGCGGTGCATGGCGTGTCCGCGCCGGGCAAATCCGCGACACGAAGAACTTCAGCAAGCAGTCCGGCTTCGACAATCTCGAATACTCCGCTGACCCGGGCTTCGGCGGCGCCGGGACGAAGCAGATCCCCCGGCGTGCGGCGGCCCAGCAGCAGTTCAAACGCCCCCAGGATGAGCGATTTGCCTGCGCCCGTCTGGCCGGTGAAGACGTTGAGCCCGGGCGTCAGTTCGAGCCGGAGGTCCTCGATGATCGCCAGGTTGGAGATGTGCAGTTCACGGAGCATGCGGCGGGGTCCATCCCGATCGAGGTTCAATCCCTTGGGCGAGCAGGAGAATGTACGAGCCTGCGCCGATGGCGGCAAGCGTGCGCGGAAAACGGTGCGACATATACTCATGGTGATCCGATGAAAGCACTTCAGAACAACCCGTCGATCCCCCGTGGCCGCTGGCTGTCGCTGGTCGCCAGCCTGGTCCTGCTGGCCGCTCAACTCGTGGCCCACGCCCAGGACGCCGCACCGACGCCCGGCGGGGTGTCCGCCAGCCGCCAGGCCAGCAACGTCGCCGTCATCACCATTCACGGCCCGATCGACGAAGTAACCACGCGCTCCATCAAGCGCCGCATCGAAATCGCGCAGAAGATGAACGCCGATGCGATCGTCTTCGACATCGATACCTGGGGCGGGCTGGCCACGGCAGCCATTGACATCAACCTGCTCATCAAGGACTGCCCGATCACCAACACCATCGCATGGGTCCATCCCAAGGCGATCTCGGCGGGCACGTTCATCGCGCTGGCGTGCAAGGAAATCGTGATCAGCCCCGGCGGGTACATGGGCGACTGCGCGCCGATCCTGCCGGGACTGATTCCCATGCCTGCCGCCGAACGGGCCAAGGCGGAGTCGCCCCTGCTGGCGATCGTCGTCGATTCCGCCCGCCGGCGAGGTTACGACGAGCGTCTGCTCATGTCCTTCGTTGCGGTGGACATCGAACTCTGGCTCGTGGAGAACAAGGACACCGGTGATCGGCTCTTTGTCGATCGCACCGAATACGAGTTGCTCTTTGGCAGCGACCCCCCGCCGACGGTGCGGAGCAGCGCGTCGGGCGGCGTGCCCTCAGGCGATATGTCGAGCATCAAGGCGCCTGTGCCATTCCTCCAGGAGATCTACCAGCAGCAGTCAGACACGCTCACACCCGAGCAGATCGCTGATCAGGTGGAGAAGAACCAGGAGTTTGTCTCCAGGCGCCCCCAACTCTCGCTGGAAGACCGCGGCCACTACCGTCTCGTGGCGCCCGTCATCGACGACAAGACGCTTCTGGTTGCCAATGCACAGGAGGCCCGGCAATGGGGGCTCTCCCAGGCGACCGTCGCCAACGAAGGCGAATTGAAGAACTTCGTCGGCGCCACGAATGTCATGTGGCTCGAGCCGACCTGGTCGGAGAATCTCGTGCAGGTGCTCACGAGCATGCCGGTGCGAGCCCTGCTGCTGGTGGTGTTCCTCGTCGGGCTGATCTGGGAGATGGCCACGCCGGGCGTGGGCGTGCCGATCACGATCGCGATTGCGGCTGCACTCCTGCTGTTCGGCGCGCCGGCACTGACGGGCTTGGCGCAATGGTGGGACATTGTGCTCGTTCTCGCTGGCTTTGCACTGCTGGCGGCCGAACTGTTTCTCATCCCGGGCTTTGGCGTCGCGGGAATCGCGGGCATCATCTGCATCGGACTGGGCTTTGTCGGCACGTTCATCGCGCCCGATCCGTCCGGCTCGATCCTGCCCACGTCGGAACTGGCGCGCCAGGCGATGGTGCGCGGCATCTCGACGCTTCTTCTGGGCTTCTTCGCCGGCGGCGTGGCGATGTGGATGGGCGTCAAGCACTTCACGCGCATTCCGGGGCTGAATCGCCTCGTCCTCAGCGAGCAACTGCCGCGCGCCGATGACGCCGACTCGCTGCTCGGCGCCATGGCCATGCCTCACTCCGGCCCGGAAGTGGGCAGTGTCGGAATCGTGGTTTCCACCTTGCGTCCAATCGGTCGCGCCCGTTTTGGCGCATCGATCTACGATGTGGTCGCCGAGCGCGGCATCATCGAGGAGGGCCGGCGGGTGCGGGTCGTCTTTGCCTCGGCCTTCAAGACCCTTGTGGAGGATGCGGATGAACCTGTTTGATGCGTTCATCACTCTGGCGCAGACGGCGACGACGCCGGCTCCCGCCGACGCCAGCAGCGCGCTGGGCTGGTGGGTGGTCGGGCTGCTCATGCTCGCCGCGATCATGGTGGCGCTCGAGTTGTTCGTCCCCTCTGGCGGGCTGATCAGCGTGGTGGCGGGGCTGTGCGCCATCGCCGCCGTCGTGCTCGCGTTCCGGATCAGTATGACCACGGGTGCGCTCGCTCTGGGCCTGGTCGTCGTACTGACGCCGACCATCCTCTGGCTGGCGATCAAGGTCTTCCCGAGTACGCCCGTGGGGCGGCACATCATTCTTACTGAGGGCAGCACCGAGGAAGACATGCAGCGGCGCCTGCACGAGCGCCACGCCGAAGCCGAAGCGATCTCCTCGCTCATCGGCGCACAGGGCAAAGCGCTCACGGGTCTGCGGCCCGGCGGGACCATTCGGCTCGACGGCGAGGACATCGAGGCGTTTGCGGAAACGGGCATTATCCCGGCGGGAACCAAGGTCGTCATCACGTCCGTCAGCGGGCGGCAGATACGCGTCATGCCTGCGGATGAGGCGGGTGACTTTACCTCCCCCGCCTGAGGTAACGCGCTACTGTGAACGTGTGGAACCCCGAGCACAGGCTGACCGACCCGGACCGACCATGAGAGGGCTGCGAGATCGACATGCCATGGCTGCTGATGTCATACCTGGCGCTGGGCGTGGCCCTGGTGGTCGCGGTGGTCTCGCTGCTCGTCATCGGCGCGTATTTCAACCTGTGGTTTCAGGCATTTCTGTGCGGTGTGCCGGTGTCGATGGTGCGGCTGGTGCGTATGCGCTTTCGGGGCGTCGATCCTCGCCTCATCGTGCTGAATCGGATCCTCGCCGTCAAGGCGGGAGTGGAGATCTCGACGGAGCAACTCGAAGCACACCACCTCGCCCGCGGGCGGGTGCCGCTGGTGGTCCGAGCGCTGATCATGGCCCAGCGGGCGGGGTTGGATCTCGACTACGATACCGCCTGCGAGATGGACCTGGCGGGGCAGGATGTCTGCGAGGCCGTGCAGAGTTCGATCCGCAGCGCTGGGCTGGATACACCGGCGCTGAGTGCAGTTGAAGAAAGGATGATCTGAACGAATGGGTAACCCATCAGACGTGATCTTCTGGGTGGTCATCGGCGTCGTAGTAATTTTCACGATCGTCGTGCTGGTGATCATCGGCCAGTTCTTCAATCTTTGGTTCCAGGCGTTTCTCTCGGGCGCCAGCGTGTCGTTCATCGACCTCGTGGGGATGAAGTTCCGCAAGGTCGACCCGCGCATCATCGTGCTCAATCGCATCCAGGCGGTGAAGGCGGGACTCAACGTCACGACCAAGGAACTCGAGACGCACTACCTGGCCGGCGGCCGCGTACCACTGGTCATCCGTGCGCTCATTGCAGCGGACCGGGCGAAGATCGACCTCGGATTCAACACCGCATGCGCCATCGACCTCGCTGGCCGCGACATTTTTGACGCGGTGCAGACTTCCGTAAAGCCCAAGGTGATCGACTGCCCCGACGCATCGCGCGGCCGCAGCACCATCGATGCCGTCGCCCAGGATGGCATTCAACTCAAGGTCAAGGCCCGCATCACGGTCCGCGCCAATCTGGCCCGGCTCGTCGGCGGTGCGCTCGAAGAGACCATCATCGCCCGCGTTGGCGAAGGCATCGTCACCACCATCGGCTCGGCCAACACGCACAAGGAAGTGCTCGCCAATCCCGACAACATCAGCAAGACGGTGCTCAAGAAGGGGCTCGACTCAGGCACGGCGTTCGAGATTCTCTCCATCGACATCGCGGATGTGGACGTCGGCGACAATATCGGCGCCAAACTCCAGGCCGACCAGGCCGAGGCGGACAAGAAGCGGTTCCAGGCTGAGGCCGAAAAGCGGGCCGCGATGGCTCGCGCGCAGGAAGCCGAGAATCGCGCATTGATCGAACTGAACCGCGCCAAGGTCGTGGAAGCCGAGGCCGAAGTGCCCCGCGCCATGGCCGAGGCGTTCCGCGGCGGCAATCTCGGCATCATGGATTACTACCGCATGCGCAACATCCAGGCCGACACGCAGATGCGCTCGGCCATCGGCGGCGGCGGGCAGAACCCCGAGAAGTCCTGAGAGAGTCCTATTTCACCGGGCGCCCGTCGCGCACGCGCTGCGCTTCATCCATCCGCCCCTGCGATTCGAGTACGATGACCAGTGCCGCGCGCGTCTGATCAAAGCCGGGGTGCGCCTGCAGGCACTCGGAGAGCTGATCAATCGCGTCGTCCACCGGACGGTAGTTGAGCATGACGCGCGCCAGGTCGCGGCAGAGCACATCAGTCGCACCACCCAGTTCGATGCCGCGACGCAACTGCTGCTCGCATTGCGGCCACTCGCCCTTGAGCAGATGAATCCGGGCCCGCGTCAGAGTCAGCTCCGCGTTTCCGAGCAGCCCGAGGCCGCCCGCCCGCCACGAATCGGCTTTCTGCAGGTGCGCGCCGGCGAGATCGAGTTCGGCGCGGCTTTGCGCATCAAGTTGGACTCCGCCGCGCCACGCCTCCTCCACGACGGCGTCGAGGTTGTCAGCCATGTGCATTCCGCGGCGGGTGTGGTACTGCACGAGCGAGCTGTGCACGATGGCCACCGCGAGCAGCGCCGCGAGCGCCAGCCAGGCGCCGCCGGCGGGCGCGACCCGCCCGCTGCGTTTCAACTGGAACCGGTGAAAGCGGCAATCGCGATCGCCCAGCAGCCGCCACGCCTTCCACACGATGAATGCGACGCATCCCGCGAGTCCCACCGCAAACAGCATGGGCACCAGCGCGTACAAGCCGCGGAATGCGAAGAAGGCGGCGGCAAACACCGCAGCGCACAGTGCCTCCTCACTCCAAGAAAGATCGAAACGGCGCTTTGCAGGCTCGGCCACGCGCGGTTTGCCAGTCAGCGAAGGCGCGCCCAGGCCGAAGTAGAGTGCATCATTCGGGCAGACGCTCACGCAGTCGAGGCATTTCATGCAGCCCGGATCGATCACCATCCCGAAATCGCGCACCTCTTCGTGGACGCGCACATTGCTCGAGCAGGCGGCCGTGCAGTGGCCGCAGTGCTCGCAGGCGTCGGTGACGCGAATGCGCCCCGGCGAGAGGCGATCGAGGGGCGCAAAGAAACCGCCGTACGGGCAGCCATAGGTGCAGAATCCCTTGGCGCCGAGGAAGTACACCGTCGCGAAGCCGCACACCAGAAGAAACGGGACGGCCACCGCGGCGCCGGCGAACGTGTGCCAGAAGTCGGAGGTGGTGAGTTGCGCCTGGAGTTTCCATTCGGGCAACTGAACGGCCGCCGTCGGCGGGGGCGCGAACCACCATCGGTAGATCGCCGGCCAGACGAACATGTACAGTGCCAGAATCAGCGGCACCCACATGAGCAGGCGCGAACGGAACGGCTGGGGGCGAACGCCCGCCTTCTTCATCAGCCAGGCGCAGCCGTCCTGCAGCATGACGAGGTGGCACCCCCAGCCGCAGAACCAGCGACCGAGCAGGAGTGTGGAGAGCAGCGCGATGCAGAAGAAAACTAGCCCGGCGTTCACGACGCCGCGCTTGACGAACTCCATCGACTCGGAGGGCTCGATGGGGGTCGTCGTTCGACCGGTGATGAGCCACTGCACCACGTGCGCGATCATGAGCAGCTGCACGATGATGAGGACGATCGCGCGGCGGCGGCCCATCTTCGAGCGGCGCCTGGCATCGGGCCCCTTGGGAGATTCGCCAGCCAGCGGAAGGTGGACGACCGCGTCGCCGGCGCACCTGGCCCGGGCTGCTTTCGAATTGTCAGGAAGCACTGTACTCACTGCGGCTGATTGCTGTGCAAGCCCACCGGCTCATTCTATCGGTCCTTTTCAGGTGCGCCCCCACCCTGCCGCAGTCAGACCCCGGCAGGCGCGCTGGCTAGCGTTCAGGCGATGCGGCTGCATGCTGAAATCTCCCTCGCCGGCGATCCAGCCCCCGGCGGGCTCGTCGGCGAAGTCGTGCCCATCGGCTCATGCGCGGCCTCGGAAGCGATCGCCCGGCGCTGGGCGGGCAATCTCCTGCAACTGACTCCGGAGATCGTCGCCGCGCTCGGCCCTGGTCGAGTGATGGTCAATTCGGGTTCGCTCGCCGAAGACCTGGCCGCTCTCGAGCCGCGAAACTGGCTGGGCTCCGGAAAAGCGGCGCTGACAGGACATCTTGCGACGCTCGAGCCGGTGCTTCGGGAGGCGCAGGTGCGCCTGCTCATCGAGCCGTGCAGCCGGCACATCATCCACGATGCGCAGGCCACGCTGCTTTTTTTGCAGGAGCAGTCCGCGGCGCCGGTTGGACTGGCTCTCAATCCCGCGGCCCTCTTTGAACCGAGCATGCTCGCGATGCGCGAGGATCACCTGCTCCGGATCGCCGAGAGCCTCGCACCGCGCTGCGAAATGCTGATCCTCGCTGGCGTACGACCTGACGAATCAGCAGAGCGTCTCACGCCGTGCGGCGCCGGGGAAGGAGAGTTCGACCCCGTTGAACTGTGGACCGCATGCCGGCCCTACATTCCTGCGCACGCACCGGTCGTGCTCAGGACGGACTCGCAGCACCCGCCCGATGCTGCGCTGCTGCGTCGGCTGGAGGCGGCGGATACCCGGCGCCGTTGAGATGAGACGCCCCGCTTCGTATGATCGAATGAGCCACAAGCCATGCCCAAACCCACTCTCGACCATCTCACCCTGCCCCGGCTGAAAGCGGAGTTCGCCCAATCGGGGCTCAAAGCGACCGAGTTCCGCGGTCAGACTGCCGTGATCGCGCCGCCGCGCATGCTCCACCGCGTCATGGCATTCCTGCGCGACGATGAGCAATGCCGCTATGACTTTCTCTCAGATGTCACCGCGGTGGATTACCTCAACTATCCGGCGCCCACACCCGGCCGCTTCGCCGTGATCTACGTCCTCGTCAGCACTCACTTCAACCGCCGATTGATCGTCAAGGCGTATCTCGATCCATCCGGCGACACGACCGGCAACGCGAATGATCCAGCTCTGGAGATCGACTCGGTGACGGATCTCTGGCCTGGGGCGGAGTGGCCGGAGCGCGAAGTCTATGACATGTTCGGCATTCGCTTCGCCAACCATCCCGACCTGCGCCGGATTCTGCTGTGGCGCGATTACCCCGCGTTCCCGCTCCGCAAGGACTATCCCCTTCGCGGCCGAGGCGAACGCGAGATGTACAACGTGGTGCAGCGCGAAGACGCCTGATCAGCCGGGCCCGTTGAGCGGCGGCATCGGACCATCAGCGCGAGCGCCTTCCACGGTGATGCCGTTGGTGTAGAAATCCCAGAGGATTCGTCGCGCCTGCACCGCGCCGCCGGTTGCGGATGTCTCCATGACCACGTAGTTGTCGCCGGTGGACTCGATCGTGGCGAGCAGCGCCTTGCGGTCGTAGATCAGGCGATCGGCCCAGATGCTTCGATCCTGGCGGCGCACGAAGACGGCGCCCTCGGCCACGGCGCTGGACAGGACCATGCCGTCGCTGCCCGAGAGATCCAGCGCCGAAACTGATTGCGAGTCTTTGGAGGAGAGCGAAGCGGTAAGCACATCGCAATCGACCCGGATGACCGGCTCGCCCGTGGGACGGTGCCGCATCACCACATCATCGGAGATCGTGAGCAGGTCGGGATTGCGGCGCATCGACAGACGCCCGGTCCAGGTGAATTCCGTCTCGCCTGGGCCGGAGAACTGCACCGCCGGCTTGCCTTGCAGCGCCGAGGCATCGACCGGCGCGGGCTTCGATTCGCTCGCATCCACCACGAGCATCCAGCCCTCGCCGATGGCTTCGAACGTCTCGGTTGACTCCGAGTACTCGATCACATCGCTCGAGATGGCCAGCAGCATCTCGCGGCTGGTGTGCGTGGCGTCGGTGTAGCGCTGCGCCTCGACCTGGGCCGCCCGATCCCGGCTGCCGAGCATCGTCATCTTCTGCAGCCGGCGCACGGCTTTTCCGGGTTCGCCGGTGGGGGTCACCGTCTTGATCGGATCGGTGAGCTGTATCTGCATCCAGTTGCCGCTCAGCCGATCGATCTCGCGGTCCGACGGCTCGGATGTCGCGTTCACCAGACCCTGGAAGGTAATGAGCCCCTGCTCTTCTTCGAACGTCAATTGATCGGCCCAATCAACATGCACCGTACCGACCTCGTCGCCCGTCGCCGCGTCAGGCGTGCCTGCGGGCGATGCCGGCTCCGCCTCCGGCGCGGGGGCAGGCTCGGGCTGCTCTCCATTCAGGCGACGGCGGAGTTCATCGCGCATCTGCTCGGGAGTGCTGAAGGCGCGGTTTGCCGGGTCACCTTCTTGAACGGCAGGTCCTCGTTCGAAGTACGTCAGCGTGCCGGCGCCGATGAACTTCGCGATGCGACCGGCGGTCTTGCTGGAGATGTTGCTGATCTCGGCGTGCTTGCCCATGACCTTCAGCGACGGGTCGCTCACCACCACGTTCTCGCCGCTGAGCACCGCCGTGTCGGTTCGCGCATCGGCCTCGAGCCGATCCGCCAGAGCCGTCACGCCGTCTTCGAACGAGAGCACGACATTGCCCTGGGCCAGCACTTCGCTCACCGCGAACGACGACGAGCCGCCAAAGGTCGAAGGCAGCGCTTCCTCAGCCGCCATCGATGGCTCGATGAGATCGGCCTGGATGTACTGCGCGGCCATCGAGCCGCCTGCATCCACGATGCGGCCATTCCCGGCGACGGTCATTTGCGATGGATACGACGAGCCCTGGGCGTTCTCGCTGAATTGCACGAAGAGTTCATCGCCGTTGACATTGCCTTGCGCGGACTGGAGCCGGGCGTCTCCCGTTGCCGTGATGCTGTCCACACGCTGGCCGCCCTGTTCCTTGGGCTTCTCCTTGAAGTCGATGCGCAACTGGTGCGAGTCCAGCGTGTAACCGTTCGGATCGTCCACGTGCACCTGGCCGTCAAAGACCGCGGCGGCGATCCGGCCGAGCCCGGCCCCTTCGCTGGCGCCCTCGAATTCGACGGTGAAATTGTCGAGCCAGTTGACCGAGAACCCGTCGGGAAGACCTTTCATCGAGGAGAAGTCCGTCTCCACGGGCTGCCCGGGCGGCGCATCGTCGGGCCTGGGAGTGAGGCCGACCAGCGTGCCCGCGCCCAGGAGGGTTCCCGTGTTGCGTCCGAGTTTATTCTCGTCGAAGTGATACTCGAACGGCGCGACAGAGGTGAGCCGCGCCCCGTCGGGCAGGCCGGCTTCGATCGGCTGGTCGCGTCGGCAGTTCAACGTCGCCTTGGCCATCGAACGGGAGTACTCGAGATCCGAGCCCGTCGCGTAGAACGAGCCGTAGGCAATGTGAACCGGATCGCCATCCAGTGTCGCGTAGAGGTCGCGGGGCGAGGCGAGGTGCTCGGATGATGCGTCCGCAGGAGTGAGCCGAAGCGCGCCCTGACCGGTGATGCGGATGTCCTGCGGTCCCGGCGTGTCGGAACTGCCAAGGAACGTCACAGACGGCTGAATCGCCACCCCCAGCGTCAACGATGCCAGTTGCGTCCAGCGGTCGCTCGCAGCCCAGGCCGCGGGCGCTTCCAGCTCGCTGGGCATCGCCAGGTCGATGGCGCCTTGGACGGGCGGCGACGAGCGGCCGAACAGCCCGCCGTCATTGGCCGTGCCCGGACCCAGGGCAAACTCGGCAAGCAGGTCATGGCCCGTGATCACCAGCGCCTTTTCGCCTTCGCCCTGTTCAACGATGACTTCATCGGTAAGGGCGAGTTGATACCGCGTGACGCCGTCCCAAGGGTCCCGCGCGCCCGACGGATCGGCGGGGCTTGCCGCCGCGGACGCCGGCTCACCGCGCGAAGTCGTCTTCGATCCGGCGCTCGCCGCGGCAGGTTCTTCTTGCCTGTCGCGCTGCCGATAGACGATGAGTTCGCGCTGGGCGATTTCGAGTTCCTCGATCCGGCCCAGCTTCTCATTGAAGAGCAGGTTCATGCCGCGGCCGATCATGATGGCTTCGGCCGTGCGCGCCACCACCCGATCTTCCGTGCGCCCGGTGAACTGCATGGCGTCGAAGTTGAGCGAATCGGTTTCGAACTGCGCGACCGGAGGCGTGACATCGGGATTGATCTGGTACACGCCGCCGGGCTTCTCAGACTGATACAGGGCGATCACGACATGACCGGTCAGAACGCCCGCCTGCGGCTGACGGTTCTCCGCCAGGCGGAACATGCCTTCGTCGGAAGTCAGGCGGATCAACTGCCGATCCGAGCGGTAGATCCATGCCTGCGGGTTGGTGAAGCGGTTCCAGCCGGTTTCGAGCGGGTCGGATCTGTCCCAACGGTACCGAAAGGCCAGCAGGCCGTCGTCGTTGGTGAACTCGAGTTCGCCGCGGCCGGTCTGAAGCGACTGCAGCGGATCGCCCGAGGTCTGACGAGCCTGGCCGATGCGCACGCGCGAGTCCGGATCGCGATCGGGAATCGGCGTGTTGAGCAGATCCTGGGAAATCGGCGATGAGCCATCCGTCTGCGGCGTGCGATTGCGAGCGCCGGCGAAGATGAGCACGAGCAGCACGAGCGCCCCGCACACGCCGGCCGCGCCCACGAACAGGAGTTGTCGATCCGCCAGAGCAGCATGTCGCGCTCGCATGGGCTAGACCTCCTTGTGCCCTGACTTGTGCCCGAAGGGGACGTAGCGCTCCACCGCTTCATCCCATCGACCCTGCGCGCCGAGCAGGTGCTCGACCGCCTCTCGCACTGCGCCGCGCCCGCCTGGCTGGCCGGTCACGAACCGCGCGACCTGCCGGACCTCGGCGACGGCATCCGCCACTGCCATAGGATAGCCGACGGCCCGCAGAAGCGGCAAATCCACGATGTCATCGCCCATCGCCGCGGCCTCGTGCGCCTGTCGGCCCGTGCGCTCCAGAACGAGGCGCAGCGCTTCGCTCTTGTCGCGCACCGCCTGCATGACGTGGCGGACTTTCAGTTCCGTAGCCCGCAGCGCCACGACCTGGCTTGAGCGCCCGGTGATGAACGCGATTTCGCCGCCCATCATCTGCCAGACGCGGATCGCCAGACCATCGCGCACGTGAAAGGCCTTGGTTTCGCGCCCGAGGTCATCGATGATGATCG
The DNA here is from genome assembly GCA_963205185.1 of Planctomycetota bacterium. GTDB lineage: Bacteria > Planctomycetota > Phycisphaerae > Phycisphaerales > UBA5793 > UBA5793. Next base: position 166,489 of record CAUJHZ010000007.1, on the reverse strand, counting down.
AGCCGTCGGTCATCACGCCATCCACGTCGAGAATGAGCAGCGAAATGGCGCGGAGGTCGGGCGGCTGGCTCACGATCGGTCATTCCTGGATGATCCGCTGCGCGATGAGATCCTGCACATCAACCAGACCGATCGGCCGACCGGCGTCATCCACGACAGGAATCTCGTCCGGGCGGAACTTCTGCACGAGTTCCACCGCTTCGCGCACGATCTGGTCGCACCGCAGCACGCGCGGGCGGCTGGTCATGACGGTGGCAATCGGCTGGTCGAGCGCGCCCGCTCCGTCTCGAAGCAGAAGGCGTCGAAGATCGCCGTCGGTGAACAGCCCCGCGAGAGCGCCTGCGTCATCCACGATGAGCATCGCGCCGGGCCGCCGCCCGACTTCAGCGCGCTTCAGCGCCGCGCCGACGGTGGCATCAAGGGGGATGAGCGGCAGGTTCTCTCCGACTTTGAAACGCAGCACTTCAGTGACGGGCTGGAGCAGCACGCCGAGCATCCCGCCGGGGTGTCTTCGCCGAAAGTCGGCTTCGGAGAACTGCCGCCGGCGACTCACCGCCAGGGCGAGCGCATCACCCAGCGCAAGCATCGCCGTCGTGGAGGCCGTGGGCGCGAGGTTGAGCGGGCACGCTTCGGAGATGTCGCCGAGGTTTAGATGCACCGTCGCGAGTCGCGCCAGCCGGCTGGCGGGATTCGAACTCACCGCGAGGATGGGCAGGCCCTCAGAGCGGAGCACGTGGCCGAGTTGCACGACTTCTTCGGTGTTGCCCGAGTAACTCAGCGCCCAGACGGCGTCGCCATCGCGCACGCGGCCGAGATCGCCGTGCAGCGCTTCTGCCGGGTGCATGAAGTGGCTGGGCACGCCGACGCTGGACAAGGTGGCGCTGATCTTCTGAGCGATCAGGCCGCTTTTGCCCATACCCGTGACGACCACGTGGCCGGTGCACGCGTCGAGCAGATCGACCGCCGCGGAGATCTCTTCGCTGACCGACGCCGCCGCGTGCTCGATGGCAGCGCATTCGGCCCTGAGCGCGGCGAGGATGAACTCGCGCTCATCGGCACTGTGTGCAATGGCCTCTGGGGCCGATTTCGGCGCCGTGGTGCTCAAGACGCTTCTCCGGATCGACGCGGTAAAGCGGTATTCTAGCCGCTGAGCGCCGCGCCACCGTCGGGAACGACGGTTTGGGTGAGGTCGGCGGATTCAGCCGCGCAGCAGGCCGTCGAGCAGTTGGGGGACGCCCTGGCCGCGGGTGGCGATGGTTTCGAAGATCGGGCGGCCCTCGGAGATGTCGAGCAGGTCGCGCACGAGGCTCGCCTCGCCGGGGAAGTCGGCCTTGTTGCACACGAACAGATCGCCGATCTCGAGCAGGCCGGCCTTGTCCATCTGGATTGAATCGCCCATGCCGGGCACGAGCACCACGGCGGTGCGATCGACAAACTGCCGGATCGCCACGTCATTCTGCCCGGCCCCCACCGTCTCGACCAGCAGCGTGTCGAACCCGGCGGCGCCGATGAGGCCGATGATCAGCGGAAGCGTGGCGTAGTCTTCGCCGGTGATCGCCAGCGAGCGATAGAACACGCTTTCATCGAGGTTGTTGAAATCGACGCGCAAGCGATCGCCCAGCAGCGCGCCGTGCGTGATCGGGCTCTGAGGATCAAACGCGACGACCGCGAGGCGGCCCAGGTCGCGGCGGACGAATTCGCCGGCAAGCGAGGCGACCAGCGTGCTCTTTCCCGCGCCGGGCGAACCTGTGATGCCGATGACGCGGGGCGGCCGGCGCATCGCGCTCTCAGCCGGCTTCCAGCTGCCGTCATGCGCGAAACTCAGCGCGCGAGCCAGCGCTGCGGTGGCATGTTCATACGTCTCGGGAGCGGCGCGCCGGCGGGTCGCGCGGCGCACCGATTCGACGATGTCGGCCATGCTCGTGCCGGTGTGATGAACTTCGTTCACGCCTGCGTCGCGCATCGACTGCACATCCTCCTGCGGGATGATGCCGCCGATGTTGACGATCATGTCCGGCCGGCCGACCTGCGCGCACTCGTCAACGAGGCGAGGCACCAGCACGAGATGGCTGTTGCTCATCATCGACGCGGCGATGCAGTCGGCGTCTTCATCGCGCGCTGAGATCGCCAACGAGCGCGGCGTCTGCCACAGGCCCGAGTAGATCACGTGGATGCCGCTGTCGCGCATGGCGCGGGCGATGAGTTTCACGCCGCGGTCGTGCCCGTCGAGCCCCATCTTGCCCAGCAGGACGCGCGGCCGATGGTCGAGATCAGCGCAGCGGTCGGCCTTGTCAAGTGGAGCGGGGGCTTGCCCTTGCGGATGAGTCATGCACGCACCTTTGCCGCCCCTGGAGCGCGGCGACCGATGGGAGTAGCTCGGAGTACCAGAGCAATCATGCCGTTTGGGCCGCGGCAAGTCAAACCACGCGAGTCGTTTACAGGTTCTTCACGAAGGCGCGCACCGCCTCGGCCACCGGCCCGGGCTGTTCGGTCGGAGCCAGATGCCCGGCCTGCGGGACGATCACCAGCCGCGAGCCGCGAATCGCCTCGTGCATGATTCGGGAATCTTCCGGAGGTGTGATCGCGTCCTCTTCCCCCACGATGATCAGCGTTGGCACGTCGATCTTTGCGTAGGTCGGTGCCGAGTCGGCCCGGCTGGCCATGGCCTTCAATGCCGCCGCAACGCCCTGCGGGTCGGATCGCTCCATCACTTCGAGCCAGCGCTGCCGCATCTCCCTGGAGACCCCGGGAGCAAAGACTTTGTCAATCATCCCTCGGGCCACGACTCCACTGCCTTGGGCGAGGACCTTTTCAGCCGTGTCGCGACGGCCCTTGGCGGCCTCGGGCGAGTCCGGCGTGCCGCGCGTGTCAGCGAGGATGAGCGCGTTGAGACGCTTGCGCGCCCTGCGGAAGAATTCGAACGCAATGTAGCCGCCCATCGACAGCCCCATGACCGTAACCGGTCGCCGCTCTCCGAGATGATCGAGCAGCGCGATGCAATCATCCACGTAAGTGGCCATCGTGGCATCATCGCTGGCCTGGCTCTGCCCGAGGCCGCGCAAATCAGGATTGATCAGGCGCAGGTCCGTGCTGAGCCGTTCGACCATCGGCTTCCACATTTCGCCGTTTACAGGAAAGCCGTGGATGAGCAGAACCGGCGGGGCGAGATCCGGGCCGGTGACCTCGTAGTACAGTTTCAGTCCGTCGCGCGTGAAGTGCATGCTCAATCCTCCAGAACTTCGCGGGCTGCTTCGGCGATCAGAGTCCACGCGGCGCGGACGTGCGGCTCACCCGTGCGCGGCTGACCAATGCAGAATCTCAGAGCATAGCCGCCGCTGAGGCGCGTGTGCGTAAGGTGAATGCGGCCGCTGCGGTTGAGTGCATGGAGGAGGGCCTCGCTCGGCCCGTCGCCGGCCTTAAGCCGAAAGCAGACCAGGTTGAGACTCGGCGGTGCCGCCAGTTCAAACCGGTCGTCCTCGCAAACCCACCGGGCGAATTCGCCGGCGAGCCGAACGTGTTCGCGAATGTGCCGCCGAATCCCCTCCACGCCGAAGGTGCGAATAACGAACCACAACTTGAGAGCGCGAAAGCGCCGGCCCAGCGGGATGTGCCAGTCGCGGTAGTTGACGACTTCATCCGACTGAGCCGCCCGAAGATACTCCGGCAGGATCGAGAGCGTGCGCGTGAGGCGCTGCGGCTGCCGCACGTAAAACGCATCGAGGTCGAAGTTGGTCAGCATCCATTTGTGCGGATTGACGCAGAACGAGTCGGCCAGTTCAAGCCCGTCGCCGATATCGCGGAACTCAGGGCACGCCAGTGCCGTGCCCGCCATCGCGCCGTCCACGTGGAACCAGATGTTCTCTTCGGCGGCGATGCGCCCAATGGTTCGCAACGGATCCATGGCCAGCGACGATGTCGTGCCCATGGTTGCGCTGATGAAGCAGGGTTGGCGACCCGCACTGCGATCCTGCGAAATGAGTCGCTGCAATTCATCTGGTTTCATGGCGCCGACGGCGTTGCTCGGCACAAGCCGCACGTTCTCCCGTCCAATCCCGGCGATCATGGCCGCCTTCTCGATCGAAGAGTGCGCCTGGTCTGACGTGTAGGCGGTCAGCGGTGCCGCCTGGTCCGCAAGGCCGAGCGTGTTGCCACGCCAGTCCAGAGCCTGCTCCCGGCCGCACAGCAGGGCGCACAGCGAAGCGCTGGAAGCGGTGTCCTGGATCACGCCTGCTCCTCTGAAGTGCGCCGGCAGCGCAAGCAGTTCGACGAGCCAGTCGAGCACGAACGTCTCAAGTTCCGTCACAGCCGGGCTGCACGACCAGAGCATGCCGTTGACGCCGAGCCCCGCCGAGAGCAGTTCGCCGAGAATGGCCGGGTACGACGCATTGGCCGGAAAGTACGCAAAGAAGTTCGGCGATTGCCAGTGCGTGATGCCTGGAATGATGTGCTGCTGGAAATCACTCCAGAGCGCCGGCCAGGCCTCGCCCTCGGCCGGAAGCGGTCGCTCCACCGCGCGGCGCACCTGCCCGGGTTCGACCGGCGAGAGCACACCGTACTCCTCCACGTGCTCCAGATAGCCGGCAATCCAATCGATAAGATCGTGGCCGGCGCGGCGAAACTGTTCGGCTGTCATTCCCAGCGGCGGCGTGTGTTCGTTCTCGGCCATGAGCTGATTCTTGCAGCCCGCAGCGCCTGCGTCCTGGGCAGGTCATCCTTGCCGCATGCATCAATCGCTTTTGCTTTCCCAAGAGGAGATGACTCTGTGCGAGGCGTGATGAGTGCAAAGCAACATAGTCTCGCGGCACTGCTGCTGCTGGTGCCGGCGCCGACCATCGGCGTGCTGACGGTCATCGTCTGGGCTCCGGGACCGCTGGGCCAGGTGGTCTACGGCATCTCGAAGGCGTGGATTCTGCTTCTGCCGCTGCTCTGGCTCCTGTTCGTCGAGCGCCGGCCGATCGAGATGACCTCGCCGGCAAAGGCGAGAGGCTTCGGCGTCACGGTTGGTCTGGGCGTGCTGATTGCCGCCATTATCATCGGAGGCTACCTGCTCATCGGCACGCAGTGGATCGACGCCGCCGCCGTGCGCGCCGTCGCCGCGCGAAACGACCTGACGGCCGCGTGGAAATACCTGGCCTTGGCCGGGTATTTGTGCATCATCAATTCGCTGCTCGAGGAGTACGTCTGGCGCTGGTTCGTTTTTCGCCACTGCGCCGCGCTCGTGCCGCGCTGGCCGGCGGTGCTGCTCTCGGCCCTCTTTTTCACGATCCACCACATCTTTGCGCTGGGTTTCCAGTTCGACTGGCGCATCACGCTGCTCGGCTCGCTGGGCGTGTTTATCGGCGGCGTGACCTGGTCGTGGCTCTACCTGCGCTTCGGCACGGTCTGGCCGGGTTGGGTGAGCCACCTCATCGTCGATCTCGCGGTATTCGCCGTGGGCTGGATGATCCTCTTTCCGGCCTGACTCGCGCCCGCTACTCGCACGCGCATCGCTCCTATGCTGATGGGCCCATGTTTTCGTCGAATCCGACGGGCCCCGGGCGAGGAGGGAACGATCATGCGGACTGCTTTCTTTCAGCGTCTCTCGGCCATGTTCCTCGTGCTCAGCGCGGCGGTTGGCGCCAGGGCCGACGTCAATCTCCATCACGTTGTCTGCTTCGGCGACAGCCTCACCGACAACCAGAGCATTCTGCCTCGCTACACGGGTTTGCCCTCGACGCTGTACGGGCACGATCCGATGGAACTGGTCTTCGACAAGAACCGCCTGCAGGGCAACGAACTTTCCAACTACGCCGTCGCTGGCTTTACGTCGGACAACGTCGGTCTGGAAGTCGGCCTGTATCAATTCAACATCACCTTCGGCTTGGAGAACAAGGCCACTCTGTTTCAGATGGAAATGGGCGGCAACGATATTCTGAACAACGATTCCCTGCTCTACAACAACGCGCCCGGCACGAGCCAGCGCGCCGATCGCGTCATCAACACCCTCATCCGCAATTGGCGCACCTACACGGCCGATCTGTGGTCCACCTCTCGGCCGGACGCCAAAGCCGTGCTGTGGACGATTCCTGACATCACACTCACGCCGCGTTATTGGCAGCAGTTGAGCGGCCAGCAGCAGGCGAATCTCCGGGCTCACACCGAGCGGGCCAACGCGTTCATTCGCTCTCTCGATCACTTTGACAACGTGCTGGTGCTCGACGTGTGGTCGATCCTTGCGGACTTCGTCAACAACCCGCCCCAGATCGGTCACATCACCCTCGAGGGCCCGCCGCAGCACGGCCACACGACCGACATGTTCGCCGACGAAATCCACCCCACCGCAGTCAGCAACGCGCTGATCGCCAACGAACTCATCAGGACGATGAATCTGGAGTGGAACGCCGGCTTCGAGTTGTACTCCGAAAATGAACTGCTCGATTTCGCGCTCAATGGCGGCTGGCGCATCCCAACGCCGGGCACCGCGACGCTGCTGATCATCGGCTCGATCTTTGCAGGGCGATCGAGGCGACAGCGGGCCGCATGATCCCGCCGGGTTTCGAACAGCGTCTGGCCGATCTGGGCATCGAACTCGATTCAGGTGATCTGCCGCGCCTGCAGCGCTTTCTCCAGTTGCTGCTGGAGCGCAATGAGCAGTTCAACCTCACCGCGATCCGCGACGAGAACGAGGCGTGGGAAAGGCACATTCTCGACAGCCTCACGCTCATCGGGCCGCTGGCGGGCAGCGGCGCCGAGACGGTCGCCGACGTGGGCAGCGGCGGCGGCTTGCCTGGCATCCCGCTGGCGATCTGCCTTCCCGGCGTTTCGTTTACGTTGATCGAGGCAACGGGCAAGAAGGCGGCCTTCCTACGCGAGGCGATTGAGACACTCGGGCTCACCAACGCCCGAGTCGTACAGGAGCGCGCTGAAACGCTTGGCCGTGATCACCACGCCTTCCGGGAGCAATTCGACGCGGTGATCGCGCGAGCCGTCGGGCCGCTTCGCGTGCTGCTCGAACTGACCGCGCCATTGGCGAAGGTCGGCGGGTTTGTTCTGGCTGTCAAGGGCGAGAGGGCCGACGCCGAACTTGCAGACGCCAGGGCGGCGCTGCACGCACTGCATGCAGCCCACGTTCAGACTCTCCCCACTCCCACGGGGCGGATCGTCGTCATCGAAAAGCAGCGCAAGACGCCGCGGCAGTATCCGCGGCTTCCCGGCGAGCCAAAGCGCAAGCCGCTGTAACGCTCGCGGCGCCACCGGCCCGAAGGGGAAGGCCGTTCAATACACCAGCGCGAGGACTTCTTCAATCGCCGCGATGGCCTGGCGGAGGTTGAAGGGCTTCTTGAGGAAGCCGTCGAAGCCGGACATTCGCAGCTGGTGCGTCTGCCCGTCGGTGAGTTTCGCGCTCATGCCGATGATCTTGGTCATTTGCAGATCGTCCTGCGAGCGGACCATCTTGGCCAGTCCTCGCCCATCGATGCGCTCGATGTCGATGTCGGTAAGCAGCACGTTGGGGCGGAAGCGCTCGCATTCGATGCCCGCGCCGAAACTCGCGGTCGCGGTGCGGACCTCGTAGTTGCCGTGTTCGGCCAGCAGCTTCTGGAGCGTGTCCACGATCTCCTGCTCGCCGTCCACTACGAGCACGCGGGTCTGCCCGGAGACGAGGCCCTCGAGCGGAATGCCGTGCTGCTTCATAAATCGGATCAGGCCGTTGAGCGGGATGCGCCGGTCTTTGGAGCCGGGGATGCGGTAGCCGCGCAACTGGCCCGAATCGAACCACTTGGACACGGTCCGAGGTGCGACATTGCAGATCTTGGCGACTTCCCCGGTCGTCAGCACATCTTTCTCACGCGGCATGGCAATGGACCCTCGATGGAACCGGCATGGCCTGTCAATCCCCCCGGGAATGAACAACAGGCAACATCGGAACAATCGATACGAGGGTTTACCCTGCGACGCGCGCGCCGCCGCGATGGGCAAAATGACCGCGGTTCCGTCGGCTATCGGGCCAGCGCCGATTCGCGCTCACTCTGCTCGACAATCCGCTGCACTTCCGAATCGGTTATCCACGGCAGCGCGGCGATCTTCTCGAGAAGGGACGCAGGCATGGGCTTGCCCGCCCGCTCGTGCGGCGGCCGCGACTTCCACCGGCGATGGACCCAGAAATACTGCTCGGGCGCCTGCCGCACCATCTCTTCGATCGAGCGCGTGTATCGGGCGGTGATGTAGTAGAGCGGGTCGCTCTGGTGCTTCCAGTCCACGGGCTCGATGACATCGGCCAGGTCCAGCGTATAGCGAAAGACATCCGGCTGCTCGCGCCAGGCGAAGCCGCAGACGATGGGCACGTCGTAGCGCATGGCGAGCAGTCCGATCGACTTGTATGCCGAGGCGAGCCGGCCGAAGAACGGCACGAAGAGCCCTCGATCGCCGGCGTTCTGGTCGGCGATGAAGGCAACGCGGCGCCCCTGTTCGATGAGTTGCGCCACCTGTTCCGTGGCGCCGAATTTGGTAAGAATCGTCATTCCGCGCCTCTCGCGGATATCAAAGAGCCAGTCGCTCAGACGCGGGAGATCGAGGGGGCGGGCCAAAGCGGTCATCGGGAAGCCGAACGTGGCCAGCGTGAAGCCGAGCAGTTCGAAATTGCCACAGTGGCCGGAGAGGAAGATCGCGGGCCGGTCGGCGGTCAGTATCGGCATCGCGCGGCTGACGTCGCCCAGCCGCACGTAGCGCGGCCAGGTGCTCGGAGTGATGAGCCTGGGCGTGAAGAGCAACTCGACTGCGAATGTCTGAAGCAGGTGCCGCATCGACCGGCGGCACAAGTCGTTTGACTCGGCAGCGCTCAAGTCCGGCAGGCTCGCTCGAATGTGGGCCAGCGACCGCTCCCTGCGGCGCTGGTCGCGGCGATACCACAGATCACCGATCCCCCCCACCGCCGCCATGACGTCGTTGACCTCAAAGCACTGCATGAGCGTGCCGAGCGTGCGAATCCCGACGTACGCGGACTGATTGATGATGTAGGACTCGTTACGCGCCACGGCTGATCTTCGTCATCGACTGCAACAGGGGCCGGAGAGGATATGAAAAGCCCCGCGCCGAAGCGCGGGGCTGATGTGATCGTGATTTTCGCCGGGCTCAGTTTCCGTAGTAACCGATCAACGTGAGCAGGCGGTTCTGGTTGAGCACGGGAATCGAGAGCTTTTGAGCGCGGTCCAGAAGATTCTGGTAATCGTCATAGAACTGCCGCTCGCGGCGATAGCGCATGACCTCGGGCGGAGTCGCGTCCGACCGGGGCTGCAGCGGCATGCTCGGCGCCACGCCCAGCACGAGGAAGTCAATGTCGCCCGAGAACTGGTCGCGGAGATTGCCGCCCCACTCCTTGATGCGCGACCGGACGATTTCCGTTTCGAGCGAACTCGTGCCGTTCTCTCCGTCGAGATCGAATTCGCCGAAGACGTAGAACTGGTATTCCTTGTTGCGGTCATAGACCGGGTTGACGATGAGATCGCCCTCGACGACGGCGCGGCCCGGCGTGGAGCGGATGATGCGTGCCGTGGAGGTCGTATCGCCGATGCGGGTCACTTCGATCGTCGCCTTGCCCTGAGGCACCTGCCCGGCGGCGTCGGGCCGCATCTCGGAGGTCGAGCCGTACACGTTGAACGTCATGCCGAGCACGACGTGCTGCTTCTGGCCGAGGTTGATGAACACCTCGTCATTGCCGACCATGCGGACGACTTCGCCGTCAACCTGCTGGCCCTCGTCGTGCTTGCTCACCGAAGTCTCGCGGAGGCGGGTCTGAAGCGAGGTGACGTTGTCCTGCAGGCCGGCAATCGTCACGTCGCGTCGCTCGAGTTGCTCCGTGAGCGACGCGATCTGCTGCTCGAGGTTGTCGCGGATCTCCTGTACGCGGGCGTTCATGTCCTGCTCGGACTGAAGCACCTGCTGCTGATATCGATCGGCGCGGGCCTTGGTGGCGTCGATGTCGGCCTTGAGAGCCGCGACGGTGGCCTCGTAGTCATCCTGGTTCTGCTCGCGGCGCGCGACTTCTTCGCCCAGTCGCGTGTGCGCCGAGTTCAGTTCCGATTCAAGCGAAGCGATCTGGTCCTGAGCGTCCTTGAGCTGGGTGCGCAGGGTGGTGACTACGCCGGTGAGCGACTCGCCTTCGGCCATGCCGAGCTGTTCGAGTTGCGTGCCGAGCCGAGCCGGAGAGAGGTTCGCGTTTCCGGCGACTTTCCGCATCGTGGTCTGAATCTGGTCGCGCAGGTACATGACGACGCTCTTGCCCTCGGCGGAAGCTTCGCTCTTGAGTCTGGCGATGTCGTCGCGGTTGCGCTCATCCTGCCGGATGAACTCGCGCGCTGCGGCTTCGGCAGATTCGCGAGCCTGCGCTTCCTTGTCCGCCTTGGTGTAGAAGAGCATGAGCAGCAGCAGCAGCGTGATGGTGAGCATGATGAAGATGACCAGGGCCACCAGCACCCCCATGCCGCTATTCGATCTTGACGCCATTGTCCGAGACCTCCAGGAGGCGAATTCCGTTCGATGGGCGCTCGCTCAGTTCCGTCGATGGGCCGGAGAGAGCGCCTGACCCGTTCCGGCACGCTCCGCGCCGGCCGCAAGCCCAGCGTGCGGGTCCAACAGTGTCTCGCCCGGCCAGGCATTCGTCAAGTGGTTGGCGTCAATGATTTTCGGTCCCGCGGGAGGCGGCGCACGCCGCTCAGCCGCCCGGCGGGGCCATCAGCAGCCTCTGAAGCACGCTCGCCAGGCCGAGGAAGGTGAGAAAACTGACCGAATCCGTCACCATGGTCAGAAAGATCGTTGATCCCGTCGCCGGATCAAACCCGAAGCGATCGAGCACCAGCGGCATGGCCGATCCCGCCAGGCAACCGGTGCCAACGGATGCGGTCATCGCGACGGCAATGACGATTCCCAATTCCCACTGCACGCTTCGCAGACCGATCAACGTCATCACCGCCACGACCAGCCCGATGCAGGCGCCGACGATGAAGCCGTTGAGCAGGCCGACGGTCACCTCACGCCGCACAAGCGGCCAGGCTCGCCGGCCGCGCACCTCGCCCAACACGAGGCCGCGCAGCGTGACCGCCAGCGACTGCTGCCCGGCGTTGCCGGCCTGGTTGGCGATGACGGGCATCATCACGGCGAGGATCGCCAGTTCGGCGATGAGATGATCGAACTGCAGCACCACCATCGCCGCCACCATCGAGGTAAAGACGTTAACGACCAGCCACGGGAAGCGCCCCCGGAACTTCTGCCCGATGTTGCTGTAGACCGCCTCGCCCATGCCGGCGCCGACCATCTTGTACGCGTCTTCCGTGTGTTCAGCGCGGATGATGTCGAGCACGTCATCGACCGTCACGATGCCCAGCAGCCGGCCCGCGTGATCGACCACCGGCATCTCGTTGTAGTCGTAGCGCTCGAACGCGGCGGCGATCTCTTCGCGGTCGGTCTCGGGGCGCAGGTAGTCGACCTCATCGTCGATCAGGTCGGCGATGGGGTCGGTCGCCGACGCCACGAGCAGGCTCTTGGGCGACACGGTGCCGACGAGATGCTGCTTCGAATCGACGCAGTAAACCTGGTTGAACTCCACGTCATGCTGGCTGCGGAGCGAATCGATTGCCTGGGCGACGGTGGCGTCACGGCTCACCTTGACGAATTCGATGGTCATCATGCCGCCGGCCGTCTCGGGGTCGAACCGCAATAACTGTTTGAAATGGACGGCGCTCGCAGGAGCAAGCACGTCGAAGATGCGCTCGCGCTCCTCCTCGGTCATGGCCTGGAGGATGTCCACGGCGTCGTCGGCCTCCATCCGGTCCAGGTAGCGCGAGGCAATCTCCGCGCCGTAGTCGGTCATCACCTGCCGGAGTACTTCGACGGCCCAGGGCGTCTCCATCGCGGCGATGTCGGCGGCCGCCTCGTCCTCAGGCATGCGCACCACGACGTTGGCCGCCGCGTCCATCTCGATCTCTTCGAGTGCGTCGGCGGCGTCGGCGGGCTCAAGGGCCTGCACGGCGGGGGCGAGCACATCGACGTTGACCAGTTCGGAGGCGGAAAGGATGCGCGCAACCGTCTGATCAAGCGGCGATTCGGCCGTCACGTCTTCGAGCAGCGGTCGCGCGCCTTCGATCGGCGTCTTGGCGACTTCGCCGGCAATCGGCGCCCGATCGTCGGGTGCGTACTCGTGGTCGTGCTGGTCCGGTCCGTTGGACATGGCACGAGTGTAGGAGCCCGATTCGCTGCATCTGCGGACCCAACATCCAGTCCGGCGTTCGACATCAGGCGGCCAACTCGCTCACTCAGTCTGAATCGGCCGCGCGTCTGGCCGCGGACTACTGTTTCGACCGCATGAGACTCCGGCTGGTCGGGCAACAGGTTCTGGTTCTGGCGCTGCTCGCCCTGCTGGCTGCGTTTCTCATCTGGCCCATCGTGCTGACGGTGCGCGGCGGCTTCGTCGGCCCGGACGGCGCGTTCTCGCTGGCGCCCATTCGACTCGTCTTTGCCGACCCGTCGTTGCGCGAGAGTCTGGCGACTTCGGCGATGATCGCCGCGGTGACGACGGTCCTGGCCATTGTCATGTCGCTGCCGCTGGCCGTTGTTTCGGCGCGGTACGCCTTCGCGGGCAAGCGAATCTGGAATGCATTGGTGCTCGTGCCGCTCGTGCTGCCGCCGTTCGTCGGCGCCATCGGCATGAAACACATCCTCGGCCGGGCCGGTTCGCTCAATGCACTGCTGGGAACCGAACTCGACGTGCTGGGCCAGGGCAAGTTCTGGGGCGTGGTGATCGTCGAAGCGCTGCACCTCTATCCGATCGTTTATCTGAACGTGCTTTCCGCGCTGGCGAATCTGGATCCCACGCTCGACGAAGCCGGCCGCAATCTGGGCGCCGGCGGTTGGATGCGCTTCCGGCGCATCACCCTGCCGCTCATTCGACCGGGCATCTTCGCGGGCGCCACGATCGTCTTCGTCTGGTCATTCACCGAACTGGGCACGCCGCTCATGTTCGACATGCGGCACGTTCTGCCGGTGCAGGTGTTCTACCAGCTGAAGGAGATGGAATCGTCGGCGCAGCCTTACGCACTGACGGTGGTCATGCTCGTTGCAGCCATGCTGCTCTACGCGCTGGGCAAAGGCGTCTTCGGATCGCGCGGCTACGCCATGTACTCCAAAGCGTCGATCCGGTCCGAGGAGCGGCCGCTGGGCCCGGCCAGGACACTGGGCGCGTGGCTGCTCTTTGCGGCGGTCATCGTTCCGGCGATGCTTCCCCACCTGGGCGTGATCGCCGCCAGTTTCGCCGCGCCAGGCCAGTGGTACCACTCCGTGCTGCCGGTGCAGTGGACGACCGATCACTACCGCGATGCGCTCGGGCACAACCTGGCGATGGGCTCGATCGCCAACTCGCTCAAGTACGCGACGATGTCGATGGTGCTGACGCTGGTCATCGGCACGCTGATCGGTTATCTCATCGCGCGCGGCCGGGTGTTTGGGCGCGGATTGCTTGATGCGCTTTCGATGCTGCCGCTGGCGGTGCCCGGGATGGTGCTCGCGTTCGGCTACGTGGCCATGACGCTGGCGCCGCCGTTCACCTGGGGCCGCGATGCGGAGGGTTGGAGGGGCTGGCTGGCGCCGCTGGCCGAGCGGTTCGATGTGCTCGGGCCGGAGGCGAATCCCCTGCTGCTGCTCGTGATCGCCTACGCCGTCCGCCGCCTGCCGTACATGGTCCGCTCGGTGACCGCCGGCCTCGAGCAGACGGCCGTCGAACTCGAAGAGGCGGCTCGAAACCTCGGCGCGGGCCCTCTTCGGACGCTTTCGGTCATCACGCTACCGCTGATCATGGCCAATCTCATCGCCGGTGGGCTGCTCGTGTTCAGCTTTTCGATGCTTGAAGTTTCAGACTCGTTGATCCTGGCGCAGCGCGAAGTGCACTACCCGATGACCAAGGCCATCTACACGCTCTACCAGCGTCTGGGAGACGGTGAGTACATTGCCTCGGCGATGGGCGTGTGGGGCATGCTGCTGCTGATCATCACGCTGACAGGCGCTTCACTGCTGATGGGACGCAAAGCCGGCGCCCTGTTTCGCGTGTGATCTTCATTCCGATCGCGCAGCCGTCCCGGACCAGAGCGCCATGAACTCGGCCCGGGTGCTGACGTCCAGCGCCTGGTAGATCGACTTGGTGTGATCGTGAATGGTGTGTTCGCTGCGCTGAAGTTTCGCCGCGACCTCGCGCTTGCTCAAACCCTGGGCGAGCATTTCGGCGACACGCAGCTGGCCGGGCGTAAGGCGCTGCCGCAGCGACGCCAGGCGGGCGGGGCCTTTGCTCATTGCTTCGACGTACAGCTCTTCCGCGGCCCGCCAGGCCTGCTGCAGGGCCGCTCGGCGCCCCGCGTCATCGGCAGTGACCCGCTCAGCGGACCACACGGAAAGAAAGAGCGTGCGCCCGGTATCGCCCCGGGGCTCCCCCTTGTCGAGTGGGCCGCCAAAATAGTCGAGCGACTCCACGCCGAGCCGGCGCGAATAGGCCTCGAAGGTCCGGCGCTCGTGGTCCGACTCGTAGCGGCCGCGCGTGAGGCGGCCGGCAATGGACGTCTGCACCGTCTCGGCGATCACGCCGGGCGTAATTCCCGCATCATCAAGCGTGTTCATGAACTGGCTGTTCCAGCGGGCGGCCTCCGCAGGCTGGTTGGCGCTCACGCCGAAGTTGATGTACTCCCAGCGCGACGCGTCGGCCCCTTTCCCGTCCCAGAGCGAAACGATCTGGCGCGGGGCCAGGCGCGTGCGGATGATTTCCGCGGCGGCCGTCAGCCATTCCGCAGGCGACGCCGCGTGAATCCGGGCCATACCGATGATGCAATCAGTCAGCGCGTTGAGATGATCGCGCTGATCGGCGATGCTGACCATGTTGTACAGTTCCTTTTCCTCGACTGGAGGCGATGCCCGGCACACGCTCATGCGTGGTCCCCCCGTCACCGCAACGTCCAGACCTAACGATAGCACTGCCGCGCGATCTTTGTTACTGCTCTCTACCAGGATGATTGCGCCCGGCGCCGCCGCGGCGATTCCACCCGCCGCAACGGATAGGATCACGCCATGCCACCACCAGACACGACGATTGACGCACTTCTGCGCGGCACGGCGGCCGTCTACACGCGCGACGAACTCGCCGCCCGGCTCGCCAAAGCCAGCGCCGCCCGGCGACCGCTGCGCGTCAAACTGGGCCTGGATCCGTCGAGCCCGGACATCCATCTCGGCCACACCGTCGTGCTCGGCCTGATGCGCCGATTTCAAGACCTTGGCCACGTTGCGGTGCTCATCATCGGCGACTACACCGCGCGGATCGGCGATCCCACCGGCAAGTCCAAGACGCGGCCCATGCTCACCGAACAGGAGATCGACGCTAACGCTCAGACGTATCTCGAGCAGGCCACTCGCGTGCTCGACCCCGACCCAAGCAGGCTCGAAGTCCGCCGCAACAGCGAGTGGCTCTCGAAACTTACATTCGCCGACACGATTCGCCTCGCGAGCCACATGACGGTGGCCCGCATGCTCGAGCGCGACACCTTCGACAAGCGCTACAAGGCCGGTCAGCCGATCTCGGTGCACGAGTTTCTCTACCCCCTCATGCAGGGGTGGGACTCGGTGTGCATCCGCGCCGACGTCGAACTGGGCGGCACGGACCAGACGTTCAACAACCTGGTCGGTCGCGATTTCCAGATCGCCAACGAGCAGCCGCCGCAAATCGTGATCACGATGCCGATTCTGCGCGGGCTCGACGGGCAGGAAAAGATGAGCAAGTCGCTGGGCAACTACATCGGCGTGACGGAGAGCGCCGACGAGATGTTCGGCAAGACGATGTCCATTCCCGACCACCTCATGGCCGAGTGGTTCACACTGTGCACGACCGCTCCCGCCGGCGAGATCGAAGCGCTGTGCGATGCGCAGCGCACGCACCCGCGCCAGGCGAAAGAGCGTCTCGGGCGCGAAATCGTCAATAGGTTCCATGGCCCGGAGGCCGCCGAGCGCGCCGCGCAGGAATTTGCCTCCCGCTTCCGCGAGGGCAATCTTCCGGCCGACCTTGAGACGCACCGGCTGGCGCTCGAGTGCCCCGGCGTTCTCGATCTGATGCGCGAAGTGGGCTTCGCGGCGAGCAACAGCGAGGCGCGGCGACTGGTGGCCCAGGGGGGCGTGAGCATCGATGAGCAGAAGATCTCCGATCCAATGCTGACGGTGCCGCTCAGCGCCGACGGTATCATCCTGCGCGTGGGAAAGCGGCGCATTTGTCGCATCGTTCGCGGGTAAGGCCGCAGAATCGGAGAGCAGAAATGAGAACCCACCACTCCGGCGCCGCCACGCGCGTCATCGCCGCCCCCATGGGGCAATTGATCATCCACTTATCCGCGGATGGCTCGCTGCACTCGCAATGGCGGCAGCTGGCCCATGATGATGGGCGAGTCCGGCCGAAAGGCAATTCGCCCTGGCTCGACCACGTCGCGGACCGGCTGCGCCAGTACTTCGCCGGCGGCGGCATTCCCGACTGGTCTGATGTGCCCACGCCCGCCGGACCGGATTTCCAGCGCCGCTGCTGGGATGCATGCCGCAGCATCCCGCATGGGCAGGTGCGCTCCTACGCCGAACTGGCGGAGATGGCTGGTTCGCGCATGGCTTCGCGCGCTGCCGGGCAGGCCATGCGCTGTAATCCACTTTCGGTCATTGTGCCTTGCCATCGCGTCGTCGCCAGCGATGGCAGGCTCCACGGATACGCCGGCACGACCAACAGCGCCAGCGATGCGCTTGGCATCAAGCGCGGGCTGCTTTCGCTTGAGCGCGCCGCCACCCTCGCCGTAGCGCATTGATCTGAACCACACGCGCCGAGGCGACCACATGCCGTTCCAAAGCGAACAGTGCGGCACGGTGCAATGGAACTCCTGGGGTCTGGATCTCGATCCGGCGTCCATCGAGCAGATGCGCCACGCGTGCGAACTGCCCGTGAGCGTTTCGGCCGCTCTGATGCCCGATGCGCACGTCGGGTACGGCCTGCCCATTGGCGGCGTGCTCGCCACTGACAACGCGGTCATCCCGTATGCGGTCGGCGTGGACATCGCCTGCCGCATGAAACTGAGCGTGCTCGATCCGCCGGCCAGCGCCCTGCGTGGCCAGGTCGATCGGCTTTCGAATGCCCTCAAGACTGAGACGTCGTTCGGCATGGGCGCCAGGTGGGAAAAGAAGCGCGATCATCCGGTGCTGCAGATGGACTGGTCGGTAAGCCCCGTGACGCGGCAGGCGCGCGACAAGGCGTGGTGGCAACTGGGCACCAGCGGCTCGGGCAATCACTTCGTCGAGTTCGGGCGCCTCACGCTCGAGAAGCCGGACTTGGCTCTGGCTGCCGGCGAATACGTCGCACTGCTCAGCCACAGCGGCAGCCGGGGCGCGGGCTTCGCCGTGGCCAACCACTATTCAAAGCTGGCGATGGAACTGCATCCGGAACTGCCCAAGGCCCTGCGGCACCTCGCGTGGCTCGATCTCGATACCGATCCCGGGCGCGAATACTGGGCGGCGATGGAACTCATGGGCGCGTACGCCTCGGCCAATCATGCATTGATCCACGAAGGGGTGGTGCGGAGCCTTGGCGCGAGCGCGATCGCCGGCGTGGAAAACCACCATAACTTCGCGTGGAAAGAAACCCACGGCGGGCGCGAGGTCATGGTCCATCGCAAAGGCGCCACACCGGCGGGCGCGGGCGTACTGGGCGTCATTCCCGGCTCGATGGCCGATCCCGGCTACATCGTGCGCGGCAAAGGAAACGCGGCGTCGCTCAATTCTGCTTCGCATGGCGCCGGGCGGGCCATGTCACGCTCAGAAGCGCGGCGGTCCTTTCGCTGGTCGCACGTGAAGAAGCTGC
Organism: Planctomycetota bacterium; assembly: GCA_963205185.1. Classification (GTDB taxonomy): domain Bacteria; phylum Planctomycetota; class Phycisphaerae; order Phycisphaerales; family UBA5793; genus UBA5793. The sequence goes on along the minus strand of CAUJHZ010000007.1, from coordinate 148,605 downwards.
TCGCCGAGCGCAATGTCACCGTGCTCAGCGCAGGACTCGACGAGGCGCCGATGGCATACAAAGACATCCGCCAGGTCATGGCGCAGCAGGATGATCTCGTGGAAGTGGTCGGCCGGTTCGATCCGCTCATCGTCCGCATGGCGCCCGATGGCGAGCGGGCCGAAGACTGAGCCTCATTCGATCTCGACGTTCTCGATGCGCCGCAGCACTCCACTGGCTTCGATGGGGAAGAGCAGATTGAGTCGTTCCGGCGTCAGGTACGCATCGATCTCCGCCTTGGACCCGGTGAGGCGCACGTCGTTTGACTGGGTCGCGGCGAACCCTTCGACCACCTCGCCGTCTCCCTGCGCCTCGCCCTTGAGTTCGCCTCGCTTGATGGCGGCTGCGAAGCGATCCGCATCGGCCGCCAGGTAGATGATCTCGCTCGACTCGGTGATCAGCAGTCGCGTCAGCGAGTATCGCGTTTCATTCTCCTTCTCGCGCTGTTCGGCGATCTGCAGGATGACCGCTTCTCCCAGCGCGCGGAGAAAGACGGTGTCCTGCTCGATCGTGAACTTCTGCTCGCCGTCGCTCCAGCGGGTGGTGGCGACGTGGGCCTTGCCGTCGCCCAGGTTGTGCACGAAGAATACGGAATCGCCGCCGGTCCACGCGCCTTCGATCCGGGCGGCGTGCTCGGCGTCGATCGGCTCGCCGATCAGGTGCGTGGTGGTCACCGATGAACAGGCTCCCAGCGTCAACAGCAGCAGGGCCGACACTATCGGGTAAAGGCACCGAAACATTTGATTCTCCTCTCAGCGCACGGCATGATTGGTGTCGAAGGGGTTGCGGAGATGATGCAGCGCTGCTCCGGGCGAGTCAAGCCGGCTTGCCGCCGCTGCATTGACCAGCGCGCCGGCGCGATTACACTCGCATGGGCACATGCGTATGCGCCACGAAGGCGCGCCTTTGGAGCAGGCATGCGATTCGACCAAATTCTGGCCGATCATCGACCGAGCATTTCGTTCGAGTTTTTCCCGCCCAAATCGGATGAAGCGGCGCAGACGCTCTATTCGACGGTATCCGGCCTGGAACCCCTCGGTCCGTCCTTCGTCTCCGTCACGTACGGCGCCGGCGGATCGACACGCGACCGCACGCGAGACCTGGTGCTCCGCCTGAAGCGCGACACGACGCTGACGACCGTGCCCCATCTTACCTGCGTGAACTCCTCGCGCCGCGAGATCGCGGAGATCCTGCACAGCTACGTCGAGGGAGGCGTGGAAAACGTGTTGGCGCTGCGCGGCGACGCGCCGCCGGGTGTCGAGCACTTCGAGCCGCCCGTGGATGGATTCCGCTACGCCAGCGACCTCGTCACGTTCATCCGCAAAGAGTTTCCGACGCTGGGAATCGGCGTGGCCGGCTACCCGGAAGGCCACCCCGAGACGACCGACAAGATGCTCGATCTCGACAACCTCAAGCGCAAGGTGGACGCCGGGGCTGACGTGGTCATCACGCAGTTGTTTTTCGACAATCGCGATTTCTACGACTTCGTGGAGCGCTGCGAACTGGTTGGCATCGCCAAGCCGATCGTGGCTGGCATCATGCCGATCCAGTCCATCGCCGGCGTCAAGCGCATGGCGAGTCTGAGCGGAGCGCGCCTGCCCGCCGAGTTGCTGCGGGCTCTGGCCCGGGCAGGAGACGACAACGAGCGCGTGGCCAGCGTCGGCGCCCACTGGGCGGCCGACCAGTGCCGCCGCCTGCTCGACCACCAGGTGCGCGGGCTGCACTTCTACACGCTCAACCGGTCCGCCGCGACGCGCCGCATCTACGAGAGCCTGGGCATCAAACACTCGCAGCAGTTGCGGGCCTGACGGGCGCGCGAAAATGCCCGCGCTCGCTGAGCACGGGCATGGGAAACAGACCGTGAACGAAGCGACTCAGCGCTTGCGCGTGTACACGATTTCCATGGTCTTCATTTCGTCGCCGCCGCGCTTCTCGAACCATTCGAAGGTGTACTTGTCGGGGCTGACGATGGTGATGACCTCGCGGCACTTTTGAATGCCGCCCATCTCGCCGAGGTTCATCTCGCACTCGAAGTTGAACACCTTGCCGTCCTGCGTGCACTCACCCTCGGAGGTCATCAGGCCGGTGGACATCGAGTCGGCCCAGACGTTGATGTACTTGCCGGTCATGTTGTCGTAGCCGGTGAGGCCCTTGCCGGTGAACTTCTCGCCCTCCCACTCGCCTTCGTACTCGCCCTCGAGATAGCGGCCGTCCATGATCATGCGGTTGACCGCGACTCCCTTCGAGACCATGGGCTCGGCGCCGGGCTCCATCCACATGGTGTTGACGACGTCCCACGTCCCCACCATGCTCTTGAGATGCTCCTGGTGCTCGCCGGGACGGTTCATGGCTTCCCACTGCGCCATCATCTCTTCTGGGTCCATCTCCGGTTCGTCGGATGAAGCACAACCGGTGAATGATGCAAGCGCAACCGCCGCGGCGGCTGACCAGCCGTAGATGCAAAGCCGATTCATAACGTCTCTCCTGCAGTTGATCACCCGATCGAGTTGGAGCCGGGCAACACCCCGGCGTCGATCGGTGTTTGTTCGGATATCTTTGCCGGGTGGGGGGCCTTTGGCAAGTTCGCTTCGCCCGATTCAGAACTGCGGCCAGCGGCCGGCTACAACTACCCCATGACCGCCTCCCGACTGCTCTCGGCCCTTCGACTCGACTCGCACCCGCTCGTTTCCACCTCCCGCCCGGAAGGCGCCCAGTGGATCCCCTCGGAGAATCCCAGCACGGCCGAGCCGATCGCGTGGGTGCGGCTGTCCGATCGCGTCAACTATGACGCCGCGGTGCTCAGCGCTGCCGACCGCTTTCGCAAGTGGCGACTCGTGCCGGCGCCGAAGCGCGGCGAAATCGTGCGGCAGATCGGCGTGGCGATCCGTGAAAAGGTCGAGCCGCTGGGTGAACTGATTGCACTGGAAATGGGCAAAATCAGGGCCGAAGGCATCGGCGAGATCCAGGAGTGCATCGACATCTGCGACTTCGCCGTGGGCTTGTCGCGCCAACTCTACGGCATGACGACACACTCCGAGCGGCCGCAGCACCGCATGTACGAACAGTGGCATCCGCTGGGCCCGATCGGGATCATCACCGCGTTCAACTTTCCGGCGGCGGTGTGGGCGTGGAACGCCATGGTCGCCGCCGTGTGCGGCGACACGATGATCTGGAAACCGTCGCTGCTCACTCCGCTGACGGCAATTGCCCTGCACGAAACTGTCGAAGCCGTCATGCGCGCGCACGACCTCGAGGGCGTCTTCGAACTGATCATCGGAACCGACGAGCAGGTCGGCGACGCCATGATCCGCGATAAGCGCTTGCCGCTGATCTCCGCCACCGGTTCGTGTCGTATGGGTCGCCACGTTGGCCAGGTGGTGGCATCGCGGCTGGGGCGCACGCTGCTCGAACTTGGCGGCAACAACGCGCTGATCATCTGCGACGACGCCGATCTTGATCTTGCGATCCGCGCGGTGGTTTTCGGGGCGGTTGGCACAACCGGGCAGCGCTGCACCACCACCCGGCGGCTGTTTGTGCAGCGCGGCGTGGCCGAGGAGGTCATCCGCCGACTCATCGCCGCCTACGAGACCATCCTGCCGCGCATCGGCGATCCGCTCGATCCGCTCACACTCGTGGGGCCCATGATTCACGCCCAGGCCGCGGAGGCAATGATGAACGCCGTGGAGCAGGCGTGTGCGCAAGGCGGCGAAGTGCTCTTCGGCGGCAAGCGCATCGAGCGCCCCGGCCATTTCGTCGAGCCGACCCTCATCCGCGCCACATCCTCAATGCCGATCGTGCATGAGGAAACATTCGCACCCATGCTGTATCTCATCGAGTTCGATGATCTGGAGACGGCAATTACTGAGCAAAACGGAGTGGACCAGGGGCTGAGCAGCGCCATTTTCACCGACTCCGTTCGGCGGGCCGAACGCTTTCTCAGCCACGCCGGCTCCGACTGCGGCATCGCGAACGTCAATATCGGAACCAGCGGCGCCGAAATCGGGGGCGCTTTCGGCGGCGAAAAGGACACCGGCGGCGGCCGCGAATCAGGCTCGGACGCGTGGAAGGCCTACATGCGCCGCCAGACGTGCACGATCAACTGGGGGGGTGAGCTGCCGCTGGCCCAGGGGATCCGATTTGAGCAGTAATGCTCCGGTTCAACCGCCGTGTGTGCGGTTGTCGCTGCCCGACCGGTCGCATGCCCAATAGCATCTTCCATTGAATACCCAGCACCCTGAGCAGCCCAATGAGCAACACGCCGCGCCAGTCGTACATTCCCGCTGACACATCACGCGATGCGTTTCGCGCTGAAGTCGAGGCGCTGCGTCGCTTGGGAATCCAGGGCCGCGCGCGGCTGACGTTCGATCTGATCGAACAGCTCCAGACCACCACTGAGGCGGGAATCCGGGACCGGCACCCCGAGTACACGCCAGCGCAGGTCCGCATGGCGAGAAACCGAATCTGGTGGGGCGAAGCGCTGTTCCGGCGCGTCTATCCGGGCGTGGACATCGCCATATGAACGGTCCGCAGGCGAATGGGCGTCCAGCGCCAATTCAGAGCAGCAGGCGCGAGATGCTCTCGGGGTGGCGCTGACGTGCGGTCAGGATCTGGATGTAGCATATCTCAAGCGATGGGCGCCCGTACTTGGCGTTATCGAGAGATTGGATGCTCTTCTCACGCAAGTTGATCTGAACTCAGAGCCGTAGGCTTACCGCATCCGACTCTCCGGGTCCGGCCCGACGTAGATCACGCAGTCGGCGCGGCCTTCGTCCTCCTGGCGCAGCGTCTCTGACCAGTCGTCGACCATTGAGATCGTCCACACGAGGACGTCACTGCGCTGCCCGGCGATGCGCGACACCGTGCCGCCTGAGTAGTCCGCATGAAACTGCCCGACGACGTGCACGACCGGATGCCGCCCCTGGGCGATGGCTTGGAGAATCGAGTCCGCCATCGTGGCGTCCCACATGTTCTGCGCGCGGAAGAAGCCCTCGCCATCGACCGGCGGCGCATCCGGGTTCGGCTCGCCCTCGCTGTGGTCGCTCATCATCTCAAAAAACTTCTCGCGGTACCGGCCGCCCGTGAGCGATTCGGGAATGACGAACAACCGCTGCTGCTCTTCGCTGAGTTGGCGCAGCGAATCGAAGCCGTCGACGCGCGCTTTCGTGACGTACCGGCGTGGCGCATTCGCGGCAATGACGGGTTGGCCATTGGCCCTGGCCGTTTCGACCATGGCGCGGTGGCCGGGCGGATAATTCGAAGCACTCCGGCCGGCGGCTCGCCAGAACGCCGGTTCGTCGGCAGTCACTCCCGTGAGGAAGTCATCCAGCGCCACCTGTTCATCGCGCTCGAAGAATTCGAGGCTGAGCGCCGCATCGGGCCGCGCCGCTGCCACCTGCTCCCACAGGCGAGCCGCCGTCGCCAGCCCGATGGGATGGCCGTGCCTCTCGCCGATGAGCACGACATCGGCCTCGCTCGCCGCCCGGACGAGGTCCTCCCACTGCATCGGCGAGCCGTTCATGCCGTTGAAGAGATGCAGTTCGTGCACATTGACGTCCGCGAGCGGCGCGGCCGGATCGGGCAGCGGCCGCACCATTCGATCGCCCGAGCCCTTGCAACCCGCCAGGAGCGACAGGGCCATGATCACTGCAACGCCGGTTCTTTGAATCATGCGCAAGGATCGCACGCGCGGCGCGCCGGTCAACACGGCTCCGCGCGAACGGGTTCAGATTCCCGATGAGAATTCGCCGACTCAGCCGCCCATCGCGTCGAGGTTGAGCGACTTGGACCTTGGCCGCACAAGCGGCGCCGCCTGCTTGTCCGCGTGGTAGCTCGAGCGCACCATCGGGCCGCTCTCAACGCCGCGAAAGCCCCGCTGCAGACCCTGCCGGCGGAAGTGCTCGAATCGGTCCGGCTCGACCCAGCGGTCCACCGGCAGGTGATTGCGCGTGGGCTGGAGATACTGGCCGATCGTCAGGATGTCGCATTCCGAGCCGGCGCGAACGTCATCCATCAGTTCGAGAACTTCGTCGTCCCGTTCGCCGATTCCGACCATGATCCCCGTCTTGGTGACCAGTCCGGCATCCTTGCAGCGGCGCAGCAGTTCGATCGACCGATCGTACTTCGCCTGGGGGCGAACTGTGCGGTACATTCGCCGCACCGTTTCCATATTGTGGCTCAGGACCTCAGGCTCGGCGTCGATGACCTTCTGCAGCGCTTCCCACTTGCCGCAGAAGTCCGGAATGAGGACCTCGACGCTCGTGTCGGGGCACATGGCATGCGTCTGGCGGATGGTCTCGGCCCAGATCGATGCTCCGCCGTCGGGCAACTCGTCGCGGTTGACGCTGGTAATGACAACGTACTTGAGATTCATGATCCGCACCGCGTCGGCCACGCGGGCCGGCTCATCGACGTCGAGCACGGGCGGCCGGCCGGTCTTGACATGGCAGAACCCGCACGAGCGCGTGCAGACGTCGCCGAGGATCATGATGGTGGCGACCCCGTCGGCCCAGCACTCACCCATGTTGGGGCACTTGGCCTCTTCACAGACGGTGTGGAGATTGTGGCCCGTGACCAGGTCGCGCAGTTCGTGGTACTTTTCGCCGCCGGGCAGCCGCGCGCGGATCCACTGCGGCTTGCGCCCGCGGAACTCGGGCGGCTCGGCGCTCAGAATCAGGTTGGACAGGCTCAGACCGGCCATGCGAACTCAAGTTTATGCATCGGCTGGTTGGGGCGACGCTGAAGCGAAAGTCTGCGGCCGTGCTCGCGGTCGGGTCGATAGTCGCTGCATCGCCGCGCGAGCGCGGCCGCGAGCGCCAAGGCACGCACGGCTCACCCCGGATAAGATGCCACAGGCCAAGTTCCGGGCCAAGGCAACCGCCCTGCGGCCCAGCCGACCTTCTTTTCATCGGAGTTCGACACGATGACCGTCGATTCGACCCGCTCTGAGACGAGTTTCACCGGACGCAGTCTGCTGGCCATGCGGCGCTGCGTCCTTTCTGATGTCGCGCGGCCGCGCCGATTTCTCGCCCGCGCGGGGCTTTGCGGCATGATCCTGTCCGCAGCCAGCCTCACCGGCTGCCAGTGGGACTCGTTCATGGACCCGTCCGTGACTGGACGCTTCGACGAAACGCCGATCCGCGTGCCGATTCTTGACCGCATCGCGGTGATCGAAACCGACCAGGACGACTCGATCCAGGCGACCGAGATTCAACCTTCGGATCTGATTGCCGAGCCGGTTATCTACAAGGTCGGCCCCGGCGATCTGCTCACGATCGACATCTTCGAGTTCATCGCGCCCGGCCAGCCTTACGTCATTCAGCGCAGCGTGGATGAGCGCGGCTTCATCACCATTCCGCAACTCGGGCAGGTCTACGTCGCCGAGCTGACCGAAGCAGAGATCCGCGACAAGATCGCCGATCTCGTTGACCCCGAGTTTGTGCGCAACCCCGTTGTGAGCGTCGTCTCGGAGACCAAACGCCAGACGACCTACAACGTCATCGCCGGCGTGGGCACGTCGAACACCTATTTCATTCCCGAGCCAAACTTCCGGCTGCTCGACGCCATTGCGACGGCCGGCGGCATTCCCGACACGGTGCGCACGATCAGGATCGTGCGCCAGGTCCCGCTCAAGCGCGAGGTCGAACTCGGGCACGGCAGCCCGGAACGCGATGAGCAGATGGACAATGAAGTCCCGGTGGAAATGCCCGAACCGCAGCCCGGGGACGAGAACATTCTCGACCTGATCGATGACGTGATCGAAGGCACGCCCGACAAACCCGGCGTGGTTGGAGCCGATGCGTCTGATTTGCGGCAGCGCACGAGCCGGCGCCAGCCGCCCGCCGGCGACGGCGCCCAAAACGCGCCGCCGGCGATCGAAATGCCCGCTCCCGCAAGCGAGAACCGTGACAGCGACTGGGCCTATCTCGGCGGCAAGTGGGTGCAGATTGCTCGCAGCCCCGAAGCCAAGGCCCTGGCGGCGAAGCAGGAGACGCAGGAAGCCGAGCAGGAGTTCGAGCAGCTCGTCACCCAGCGCGTGATCGAGGTGCCCGTAGAGCCGCTCATGGACGGCCTGGCGTCGTACAACATCGTCATCCGCCCCAACGACATCATCATGATTCCGCGGCCGCTGCAGGGCCTGGTGCACCTCGATGGAGAAGTCGCGCGCGGTGGCACGCTGGCCATCCCGCTCAACGGCCGCCTGACGCTCAAGCGGGCCATCGCCGCCTCCGGCGGCCTCGGGCCGCTGGCCATTCCCGAGCGCGTCGAGATCCACCGCATCCTCAACGACAACCTCGAAGCAATCGTCATGCTCAATTACCGGGCGATCAAGGAGGGCGTCGAGCCGGACGTCTACCTCAAGCCGGATGACCTCATCGTCGTCGGCACGACGTGGTATGCGGCGCCGCTGGCGGTCATCCGCAACGGCTTCCGAACCTCGTATGGCTTCGGATTCCTGCTCGACCGGAACTTCGGCAATGATGTGTTCGGGGCGCCGCCCGTGAATCGGATCGGACAGTAGTCCTGAAAAACTGGTCCAATAACGGAGCATCTTGCTACAATCCGGTGTTTTGGAAACCGGAAGCGGCCGATGGTGATGCTGCCCGGTGCGGGTATTCCCGGACGCGGGTCCTCGAGCGGATCAATCGGGCAGACCAGGCAACATGCAACCTCGTGCAGGGACAGGCAAATCCGAGGCCCGCTTGGCGCCAGGGACGTGGGCCAGCATTCTTCTGCTGGGACTCGCGTTCTGCGCGTTCTTCTACCATTTTCTGCTCAACCAGATCGAGCTGAGCCGCGATCCGGACTGGTCGCACGCTTACCTGGTGCCGTTCATCTCCATCTACTACATCTACGAGAACCGACAGCGCATCCTGGCGCTGCCGGCCCGCGTCAATCTGCTCGGCCTGCCGCTGATTCTCTTTGGAGTGGCGACGTACTTCTTCTTCACTTTCGGGCCGACCGCCAACCACTTCTTCCAGGGGATGGCGATGGTCACGACGCTGATGGGCCTCGTGCTGCTGCTGGTGGGATGGCGGATGTGGCTGGCGCTGATGTTCCCCATGCTGTATCTCATCATGGGCATTCGCATGCCGCCGCGCCTGCTGCTCCAGGTCACGCCGACGCTGCAGGTCTGGGCATCAAAGGGGTCGTACTACCTGCTCAACATGATCGGCTTTGACACCGACATCTCCGGCACGGTCCTGACGCTCTACAAGGACGGGAAATCGATTCCGCTCAATGTCGCCGAGGCGTGCGCGGGAATGCGCATGATTGTCGCATTCATCGCACTGGGCATCGCTATCGCGTTTCTGATGACGAGCAAGTGGTGGCAGCGCATCGCGCTGATCATTCTCGGCGTGCCCGTGGCGATCCTGGTCAACGTGCTGCGCGTCACGACGCTTGGCGTGGCGGCCACGTACAACGTGGACCTGGCCAAGGGCCAGACGCACATCTACATCGGCATGCTGTGGCTTATCCCCGCGTTTCTGCTCTACATGGGAATCGTCTGGGTCATTCAGCATCTCTTCATCGACGGCTCTGACTCCCGCGCCGCGGACAAGGCCGCGCGCAGCACGGCGGCGCCGGTCGTCATCCCACGCTCGCCCTCGCCGCTGCATCGGCGCCTGGTTCCCGTTCTGGTGGCGCTGTTCGCCGCCGGCGCACTCGGCTTCGCCCCCGCCCAGCACTGGCTCGGCGTCTACCTTCGAAAAGAGCCCGTCCCGCTGCGCCGACAGTTGAGCGAACTGCCGATGCAAGTCGGCCGCTGGAAGACGATCGGCAACGACGAAGTCGTATCGGAGGAGATACTGCGCGAATTCGGCACGGAGGAGTACGTCACCCGGAACTTCGCCATCGACGGCGATCCCGCCAACGGAATCCTTCAACTGCACGTGTCGTACTACACTGGCGGCATCGACGCCGTGCCGCACATTCCCGACCGTTGCTACGTCGGCGGCGGACTGACGCGGTCGGCGACCACCTCCGCCATTCGCCTCGACATCGATGACTCGCTGTGGTGGCCCGATCCCGACTTTGATCCGAGCGATCCTCAGGCGGGCGCCGAGCCCTACCTCATGGCGCAGACGTCGGACCAGAGCCGGCAGGTCGTTCGCATGCCGCGCATGCCCGACGGCCTGCGTCTCAATGCGGCGGAGTATTGGGATCAGCGAAAGCCCGAGGACACGATCGCAGCCGGGTACCTGTTCGTTGCCAACGGCGGCGTCACCGCTTCTCCCGAAGGCGTGCGCCTGCTCGCGTACGACCGATCATCCGAGTTCGCGTACTACTGCAAAGTGCAGGTCACGCTCCAGAGACCCGACCGCGGCGTCGATCGCCATGAACTGGCTGAGGTGGCCTCCGAGTTCTTCAGCGCGATGTTGCCCGACCTGATGTCCTGCCTGCCGGACTGGTGGGAAGTGGAGCACGGCCAATGGCCGCAGATTAAGGCATCGGATGATTCCGAATCGGGGGATAGCCCTTTAGGCTACAGGACTTCTGAAGATGCTGGCGTCCCGGGCAGTCGGCAAGTGCTGCTGCCCGGCAACGGATGAAAGGCTGTCTATGCCCGCTCGAATCAACACGAAAGTCGTCATTCCTCTCATCGTCATCCTCGCCGTACTCGCGGGCGGCGTGATCGGTCTGGCCTGGTACACCGTGCGTCGAAGCCCCGAGTACTACCAGCGCAAGGGAGATGCGGCTGCGGCGACGAGCGATTGGCGCACGGCTGAAGAGTTCTATTCGAAAGCGGTCTTCCAGGATCAGGGCAACATCGAGTTGCTCGATACGTGGCGCCAGGCCATTCTCAAGATCGTGCCCGCGGACGCGATTGAGGCGGAGAAATACTGGCTCGATGCCCAGGGTGTGCTGAAGAAGAAGACCGAGAGCCGCCCTTTTGAGCCGCAGTACCACATTGACTGGCTCAGTCATATTCTGGAGCTGGTGATGCCCGACATCAGCCCGGGCAACGCAAGCTATCTGGCGGATCAGGCGAACCTGATGCTCGAAGGCAAGCCGAGCAGCGACGACAATCCGCTCTGGGAGCACGCATACCGGTTCCGCGGCATTACCAACGCGCACCGGGTCCGCGAGATGGGCCTCGATCCGCAGATACGGGCGCAGGCCATGGAGGACCTCAATCGCTGGCTGGCGCAGCATCCCGATGACGCCGTCGCGACCACCGCGAAAATGAAGTGGCACGCGTTTTCGGCCGAATCGATGGCGTCCGACTCCAAGCCGAGTGAAGCACTGGCCGAGGTCGATCAGGCCGAGTCGATCGGCACTGAGTTCCTCAAGGCGCATCCGACCAGCGTGCTCGTCGCCACCACGCTCGTGGAGACGCTCGAAGTTCGCCGGTCGATCGAGCGCCAACTTCCGGATGGAGCGAGCAACGCGGCGGCGAGGCAGCAGGAGTTGCTCGCGACGGCCGAACGGATGGCTCTGGCCCAGACGGATCTGCCCGCGTGGATGAGCCGCCGCCTGGCGGTGGTGATCGACGGGCTTTCGGATGATCGAACCCAGGCCGCAACCCGCGCTTTGAAAGTGCTTAAGCACGCCCTCGAGTCGAAGCCCCAGAGCCCGATTTTACGCTTCGAGCGCGCCAGGTACCTCGCGCGATGCGGCGAGTCAGAGCAGTCGCAGGCCGCGTACGAGGCGATCATCGAGAGTCCGAATCTTCCGGTGAGTTATGATTCGGTGAAACTATTCGAGCTGCGGCCGGCCGCCGTCAGCGAGATGTTCGATCTGGACTTCGAAGCCTGGGCAAGGACGAGTCCGAGCGACGCTGCGGCGTCCCAGCAGGCGCGCGACCAGGTCAAAGCGCGGCTGAATCAGTATCGAAGCATGGTCTCGGACACCGATACGAGACTGCTGTTCATGGATGGATGCGTCGCGCTGACCGAAGGCAAGGCCGAGGTCGCCGCCAACCGCTTCAACCAGTTCCTGTCCACGGTCGGCGACAACGGCATCACGACGAACAAACGCATCAGCACGCTGCTGCTGCTCGCGTCGTCACTGCGCCAGTCCAACCAGATCGGCGCGGCGTACGGATATTTGGCCGAGGCAGACCAGCTCGCGGGCTCCGTGAGCCCTCGGATCATCCGAGCACTGATTGAAGCGGACCTCGCATCGCGCAACTTTGACCGGGCTGAACGGAATCTGAACCGACTCATCGCCCTGGATCCTGAATCGCCCGCAACGACGGACCTGCGCAACAGCCTGGCCCTCGCACGCGACGGGGCCGGCGCCGGCGTCGTTGATAACGAGGTTCTCGCCGCCATCCTCGAGGCCAACGGCCTGCTGGCAAAGAAGGAAGTGGATCAGGCGCGGTCCATACTGCTCTCTGCGCGTGAGAAGAATCCTGAGAACATCTCGCTGATCTTCCACCTGGCTCGGCTCGAGCAGAGTCAAGGCAACACCAACGAGGCCATCGAATACGTCGATGAGGCGCTGGCCCTCAATCCAAAGTCCGAGGAACTTCGGATCCTCAGAGTGATGCTCGCCGGCGGAGACCTCAACGCCGCCATCAGCGAAGTGATCGAAGACCGGCCAGGCCTCTCCGAATTCGAACGGCACATGGCCAAGGGCATGGCATATGCCGATCGAGGCTTTGCCGACGAGGCGAATGCGGAGTTTGACGCGGCCAAGGCCATCAACCCGGATGCGCCGGCCATCATCGAACGGGACTTTGCGCTTGCTTTCCAGCAAAACGACCTCTCGGCGATGCTCAAGGTCGTGCGGCATGCGCAGGAGACCAATGCCGATCTCGCCAAGGGACTCACATATCGCGGGCGCTACGAACTGGCCAGCGGCGACGTGGCGGCGGCGATCGCCACGCTCCTGCAGGCGTGCAACCTCAAACCTTATGACGGCGCGGTGTGGCGCTTCCTCGGCATTGCGTATCGCGAAGCCGGCAACTACAGCGGCGCCATCGACGCGTTCAGCAAGGCGCTTGACAGAGAGCCAAACAACATCGCCACCCTGAAAGAACTGGCGACGCTGCAGGTCAATCGCAAGGAATACACCAAGGCGCTCGAGAGCATTCGAAAGGCTCAGGCCTACGCGCCCTCGGATGTCGAAATCCAGAACCGGCTGCTCGAGCTGGAAGGAATGTACGGCGATCGCGCCAGGGCGATCCAGATCCGCGAAAGCATGCGCGACAGCGGCGCCGGCGTCGAAAACTCGCTGCTGCTGGCCGGTTTGTATGAACTCGACGGGAAGTACGACAAGGCCGGGGAAGTGCTCGATTCAATTGCACCTGCCGACGACCGCGAACGCCTCCTGCTCGCGCAATCGCGCGCCCTGTGGCACCGGGGTCAGAACCAGATGCAGGAAGCGCGCGACGCGCTGCTTGCATTCATCGAGTCGACTCCCACCCCGTCCAACGAGGTGATGATGCCGGCGATGCTCGCACTGATGCAGCACTACGTCGACACCGGCCAGATCGACGAAGCGATCAAGACGGCCGAGGGGGCCGTTCAGTACCAGGACCCGATTCGGCGCGAAGCCGATCTCAGTCTGGCGGCTTTGTACGAGCAGCAGGGCCGGATCGAAGACGCTGTCAAGAAGTACGAAGAGGCGTTCGTCAGCAGTGAGGAGACCCCCCATTTGGGGTTCCTGCTGATCGACCTGCACCTGGCCATCGCCGGCGCGACGGAAACGCAGGACCCGGCAGGCGCCGCCGGGCACCGCAAGCGAGCCGCGGAACTGCTCGATGAGAACGAAAAGGCCAACGGCACGAGCGTCGAAGCGCTGCTGCTTCGCGGACAACTGCTGGTGCAGAACCGGGAGATCGATGCGGCGGAGCGCTTGTTCAACGACGCCGTCGCGCGCTATCCACAGGATTCACGCGTGTATGCCGCGCGGGCCGAGTTCAATCTCGCCTGCATCATCGAGTCGGCCGACGTCGGGCGAGCCAATCGCGTCCGCGCCGACGTCGATCAGGCGATGGAACTGAGTCCCAATGATCACAAGCCGTTGCTCACGCTTGTCGATCTGGCGAGGGCGCGGCGCGACCCGGCGACGGGGGCGTTCAGCCCGGACTATGACACGATGATCGCCACGTGGCGGCGAATCCTCGAGATCGATCCAAATCAGGACGAGGTTCGCGCCGAGATGATTGAAACCGCTTTCTCTCGAGGCGAAAACTCGCAAGCGCGACTGCTGCTTCAACAGGCGATGGACCTGCAGCCGGATCGCGCCGCGTGGTTCACGATTCGCGGCGATCTTGAGCGCCAGTCGGGGGAGCCGCCCGAGGTCTACACGCCGTTCTATCTGCAGGCGTTCGAGAAGCAGCCCAGCGCCGACAGACTCGGCAAACTTTCGCGCGGACTTCTGCTGTACAGTCCGCCGCGCGCCTCCGAAGTCATCTCGCTTTACGCGGAGTTTGGAGCACGAGTCGGCGATAATCCGACGCATCGGCTCATCCTTGCCCGGGCCCAGGCAACCGCGAAGAACCAGTCGGCGGCCTTGGAGGGCCTGCGCGAGGCGGCCCAGGTGACGTTGCAGGAGACGGATGAGAATCGCCGCGACCTGCTGATCAAGGACTGGTACGAAACACTGCCGGTGGTTGCCGCGCCCGATCAGTACATCAGCCTGAGCGATGAGTGCTTCGGCTCGTTCGATGACCCCTGGACGCAGGGCTTGCTGGGCGATGCGCTCTACATCGCCTCAACGCTGCAGCAGTCGGCCGAAGCGGACAGGCTTCGCCAGGCGGGTATCGAGCGTCTCGAAGCCGCGAGGCGCCGAATCGTCGCGATGGGCCCGTCGCAGCGCAGGACCCGCCTGCAGCAGGAAATCGGCTGGAGCCTCGCCGCGGCCTACCACAGCGCGGGCGAACCGGCCAAGGCCGTGGAAGTGTGGCGCTGGGTGCTCGAATCGGCCCCGGGTCACTTCGCCACCCTCAATAATCTCGCCTTCGTCCTCGCCAACGACCTCAATGACCCGGCAGGGGCGCTGGAACCGGCAAAACGCGCTTACGAGGCCAATCCTGCCGACCCGACGATGCTCGACACCTATGGTTATGTGCTGTTTCGGAACAATCGGCTTGATGACGCGGAGAGGGTGCTGCGCGACAGCCTGGATCGACTCGAGCAGGCCGCAGCCCGCATGCACCTCGGGCAGGTCCTCGCGGCCAAGGGCAGCGTCGAGGCCGCCCGGCGCGAACTCACGCGGGCTCGAAGCCTTTCCGAGCAGCAGGGCAACGCAGCGCGAGTCAAGGAGATCGACGAGATTCTCAAGACCCTCTAGCGCCAAAGGCTGCGACCGCTGGCGACTCGCCGGATTACCGGCATCAGGCGCGCGATTGAAGGGATCGATCCTATGACGACCATGCAAAGTTCAACCCCCACGACCTCCCCGCCGCGCCCGGGCCCGCCGCGCCTGCCCCGCTCCGCCACTTCGGCTGCAAGACCGGCCGCCGCCGTGGCAACCATCGATCCGCTGCGCGTGGTGCGCCAGTACTTCTGGTGGATCGCGCTGAGCGTCGTCATCGGGGCGGCCATCGGACTGGCCGCGCACTTCATCTGGGCGTGGACGGCTCCGGTCTACTCCGCGACGACCACTTGGCAGGTCAACCCTCCCAAACGCACTCTGGCGTCGATCAACGACCCTTCGAGCATCACCGGTGAGCAGATGGACCGCTCCATTGCAACCGTGCAGGCCACGATCATCAGCACGAGCATTCTCAGGCCGGCAATCACCTCACCCGAGGTCCGCCGGACGACCTGGATCCAGGATTTCATGGGGCCTTCGGGCAACATCGAGATCGACAACGCACTGGCGGACCTGGAGGATCACATTCACACCTCGACGGACGGTTCGCTGCTCGTCGGCGTGACCGCGACCGGATCCAAGAAGGAAGACCTGGTTGCGATCCTGACTGCGATCAACCAGGAATACAAGAACTATCTCGCCAAGGAGCGCGAGCGGGTCAAGACCGGCACGGTCGCCGCGTTTCGCTCCGAGCGCGAGAAGCTCGAATCCGAGATTCAATCGATCGGCGATCAGATCTCCCAGCGCATCGAGCGAGACAAGATCAACCTGAACGTCGAGAGTTCAGATCAGGCGATGGCGCTGAACCTGATTCGCCAGTCAATCAACCAGAGGCAATCTGACCTTTCGCTGGTCATGGCGTCAAGGGCTGCGGCTGAGCAGCGGCTCAGTGAGCCCTCGCTCACCTTCAACGATGACGAACGGGCCGCGGCGCGGCAGGCCCCGAATATCATGCGGCTTGAAGCAGAGATCCTCCAGTTGCGCACGGACATCCGCGATGCCCGGCAGCGTTTTGGCGACAACCACCGATACGTAACGGGGCTTGAGGATCGGCTTCGCGCGGCCGAGGCCGAGTTTGACACCGAACTCGACGAGGTGATGCGCCGTGATTTCCTGGGTCGCCTCGAGACGGCTCGGAACAACGAAAACAGCATCCGACAGATGCTGAGCCAGCTCGAGACCGAGCGCGCGGCGGCGGAGGCCAGGCTCAACGATCTGCAGAAGGCCGTCGAGTGGGTGAATACGAAGAAAGCGGACCTCGCTCGGGCCCAGGCGCGGCGCGATGCGCTCGAGGCGCAAATCACCGAGGCGGTGATGGCCAGCCAGATGCAGGACACGCTGCAGGCGAGCGAAGCGCAGGCGCCCGAAGCGGACGCGTTGCCGCTGTTTCCGAAACTGATCATCATGGTGCCGCTGGGGGTGTTTCTCGTTGCGGGCTTGACGACGGGCGTGATCTTCCTGCGCGAGATGACCGATCGGCGCATCAAGGGACCGGGCTGCGTCGGCATCCTGCCGCACGGGCAGGTGCTTGGCGTCGTACCGCACACCGACGAGGACCCGAGCCATCCCAAGCGCATCGAACTCGTGCAGGTCGATGTGCCGCGCAGCGTGCTCGCCGAGAGCGTGCGCCACATCTTCGCCCCGCTCTCGCGCCGCATGAATGAGAGCGGGCATCACTCGCTGCTGCTTGTGGGCGGGCAACCGGGCGCCGGCTGCACGTCGCTGATTTCGAATCTCTCTGCCTGCTTCGCCGGCAGCGAGCGCCGGGTGCTCGTCATCGACGGCAACTTCCGCCGGCCGCGCATCGCCGAGGTGTTCGGCGTGGCGGCCTCGCCGGGTCTGGGCGACGTGCTCAACGGAGCGGCAACGCTCGATCAGTCCGTGCAGGACTCGCGCGTGGAGAAGGTCTCCGTGCTCACGGCCGGAAGCGAATCGAGCCGGCAGGTCGATCTGCTGACCACGCCGCGCTTCGGCCGCGTCATGGCCGAGGCGAGGCAGAAGTTCGATTTCGTGCTCGTTGATGCTCCCGCCGCAGTCGTCTCGGGCGACTGGCAGACGCTGGCCAACCACGTGGACGCCACGGTGCTCGTGGTGCGCTGCATGCAGGAGGAGCGCGGTCTGGTGTCGCGGCTCATCTCGCAATTGCGCGAGGCGAAGCCCGAACACCTGGGCGTCGTCATCAACGCAGTGCGCAGCGAAGCCGGAGGATACCTCAAGCGCAATCTCAAGCAGATGGACCAGTACCAGCGAGCCGGAAGGTGAGCATGCCCCCTGTCAGGCGACCGGCAGCCCGCTCGCGGCCGATTCCCAGATGACCAACCCACCGACCACTACGGCGCTCATCACGGGAGGCGCAGGGTTCATCGGCTCGCACCTCGCCGAGCGCCTGCTGGCCCAGGGCTGCCGCGTGGTTGCCGTGGATGACCTGTCAACCGGCAACGAAGCAAACGTGGCGCACCTGCCGCGCGATCGATTCACCCTCGTTCGGTCTGCCGTGGTCGATGCCATGGACGAACTTCGAGCAAAGCAGTTCGACGAGATCTATCACCTTGCCGCCGGAGTCGGAGTCGATCTCGTGCTCGAGCGACCCCTTGAAGTGATCGAGGGCAGCCTGCGCAATGCGGTCGCGCTCCTTGAGGCCGCGCGAACCTGGGGCCGAGGCGGCCGAGTCTGCCCGATCCTGATGGCCTCGTCCAGCGAAGTCTACGGCAAGTCGGCGAGGGTGCCCTTTCGCGAAGATGATGACGTCGTCTACGGCCCGACCACGATGACCCGCTGGTCGTACGCCTACGCCAAGGGCATGGATGAATTCGTGGCGCTCTCCTACCACGCGCGGCATCAGTTGCCCGTCGTGCTCGCGCGGTTTTTCAACACCGTCGGCCCGCGGCAGTCCGGCTCATGGGGCATGGTGCTGCCGCGCTTCGTCCGGGCCGCCCTGCGAGGTGAGCCGCTGCGCATCTTCGGCGAAGGAACGCAGCAGCGATGCTTCTGCGATGTGCGCGATGTCGTTTCCGTCCTGCCTGCGCTGCTTCGCAATCCGGCCTGCCGTGGCGGAGTTTTTAACGTCGGCAGCAGCCATCTGCTGAGCATCCGGCAACTCGCCGAGACTGTGATCCAGGTTCTGGGCAGCACGAGCCGACTCGAACTCGTGCCATACGACCGCGCCTACGGCCCGGGATTCGAGGACGTGGCAGTGCGGCAGCCGGATCTCACCCGGCTGGAAACCGCGACCGGATTCGAGCCGACGATTACTATCATGCAGACGATTCGGGACCTGGCTGCGTCAATGGAGTCCGTCGGGGCCAATCGCGCGTCCGCGTCGGCCTCGCCAGCGGGGCCGGGGGGAGTGTAAGCGGCGATGCTCGCGGAACTCATGCAGTTCGTCGATCAGGCGCAGCGCCAGTTTGGCGCGCTGGATGACGCGACGAACAGCGACCTGCTCAATCTGCCGTCAGACGGGACGATCGATGCCGGAGCCGGGGCAACGGGAGCATCCGCCGGGGGGATTCTGACCGCCAACGGCGTGCTCAACGATTATCTGGTCGTCTTCATGGTCTCGTTCCTGGTGACACTGATCGTCACGCCGCTGGTGCGGCGCATCGCGCTGAAAGCGAGCATCGTTGATTGGCCCGACCAGGGGCGCAAGGTCCATCGCGAGCCGGTGGCGTACCTGGGCGGCGTGGCGGTGTTCGCCGGGCTGCTCTCGGGCATCATGACCAGTTACCTCACGGCGCTCTACCACCCCACGCTCGCGACCGTGCCTCTCAACATCGTGATCGCCATGGCGATCATCATGTTTACCGGCCTGTTCGACGACGTTTTTCACTGGGATCCGAATCTCAAGGTCGGGCTTCAGTTTACCGCCGCCGCGGTGCTGGCGCTGGATGAGCAGATCGGCGGCCGCGTGGCTGCCGGACTTCTGCATCCAGTCGAAGAATTCACGAATGCCGCGTTCGGGCTGTCCATCGATCTCACGCGGCTGGACATCATGCCGGGATCGGGTTCGCTGGAGATTGACCTCGTCTACTGGACGGGCGCCATCATCATCGGGGCCTTCGTCCTCGGCGGGTGCAACGCCGCCAACCTCATCGACGGCCTCGACGGCCTGCTCACCGGCACGACGGCCATTATGGCCGCGTCGCTGCTGGTCATCACGCTCGTGGTGGCGGCGATGTTCCCGCACATGGCGGGGCAGCTCACCGGCACCCGCGTGATCCTGTGCTTTGCGCTGCTCGGCGCTGCCCTGGGCTTCCTCCCTCACAATTTCAGACCGGCGTCGATCTTTCTTGGCGACGCCGGGTCGCTGCTGGTGGGCTTTACCGTCATCGTGATCATCCTGCTTCTCGGGGAGACCGGCTACACGCACCTGGTCTTTGCCGGGCTCATTGTCTTCGGCCTGCCCATTCTCGATACAACGCTGGCCATCATCCGCCGCCGCCTCAATGGCATGCCCATTTCCGCTCCCGATGACAACCACCTCCATCACATGCTCAAGCGAACCAAACTGGGTGTGGTCGGCGCTGTGTTCGTTCTCTACGCGATCAGCATCGTTTTTTCGAGTGTCGCGCTGCTTCTCGTTCTGCTGCGGGCGCGCGTCGTGTACGCACTGGTGATCGTCATGGCGGGCTTCATCGTGGTGATCGGCGTCAAGGCCGCGCGGCGCAAGCAGCAGACGGCCGACCTCGAGGGGCTCACCATTCCGCGCAGTCGCAGGGCCGGTGGATCCGTCCAGCGGATCGCGCCCCGCCCGGCGACTCGCCCTGCGCCCGAGCGGCCCGCCAGCCTCGCCGCAGCCGAGAGCCCCGGCACCAAGGCCGTCTGAGTCACCCGCCGCCGGCCAGGCTCAAGTCGCATGCGAATCGGGTCGATGCGCCCGGTGCATGTTCACCTCCATTCCGCAAAGCGCGATGCCTCTCATCATCGGGATGATCGTCTTCACCATCATGGAGATGCTCCGCGTGCTCTCGGCCTGGAAACAGAGCGCTACGCAGTTGCACCAGTTAAAGTACGAAACGCACTCCCTGCGGCTGCGGCTCAAGCGGCAGTCGGCCGAGCGCATTGTCGCCGAAGAGCGCCATCGCGCCGCCTTCTCGAACCAACTCGCAGCCTGATCAGCCCCTCTTCAGCCCGGCAAGCCGGTTCAACAGCACCGCGTGCGAGCGCTGGCCGTTGCGGAAGCACGCCAGTTCGAACTTCTCGTTTGGAGAATGCACGCGGTCGTCGTTGAGGCCAAAGCCGATGAGCAGCGTCTCGAGGCCGAGAATACTCTTGAAGCCCTCGACGATCGGAATCGATCCACCCGAGCGCATCAAAACCGCATCGCGGCCCATCGCCTGCTTCAGCGCCGCGCGGGCCGCTGCCATGGCAGGATGATCAATCGGCGTCAGGCAGGGCCGGCCGATGCCGTGATCCACCACCTCGACCCGGCAGCCCGGCGCCAGTTGCGATTCGATCCACTTGCGGAATGCTGCGGCAATCTTCTTCGGATCCTGGTTGGGCACCAGGCGGAAGGAGATCTTGGCCGAGGCGGATGACGAGATGACGGTCTTGGCGCCCTGCCCGATGTAACCACCCTTGATGCCGTTCACATCGCAGGTGGGCCGGCCCCACTGGCGTTCGAGCAGGCTGTAGCCCTTCTCGCCGTAGCCCTGCGACAGGCCCGCCTCCCCGAGAAATTCCTTCTCATCAAAATCCAGCTCGGCCCACGCCTCCCGCTCCTGCTTCGTGAGCGGCAGAACATCGTCATAGAAGCCCGGCAACGTGATGCGCCGGTCGCCGTCATGCAACAGACCGATGATCCGGGCGAGTTCATTGATCGGATTCGGCACGCATCCGCCATAGAGGCCCGAGTGCAGATCGCGACTGGGACCGTGCAGGAATACCTCGAGATAGACCAGCCCGCGCAGCGAATAGGTGATCGCAGGGGTGTTCACATCCCACATTCCGGTATCGCTGACGACGGCAAAGTCGCATGGCGAGCCGGGGGCGTCGCGGCCGACGATCTCCGGCCGAGCCTGCTCAAGAAACTCGTGCATGTTGACGCTGCCACACTCTTCTTCGCCTTCAATGACGCAGGTGATGCGGCACGGCACTCCGCCACCTGCCTTGTTCCAGGCGCGGCAGGCCTCGACGAACGTCATCACCTGCCCCTTGTCATCGACAGCGCCGCGGGCCACAAGCCGCTTGCCGTGCGGCCCTTCCACGATCGCCGGGTCAAACGGCGGCGAATCCCACAACTCCAGCGGATCAGGCGGTTGCACGTCGTAGTGGCCGTAGAAGAGCAGGTGGGGTCCGTCGTAGCCTTCGGGCCCCGGGTGGTGCGCAAACACGACCGGATGTCCCTTCGTGTCGCGCAGCGAGGCGGTGAATCCCATCGACTGGAGATCGTCGGCAAGCCACTGGGCGGCGCGGCGGCAATCTGGCTTGAACGCCGGATCGGTGCTCACGCTGGGAATGCGCAACCAATCGCTCAGTCGCTCGACCGACGCGTCAAACTGGCTGTCAAGATAGTTCAGGACCGCGGAAGTGTTCACGATCTTCCTCCCTGTGCTGCTCGTTGCTGACGTGACTGATCAGACGCGTGGCTTGCGCCGCTCCATGGCCGCGACCGCTTCATGGTAGACTTCGACACACTTTTGCGCAGCGCCGTCCCATGTGAGCAGTCGAAGTTCCATGGCCCCGTTGCGCTTGAGGGTGTTGCGCAGCGGCGGATGGCGGAGCACCGCGATGATTTTGTTGGCCATCTCATCGACGTCCCAGAAATCGACCTTGAGCACGTGCGTGAGCGCTTCAGAAACGCCGGACTGCTTGGAGATGATCACGGGCACGTCATGGCTCATCGCCTCCAGCGGCGCGATCCCGAAGGGTTCGGAAACGGAAGGCATGACGTAGCAGTCCGCCATCTTGTAGGCTCGCGCCACGTCACCGCCGCGCAGAAAGCCCGTAAAGAGCACCTTTTGGCCGATGCCCATCCGGGCCGCGAGTTCGATCATGCGCGTCACCATGTCGCCCGAACCGGCCACGACGAACTTGACGTTGTCGATCTTTTCGAGCACGCGCTTGGCCGCGCCGATGAAGTACTCCGGCCCCTTCTGCATCGTGATGCGGCCAAGGAAGAGCACGATCTTGTCCGTGGCGCGGATCCTGGTCGGCGCCGTCGCCGGCGTCTGGCCCTGCTCCACGCCGTTCCACACCACCCGGATCTTCTCGGGGCTGACGTTGTAGCGGTGGATCGCGATGTTGCGGGTCCAGAAACTCACGGTGATCACGCGCATGGCGCTGTGCATCCCCCGCCGCTCGATCTCGTACAACTGCCGGTTGACGTTTTCGCCGGACCGGTCGAACTCGGTCGAGTGCAGGTGAACGATGAGCGGGATGCCGGTGAGCCTTGCGATAGCCATGCCGGCGGGATAGGTGAGCCAGTCGTGCGCGTGGATGACGTCGTAGTGCTCGCCGCGCGTGAGCATGACGCACAATTCGGCATAGCGGCGCACGTCGCCGATGAGATCACCGCCATAGTCTCCGCCGCTCGACGGCCGGTTGAGCCCGAGAAAGCCCGGCGTGCTCGCCTGCGCCGCCGACACTTCGCCCAGCGGCGCGCCGCCCCCGCCGCCGGGCGCCTGATCCGCTGCGCTTTCACGGCGCACGTATTCGCCCCGGCGGATCAGTTCCTCGATCTGCTCCTGAGTCAGCCCCGCGCCGGCGCCATAGGGCGAACTCACGCCTGAGGGAATGGCGCGAAACGTGACGTGCGAGAACTCCGAGGTGCGGAAGTCGTATGCCTCGGCGGCACGCGGCTCCGCCCCGGCGGCCGGGACCTCGCCCGTCGCGCGGTACTGCCGCAGAACCGGCTCGGCTCGCGCCAAATCGCCCGCGGTCACCTGCTCGGGGCTGAGCAGCCGCACGTGCGACGCATGCGAGCGGTCCACGGCCTTGGGAAGCACGAAGGTAATCTCATGGCCGAGCGCATCGAGCGCCTTGGTCAGGCCGTAACAGGCCGTCCCAAGTCCGCCGGCTATGAACGGCGGGAACTCCCAGCCGAGCATCAGGATGCGCATGTCTCACCACTCTTCATCGCCGCACACCCCGGCGGCCACGACCGCGGATCGCAGTCGCCCCGTCCAGTTACATTTCTTCCGGTGATCCAGCCACGTCGCCCAACTCGCGGAACGCCGCTTCGTACGCCAGCAGAAACGCCGCGGCGACTTCGGCTGCGACGCGCATGTCGCCCATGCCGCCGACTTCGACCGGCGTGCGAAACGTGAAGAGCCGGTCTTCACTGCGATAGTGCTGGTAGGTCACCTCGGCCTCGACGCCAAGGTCAGCCAGTTCTTCCTCGACCAGTTCTTCGAGTTCATCGCCGGTGTGTTCGAGGTCGGCTTCGATCGACTCGCTCAGCCAGCGGTCGGGCGTGACGAAGCTGATCCACACTTGCGCGGGATCAGAGTCATCCGGCTCGACGCGAAAAAAAGCCTCGCTCTCACAGCCGCGAGCGCGGCATTCGAGCCGCGGGCCGCTGATCCGCACAGAGTCGAAGACATCGGCATCGCGCGCACGCGCCTGCACCTGTTCCAGCAGTGATTTGAGATCCACACCTGGTCCTTCCGGACGAAACTCGGAGAAGAACACTAGACGCGGCAGCGGCGGCCAACCATGCGATGCATCCTCAGCGGGCGGAATGCGGGGGTATTCCCGACGTCCCCGCATCGCGCCGGCACGAGCGCCGCGACGCCGGCAGGGCTCCGCGGCCACGCGTCTACAATGCCGCAACGTGACCGCCTCCACCAGCGCCGCCGAAACATGGACAACCCGCCGCCTGCTTCATTGGACGACGGAGTTTTTCACGCGCAAATCCCTCGATTCGCCGAGACTCTGCGCTGAACTGCTCCTGGCGCACGTGATCGGCTGCGAACGCATGCGACTCTACATGGAGACGGAGCGGCCGGCGACGCCGGAGGAACTCACGATGCTGCGCGGCCTCGTCGAGCGGGCGGCACGGCACGAGCCCATCCAGTACCTGCTGGGTGAGGCATGGTTCTACACCCGGCCGTTTACCGTCACGCCGGCCGTGCTCATCCCTCGCCCCGCCACCGAGCGGATCATCGAGGAGGTCCTGCAGATCGCCCGCGCGGGTCCGCAACAGGAGGCGGCGATGACGGTCATCGACATCGGCACCGGCAGCGGCATTCTCGCCATTACACTCGCGGCGGTTCTGCCGGCGGCGCGCCTGATCGCCACGGATCTCTCCCCCGACGCGCTCGCCGTGGCGCGCGGCAACGCGAGTCGCCATGGCGTCAGCAATCGAATCGAGTTCATCGAGGGCTCGTTGCTGGAGCCGCTGGCGGGCCGCATTCCTCCGATTCGGGCCGATGTGCTCGTCTCGAATCCTCCTTACATTTCGGATTCGGAGTGGGAAGATGTGGCGCCGAACGTGCGCGACTATGAACCAGCCTCTGCGCTGCGCGCCGGCGCGGATGGTCTGGACTTCCTGCGACCGCTGATCGCCGAAGCGCACCACTTCATCAACCCCGGCGGGCGGCTGCTGCTCGAGATCGCCGCCTCGCAGGAGGGCGCAGTGCGCGCACTCGCTGCAGCCAATCCGGCGCTGAGCGGCGTGTGCGTGCTGAGAGATTACGAAGACCTGCCGCGCGTTCTGTCGGCCAAGACTGAGTCACACGGCGCTTGATGCCAGGCCCCTACTTCGCCTTGCCGTTTTTGCCGCCCTTGGCGGACTCGGCCGGCTTTGCGGCACACGTCCCCTTGCCGCCGCCGCAGGCGCATGAACCTGACTTGCTGTCCTTCGATTCCTTGCCGCCCTCGCCAGCCGGCTTTTTCTCCGCGTCGGCCGCCTTCTTGTAGCCTTCCGATCGGTAATCGGTCTGGTAGAAACCGCTTCCTTTGAAGATCACGCCGGCGCCGGTGCCGATGAGGCGTTCAAGTTTCGCCTTGCCGCACTCGGGGCACTTGCGCTTGACCGGATCAGTCATCGATTGGAAGAGTTCGAATTCGTGGCCGCAGGCGCGGCAGACATAGTCATACGTTGGCATGCGTGTACTCCATGACGAAAGCGAACGTCATTGTTCGCCTCGCGCCAGCGCGACCTTGGCCGGCCGCACGACGATATTGCCGACGGCATAGCCGACCTGCATCTGCTGGGCAATGTGATTGGCTTCGATCCCCCTGGCGTCGATGTGCATCATGGCTTCGTGCCGGTTCGGGTCGAACTCATCGCCCGGCTGCACCTCGATCCGCACGGCGCCGTGGGCGGCGAGCACCTTGAGGATCTCATCGCGCACCATGCGCACCCCCTGCTGCACGCTCTTCTCGCTGCCCGGGCCGAGGTCCTGCTCGCTGACGAGGTCAAGATTCTCGAGCGCCGGCACGAGTTCACGGATCAGGTCCGCCCGCGCGCGGAGGCGCGCCTGCTCCTCGTTGGCATAGGCGCGGCGCTGGAAGTTCTGAAAGTCGGCCAGGGCCCGCTGGTACTTGGCCGTCGCGTCGTCGCGCTCGGTCTTGAGTTGCTCGATGAGCGCGTGTGTTTCATCCACGCCGTCGCCGTCTTCGGGCGCGCGGTCGAGATCGTCTTCGTGAAGTTCCTGTTCATTCATGGTTCAGTCTTCCTTCCCAGCCAGGAAGTCCTTGATTCGATTCCAGAAGCCCTGCGTCTCGGGCAGGACCGAGTGATCTTCCGTCTCCGCATACTCGCGCAGCAGGCCCTCCTGCTTTGGCGTGAGACGCTGCGGGATTTCGATGGTCAATTGAACGAGCAGATCGCCGCGCCGTCCGCTGCGCAGGTTGGGCAATCCCTGGTTGGCCACCTTGACCACCCGGCCGTGCTGTGTGGCCTTAGGCACGACGACTTCGTGCTCGCCGTCGAGTGTCGGGATCTTGACCTTTGCCCCAAGAGCCGCCTGCGTGAAACTGATCGGCAGGCGGATGGTCAGGTTGTCATTATCGCGCTCAAACACCTTGTGTGGCGTGACGCGCACCACCACGTGCAGATCGCCGCGGATCCCCTGTCCGTGCGGCGCCTGCTCGGGCGCGGGCGGCTCGCCCTCGCCGCGAATGGCCACGGCCTGACCCGACCGAATACCGGGCGGAATCTTGACCTCCAGCCGGCGGCGCTTGGGCACGCGCCCCTGGCCCCGACACGTTTCACACGGCTCGGTGATGATCGTGCCCTGCCCGCGGCAGGTCGGGCACGTCGTCACCATGCGAAACATCCCACCCAGACCCGACTGGGCCACCTGGCCATGACCGCCGCAGGTCTGGCAGGGCGTGCGCTTGGTGCCGGGCTTGGCGCCTTCGCCGTGGCAGGTGTCGCAGACATCGAGGCGAGTGAAATCGACCTCGGCGGTGGTGCCCGACAGCACCTGCTCGAGCGTGATTTCCACCTGGGTCTCGAGGTCGTAGCCTCGCGCTACACCCTGCTGCCGTCGGCGCCCCCCGCCGCGAGCAGCGCCGCCAAAGCCTCCGCCGAAGATCTCGTCGAACATTGAAAAGATGTCCTGCGGATCCATCGAACGGAAATCATGTCCCGGCGTGCTGCGCAGTCCGGCATGACCATACTGGTCGTACGCCCTGCGGCGGCTGTCATCGCTGAGGACTTCGTACGCCTCGGCCGCTTCCTTGAACTTCGACTCGGCCTCGGCGTCTCCAGGGTTGCGATCGGGATGGTACTTCATGGCCAGGCGGCGATAGGAGCGCTTGATCTCATCTCCGTTCGCCGTCCGCTCGACGCCGAGCACCTCGTAGTAGTCGCGCGTGGTGGCCATGCTCATCTCCGGGTCCGTCCGCTTACGAAAGCCCACGGAAGCGCTTTCGCGCTCCGTGGGGCTGTTGGGTCCATCGCGAAGCGCTCTCGATCACGCCACGGCGCCTTCGGTCGGCTCGTTCTCTTCCTTGATCTCCGTCACCAGTACGTCCGTGGTCAGCATGAGACCGGCGACCGACGCTGCATTCTGCAGCGCCGTGCGCACCACCAGCGCCGGATCGATGATGCCGGCCTTGACGAGGTCGGCGAACTCGCCCGTTGCGGCGTTGAAGCCGAAGTTGCCCTTGCTCTCGCGGACTTTCTCGACGACGACATCGCCGTCTTCGCCCGCGTTCTCAGCGATCTGCTTCGCGGGGGCTTCGAGAGCCGCGGCGACGATGTCATAGCCGAACTTCTGATCGCCCTTGGCCTTCTTGCGTCCATCAACAACGGCGTCGATGGCGCGGATCAGCGCCACGCCGCCGCCGGCCACGTAGCCTTCCTTCGCCGCGGCGCGGGTCGCGGCAAGCGCGTCTTTCACGCGGTCCTTGCGCTCCTTCATCGCCGTCTCGGTCGCAGCGCCGACGTTGAGGATCGCCACGCCGCTGGTCAGCTTGGCCAGGCGCTCCATCAGCTTCTCGCGGTCGTAATCGCTCGTTGAACGGTCGTACTGAGTGCGGATCTGCTCGGCTCGCGCCTGGATGTCCTTCTTTTTGCCGGCGCCCTGGACAATGGTCGTGTTGTCCTTGCTGACAACAATCTTCTTGGCGCTGCCAAGGTCGTTCAGTTCGATCGATTCGAGGCTGCGACCGAGATCTTCGGAGAAGAATGTGCCGCCCGTGAGCGTGGCGATGTCGCCGAGCATGGCCTTGCGCCGATCGCCGAACCCCGGCGCCTTGACGGCACAAACGCGCAGCACGCCGCGCAGACGGTTGACAACCAGCGCCGCCAGCGCCTCATTCTCGACATCTTCAGCGATAATGAGCAGCGGCCGACCGCTCCCGGCCACTTTGTTGAGCAGAGGCAGGAAGTCCGACAGGTTGCTGATCTTCTTCTCGTGGATGAGGATCGACACGTCTTCGAGCACGCACTCGGCCGTGGCGGGATCGGTCATGAAGTAGGGGCTGAGGTAGCCCTTGTCGAACTGCATGCCTTCGACGTATTCGAGCACGGTCTCGGAAGTCTTGCCCTCCTCGACCTCAACGACGCCCTCCGAGCCCACCTTGTCGATCGCCTCGGCAATGAGCTTGCCGATCTCGCGGTCATGGTTGGCCGAGACGGTGGCGACCTTCTCGTAATCGTCGCGGCCTTTGCACTTGACGGCCATGCCTTCGATGGCGGCGCACGCCACCTCGGCGGCGGAGGTGATGCCGCGCTGCAGTTCAACGGCGTTGTGCCCGGCGGCGACGTAGCGCAGCCCCTGGCCGAAGATGGCCTCGGCGAGCACCGTCGCAGCCGTGGTGCCGTCGCCGGCCTTGTCGGCGGTCTTCTTGGCGACCTGCATGACCAGTTTGGCGCCCATGTTCTCAAACGCCTCGGCCAGGTCGATCTCTTTGGCGACCGACACGCCGTCCTTGGTGACGCTCGGCCCGCCGTAGGACTTCTGAATGAGAACATTGCGGCCGACGGGTCCCATCGTGACGCGCACGGCATCGGCGAGGCGGGTGACGCCCTTGCGGATCTCAACCTGGGCCTCGTTGCCGAACATCATCTGCTTCGTAGACATGATTCAGTATTCTCGCTTTGAGTTGGAGTGTGTGGTCGAGCGCGGCTCGCAATCGGTCATTTCTCGATGACGCCGAGCAGTTCGGACTCCTCGATGATCACGTGCTTGACGCCTTTGATCTCAATTTCGCTGCCGGCGTACTTGCCGTAGACCACGGTTTCGCCCTTCTTGACGCCCACGGGCGCCCGCTTGCCGTCTTTGAGCAGGCGACCGGGGCCGGTGGCGACGACGGTGCCCTGCTGGGGTTTCTCCTTGGCCCCTTCGGGCAGGTACAGACCGGACGCGGTCTTCTGCTCCGGGTCGTTGGGTTTGACCAGCACTCGATCATCGAGCGGTTTAACTTGCATGGACGCACTCTCCTGTGAGGGGTTTTTTCGTTTCACGATGTGATTGTCGCCAGCGCTTTCTCGCGCGGAATTCTGGTTGCAAATCCAAAGGGAGGCCGCTCCTCTTTTTCCGGCACGTCGACCAGTTCGATCTTCAGGATATCGCCCGGCCGCACCGACAGGGCCACATTGCGCTTGCGCGAATCCTGTCCGATGAAGTGCATGCAGACGATCTCCTGCCATCCCGTCGGGTGGGTCACCACGCGCTTGCCGTGCCCGGAGATGAGATACTCCGAACCGTCACGCAGCGTGACGCGCACCACGAGCATTTTGCATTTGTCCGGCGTGTCGCACATCTCGTGCGCCAGATCGGAAAACAGCAGTTCAATCTCCTCGGCCCAGTCGACCCCGGCCGGCGCGAATGGCGGCGGCTTGAGCGACGCGGGGCGCTTTCGGCTCGGCGGCGTCTGGTCCGCACCGCGCTTTGCTTTTGCCTTCGATTTCTTCTTGCCGGGTGAGGGCATCGGTTCCTTTCATCAAGCCCGCAACGGCGGTCAGAATCCCATGCCTCCCATTCCACCCATGCCGCCGCCCATGCCACCCATCCCACCCATGCCTCCCATGCCCCCGCCGTGTCCGTGGGCGTGCGCATGATCGTCTTTCGCCTCGGGCTTGTCAGTGATGATGCAGTCGGTGGTGAGCAGCAGCGATGCGACAGATGCGGCATTCTGAAGCGCCGTACGGTCAACCTTTGTCGGGGTGACGACGCCCATCTTCACAAGATCGCCGTATTCGTCGGTGAGCGCGTTGTAGCCGAATGAGCCCTTGCCTTCGGCGACCTTGGCGACCACGACGGTGCCCTTCTTGCCAGCGTTGTCAGCAATAGTGCGAAGCGGAATGCTCAGCGCGTTGCGCACGAGATCGACGCCGTGCTGCTCATCGCCCGTGCAGGAGTTGCGGACCTTTTCGAGCGCCGGGATGGACCGCACGAAACTGACCGCCCCGCCGGGAACGATGCCTTCCGCCACCGCGGCGCGGGTGGCGTGCAGGGCGTCTTCGACCATCGCCTTGCGGGCTTTCAGTTCGGCTTCCGATGCGGCGCCGACGTTGATCTGCGCCACGCCGCCGGCGAGTTTGGCCAGGCGCTCTTCGAGTTTTTCGCGATCGTAATCGCTCGTCGTGTTGCCGATCTCGGTGCGGATCTGCTCAATACGGGCCTGGATTTCCTTGGTGGAGCCGGCGCCTTCGATGATGATGGTGTTCTCGCTGGTGATCTCGAGCTTCTTGGCCAGGCCGAGCTGGCTGATCTGCACCTGGTCGAGATCGATGCCGAGATCTTTCATGATCGCGGTGCCGCCGGTGAGCACGGCAATGTCGCCGAGCATCGCCTTGCGGCGGTCGCCGTATCCTGGCGCCTTGACCGCCGCGACGTTCAGCACGCCGCGCAGTTTGTTGATCACGAGCGTGCTCAGCGCTTCGCCCGTCACGTCCTCGGCGATGATCACCAGCGGCTTCTTGGCCTGCTGCACTTTCTCGAGGAACGGCACGAGTTTGGTCAGCGAGTCAATTTTGTCTTCGTAGATGAGGACCAGCGCCTTCTCGAACTGCACCTTCATCTCATCGACGTTGGTCACGAAGTTGGGAGACAGATAACCGCGATCGAACTGCATGCCTTCGACGACATCGACGTAGGTCTCCAGGCTCTTGCCCTCTTCGACGGTGATGACGCCGTCCTTGCCGACCTTCTCGAAGGCGTCGGCCATGATTTTGCCGATCTCGGGATCGTTGTTGGAGCTGATCGTTGCGACGGACTGGATGTCGTCCTTGCCGCGCACGGGCTTGGAGAGTTTGCCGATTTCCGCGGTGACGGCTTCGACGGCCCTGCGCATGCCGCGCACCAGGGCATTGGCATCCGCACCAGCGGCGATGAACTTGAGACCTTCCTTGAACAGGGCTTCCGCGAGCACGGTCGCGGTCGTGGTGCCGTCGCCTGCATCGTCGCTCGTCTTGCTCGCGGCTTCCTTGACGAGTTGAGCGCCGAGGTTTTCGAACTTGTTGCGCAGTTCGATCTCTTCAGCGACGCTCACGCCGTCCTTGGTCACGGTCGGTCCGCCCCAGGACTTGTCGAGCACGGCGTTGCGGCCGCGCGGGCCGAGGGTGCTCTTGACTGCGGCGGCAAGTTTCTGCACGCCGGCGAGCAACTGCTGTCGAGCCTCGATGTCGAACGAGAGTTCCTTGGTAGCCATGGACCGTTTCTCCGGTTGTCTCTGATAGGTGGGTTGAGCAGGCGTCGGCCAACGGATGACGTCGCGGCGGATCTGGACCCTCCGCGCCGGTCTCTGCCTACCGCAATGCCCATGCCGGGATCGCCTCGGACCCGCGCCGACGCGGGAGCGCGCAAATTACGGGTTCACAGGCCGTTATGGCGGGTTTCACGACCGGGCTCCGCCCGCCACCCGTCCGCCGGCCTGTCAGGACTCGGCGCTTCCCGGTCACGGCCTGCCAGCATGGCAGGCGGCCGGGTGGTCATCCGACCACCTCGTCCAGGCGGCGCAAGGGCCGGGCGAGGTTGTGGGCCATGCGAATCGAGTCGATGACCAGGTTGAGCAGCGCCAGCAGGAGCATGGCCGAGCCGATAAGGACGAACATCGAACCCGTGAGGGCAGCGTTGTCCACGACAGCACCGGCGAGACCGGCCGTCTCCAGTGCCGCCGAAAGCAGCCGCACAGAGTCGCCCAGCAGGATGACGCCGAGCAGGGCAAAGATTGCGAGGAACCCCTGGCGGCTGGCGCCTCCAAGCCGGTGCGGCACACTGTATCGGGCCAGAAGGAGCACGACGGGTCGAAAGCCGATGATCATCGCCAGTGCTGCCCCATCGAGCGCGAGTCGGAGGACGGACCGCACCACATCGGCATGCACGAGATCGACCCACTCGTTCACGGGCTGATGCGAGCGGGCGTCGAAGAACAGCAGAACGCCGTGCAGCAGCGCCCAGAAGATCAGGCCGATTCGCGCGAGTCTCAAACCCCTGCGATACTCCATCGGCGCCGCGGCGCCGGTGGGCTGCTGCAGGCACATCGTCGCGATCAGAGCGGCCCCGGCCAGCAGACCGATGAGGACATACTGCCAGATGGAAACCTCCGCCATGAGCGGCGCGCCCGGCAGTCGGATTCGGCGCACCAGCACCAGCAGGTACGGCCACCAGAGCAGCGCTGCACTGCCCAGCATCGCGATGGTGACCATCACCAGGCAGATGCCCAGGCGCCGCGGGCGACTAAGCAGCGCCAATCGCACATCAGAAGGATCGACGATCGGGCGCAGCGAAGGCCACACCGCGGCGCCGCACTCCGGGCAGACGCCGGCCGGATCAACGCCCCTGAGGTTGTAGCCGCACTGCTGGCAGCGCACGGTCAACAGGATCGTGCCCTCGGGGAGTGCAGGCGCCGACTCTTCGCGCTGTTCTGGTGAATTCATCGAATGGACGGACGCTTTGATTTGGGGTCGGCGCTCAACAGTCACTTCGCCGGTCCGGAATTGTAACGTCTTGCCATGCGACGGAACGGGGCAGGAATCGCATCGAGCGCGGCGACTCTGATGTCATATAGTCCGGGCCATGTCCTCACGACCAGAGAAGGAGAACCCTGGAACAATCGCCGCATCCGCTCAGGCGGGCAAACGCGCTGACGTCGGCGACGGTCCGACCATCCGCTCGGGCAAACTCGCTGGCCGCTCGCTCTACTCGGCGATCTGGATCATCGCTCTACCCGTTCTGCTCGGCCAGTGCGCCAACGCGATGGTCAGTCTGGTGGACAAGATCTTCGCCGGCTTCCTGCCCGCGGACCTCGTCAAACCCGCTCTGGACGGCCTCGGCCTGGCCGGGTACGTCACGTGGTTCATCAGCATCTCCATGATGGCCATCGGCGTCGGGGGCATGGCGATCATCGCCCGCGCCGTCGGAAGCGGCGATCGGGAACTGGCCGAGCGAACTCTGGCGCAGTGCGGGCTGCTCTCGGTGCTCTGGGGCGCGGTGGTCGGGGCGGCGCTGTGGATCACGTGCCCTGCGATGGCGAGGCTGGCGCACCTCAGCCCGGATGCGACCGCCGATTGCGTCTCGTACATCCGCATTCTTGCCGCGGGCCTGCCTGCCACGGCCTACCTGCTAGTGAGCATGAGTTGCCTGCAGGGCGCCGGCGAGACGGCGCGGCCGTTTCTGATCCTCGTCGTCGTCAACATCATCAACGTCATCGCGAGTTGGGCCTACTCCGGCGTGGAGATCACCGTCGCCGGCAGCGTCATCCACAATCCCGTCGGCATCAACGCGAACGTGCAGGGCATTGCATTCGGCACGATCACGGCTCAGGCCTGTGGGGCCGTGCTGATACACCTGCTCATGCGGCACGGCATTGCCGATCTGAAGTTCCACCTCGCGTTCTTGCGCTTCGACCGCGATCTGTTTCGGCGCATCGTGCGCATCGGCGGGCCAGGATTCATCGACGGTCTGGGGATCTGGCTGGGCCAGTTGTTCGCCGTGCTGTGGGTCCTCGGCGCGATCGTGAAGCGGTCGAACCTTGATGAGGGCATGATCGGCGCTCACGAGATTGCGATCCAATGGGAGTCGTTCAGTTTCCTGCCCGGCTACGCGATGGGCGTTGCGGCCGGGGCCCTGGCGGGCCAGTATCTCGGCGCGGGAAACCCCAAAATGGCTCGGCGGGCAATCCGCGCGTGTCTCTACGTCGCCATGGCCATCATGGGACTGGCCGGGCTGACGTTCATTCTCGCCGGCGACCAATTGACGCTGCTCATCAGCCGCGACCCGGTGCACCTCGAACTGGCGCCCAAGGCGCTGTTCATCGGCGGATTCGTGCAGGTGTTCTTCGCCATGTCGATGGTGCTGCGCGGCGCGCTGAGCGGCGCGGGCGACACGCGCATGAGCATGATCCTCGCCTGGACGAGCACCTACGGCGTGCGCGTGCCGGCGTCATGGATTCTCGGCTACGTGCTCGGCTATGGCTTTGTCGGCGTGTGGATCGCGCTCAGCGGCGAACTCGTCGTCCGCGGCCTGTTCTACTTCGCCCGCTACCTCCACGGCGGCTGGGCGAAGATCGAAGTGTGATGCCCCTGCCTGCGGGCGATGGCAAGCGCTCACCACAAAGAGCACCAGGTCACACAGGGATCACGACGAAAGATCTTCAGCGTTGGAGGTCCGATCCGGCAATCTTCAGCAGCGCTCGATGAGCATCGCCACGGCATTTCCGCCGCCGAGGCACAGCGACGCCACGCCGCGCTTGAGGTTGAGCCGTTTGAGCTGGTGCACGAGCGTGACGAGCACGCGGGCGCCCGAAGCACCGATGGGGTGCCCGATCGCCACTCCTCCACCGCACACGTTGACTTTGTCCTCGGAGATTTCGAGCGACTTGAGATCGGCGAGCATCTGCGCTGCAAACGCTTCGTTAATCTCGAACAGATCGACATCCTCGACACCGAGGCCCGCCTTGGAGACGCAGCCGCGAATGGCTTCAACGGGCGCGATGAACAGTTCCTTCGGATCGACGCCGTGCGTGTGGTAGCTGAGAATGCGCGCCAGCGGCTTGAGGCCCATCGCCTGCGCACGACTCTCGGATGTCACGGCCAGCGCCGCGGCGCCGTCGGAGATCTGGCTCGAGTTCGCAGCCGTCACGGAGCCGGCCTTGTCGAACGCCGGCTTGAGTTTGCTGACGGATTCCAGAGTGGTGTCGGCGCGTACGCCCTCATCAACGGTGATGTCCTGTTTCTGCCTGGCGTCGGCGGCGGAGACGGGAACGATCGCGCTGCCGTACCACCCGTTCGCCTGCGCCCGGGCGGCCCGCTGGTGCG
Source organism: Planctomycetota bacterium (assembly GCA_963205185.1). GTDB lineage: Bacteria > Planctomycetota > Phycisphaerae > Phycisphaerales > UBA5793 > UBA5793. The sequence continues at coordinate 113,642 of CAUJHZ010000007.1, read as the reverse complement.
ACTGCACGGCAAAGCGGTCCTGCTCGGCGCGCGAGATGTTGTACTCCTTGGCGATCCACTCCGCGGCCGATCCCATTCCCCAGTCGCAGAACGGGCAGTGCAGGCCGTCGGCGCGCATGTGGTCGATGAGCTGTCCGTCGCCGAACTTGATCCCGGCGCGGATGTAGGTGAGATGAGGCGCGAGCGACATGTTCTCCATACCGCCCACGATGAACGAATCGCCGTCGCCGGCCTTGATCGCCTGCGCCGCGAGCATCGCCGCCTTGAGCGACGAACCGCAGACCTTGTTGACGGTGAAGGCATTGAGGCTGTTGGACAGTCCCGCTTTGAGCCCCGACTGCCTCGCCGGATTCTGGCCCAGCCCGGCCTGCAGCACCACGCCCATGATGACCTCATCCACCTTCTCTTTCAGCGCCGGCGCATCGGCGAGCACCGCCTTGATGGCCAGCGCGCCCAGTTCCGTGGTCGGCACGCGCGACAGTCCTCCCATGAATCGGCCGATGGGAGTGCGCTTGGCGGAGACGATGACGGGTGTGGCGGTGGGCATGTGTCGTCCATCCTTGACTGATCAGCAGCGTGTCGCGTCGAAGCGCTTCGACGACCGCGAGATCATAGAACAAGGCGTTTGGCGCTGTCCCGACGCGCGGCGCTGCGCGGCGCCGGATTGGGGATTTCGCCCGCAAGCGTTTGCCCGAGGGCGCGTCTAAACTGCCCTTGTTTCGGATGACGCTTCCGCCATGTTGGCGCCACGTCCGGATACCCCCCCGCCGTCCATGATTCGTGCCGCAACCCGGCCTTCGCGAGAACCCCTCACCATGACCGTCGATCTCCATCATCGCGTCACCCTGAAGCACAACACGAACCAGGCGCTGGGAATCGGCCGCTTTGCCGTGGATTTCATGGCCGGGAAGATCGGCAAGCCCGAGGAAAGCGTCTTTGACCGCGTCAGCAGGTTCCACACCGACGCGGTGCTCTGCGGCGTGTCCGCGCTGGCACTGGGCACGAATGCACCGACGGTGCTGCGCCTTGAAGCGCTGACGTACGAAGACGCCCAGGGCGCGTGCGTCTTCGGCTCGACGACGCGCGTGCACGCCGAAAAGGCAGTGGTGGCAAACAGTTCCGCCGTGCGCGAGTGGGATTCGAACGGCACGAATTTCGGGTATAACCCCGACCTCGGCCACACCGCCGGAGAATTCGGACACAACGACTTCTACCCCGTGGTGATCGCCGCAGCCCAGATGCGCGGCCTCGACGGGCGCACGGCGCTGCGCGGCATGATCCTGCTCGACGAGATCCGCGGCCGGCTTGCCGAGGTCTTCTCGCTCAAGTCCTACAAGATCGACCATGTCGTTCACGGGGCGATCGCCTCCGCCGCGACGTTCGGCGCGATGATGGGCGCCACGCCCGAGCAGATCGAGTCGGCCATCGGGATGGTCGTCGCGCATTACATTCCCTTCCGCGCGATACGTGCCGGGAAGCAGTTGAGCGATTCAAAGGGCGCGTCGGCGGCAATCAGCGCCGAGGTCGCGGTGCTGTCGATGCTGCGCTCGATGCGCGGCTTCGTCGGGCCGCGTGACGTTTTCCGCAACAAAGAAGCCATCTTCCGCCTTAATGAGCCCACGGATGGCGACCGCTCGCCGTTTGACATCATCCTGTGCCACAGCGGCGACCAATTCGCCGTGATGGGCATGCACTTCAAACTCGGCCTCTACGAACATCAGTCCGCGGGCGCGCTGCAGGGGCTCCTCAACCTGCTGCAGGCGTCGCCGGCGCTGCTCAACGATCCGACCGGCAGGCACATCCGGTCCATTGTCATCAAGGCGTATCAGCCGGCGTTTGGCATCATTGGCGATCCGGCCAAGCGCGACCCGCACACGCGCCAGAGTGCCGATCACTCCATGGTCTACATCGTCGCAACGAAACTGCGCAAAGCCCTCGAACTCGCCGCGAGCAAGGGATCGACGCACTTGGCTGGGGACAACGACGGCTACTGGAAAGCGCTCATGCTCTCGCCGTTCGACTACAACGAGCAGGCGATCTTCAACAGCGACACGCGCCGCCTCATGGAGCGCATCACCTTCGAGCACGGCGGACCGGAGTACGACGCGAAGTATCCCGACGGCATCCCGACTTCGGTGGTGATTACCGACGACGCCGGCCGCTCGCACGACAGCGGCCTGGTCATGTACCCCGCCGGGCACGCCCGCAACATCACCGCCCACCTGGAGAGCATTCTCGATCACAAATTCCGCATGCTTGGCGAGCTGGCGACGCCTGAACCGGACGCTCTTCTGCGACGGCTCGATCTGGCCGATAAGACGGCTGAAGACGTCGCCGGGCTGTACGATTTTGAGATCCTCGATCGCGGGAAGTTTGAATGAGATGACCACCCACCCGGGACGAGTGCTGCGGGATCGAATGCAACGGGCTGCGGTCATGGCGCCGGGCGCGTTTGATGCGCTGGTGGCGCGGGCCGTTGGCCGCGCGGGCTTCGAGGCGGTCTACATCTCCGGCGGCGCCACAGCCAACGTCGCGGGTTATCCCGACATCGGCCTCATCACCCTCAGCGAGATGACGCGCAACATCCGCGAGATCAGCCAGGCATCCGGACTGCCGACGATCGTCGATGCCGACACGGGCTACGGCGAGGTCGAGTGCGTCATCCGCACCACGATCGAGTACGAGCGCGCCGGCGCTGCGGCCATGCACATCGAAGACCAGGTCTTTCCCAAGCGCTGCGGACACCTCGATGGCAAGGAACTCATTTCAATCGACGCCATGTGCGACAAGATCGCGGCGGCGGCGCAGCATCGGCTCTCGCAGGATTTCATCGTCATTGCCCGAACCGACGCCGCGGGCGTGAGCGGATTCGATGCAGCGGTCGAGCGGGCCAATGCCTACCGCGCTGCCGGAGCGGACATGATTTTCCCGGAAGGACTCACGAGCGAGGAGCAGTTCGGCGAGATGGCCCAGCGATCGCCCGGGCTCCTGCTGGCCAACATGACCGAATTCGGTAAGACGCCGCTCATCACCGCCGACCGCTTTGCCCGGCTCGGCTACGCGCTGATCATCTATCCTCTCAGTATGATGCGGCTGGCTTTGGGGCACGTCGTGCGCGGTCTGGAAACGCTCAAGCGCGATGGCTCTGCTGCGGCGTTCATCGACGAGATGCAGACCCGCGCCCAGCTCTACGAACTGCTCGACTACACGCCCGGACGCCAATGGAACTATCCCGGCCGCAGCGGAAGTGACCTGCGCGGCCCAGCCACGGACTGACTACCCGCATTCAGACGGATCATGTGGAGGTTCGACATCCATGACACCAGCACAAGCCACGGCCGCCAGTTCAGGACTCGAAGGCATCGAAGCCGGCTCAACGACCATCTGCAACGTCGGCCAGGGCCAGTTGCTCTATCGGGGCTACGAAATCCACGACCTGGCCGACAACGCCACGTTCGAGCAGGTGGCGCACCTGCTGCTCGTCGGCCACAAGCCCAGCGCGGATGAACTCAAGCGATTCAAGAGCGAACTCGTCAGCCTGCGCAGCGTCCCGGACTGGATCATCGACATCGTCCGCCGCATCGCGCCCAACTCGCACCCGATGGATACCCTGCGCACTGGCGTCAGCCTGCTCAGCCACGTCGATGCGCACATCGCCAGCAATTCACCCGAGCACAATCTCGCCAAGGCCAAGCGGCTGCTGGCCGCGATTCCAACGATCATCGGCGCCGGGCAGCGGGCCATCGACGGCAAGCCGATCGTCGCGCCTGATCCGGCGCTCGACCATCCCGCAAACCTGCTCTACATGATGACCGGCAACAGGCCGAGCGAACTCTTCGCGCGCACAATGGACGTGTCGCTCATTCTGTACGCCGAGCATGAGTTCAACGCCTCGACCTTCACCTGCCGCACGATCGCAGGAACGCTCAGCGACATGCACTCGGCAGTCGTTGGCGGCATCGGCGCGCTTAAGGGACCGCTGCACGGCGGGGCCAATGAAGCGGCCATGGACATGCTCAAGGAAGTCGGCGCGCTTGATAACGTCCGGCCCTTCATGGACAACGCGTTCGCGACCAAGCGCAAAATCATGGGCTTCGGCCACCGCGTCTACAAGAACGGAGACCACCGCGCTCCGATCCTTCGCTCCTGGGGACTCAAACTCACCAAGGAGCGGCCGGAGTTCAAGAAGTGGTTCGACATCGGCGACGCGGTGCAGAAGATCATGCTCGACGAGAAGCACATCCACCCCAACGTGGACTTCCCGTGCGGCATGACGTACTTCACCATGGGCATTCCCGTGCCGCAATACACGCCGATCTTCGTGGCCTCGCGCATCACCGGCTGGTGCGCGCACATCATGGAGCAGCACGAGAACAACCGCCTGATCCGCCCGCTGAGCACGTACGTCGGCCCGGAGCGGCGGGAGTGGAATGGCTGAGCCTCGAGGCTGCAACGCAATGCAGACGCGATCAAGGGGCGCGCGATGCGCCTACGTGGCTGCGTCGATCCAGCCGCCTCCCATGACGACATCCGGCTCGAGCGCGTCGTAGCAGACGACCGCCTGACCCGGAGCGACCGCAAACTGCGGTTCGTCGAAGCGCACTTCGATCGCGTCATTGCCGGTCCGCTGCACGCGCGCGGGCGCCGGCTCGCTGTTGTAGCGGATCTTCGCCAGGCACGCTCGCCACTCGCCGAGGCCCGGCTCGTCAACCAGCCAGTTTGTCTCGCGCGCCGAGCAGCCGGCTGAAAGCAGCATCTCGCGCGGGCCGACGGTGATGGTGTTGTCCTGCGGGTTGCGATCGACGACGTAGATCGGATAGCCCAGCGCAACGCCGACGCCGCGACGCTGGCCGATGGTGAAGTGCTGGTGACCCGCGTGCTCGCCGATCTCGCGGCCGTCGGGATCGAGAATCGCCCCGGCCTGCACCTGCCCGGGCGTGCGCCGCTTGACCAGGCCGGCGTAGTCGTTGTCGGACACGAAGCAGATCTCCTGCGAATCGGGCTTGTCGAATACCGGCAGGTCGAACTCGCGCGCGAGTCGGCGAATTTCGCTCTTGCGATAGCCGCCGACGGGCAGGAGCATCTCGTTCAACCTTGATCGCGGGGCGCCGAAGAGCACGTAACTCTGGTCTTTGTCGCGATCGACGCCGCGCAGCAGACGCGGCGATGCCCAGGGACGGCCATCCCCGGGCGTTGACATCTGGCTGCGATCGATGCGCGCGTAGTGGCCCGAGGCGACGAACTGCGCGTCGATCTGCTTCGCGTACTCGTGCAGCCGGCCGAACTTGAGCCAGTCGTTGCAGCGCACGCAGGGGTTGGGGGTGCGGCCCGCGTTGTACTCGCCGACGAAGTAGTCGATGATGCGGCCGAAGTCCTTCTTGAAGTTCACGACGTAGAAGGGCACGGCTAGTTTCGCGGCGACCAGCCGCGCGTCGGCTGCATCGTTGATCGAGCAGCAGCCCTGGTGCCCGATGCGGATCTTTGATTCTCCGGACGAACCGCGCCCGTGAAGAAGCGGAGTTGGACGCCCGCTGCCGCAAGACCCGCTTCCTGACGGGCGCGGCTCGTTGGCCTCCCTCAACTCGTCAAACGTTTCGCCCGGCGAGCCCAGCCGCATGAAGCAGCCAACGACTTCGTAGCCTTCGCGCAGCAGCAGCGCGGCGGCGACGCTGCTGTCAACGCCGCCGGACATGGCCACCAGCACCTTTTCGCGCCTGCCGCTCATTTCAGTTCGCAAGGATAGTCGGCCGTCGCTAGACTGACGCCCATGCTGGTCTACGCGGGGATTGACGAGGCGGGATACGGGCCGATGTTCGGCCCCCTCACCGTCGCGTGCGCCACGCTGATTCTCAGCAACCACGAGCCCGCCATCGGCGCGCCGAAGTTGTGGTCGATCCTCCGCGGCGCGGTGGCGCGGCAACTCACTTCATCCAAGGGCCGCATCGTCGTCTGCGACTCCAAGAAACTCAAGCGCTCCAACGGCGACCCCGACGATCGAGACCGACACCCGCTCACTCACCTCGAGCGAGGCGTGATGACGTTTCTCGCGGCGAATCGGCGCGCGGCCCTGCCGGCGCATGACCGAGCGCTGCTCGAGATCGTCTCGTCAGGCGCGTGGATGACCCTCGAGCGCACGCCGTGGTACGCGGGCGCCGATGTGCCGCTGCCGGTGGGCAATGATGCAAGCCGCCTGCGCATCGACGCCAACGTACTTGGAAACGCCTTGAAGCGCAATGGCGTGACCGTCGATTCCCTCTGCTGCCACCCGCTCACGGAAGCGCAATTCAACGAAGCCGTCGGCCGCGTGCGCACCAAGGCGGCTGCCAGTTTCCATCTCGTTGGCCGCCACCTCGCGGCGATCTTCGACCAGCACGGCGAGCACCACCCGCGCGTCGTCGTCGACCGCCAGGGCGGGCGCATGCGCTACCGCGAGCAGTTGCAGATGCTGTTTCCCGAGTCGATGATCCGCATCCTCGACGAGGAGGAATCACTCAGCCGCTACGAACTCGCATCGGATGGCCGGCGCATGACGGTCACGTTTGTCGAGAAGGCTGAGGAGGCGCACCTGCCGGTGGCCCTGGCATCGATGCTGGCCAAGTACGTGCGCGAACTGCTCATGATCCGCTTCAACCGCTACTTTGCAGCACTGCGGCCGGAACTCAAGCCCACGGCCGGCTACGTCGAGGACGGCCGCCGCTTCCTCGCCGACATTGAGGATCTCATTGCCGAGCATCGCCTGCCGCGCGAGCATCTGGTGCGCTGCTGCTAGGTTCTGCTTCAATCTCTCTTTGATCGAGTGACTCAATCCAGCCAATCAGCGCGATCAACAACGGCAACATGCCCCACAGCGGAATCCCTTTCAGCGCTAAGCTCCAGAGCGGAGGCATTGGCTCGCCAAGTTGGATCGACCACGCCGCAATCGCCATCGAACCAAGCCAGCCGCAACACGACGCAAAAATTGTGAATCGTACGAGTCGCTTCAATTCGGCGGACGAGCGAATTTGAGGCTTCCGACGAAAGACATCCGCATCCCACCCAGTTTGCTCCACTCGGTCGGGAATCAAATCACGAAGAGCGCCAACAATCGCCGCTCGGTCCGCCGGGCAGTAGTCATAGAGGCCGATCGGAACTCTGTACGCTCCATCGCTCAGCACGATTTTACCGCTACGTGGCGGATGTCGCCAAATAACCAGAACGAGATCCGCGAACTGCATCTTACGGATTCGAAAAAGATCACGGCGTTCAATGCTATCCGCACCGACAATGACAGCATGCCGCGAGGCCATCGCCAGAACCAGTACTCCCAGCAGAGTGAAGGCGCCAAATCCGACACCGCCGACGCACCCGTCGAAGCTCTCGTCGGGTGAACTCGATACCAAAGCACTGACCGACGCCCCGATCGAGGCCGCTCCAAAAACAATGACAGCGAACCATCCCGTCGCTTTGACGGACGGCTTCATTCGAATGCAAATCGGATCTGCAGTTGTCGCCATTCTTGAATACTAACCGAAGTCATCAAATGTGACTTGTCCCGGTCGCAAACATGCGGGACGCGCCGCGTTTCGGGCGTTATTCTCGCCCTAGCATTCGCCGCATGAATCGCCACCTCGACATGCTGAATCGCGCTGCGCGCCTCGGGGCGCGGGGCATTGGCCGCGTCGAGCCGAATCCCCTCGTCGGCTGCATCATCACCGACCCGTCTGGCGAGATCATCGGCCGCGGCTGGCATGCGCGCTTCGGCGGCCCACACGCCGAAGTCAACGCCCTCGGAGACTGCAGGCAGCGCGGCCATGATCCGCGCGGCTCGACGTTGTACGCCACCCTCGAACCCTGCAATCACACCGGCAAAACCCCGCCGTGCACTGAGGCCATCATCAACGCCGGCGTCGCGCGATGCGTCATTGCCCGGCCCGACCCCAGTCCGGCCGGCGGCGGAGCGGCTCGCCTTGAAGAAGCGGGCATTGAAGTCGAGTGGATCGACTGCCCCCGCGCCGCCCGTCTGACCGACTCGTTCGTGCATCGCGTGACTACCAAGCGGCCGTGGGTCATCGTGAAGTGGGCCCAGACGCTCGACGGCGCCATCGCCACGCGCGATGGAAAGAGCCGATGGATCTCCAACGCTTCCAGCCGCGCTGCCGTGCACCGCCTGCGAGCCCGCATGGACATCATCATGACCGGCGTGGGCACGGTGCTCAGCGACGACCCGATGCTCACGCCGCGCAACACGCGCCGCATCGTCCGGCAGGTCCGCCGCGTCATCGTCGATCCATCGCTTATCACGCCGATCGAGGCGCAGATCGTGCGAACCGCCGCCGAGGCGCCGACGACCATCGCCGTGGATGCGACGGTGGCGGCGAGCCACGTCCCGCTCGTCGAGCAGTTTCAGGAGCGAGGCATCGAAGTCCTGTCCGTGACGCCGCTGCAGGGCGACATTGATCTCACCGAACTGCTCGAAGCGCTCAGCACCCGGCACAACGCCACGCGCGTGCTCGTCGAAGCCGGCGGCGGTCTGGTGGGCAAACTTCTTCGCTCGCGCCTGGTCGATGAAGTGATTACCTACATCGCGCCCACAATCCTTGGCGACGCGGAGGCGATCGGACCCGTGCGCGGTCTTGATCCGAAGTCGATGGATGCGGCCGCGGCTCTGCGACTCGTGCGCACGCGGCAGATCGGCAACGACATCAAGGCGATCTATCGGCCGGCGCCTCAACAAGCGTAGAGCGACGCCCTGAAGCCTCGCTGCCTGGATGCTCGTCGGTTCAGATGCCGCGCGTGCTGGCAGCGCGCGCCATGCGGTGCTTCTCGCGTGCGGCCTGGAGGGCGGCGGTGCGCGCCTTCTGGGATGCTTCGTCGGTGGCGGTCATCGCCAGGGCGGCTTCGAGTTCCTTGTTGGCATCCGACGCGATGAGATTCTCCGCCGGCGTGGACTTGTCACTGAGGATCGTGAGCTGGTCGCCGAGCATCTGGGCGAAGCCACCTTCGAGCAGATACCACCGGCTGGCGCCGCTCGCGAAATCCAGCCGCATCGAGCCGATGCCGACGCGGGCAAGAAGCGCGCTGCGCCCGGGCGCGATGCCCACCTGCCCATCCCAGGCGGGAAAGGTCACGTAGGTCACCTGCTCGTCGAGCACCTGCGCTTCAGGGGTCACCAGGGTGCAGCGGAACGTCTCGGCCATGCTCAGCGGTCTCCGGAGAGTGGGAGCAGAGTGTAGACCCGGGTGGGAAACGGTCAACGCAGCGGCGATCGCATGGGAGATTCACCCCAGTTCGGAGGCGGTAGCGAGGGCCGAGCCGGCCGCAAGGTCATCAATCGCAGGCAGTCCCGCCCCCCAGTGCCGCTCGAACCAGAGCGCGACGTTGAGCACCGGCCAGAGGGTCAACCACTGGCCGCTCGGGTCGGCCGCCAGCACCAGGGCCTCCTGTCGGCGGAACACTTCGCCAACCGCCGCCGCCCGCGAAAGCCAAGAGGCCATCGGCGCGAGCCACTGCTGGAACGAGAGCGGGAAGCTCGCCTTGGGGCGCTGCAACACGTCGAGAGGAACATCGCGCGCAAATGCGGCTCGGAGGATGCACTTGGTTTCAACGCCGCCCCGCGCCAGGGTCTGCGCAGCGCTGGACCAGCCTTCATCCGCCGCCGGCCGGGCGCGGAACTTGTACTCGAAGGGAAGCGAGGCGGCGAGTTCAGCCAATCGAGCGTCGGCAAATGGCGTGCGACCTTCGACACTCTCTGCCATCGTGGAGGTGTCGAGCCGGCTCAGCAGCCCCGACAGGTTGATGCGCCGGTGCACCCGCAGCAGGCGCTGCTCGGATCGAATGTGACTTTCGTCAGCACGGCTGAACTGCCCGGCGATCTCTTCGTGCAGCAGCCGGTCGTATTGGGCGGCCCCGAGTACGCCGTCGGTCAGCAGCGAACCCTTGCGCGCGGTGTGAATCCACGAGTTGGATCTCAGGTAGTGCTCCGCCTCGGTGCCCAGCGATGGCGAGCCGTACTGCGCTGTAAGTTCAGCGCGAAACCGCGCGGGCGCATCCGGTTGCCTCGCGTGGATCGCGTCGAGGCCGCAGAGGATCGGAAGCGCGTAGCCGCCGAAGAGTTCATCGGCGCCTTCGCCGCTGAGGGCGACAGTCGCGTGCGGCTTGAGCGCCGCGGCGACGGCGCGAATCGCCGTTTCGTTGGGCGTGCTGACGGGAACGGCGTTGCGGGCGATGAGATCGAGCCACGCACTGGTGAAGCGGTCGGCGTCCATCCTCGTGTCGTGATGCCGTGCGCCGAGATGCGCTGCCACGCCGGATGCAAAGCGCCGATCCTCGCCGCAGTCTTCGGGATCCGCGGCGCACCAGGTTCGCAGCACGTCGCTGGCGCCCAGATCGCGGCAGACTGACCCGATGATCGCGCTGTCCAGCCCGCCGGACAGCAGCAGGCAGCGCGGCACATCGCTGCGTAGATGGGCCGCAACCGAATCGATCACCGCCTCGCGAACGAGATGCGCTGCGTCGTTGAAGTCGAGATCCGTTCGTTCCTGCGACGGCTCGCACCAGTATTCGCGCATGTTCCAGCGCGCCTCTCCGCCGGCGAAGGACACGTCGATGCATTCGCCTGGCATGACTGTCTGCAGGCCGGCGAACATCGTCCGACGGCCCAGCGTCGTACGAATCGTCGAGAGGTACGCCGACATCGCGGCAGCATCGGGCTGGCTCGTCATGCCGGGGTGGCCGAGGATGGCGGTGGGCGTGCTCGCGACGACGATTTCGCGTCCGATCGTCGCGTAGTACAGCGGCTTGATGCCCAGGGGATCGCGGGCCAGCAGGAGGCGATTCTCGAGAAAGTCGTACAGCGCAAAGGCGAACATGCCGCGCAGCCGCGTCAGCGCTTCGTTTCCCCAGTCGATGAGCGCGTGCAGCAGCGTCTCAGTGTCACAGCGGGTTCGGAAGTCCGCCCGATTGCGCCGCTCCAGTTCGCGGCGAATCTCCGCGTCGTTGTAGAGTTCGCCGTTGTAGACGAGAAGGTAGCGCCGATCCGGCGACCACATGGGCTGCGCGCCGCCGTCCGGGTCGATCACTTTCAAACGGCGATGGGCAAAGAGCACGTTGCGGTGCTCGATCAGACCCGCGTCGTCGGGCCCGCGCTGCGTCATGCAGTCGCGCATGCGCAGCGCCGCGTCGGCTGCGACGCTCGGCCGCTGCCCGGGTGGGGCGATGATTCCAAGGATGCCGCACATTCCAAGCCTCCGAAGCCGTCAGCAATCTATCGGCTGAGCGGAGGCTTCGCGGCCACGAACTCGGTGTCAGACCCAGACCTGGCAGATCAGCGCCGGCTCGCGCACCTTGCCCGTAAACTCGCCGATCGTCGAGGTAACGAACTTCACCTCGTACTCAGGGTGGGCATCAAGCCATTCGTTGATCGTCTGATCCATGAAGGCCAGAGAGTCGGAATTGAGTTTCGAATGGAACGTCCGGACGTGAATCGCGCCGGCGCCCGTCACGTTGGGGCGACGATTCCACTCGGATTCGGGGCCCCCGCCGTGGCGTTCAAACGTGCGAATCTTTTTGCTGCCTTCGACCAGCGGCGCCGGATTGGGCAGATCAACGGGGCTCAGTTCTTCGTGCTCGACCTCGAAGCCCGAGGATCCGCTCGAAGCAGATGACGATGACGCACCAAAGCCCGTCGGTTCAGAAAACCGGATCTTGGGGTGCTGCGGGTTGTGGTCCTGTGATCCGCTCATGGAAACCCCCGTTTCGAGAATTGGGACATGACCGCGGCTCATACAGCCTACCACGACCGGGACGATCGTGCAAGCGAAATCCGGATTCGCGGCGAAATCAGCTCAGCCGATGGGCCTGCTGATACCTGATCGACCACTGCTGTGGAGCGGGATCGCCGTCCCAGTGCACACTGAGCAGCAGGTGCTCGGCGGTCGGCTCGATGTCGGACGAAGGCGTCCACCAGCCGGATCGAACATGCGCGACGACGCCGCGGTCGTCGCCGACGGGGCCCTCATAATCGAGATACGCCGGGCGGTGGTCGGCCAGCGGCTCGATCGCGATCTCCTCACCCGGCGGAACTTCGTCGGGCCGAAGGGCGACCCTCCACGTCCGCAGTCGCTTGATCGCCGGGTCGTCCACGGCGAGCATCCAGTCGAAGTGCGCAGCGCCATCGGGCAGTTCGTGTCGCAGGATGACTGTTCTCAGTCTCAACTCTCGAGGATACGTCCCCTCGCAGCCGTCCACCGCGAATCTCGGTCGCCACCACTGCGGCCGGGAGCGTGATATGATGCCCCCGAACCCTGCGACACAAGGAGTCCACGCATGGCACGGTGGATGGCCGTCCTGCTCATTGCCGCCTCGCTCTGGTCGATCGGCTGCTCGAACAAGAGATCGCTCCCTGAATTGCGCGCCGACGGGCAATACGCCCTCGACCACGAGCATTTCCAGGATGCGCTAGTCGCATACCAGCAGGTGCTCGAAGCCAAACCCGAGGACACCGAGGCCAACTACGGCCTCGGCAAGGCGTACCTCGCACTGGGCGATCCGATGCGGGCCCGCACGCATCTGGGCATCGCGTACCAGCAGTCGAGCCACAACCCCGACCTGACGTTCCAGATCGGCGAGCAGCTGGCCCGCGCCATGGCCGAGAGTGGCGATCAGCAGGGCATGGTGCTGTTCCTCAAGGATGCGGCCCAGAGCCGCGGAGAGGTGCGCGACTACCTCCTCTGGGGTGACATGGCCGCGAAATACGGCGACCCGGACTCAGCCGAACTCGCCTACCGCACCGCCATCCGCATCGAACCCACGCCCACGGTGCTGCCCTACTGGAAACTGGCGATGTTCTACGAATCGATCGGCAAGACCGAGGCGGCGACGCAACGCCTGCGCCAGGCCTACTGGATCGAGCCGAACAATGAGCAGGTCATCAAAGAACTCGAAACGTACTTCGCCGTGGTCGGCCCGAGCCTGAAACTCGCGCCCGACCGCTGAGCAGCGCCGCCGTTCGATGCGCGACACTGATCGTCATGGCTTCCACTGCCTCTCGCCAACGCCTGACTGACCGCCTCGCGCTGCTTAGCGAAATGACGCGCCTGCGCCTGCTTCGCCTGCTCGAAACTGAGGAACTGGGCGTCGGCGAACTGGCTTCGATCCTGCAATTGCCCCAGAGCACCGTCAGCCGGCACCTCAAGTCGCTGCTCGAAGGCGGCTGGATCGTGCGCCGCTCCGAAGGCACGGCCAGCATGTACCGCCTCGTGAACGAATCGCTGAGCGAGGAAGCGCGCGAACTGTGGCAACTCGCCCGCAGGCAGCTCGGCGAGCCGCCGCAGGTGCGCCAGGATGAGCACCGCCTCAAGCAGATCCTCGCCAAGCGCGAGACGGACACGATCGCCTACTTCGGCCGCGTCGGCGGCGAGTGGGACGCGATCCGCGGCGAGCTGTTCGGCTCGAGTTTCGTCGATGAGGCGCTGCTCGCTCTCCTGCCGCCGCAGTGGACCGTGGCCGACCTGGGATGCGGCACCGGCGACATCGCCGTGCGCCTGGCCACGCTGGTCGAGACGGTGCATCTTGTGGATATGAGCAAAGCGATGCTCGCCGCCGCGCGCAAGCGTCTCGCGCAGCACAAGAATGTCCACTTCCACCACAGCGATCTCACGGGATTGCCGCTCGATGATTCCAGCGTGGATGCGGCGATCATCTCGCTCGTGCTGCACCACGTGAACCACCCGGCCACGGCGATTCGCGAAGCCGCGCGCATTCTCAAACCCGGCGGCCGCCTGCTCGTCATCGACATGCTCGAACACGACCGCGAGCAGTACCGCCAGACGATGGGCCATAAATGGCTCGGCTTCAAGCCGGCTGAGATGAGCGAATGGTTCACCAGCGCGGGCCTGGGCCATCTCCGGACCGTCCACCTGCCGTCTGACCCGCAGGCCAAGGGCCCGGACCTCTTCGTGATGGCCGGTTCGCGCGAGGCGTGACCCTCGCCGAATGTTTCACAGCGGTGCCATGGTCAAGCGAGGCTCCGCGAGCGCAGGCCATGCGGGCGCGGTTCTCAAAGCGTATGATGATTGCCTGAAGAAGTATGGTGCTGACTTGACGGTGTAGTAGAATCATATCTGGAACGTAGAGTGTATTCGTGATCGTCGTGTCCCAACTTCCGAGATCGGTTACCGTTTTTCCATTTCTGGAGAGCTGGCTGCTCCTGATGGGAACAAGTTGGTACCATCCTCTTCTTTACGGCGCCTTCACCCTCATTGTTTCACTCATCGCAGGTCATTTGATCGAACGAGGGGTGTGGGTAAAGGCCGTTCGCATGACAAGCCTTGCCATCATCTGGTACTTTCTTCTACATGCGGTAACGGCATGGATGGTTACCGCCGGCGCGCACGAGCAGGGCATCTCCTTCGGTGCGCCGCTCGCTTGCACGATTGTGGAAACCGTAATGGCCATGGTGGCTTGGGGACTACATCGTGTCGATGCGGAGTGGGCTCGTTTGTAGCCGGGTGCCACGGTCAAGCAAGGCTCTGCGAGCGCCGGCCATGCGAGCGCGCGGCAGTTGAACGAACATCATCGCACCACCTCCGCGCCAGCGGCGTGGCCCGCCGGTCGCAGAGCCGACCTCTGGACCACGGCACCAGAACCACACGCCTTCCGACTTTCTGCGCCTTCTGTGCCTCTTTGCGGCTGATCCGAGCAACGGCCGGTTGGCGCCGATTCCTCCCATCCAGATACCCCTTGTCCGCCGCCGATTCTGCTTCTACACTCTATCCGGATGAACGGATGAATGCCGGCTCTCTCATTGCCGCCCGACTGTCCCGACTCGCCCAGATACGCCGAGAAAACCACACCAGAACGCTCTCGAAAGGACCTCTTCCCCATGACCACCGCCATCGCGACCCGCCCCGGTTCCACCGGCGCCAAGGCTGCCAACCGCCCCGCCTACAAGGTCAAGGACCTCAGTCTCGCCGAGTGGGGCCGCAAGGAGATCATGCTCGCCGAGGACGAGATGCCCGGCCTCATGGCCTGCCGCACCAAGTATGGCCCGAGCAAGCCGCTCAAGGGTCTCAAGATCATGGGCAGCTTGCACATGACCGTCCAGACCGCCGTGCTCATCGAGACGCTGACCGAACTCGGCGCCGATGTGCGCTGGGTTTCGTGCAACATCTTCAGCACCCAGGATCACGCCGCGGCCGCAGTCGTCGTCGGCCGGCCCGAAGCCGGCGGCACGCCTGACGATCCAAAGGGCGTTCCCGTGTTCGCGTGGAAGGGCGAGACGCTCGAAGAGTACTGGTGGTGCACCGAACAGGCGATCTTCTGGCCCGATGGCTCCGGCCCCGATCAGATCGTCGATGACGGCGGCGACGCGACGCTGCTGGCCCACAAAGGACTCGAATTCGAAAAGGCCGGCAAGATCCCCGACTTCGACGCCGAGAACGATCCCGAGGAATGGGGCGTCATTCTCGACCTGCTGCGCAAGATCGCCGCCAGCGACGCCGGCGCGTGGAAGCGCATCGCGCCGCAGATCAAAGGTGTGTCGGAAGAAACGACCACCGGCGTGCATCGCCTCTACGAGATGCAGAAGGCCGGCACGCTGCTCTTCCCCGCGATCAACGTCAACGATTCGGTCACCAAGAGCAAGTTCGACAATCTCTACGGCTGCCGCCACTCGCTTGTCGATGGCCTCAACCGCGCCACCGACGTCATGCTCTCGGGCAAGGTCGCGATGATCTGCGGCTACGGCGACGTGGGCAAGGGCTGCGCCCAGGCGCTCAAGGGCCAGGGCTGCCGCATTGTGATCGCCGAGATCGATCCCATCTGCGCGCTGCAGGCGGCGATGGAAGGCTACCAGGTCGGCACCGTCGAAGACTGGGTGGACAAGGCCGACATCTTCATTACAACGACGGGCAACTTCAACATCATCACCGCAGCGCACATGGCCAGGATGAAAGACAAAGCCATCGTCGGCAACATCGGGCACTTCGACAATGAGATCGACATGGCCGGGCTCAAGAAGACCAAGGGCATCAGCAAGACGAACATCAAGCCGCAGTACGACATGTGGACCTTCCCCGACGGCCACAGCGTGCTGATTCTCGCCGAAGGCCGCCTGCTCAACCTCGGCTGCGCGACGGGCCATCCGTCGTTTGTGATGAGCGCTTCGTTCACCAACCAGGTGCTCGCGCAGATCGAACTGGCGCGGAACCAGCAGCAGTACAAGAAGAAGGTGTACACGCTGCCCAAGATCCTCGATGAAGAGGTTGCCCGCCTGCACCTGGGCAAACTCGGCGCCAAACTGACCAAACTCACCGATAAGCAGGCCGCCTACATCGGCGTCCCGGTCGAAGGGCCATACAAGCCCGAGCATTACCGGTATTGAGCGGTGGCAAGCTGGTCTCTACTCAAGGCCCAGGTAAGGCGTTACCTGGGCTTTGTTCTTGCGCCTCGAATCGCGTCAAACGAATAGACTGCCAGGGCGATCCAGATGATGACAAAGCACACGAGCCGGGGCGTGCTCAGTGGTTCGTGAAAGATGAGCCAGGCGATCAGGAACTGGCCCGAGGGCGCGAGGTATTGCAGGAAGCCGACCGTGACCAGCGGCAGGCGGCGCGCTGCGCAGGTGAACCACAGCAGCGGCAGCGCGGTGATCACGCCGCCGGCGATGAGCAGCGCGTCGGTGAGCGTTGATCCGCCGCCGAACGCTCCCCCGCCGTTCATCCCCGTCCAGATGAGATAGCCGATGCACAGCGGGGCGAGCAGCAGCGTCTCGACCGTCTGCCCGACCATCGCTTCGACGGGAACGAGTTTGCGAATCAGGCCGTACGCCGCAAACGTGCACGCCAGGGCCAGGGCGATGACGGGCGCTTCGCGCGAGGCGATGGAGAGGTAGATCACGCCGACGGCCGCAATCGCCACGGCCAACACCTGCAGGCGCCGAAGGCGCTCGCCGAGAATGAGATAGCCCATCGCCACGCTGATGAGCGGGTTGATGAAGTAACCCAGGCTCGCCTGCAGCACCTGGCCCGTTTCGTGGACCCAGATAAAGAGGTACCAGTTGACGCAGATCAGCGCCGCCGTTCCCACGAGCACGACGAGCACGCGCGGCGTGCGAAAGAGCACCCGCCACAAGACCGGCCCCTGCCGGCGGATGAGCACGAGCGAGACAAGAAACACCGCGGACCAGAGAATGCGATGCGCCAGAACCTCACGGCCAGGCGCGCGGGCGACGATGATCTTGAAATAGAGCGGGGCCACGCCCCACCAGAGGTAGGCCGCAAGGCCGTAGGCGACGCCCGCGCGAGCCCGCGCCGCGGCATCGCTTCTGGAAACCAGAGAGTCAGCGGCTGCGTCACTCATGGCGCAGCGCGGTCAGCTTCCATTGAGCACCAGGAGCACACGCCAGGAGATGTACGCCGCGTACGCGAGCAGCAGGATGAGCCCTTCGCGCCGGATCAGGCGCTGGTTGGCCGTGAGCACCATCGGCACGAGAATCAGCGACAGCGCGCCAAGCCAGATGAGATCGAACCACCCGCCATCCGGAACCGGAATGGGTCGAACGGCTGAACTCACTCCCATGATGAGCAGCAGATTGAAGATGTTCGAGCCGATCACGTTGCCCACGGCGATGTCGGACTGGCCCCGGTAGACCGCCACGACCGACGTGACCAGTTCCGGCAGGCTGGTGCCCACGGCCACGAGCGTCAGCCCGACGACGACCTGCGGCACACCGAAAGACAGCGCCAGGTTCGTCGCCTGCTCCACCGTCACCTGCCCGCCGCCGATCAGCAGCCCCAGGCCGACGATGGCCATGGCGGCGCTCACGACCAGCGAGCCGTCTTTGCTCTCTGGCGCAACGTACTCGAGCACTTCCGCCGATTCGGTTCGGATCGAATCCTCCGGACTCGACTTGTAGAGCACCTCGGCCGCGGTGTAGTAAAGAAAAACGCAGAACAGCAGGAGCATGATGAGCCCGTCGCTGCGATCGAACGCGCCGCCGCTGCCGCGGAGCCACTCGTCGGCCGCCATCACGCACACGGCGATCGTGGCCAATAGCTTCATGGGCAGTTCGCGGCGAATGACCTGGCTGCGGATCTGCAGCGGCCGAATCAGCGCGGCGATGCCAAGGATGAGCCCGATGTTGGCGATGTTGCTCCCGACGATGTTGCCAAACGAGATGTCGCCCTTGTCCTCCCAGGCCGCAAGCACGTTCACGGCCAGTTCAGGCGCGCTGGTCCCGAACGCGACGACCGTGAGACCAACCACCAGTTCAGAGACGCCCAGGACGCGCGCCATCGTGGAGGCGCCGCGCACGAGCAGATCGCCCCCGACGATCAGCATCACCAGCCCGAGAATGAGCAGCAGCAGCGGAACCAGCATCTCGACGTTGAACTCTCTCCTGGTCGCGTGTGGCCGCGTGGTCGTGAGTGAAGGCAAGGATAGCCGCGCTCGCCGGCGCATCCCGCGGGCTCGACTCGCATGACCCCGATGCTAATCTCCGCCATGTCGCCCGGTCAGCATCGCCGACACCAGAAGATCACTGCCCCACAGGCGCGCCTATTGCTGCTCGACGCGCAGGGCCTCGTCGCCGCGCCCACGGGCGCTGCCGACGCCTCGCGCTTGTACGAACTCGTCGAACGCATGGGCTTTGTGCAGATCGATTCGATCAACATCGTCGATCGCGCGCACTACCTCATCCTCGCTTCGCGTCTCGACCGGTTTCGGCCGGCCATGCTCGACCGCCTCGTCGAACAGGACCGCCTGCTCTTCGAGCACTGGACGCACGACGCGTCGCTCATTCCGACGAAGTGGTACCGCCACTGGCTGCCGCGCTTCAATCGCCAGCGCACCGGCAAGTGGTGGCGCGAGCGCATGGGCCCGAAGTTTGGCGAAGTCGTCGCGCATGTGCGCGATCGCATCGCCGCGGAAGGACCGCTGCTGTCGCGCGATTTCGAGCACGATCGCCAGGGGGAATCCGGCGCGTGGTGGGGCTGGAAGCCGCAGAAAGCCGCGCTCGAGCACCTTTGGCGGACCGGCGATCTGCTCATCGCGCGGCGGGACCGGTTTCAGAAGGTCTACGACCTGGCGCCGCGCGTGCTGGGCGAAATCACGCAAGCCGCGCCGCCCACTTGTGACGAGCAGATCGAGTGGGCCTGCGGCACGGCGCTGGAGCGCCTCGGCTGCGCGACACCCAGCGAACTCTCCAGGTTCTGGAACGCGATCTCCATCGCCGAGGCTCGCGCATGGTGCGATGGCGCGCTTCGCGCCGGTCGCGCCGTCCCGGTCGAGGTGCAACCTGCGGATGATTCCAAGCCGCGCCTCTCGGTGGCACTGCACGACTGGCAAGCCCGTCTCGAAGGCGCATCGCGGCCGCCCCGGCGGGCCCGGCTGCTGTGCCCGTTCGACCCGGTGCTGCGCGACCGGGCTCGCGCGGGTCGGCTTTTCAATTTCGATTACCGCTTTGAGGCGTTCGTGCCCGAGGCGAAGCGCCGCTTTGGCTATTACGTCATGCCGGTACTCGACGGCGATCGGCTTGTGGCTCGGGTCGATCCCAAGTTCCATCGCGACAAGGGAGTGTTGCGCATCGCACGGCTGTGGTGGGAGCCGGATGTGGATGTCAGCGAATCGATGGCCAGTCGAGTTGAAGCCGCCATCGATCGTCTCGCGCGGTTTGTCGGGGCAGACTCATGGTCGATCGGCCGCACCAGCGTCAGCAGAAGCAAACGGCTGGACGCCTAGACGCGATCGGACCAATCGCTGAATCGCGCCCAAGCCCATCGACTGAGCGGCATGCCGATCAGTGTCAACACCACGCCCATCGAGAGGCCGATGATCAGCGTCCACTTCAGTTCGAACCAGATCGGCCCGAGAATGACGCACCAGACAATCAGCGGCCCCATGACGAAGATCATGTTGAACGAGATGGCGCCCGTCATCTCGCCGTGACGGTCTTCCTGTCCGGGTTTGGCGCGGTACTCGGCCATGCGCGTGCGATGTTATGCGATGCATGCAAAGACCGCCCGGCGCGGGCCGGGCGGTCTCAGACAAATCAGGTCAAATGTGCAGATCGAATCAGTTCTCGCTCTTGCTGAAGGGGCACTCGCCGGTCTGGCCTTCGCAGTGCGACTTCTCGCCGACCACAGCGGGGCTGGCCTTGGCTTCGGCGCAGTCATCGCAGGGCTCGGCCTTGGCGCAGCACGAATCGGACGTCTCGGACATGGCCACGTCCTTGTCGTTGCTGCTGCAGCCAATGAACGCAAAGCACGCCACCGAGGCGCCGATCAGGAACATCTTCTTCATGGGAGTCAACTCCTTCTGGTCCGCCCCACCTCATCGGATCAGGCGGCTGACGCATCCGCAACTGCGCGGCGCCCCAAGCGCCGGCGGTGGAATGCTGTTTGCAATCTGGACGAGTATACCGCCATTCGGCCGGCCGGGTTCGATCCGAGCCGCGCTATTCGCGCAAAACCGCTCCCACCCGCCGGCCCATTTCCGCCACGACCGACGCGATCTGGGGGTCAACTTCATCGTGGCGAAGCGTTCGACTGGAATCGCGGAACGTCAGGCGCAGCGTCACGCTCTTTCGACCCTTTTCGATGGGCTTGCCCCGATAAGCACCCACGAACCGAATCGACTCGAGATTCGCCAGCCGGAGTGTTTCGACGCCGCTCTCGATTTGCGTCCAAGGCACCGCCTCTTCGACGACGAGCGACAAATCCCGCTGGATTGAGGGATAGGTCGAGAGGGTCTCTACCGCCTTCTCTGCGCGCTCGAGCCCGAGCAGAGCGTCGAAGTTGAGTTCGGCGACGATCAGCGGCGTTTCGAGATCGAAGCCGGCCTGCTGACGACTGCTCAGAAGCCCCATAATGCCCAACCGCGTATCGCCGATGCTCACCACCGCCCCCGCGCCCGGCTCGAACCACGAGACGTCCTCGGCGGCGACGCGCACCGACCCGGCTGGTCCGAGCAGAGCCGTCGCGACGGCATCAAGCGCGCTGCGCATGGCGCGCAGCCCCTGCTGCCGATCCGTCGCGTCGAGACACAGGCCGAGCATGACCTGCTCGACCTTTTTCCCATCGATCGTCGCGAAGCACGCCGCCTTCTCAAAGAGGCGCATTTCTTTCTGGCCGAGATCCTGGTTGCGCTTGCGGCAGCGCAGCAGGCCGGGCAGGACGCTCGCCTGAAGCGCCGGCTCGGCCCTGCGGCGATCATCCTGCAAAGTGAGCAGTTCGAAGCCGGGATGCAGAAACGCCTCCGCGTCCTTCATCGGCAGGAATGAAAATGTCACGACTTCGAAGAAACCGCTCGCCGTAAGCGCCTGCTCGACCGTTCGGCGGCGCTGCACCGATTCCTGAAGTCCAACGACGTCGATCTCGATCCGCTCGCGCGGCGCGATGCGATCGAGGCCGTAAACCCGCACGACTTCCTCGATCAGATCGATCTCGCGCGTCAGATCGAGTCGATGCGGCGCGATCGTGCACTCGATGCGGGAATTGTCGCCGCTCAACTCGGGATTCAGCCCAAGCCGCGCAAGAACACTGACCATCTCCCCGGCGTCGATGTCGATACCTGCCACCTGCCGGCATCGCTCGCATCGCATGGTCACGACGGGCTGTTCGGGCATAGGGGCGGCGGCCACGGTGGCGTTTCCATCCCACGAGCCGCCACAGATTTCTGCAATCATCGCCGCGGCGCGGTCCGCGGCTGCGGCGACCGTCGCCGGGTGCACGCCGCGCTCGAAGCGATAACTCGATGGCGACATGAGTTTGAGTCGCCGGCTTGTGGTGCGCACGCTGGCGCCGCTGAACGACGCGGCCTCGAGGACGATGTCGGTCGTAGTGCTGCTGACCTCGGTCTCCAGCCCGCCCATTACGCCGGCCAGAGCCACGGGCCGCTGCCCGTCGGCGATAGCGAGCATCGATTCGTCAAGCATCAGTTTGGAGCCGTCGATGGCGATCATGGTTTCACCCGTGCGGGCCCGTCGCACGACGACCTTCAGACCGCGCAGTTTCGCCAGGTCAAATGCGTGCAGCGGCTGACCGAGTTCAAAGAGTATGAAGTTGGTGATGTCGACGACGTTGCTCACGCTGCGCTGGCCGATCGACTCGATGCGCTGCCGCAGCCAGTCGGGACTCGGGCCGACCCTGACGCCGCGAATGACGCGGGCGCTGTAGTACGGACAGAGGTCGTGCTCGATATTCTCAACGGACGCTGCAGATGCGGACTGTGGTATGGCCCCTGAGAGTTGGGGAAGACGAAGCTGCCGGCCGGTCACGGCCGCGGCCTCGCGGGCCAGGCCGACCACGCTGACGCAATCCCCGCGATTGGAAGTGATCTCGATGTCCAGGCGGGTGTCGCCGCCTGGCAGGTCTTCCCGTGATTCGCAGCCGAAGCCTGCCCCGGCCAGGGCGTCGATCAGGGCATCGACTTCCAGCGGGCGATCCAGGTACTCGTTGAGCCATTGGGCGGTGATGATCATGAGAGCCAAGGGTAGGTGAAGCAGGCGCGAGTGGCGATTTCGCCGCCCGACGGCAGGCCGGAACGAAAACAGGGAAACCGCCCCGCATCAAACCCCGGCACGCCATCGGAAAATCGGATATATTAGTCATGTATTTGAGGCGGCGATCGGCACACCAACTCGAAGGAGGCCACATGCGCGCGTACCGACACTTCACCCTTGCCCTGCTCGCCTGCACCACCACCTGGCTCGCCGCGCCGGCCACTCTCGCCGGACCGGTCGATGAACTCGTCGCCCAGGTCAGCGCCGCGACCTACCGGCATTACCTCGACGATCTGCTCTACACGCACATGGGCCAGAGTCGCGGCTACGGCCCCGAGCACGACCTCGCGCGCCAGAACATCTTCGACCACTTCCAGTCCCTCGGCCTCTCGACTTCGCTCGAGCCGTTCGAATACGGCGGCACCTACTACAACGTCGTCGGAGTCCACGAGGGCTACGTCCGGCCCGAGCAGATCTACATCGTCGGCGCGCACTTCGATTCGGCTAACACACCCGGCGCCGATGATAATGGCAGCGGCACGGCCTGCGTGATGGAACTGGCCCGCGTCATCGCATCGCACCGTTTCGAAGCCACCATCGTGCTCGTCGCCTTTGATCGCGAGGAGCAGGGTCTCTACGGCTCCAAGGCGTACGCGCAGTCCCACTCCGGCGATGACATTCGAGGGATGATCTCCACCGACATGATCGCTTTCAATCCGGACGGAGCGAACCGCGCCTCGATTTACGGCAGGACATCATCCGATCCGTGCAAACAGGCGCTCGGAGACGCGCTCACGCAGTGGACTGGAATCGAGCCGATCTACCACGGCTCCATGGATCGTAGCGACCACGCCCCGTTCGAGTGGGAAGGTTTCGAAGCAGCCCTGCTCATCGAGGACGAGTGGGGCTCCAATCCCCACTACCACCGCTCGACGGACAGCGTCGATACGCTCGACTACATCGACTATGACTTCGCGGCAGACATGACGCGCGGCGTGCTCGGCTGGCTGGCGACGGCCGCCACTCCGATTGACGCCGTGCTCGCGGGCCCCGTGCCTGGCATCGCCGGCCAGATGAACCAGTGGACCATCACCGGCGCGACGCCCGACTCCCGAACCTACTTCGTCTACAGCATGGCCAACGGCTCGCGCGAAGTGCCCGGCTGTCCGGGAGTGATGGTTGAGATGGCCGCGCCGATTATTGCCGGCTCGATCATGACGGATGCCAACGGCGACGGCACGTTTGCTCGATTCGTTCCGGCCGGCGCTTCGGGCCGCAGCATTGGACTGCAGGCGGTGCAGCCGACGTCGTGCAAGATCAGCAACGCCGACTGGCACCAGTTTGAGTAACGCCGCGCGCTCGGCGCGCTTCGACCCTGGCTCTCCTCTTCCACGCCTGGCTTCGCCACAACTGCCGGGCGTGGTCTTTTTTCTGCGGCTGACTCGGGCGCGGCGAATCGCTTATGCTTTGAGCGATGGCAACGCTGCTCATCGCGATCGCGGCCGGGCTTGGGTTCATCATCGCCTACCACATCTACGGGCGCTGGCTCGGCCGGCGCATCTTCGCGCTCAGCGCGCAGGCGGTCTGCCCGTCACACCGCCTGCGCGATGACAGCGATTACGTGCCCACCAAGAAGGCGATCATCTTCGGCCATCACTTCACGTCAATCGCCGGGACCGGGCCGATTGTCGGGCCGGCCATCGCCGTGATGTGGGGCTGGCTGCCCGCGCTGATCTGGGTCGTGCTCGGCTCAGTCTTCATCGGCGCTGTGCACGATCTGGGCGCGCTGGTCGTGTCCATGCGCCACAGCGGACAGACCATTGGCGACGTCGCCGGCCGCGTTCTCAACAAGCGGGTGCGCGTGCTCTTTCTGCTGATTCTCTTCATGGGTCTGACGATCGTGCTGGCGATCTTCGGCCTGGTGATCGCGACGGTATTCAGACAGTACCCGGCGTCGATCTTCCCCTGCACGGTGCAGATCCCCATTGCCGTGGCCATCGGCGTCTGGCTGCATCGGCGCGGCGCGAGCCTGCTTCTGCCTTCGATCATCGCGCTGGCGATCATGTATCTCACCGTCGTGATCGGCGATGACAACTTCACGACCGATCTGCAGGTGCTGGCCCACGTCATGCACGGCCTGCACGCGGCGAACGCCTGGATGGCGTCGTGGTCGAACATGACGTGGGTCATCGTGCTGCTGATCTACTCGTACGTGGCGTCGGTGCTGCCGGTGTGGATTCTCCTGCAGCCGCGCGACTACATCAACAGCCTGCAACTGCTCTCGGCGATGGGGTTGATCGTGGTCGGCCTGATCGTTGCCGCATTCATTGGTGGAGCGCCTCCGGTCGAAGGAGCGGCACGGCAGCCGCTCGAAGTCGTGGCGCCGATGTGGAATCCGCACCCGATCGGGGCCTTGCCGATTTTTCCGTTTCTGTTCATCACGATCGCCTGCGGCGCGGTCAGCGGATTTCACTGCCTGGTCAGCAGCGGCACGAGCAGCAAGCAGATCGACGCCGAGCCGGATGCGCGCTTCGTCGGCTACGGGTCGATGCTCACCGAAGGCTTCCTCGCAACGCTGGTCATCATCGCGTGTGTGGCGGGTTTGGGATTGGGAATTCCTATTCCAAGGGGTTCGGCAACTGCATTCGATGGCGAGACGGTTCAGCCACAGAGACCTCACGGAGTAACCACAAACTTCATCGGACCCGATGGGAATGCCAGAGCCCTCGTCACGTTCGACGACGGCTCTTCTGTTATCGAGCGATGGAACGGTGCGACGACGAGTGAACGGGACGAAGTTGCTGGCAGCGGTGCCCCTTCAACGAAGCAGGATGGGGTGTTGATTGCAAAACTCGACATGAGTCGAGAAGAACTCCACGCAAGCCTTGTTGGCTCCGCCGCATTCAACACCCGTTACCAATCCTGGGCCGCCGCCGGCGGCCTCGCGCGGACCGTCGCCGCGTTCGTCGATGGCTCGGCGAATCTGCTTCGCGCCTTAGGGTTGCCTTTGGGTGTTTCACTCGCGCTGATGGGTGTGCTCGTCGCCTCCTTCGCCGGCACCACACTCGACACCGCGTGCCGCCTCCAGCGCTACGTCGTGCAGGAACTCGCCGCGACGTTCCTTCCGTCTCGCCCCGCAAACGCCTGCCCCAAGTGCGGCTACACACTCTGGCAGCACGCGACGTCGACACCGCAGTCGCGAAGCGACGCCACTTCCGCCCCGGAGGGGCGCGAGAATGCAGCCACGGGTGGAGCGAATCCCCCAGGGATGAGCGGAACCCGTGGACACGACGCGCAGAAACTCCCAAGCCCCGAAGGGGTGACAGAAACCGGCGCGCGAGAAGGACACACAACTCCTTCGCCCCTCCGGGGCGATGATGATCGCGCGCACACTTCCCACGGGTTCCGCGATGCCCAGAGCAGCATCGCTCCACCCGTGGCTACGCTCGCCGGCCCCTCCGGGGCCGAAGACGCTGCGTCGCTTCGCTCTGCTCGAACGGAACGCAACAAGCCGCCGACCAGCGATATCCAATGCCCGGAGTGCGGCGAGATGATCACCCCCGAAGAGATCGAACGCGCGGGCGAGTCCCTCACGCCCGGCGCGCTGAACATCCTCAACCCCATTCACTGGCTGACCAATAAACACGGCGCCACCGTCTTTGCCATCGTGATCGCCACCGTACTCGCGGCCCTGCCCACAAAGCCGATCACGCCCGGCTTCTGGTCAATCCTGTTCACCGACGGGCCAGGCGGCGCCTGGACGTGGATGACCACCAACGGCGGAATTGGCGGCCTCATCCTCTGGCCGCTTTTCGGCGCGACGAATCAGCTCCTCGCCGGCTTGTCGTTCATCGTGATCACGATGTATCTCTGGCGGCGGCGCAAACCGCTGTGGTTCCTCATCGTGCCGATGGTGTTCATGCTCATCATGCCGATGTGGGCGATGACCTGGCAGGTGTTTATCGGCAGCGCCGACTCGCCGCGCTGGCTCATGCCCGACGGCGGCGCGACGAAGTGGCCGCTGGCGCTCATCGGCGTTGCTTCCATCATCATCGAAGTCTGGATGATCGTCGAAGCGCTGCTCGTGTGGCCTCGCGTGCGCGGCGTGATTGAACACGGGGCGACTGATGCGGCGCTCGAGCGCGCAGGTATGGGAAACACATCCCACGAATCGCTCGAAGACTCGCTCATCGTGGGCATGTGAGGCGCGCATGAAAAAACCGCCGTGCGAAGCTCCGACACCCGCACGGCGGCAAGAAGACCGCGGTGACAAACCGCGATGTCCAAGGATAGACAGTCGGACTGACCATAGCCGCGACATGAAGCCCAAGTCAATCGAGAAATCAGATGTTGGGCGAAATAGCGCAACATATTGTACTGCAAGGACTTGCAAAATACCTCAACTTGGGCGCTTTCCGGACAGCCGGATTTCGGGCCCGCCATCTTCGACACCCGATCGTAATGCGAACAAACGTCGCCCATGCGGGGTCCCCCAAAGACCTGATGTCGCCAGCGGCCGGGCTCGCCTTTGGCCGCCGCACCTGGCGCCTTCCGCCCAGCGGTCGCGGCCGCGGCCCTGCGGCCTCGCAAACGGGCTCGGGGGTGGACTTGAGGGCGATTCCGGAGCGTTCATCAAGTTGACCGGATGGTGCATCACCGCTATCTTGACCCCCTCATATTGTGTCCTTTTTCACAAGGGTGGTCCGGGTGCTCCTGGCACAGCAACCTCCGACGCTTGATCCGGTCGCGCCGTGGCTGTTTTACCTCTTCGCCGGGGTGGCGGTGCTCGGGGCCCTGGGCGTGGTCCTGTCCCAGCAGATCGTCCGCATGGCGGTCTTTCTGCTCTTCACGCTGGGCAGCGTGGCCATGCTGTACTTCTTCCTCGCCGCCGAGTTCCTGGCCGCAATCCAGTTGATCGTCTACGTCGGCGGAACGCTGATTCTCATCATCTTCGGCGTGATGCTCACGAGCAAGAACCCCTTCATCCGACTGACGGTGCCTCTGGGCCAGCGGATCGCGGGCTGGGCCATCGGCGGCCTGCTGGCGCTTCTCATGATCTTCCTCGGCGTCGTCGAACTGGCAGGCGGATTCGCCCCGACCAGCCCGGGCGGGCGCGTCGAACATTACGGCGTGGCCGAACTCGGCCAGAACCTGCTGGGCAAGTACGCCCTGCCGTTTGAACTCGCCGGCGTGCTGCTGCTCGTGGTGATGATCGGCGCGGCCTACATCGCCAAGGGGCGGCATGCGGATCTGGCCAAAGGCGAGGAGACGCCATGATCGGCCTGGGTCACTTCCTCACGCTTTCGGCGATCCTCTTCGGCTGCGGCGTGGCGACCATCCTCACCAAGCGCAACGCCATCGGCATCCTCATGGGCGTCGAACTCATCCTCAACGCGGCCAACGTCAATCTGGTCGCCTTCAACCGCTTCAGCTGGGCGGGTGAGGCGGTGGCGCAAGGCGGGGTTCCGGCGGTGGACGGCCTCATGTTCGCCATGTTCATCATCGTGCTCGCGGCGGCCGAGGCGGCTATCGCGCTGGCGATCTTCCTCAATTTCTACAACCACTTCTCGACCATCGACATCGAGCGTGCCCGCATGCTTAGCGGCTGAGCACCCGCCGCCGTCGAGTGTGATCCCATGCATCGCGATCGGATCTGGACCGCATGACTCCCGCGAATCTTCTGGTACTGGCAACGGTGCTCCCGCTGATCGGCTTTGCGATCGTGGTGCTGCTGTCTTCGCGCATCGGATCGCCCCGGTTCTGGCCGTGGTTCACCGTCGGCATGGTCGGCGCATCGCTGGTGGCTTCGGCCATCGCCTATGTCACATTCATGAGCGGCGACGGCGCGGTCGAAGTGCACGCGTGGAACTGGCTGCAGATCGGTTCGCACGCTGACGGCAGCCCCCGGTATCTTCAGATCGGGCCGTACGTGGACAAGATGACCGTGCTGCTCTTTGCCATGGTCACACTGATCTCCACACTCGTGCACATCTACTCGATCGGATACATGGAGGGTGATTCGCGCAAGAACCGCTTCATGGCCTACATGCAGTTGTTCACGTTCTCGATGCTCGGCATCGTGCTGGGCAACAGCCTGCTGCAACTGTTCATCTTCTGGGAACTCGTGGGCATCTCGAGCTACCTGCTCATCGGCTTCTGGTACGAGAAGCGCGGCCCGCAACTGGCCTGCAAGAAGGCCTTCGTGATGAACCGCATCGGCGACATGGGATTCCTCGTGGGCATGGGAATCCTGTTCGTCAAGTTCGGCGGCGATCTGGTCCTGCGCGCCGCCGATCGCGAAGGCGGCGGCGTCTTCGGGTCGCTGCTGCTCAACTATCCCGGCGGCGCCATCGATGCGCTGCACGCGGGCGCCAACGAGTGGTGGCTCACCATCGCCGGCATCGGCCTGTTCATGGGCGCGATGGGCAAGAGCGCCCAGTTCCCGCTGCAGACCTGGCTACCTGATGCGATGGAAGGCCCGACGCCCGTTTCGTCGATCGTCCACAGCGCGACGATGGTCGCCGCCGGCGTCTACCTCACCGCCCGCATCTTCCCCCTGCTCACGCCCGCGGCGCACCTGTTCGTCGCCACCATCGGCCTCATCACGCTTGTGATGGCGGCGCTGATTGCCTGCGTGCAGACCGACATCAAGCGGGTGCTCGCCTACTCGACGCTTTCGCAACTGGGTTACATGGTGCTCGGCCTCGGCGCGGGCTCCTACACGTTCGCCATCTTCCACCTCGTGACGCACGCATTCTTCAAGTGCTGCCTGTTCCAGTGCTCGGGCTCGGTCATCGTCGCTGCTCATCACGAGCAGGAAATGACCAAGTACGGCGGGCTGATGAAAAAGATGCCCATCACGGCGGCGTGCTTTGCCATCTGCACGCTGGCGATTGCCGGCGCTTCGATCCCGTTCCTGAGCATCGGGGGCGAGGCGATCGCGTTCTCCGGCTACTACTCGAAAGACGGCATCATCGCCTCCACGGTGAACTACGGCGATGCGCTGGCCGCCGCAGGGATGAACTGGGGCGCCGTCTTCTACTGGGGACCGACGATCGTCGCCTACATCACCGCGTTCTACATGACGCGCGCGTTCGTGCTCACCTTCCTCGGCAAGCCGCGCGACAAGCACCTCTACGATCACGCGCACGAAGTGAACTGGACCATGTGGGCGCCGCAGGTCGTGCTGGCCGCGTTCGCCATCTTCATCGGCTGGGGTTTCTTCAAAGTCGGCGCCAACCTGCATGACACGGCGCCGGCCATGGCCCAGCCCTTCGAAGAGCACGAGATGGAGCACGGCTACCACTTCGTGCACGGCGCGCTTCTGCACGGCTTCGGCTGGATGCTCTCGATCGCGCTGGGGTTCGTGATCTACATCAACGGCTTTTCGATCAGTTCGAAGATCGCCGCCATCCCGGGCATCGCGCAGATCCACTGGTGGCTCTACAACAAGATGGGCTTCGACGGCCTGTACGACATCATCATCGTCAACATCTTCAAGGCGCTGGCTGGCCTCATGGGCGCCTTTGACAGACTCGTGGTGGACGGCATCGTCAACGGAACGGCGTGGGTCGGCAGGGAGCTTGGCTTCCTCATCGGCGGCTTCGACTACCGGTACGTGGATGGCACGGTGCGCGGCAGCGGACGCGCGGCCGTGCGGCTGGGGTCGATCCTGCACCGCACCCAGGCGGGCAACATCCGCATGTACGTGCTCATACTCTTCGTCGGCGTCTTCACCGCCCTGGCAATTGCGACGCCCTTCGCGCTGGGCTGGGTGTGGTTCGGCCTGCCGCAGCATTGACGCGATGGAAAGGACCTGACGCGGCCCACGCGGGCCGGAGACTGCAATGAACGAAACGCTACTCAACCTGATGATCTTCGTGCCGCTCATCGGCGCTGTGGGCTGCCTGCTGCCGAAGAACAACCCCGCGCTGAGCAAGATGATCGCGATGGTCACCGCCGTCGTCGTGCTGCTCATCAACATCGCGCTCGCCTGGGCGTTCTACGGTGAAGCCGGGGGTCACGGCTATCTGCCCAGCGGCGGCGACACCGTCGTTCGCTTCATCACTGACAAGGTCTGGATTGAGAGCGTCAACATCCATTACCTCGTCGGCGTGGACGGGCTGAGCATGCCCCTGCTGCTGCTCACGAGCATCCTCAACGTCCTCATCATCGCCGCAGGCTGGAACGTGGAGAAGCACACCAAGGCGTTCATGGCGCTGTATCTCGTTCTGATGTTCGGCATGTACGGCGTGTTTCTGGCGCTCGACTTCTTCCTCTTCTACGTGTTCTTCGAAGTCAGTCTGCTGCCCATGTACTTCCTCATTGGCATCTGGGGCGGCCCGCGCAAGGAATACGCGGCGATCAAGTTCTTCATCTACACGCTCGTCGGCTCCATCTGCCTGCTCATGGTCATGCTCGGCTTCTACTTCCTCGTGCCGGACGTCGCCACCGGCGCCGCAGCGGCCGGCGGCAAGACCTCGTTCAACATGATCGCCCTCGCCTCCGACGGCGGCGTGCAACAGGCGTTCGCGCACGGCGGACAGTACTGGACCTACGCCAAGTGGTTCTTCATCCTGCTGTTCATCAGTTTCGCCATCAAGGTGCCGGCTGTGCCGTTCCATACGTGGCTGCCTGACGCGCACGTCGAAGCCCCTACGCCGATTTCGATGATCCTCGCCGGTGTGCTGCTCAAGATGGGCGGCTACGCCCTGATGCGCATCAGTTACCCGATCTTCCCCGACGCGGCCAAGTGGGCGTGGTTCGGTGTGGCCATGGTCGGCGTGGTGTCGATCGTCTACGGCGCCTTCTGCGCCATGGCCCAGACGGACTGGAAGAAGCTCGTCGCATATTCGTCCGTAAGCCACATGGGCTACGTCATCCTCGGCCTCGCGGTGCTCACCGAAGCGGGCCGCAACGGCGCGTACTTCCAGATGATCGGGCACGGCATCTCCTCGGCGATGATGTTCTTCCTCGTCGGCGTCGTCTACGAACGGGCCCACCATCGCGACCTGAACCGCTTCGGCGGGCTCTGGAACACGCTGCCGTCCTACACGGGGCTGGCGGCCGTCGGCTTCTTCGCCGGCCTGGGCTTGCCGCTGCTGTGCGGGTTCCCCGGCGAAGTGCTCAGCCTGATGGGCACCTTCGGGGCCATCGGCTGGATCGAAAGTGCGCCTGATTGGGTGCCCTTCGCCGGCTCGGGGTCCAGCGCCACGGTCATCACGTTGGGCATCTTCGCCGCATCAGGCGTGATCCTCACCGCCGGCTACATCCTGTGGATGTTCCAGCGCGTCTACCTCGGCCCCGCCAGGCCGGAGTACACGTGGTCCGGCCGCGACATGGTCAACTCGCGCGAGTACTTCGTCATGGCGGTGCTCGCACTGTTCGCCATCCTTCTGGGCGTGTGGCCCGCGCTGGTGCTCGACATGATCAGCAATACGTTCAACGCAATTTACGCGCCCTTCACGAGCCTCACGAGCACCGCTTCGGCGGCGCTTGGCTTCTGAACTGCATCGGCGGCGACCCGGCCGCCTGGAGTGTTAGTCCACCATGCTGGTTGGAATGTCCTGGTCCGAGACGCTGACGCTGCTGCCTGAGCTGTGCCTGCTCGTGGCGGTTTGCGTGGCTCTGGTCGCACCGGTTCTGCCGCCGCTGCGGGCGATGTTCCGCGCCTCGCACAGCCCGCTCACGGCCCTGGCGATCGTGGCGCTGCTCGCGTCGATCATCTCCGCCATCGCGCTGCTTGCCGGCGTCGGCCGGCTGACGCCGCCTGACCACGCGGTGCTCGGCGGCATGGTGGTGGTCGATCAGTTCGCCCTGAGCGTCAAGATCATCATCTATTTCTTCACACTGCTGGTCATCATCCTCTGGTCCAACGTGACGCGGAACCAGGTGCGCCTCACCGACGGGCCCGACTACGTCTCGCTCGTACTCAGCGGCGCTTTGGGCATGAGCCTGATGGCGTCGGCGAGCAACTTCCTGATGGTGTTCCTCGCCATCGAGGCGGCGTCCTTTCCGAGCTACGCCCTTGCTGGCTTCAACAAGCAGACCTATCGCAGCAGCGAGGCGAGTCTCAAGTACGTCCTCATCGGCGCTGCATCTTCGGCGCTGATGCTCTACGGCCTGTCGATGCTCTATGGGTATTACGGCACGCTCGATCTCGTGCCCATCGCCCAGCGCGTCGCCGCCGAAGGCATGAGCGTGGGCCTGCTGCTGGGAGTGTTCGGCCTGCTGATCGGCATCGGCTTTAAACTCTCGGCGGTGCCGATTCACTTCTGGTGCCCCGACGTCTTCGAAGGCGCATCGATTGAGATCACCACGTTCCTCAGCGTCGCGTCCAAGGCCGGCGCCATCGCCCTGCTCGTGCGCATCATGATGACGCTGGGCCACTTCTCCAGCGGCGAGCACGCGCGGCAGATCCTGATCGGCATCGGCACGTTTGTCGGGCTCGTCGGCGTGATTACCGCCACCTGGGGAAACCTCGCCGCCTACTACCAGACCAACATCAAGCGCCTGCTCGCGTACTCGTCGATCGCGCACGCCGGGTACATGATCATGCTCGCCGGGCTGCTCACCGCCTCCATGGACAACATGCAGCCGACCGAGGTCGCGTATGCCCTGCTGTTCTACCTCATTGTCTACGCGTGCATGAATCTCGGCGCGTTTGCAGTTGCTTCGGTCATCGCCCGGGAGACCGGCAGCGAATCGCTCGATGAATACGCCGGGCTGGGCCAGCGCAACGCTTTCCTCGCCGTCGCGATGGGCTGCTTCCTGCTGAGTCTGTTCGGCATGCCGCTCACCGGAGGCTTCTGGGGCAAGGTTCGGTTTGGTTTCCAGATGTGGAACGAGGGAATGTGGTGGCTGGTGGTCGCGCTGATCATCAACACGGTCTTCAGCCTCTACTTCTACCTGAAACCCATCATCATCATGGTGTGGAAGCAACCGACCAGTTCGCGGGCGCTGTCCGTCGCCCCGGCAATGTATGGCGTTATCGCCCTGGCTCTCTTTGGCGTGTTCATCACCGGCCTGGCGCCCGATCCTTCCACGGCCTGGGCGAAGCGCAACGCTGATCTTGTCTTTGCCGCGGCGCCTGACCGGTCTACTACGGCGGAGGGTGAGCGCACGCCGGAGGCGATCGCCGCGCGCATCGATACGGAGGCCGGACAGTGAACGCCGCAGAAGACATCCGCTTCGATGATGCGTTCCTGGTGGTGCCCGGCGGGGGCGAGCCTGATCGGTCTGCAGCCATTGCCCTGCTCAACGAACTCTACATCGCCGAATCGCGCAGCTTCTTTCGCTACCTTGAATCGTGGGAGCCCTACACCGACGCGAGCACAATCAAATTGCGCACGCTCTGCCGCCGCATGATGCAGACCAGTTTCCGGCACTCCGACCGGCTGGCGAAACTCATCGAGTCGCTCGGCGGCGTCACCATCACCGGCGCCTATTCCAAGAGCAGCAGCGATGCCAACTACACGAGTTGGGTGAACCTGGTGCCTCGCTTCATCGCCACCAAGAAGGACATGATCGCGCGAGGCGACGTGGTGCTCAAGGCGATCCGAAACCTGCCCGGCGGCGCGGAATCGGCGCCGATCGTGGCCGAGTTGATCGAAGAAAACCGGGCCGATCTGGTCGTGCTCGAGCAGTGGCAGGCACGACTCGCGGCCGCATGAGCCTCGCAGCGGCCGCCCCAGCATACGATTGCCGCACATGCTCTCTCCGGTTCCCGAGATCCTCGAAGACCTCCGCCAGGGGCGAATGATCATCCTCGTCGACGACGAAGATCGCGAGAACGAGGGCGACCTCGTCTGCGCGGCCGAGCGCATCACGCCCGAAATCATCCACTTCATGACCCGCCACACGCCCGGCTATCTCTGCCTGGCGCTGACGGGCGCCGATTGCGACCGCCTCGAACTGCACCCGCAGACCGCGATCAACACCTCGCTGCGCCATACTGCCATGACCGTCTCGATCGACGGCCATCCCAGGCACGGCGTAGGAACGGGCATCTCCGCGTCCGACCGGGCTCGGACCGTGCGTGTCGCGGTCGATCCGGCCAGCGGGCCGGGCGATCTCGTGCGGCCGGGCCACATGGTGCCGCTGAGGGCCCGCGACGGAGGAGTGCTGGTGCGGACCGGCCAGACCGAGGGCTCGGTGGATCTCGTCCGTCTCGCCGGCCTGAGGCCCGCCGCAGTGATCAGCGAAATCAGCCGCGACGATGGCGAGATGGCCCGGATGCCGGATCTCGAAGTCTTTGCAAAGCAGCACGACCTGAAGATCTGCTCGGTTGAAGAGATCATTCACTACCGGCTCGAGCGCGAACGGCTCGTGCACCGCCTCGATCCCGTTGATGGTTCGCTCATCGACACCGACTACGGCCAGTTTCGCCTGTTCGCCTACCAGAGCGTGGTCGATCCGCTGCCGCACATCGCGCTGACAGTCGGCGGCGTGGGCGATCTTGATGCGTCGGGGCGGGTGCTCGAACGTGCCGAGCCGGTGCTCGTGCGCATGCACCGCCGCAACCTGCTGGGCGATATCTTCGGCGACCGCAGCCAGCCGACCAATCGCATCCTCGCTGCATCGCTGCTGGAAATCCAGCGCGAGGGAGCCGGCGCGCTGGTTTACCTTCGACCATCTGGCGTTGGAGAAGGCCTGCTCGGCCGGCTGCAGACGCTTTCAGCAGCGGCGCACGTCAAGATCGATTCGCAGCCCGATCTCACCAATCCACAGGGAGTCGGCGGCAAGGCCATGCCGATGGATCGGCGCGACTTCGGTGTCGGCGGGCAGATCCTGCGCGATCTCGGCCTCACCCGGCTGCGCGTGCTGACCAACCACCAGTTGAAACTGCACGGGCTCAGCGCGTTCGGCCTCGAGATCGTCGAGAGCGTGCCGATTCCGGGCGTCTAGGCTCTGAAGGTGCGCGGCACAAGAGGATCGGTCATGAACACGCACGCTCCATCAACCGCAGCCGCTGCAGCCCGCGACTTGATCGGTAGCCAGAGCGTGGCGGCGCACCTCCAGTGCGTCGGTTGCCGCTACGACCTGCACGGTCTGGATGCAGCGGGCAATTGTCCGGAGTGCGGCTGGGAGATCGGCGCCACCATCCGCGCTTCGCAACTGGATCCGGAGTGGCTCGCTACGGTGCGCACGGGCCAGCGCTGGTTACTGGCGAGCATGTACGTACTCGCCTTTTTTGCCGCGACGCGCTACGTTGAATCGATGGAGTTCCTGGCGCTGGCTGTCATGCATCTCGGCGCTGCGCTGAGTCTGCTGACGCCGAATCCGAATCGACCCGATGACACGCCGCTGGGCCGCTGGCCGCTGATCCTGCTGCTGGGCGCCTGCGCGGCGTACCTGCTCGGTTCATCGCGCTGGATGATGGACTCGTACGTCGGCTGGTTCATCGCGTCGATCGGCGCCGCGGTGCACGCTGCCGCGCTGGCGACGCTGTGGTGGCGCATTCAGCAGGTGTTCGCCCAGGGCATCGCGCCCGGCTCGGCGATAATCGCCCGCAATCTCGCGGCGCTGACGATCGTTGTCGGCGTGCTGGCCGTGCTACCGCCCCTGTTGTGGGAGGTGCTGCCCTCGTCGCTGATCAGCCGCGTCTCGGCGGGCCTGCGCCTGCTCTGGCTGCTGGCGCTGGTCGTGTGGTTCTTCGCGTCGATCATCACGCTGCACATCGCGGGGATATCGCTCCGTGAGCTGCGCGATCGGCCGGGCCGTTCAGGGTCATGATCGGCGGCCCTCCTGCCGCTGAAACACGCCCGCCTGGGAAGTCGCCTGCTTCCCCGGAAGCAGTTGTGCCGTTTTGCGAGCATCTCTCATGCATGCAGTGCGCCTACGACCTGCACGGGCTCCCCGCTGACGGCAGGTGCCCTGAGTGCGGCTGCGCAATTGCCCGCACTATCGAAGCACGAACAGTTTCAAAGGCCTGGCTCGTTGCATTGGAAGCCGGCGTGCAGTCCATGCTCGGGGCACACTACGTTTTGCTGGTCGGCGTGGTGATCTTCCCATTGCTGGTGCTGGGATTCTGCGTCTTTATCTTCTTGTTGCTGGGCGCCGCCGTGGAACTCGGGTCACCGTACGCCCGTCCGCT
Source organism: Planctomycetota bacterium (assembly GCA_963205185.1). Taxonomy (GTDB): domain Bacteria; phylum Planctomycetota; class Phycisphaerae; order Phycisphaerales; family UBA5793; genus UBA5793. The sequence continues at coordinate 77,070 of CAUJHZ010000007.1, read as the reverse complement.
CGCAGGCGAGGAGCGGGAGACGATGGCTGGCCGCGTCATCGGCGCCTCCCTGCTCCTGGGAATCGTCGCTCTGCTGGCCCAGCTAGTTTCTTTGCAACTTGTGATTGTCATCTGCATTGCGGCGATGTGCATTCTCTCAGTAGGGATTCTGCTACTCTGGAGCCTGTACTCCAGGCGCATCCAGCAGGCAACGAGGCTATCCACCAGCGGCAGCGTGCATCTCGTCCAGTGGATGTCCGCCATCTCGCTGCTGCTTTCGACTGCGGCGGGCATGTACACAGTGATGCATGCGATCGGCGCGCCGACTCCCGTTGCGATTGAGTTCCTGGCAGTTCTGGCAATCGTTTGCGGTTCATGGCTGCTGACGACGATCCTCGCCATCTCTGTTCTGCGTGCAGGCAGGAGAGAACTTCGCAATCTCAGCGTCGCCGCCGAATCGACCGACTCGCCGGTATTGAATACGCTCTAACCTCCGCATGTCCGCGCCGCCCCGCGTTTCCATTCTGATCCCCAACTTCAACAACGGCCGCGCTTCATCGCGCACCGGTCAGCGCGATTTCATCCGCGACCTGCTCGAGTCGCTGCACGCCACGCTTCGCGACGATCCCACGCCCTTCGAGATTCTCGTCTTCGATGACGGCTCTACTGACGACAGCATCGACACCCTGCGCGACTGGGCGGCCAACCGAACCTGGCCCGACGGCCGCCCATTTCTGACGCTCATGGAAGCGCCGCACTGCGGCGTACTCGCCGTCACCGCCAACAAGCTCAGCCGCGCAGCGCGCGGCGACATCCTGGCGCGACTCGACGGCGACATCATCTGCCTCACTCGCAACTGGGTCAGTCGGCTCTGCGCCATCTTCGATGTCGGCCCGCCCAATCTCGGCATCATCGGGCCCAAACAGCTCAACGTGCTCGGCCAGATTCACGAATTCGGCGACTGGCTCCTGCATCCCAAGGGATACCACCACAACGCGCACGGCCTGCCGCGCGATGCTGTCAGCAGCGCCATGGAGGTCGATGACGCCATGGGCTGCTTCTACTGCTGCCGCAAAGAGGTCTACGACGAGATCGGGGGCTACGACGAGACCTTCCTGCGCGGACAGACCGTCGATTTCGGCGTTCGAGCCCGACTCGCCGGCTGGCGCTGCTGGGCCGTGCCAGATATCGAGTACATCCACGCCCATTCGGAGCGCGGCGAGCGGCAAACCGATGCAGACTCCAGCGGTGGTCTACAGAAGTCCATCGACCGATTCGAGGAGAAATGGGGCTTCAGCCGCCTTGCACCCGATCTCGACTATGTGCGCGAGCGCTTCGCCGGCACGCCGCTGCTGTGGAATCCGAAATGGGTTGCTGCGCCGCCGTCGGCGTTTTCGGAGGATCAGTCAGGGACCGCCACGGTACCGAGTGAGCCAACCGAATGGGATCGCTACCGCACCGACGCCGCCCTGCGCACAGCCATCGATCTGCGCGTGAAAGTCGCGCTGGATGTGATCAAACAAGCCGGCCCTCGACGACTCGTCGTGCACGTGGGCTGCGGCAGCGGGCTCATCGGCCACCACCTCGCCTCGCGCGGCGTTCCGTACCTGGGCCTCGACGAGCAGCCCGCGATGATCCGCCTGGCCCGCGCAAAGGTCGAGCAGGAAACCTATGCCGGCGAGCCGCCGCGATTCGATGTGATTGAGGATCGTCGGCGCCTGCCGGTGCAGGGCGGGCGCGCCGATCTCGTGCTGCTCTTTGACGTGGTCGAACACCATCCCAACCCCGTCGGTCTGTTCAAGGAGACGGCGCGGCTGCTCGAGCCCGGCGGCATCGTCCTGCTCATCTCGAAGCGCGGCAAACCGGGCGTCGAAGTGCCTCACGACCGCGAGCACCGCTACGAGTTTCACCAACTCGCCACGCAAATGCTCGTCACGGGCCTGTTTCGAGCCATCACCAGTGCCAAACAGGACGACCCGGCGCGCGACATCCTCCTGGCGATGCAGCGCCTGCCGGCGTCATAGCGCAGGCACTCTACCGCATCGGGCGAGACGCGTCTCGCCTAAAAGTGCGGGACTCGCTGTCGAAGCCGCCCGCCGCGCGATCAAGGGCGAAAGCGGTGCGCATGACGTCGAACTGGAGCGTCGCCACGCTGTCGTCCCACGGGCACGCCGGCGACACCATCGCCGCATACTCGGGCATAAAGCGCTCGATGAGCCACGCTCTCTCGAGCATGGCATCTCCCGCGTTTTGTTGCGGAGCGGTGAGCACCGCCTCGGCTGCCTGCGCATCCCCAACGGCGAGCAGGGCCATCAGCGCATCGAGGCGCTCTCCGGGCTGTGTCGTGACGATGGTCCATGCGTATGCGCGCTCCGCCGCGGCGCCGGCGCTGTCGAGGCCCGCCATCATGGCGCCCAGCCTTGCCGCGCGGCGAAATGAAGGATCCGAACTCTCTTCGTACCCCTCGCTGAGTCTCCCTGCATCGCGCGATGTCAGACCATAGAGCAAGGCGCCGGCTCGCCGCGCTTGCGGATCAAGTGATCGGAGCCACTGCCGCGCCAATCCGGCGTAATGCTCGGGGTCGAGCAGCCGCTCTGCAAGCAGCACCGCAGCCCACGCACTGCCATCTCCCGCGACGGGGTCGTCGAGCAGATCACCCACATCCGCCGGCTGTGTTCGCCAGGCAGCCCATCGCCGCAGCCGCATCGACGCCTGCGCTTCATCATCCGGCGGCACACCGAGCCAGACCCGCTGCATCGGCTGCAACCGTTCCAGCTCGAGCCCCCAGCGCTCCGCGGCGTGCTGCAGGGCCGGTCGATTGACATCGCGCACCATCGCTTCGAGCCTTTGCCGGGCGCGCGGATCATCCGATCGCGCCAGCAGCCAGGGCAGCGTCGCGCTCGGCCAGGGCGAAGCGTCGCACGCGGTCAGCAGCGCCGTTGCGTCATTGGGGTCCGTGACCAGCGCCGCCCAGAGCATCGCCTCGACGACTGGCGGTGCTTCATCGCGCCACTGCCCCGCGTAGCCCGATTCAGGCTGGAGATGCCCGAGAAGCAGCCACGCCAGCCGCCGCACATCGGTGTCTCCGTCGGGGCGAGCCCCCGCCGCCATCTGCTCGATCTTGCCGCACGGCAGGTTCGCCGCCGCTTCCAGCAGCGCGCGGCGGCGCACTGCGGCATCTGGAGGCCACTGCACGACGCGCCGCCAGAGCGATTCGACTTCCTCGCCCTCACACGGCGCATCATCCGCCGAGAGTTCATCGACGACACTCTCGGCGGCGGCGCGATCCTCGGAATCGAGGATGAGATTGAGCCGCCGGGCCCACAACCGTTCTGAAATCACGGGAAAGCGCCAGAATCCTTCTTCGCGCAGCAGCGTGGCAACATCGACGAAGACCGCCTGCGGCGATTCGCCCTCGATCCGCGCCGCCGCGCGCCGGGCATAGTCGGGCTGCGCCTGCAGTCTTGATGGCGCCGGCTCGCCGATCGAAGCGCCAAGTCGCGCGGCCTGGCCCCACCATTGCACGGCCGCTCGCCGCGCGACCGCATCCTCCTTGAAGAGGTCGCGCAGCATCATCTCGCGCTGCACCATCGGCCAGAGCAGCACGCCAATCACCGCGCCCGCCAGCAGCGCTGCGGCAAACCCGGCAAGCCGCCGCCCGCGCATCATGCGTACTGCCGCATTGGCGAGGCAAGCAGATAGTCTGCGATGCATCGGCACAGGCGCTCGCTGAGCCGGTCGAACTCGGGTATCCACCGCGCGGTCTCGGCGAGCAACTGCTCGTGGCTCAGGCCCGCCGCCTGCCGCTCACGGCCGCGCAGACTCGACCATTGCGCAATCGACGCCGCGTCCGCTCCGATGTGCTGACCGAATCCGTAGGTGCGCACGCGGGCGCGCCATGCAAGCGTGCGGCACTGCTTCGTGCCCGCCAGCGCTGCCGAGTCGGGCGGCAGCTTGGTCACCTGCTCGCTGAGCCAGACGAACTGCATACTCCGCCACGGCTGGCCAGTCAGGATCGCATCCACCGTGCCGGCGAACGCGAGCTTGCTCTCGCGCCAGCCGATCTCGACAGCGGCATCCGCCAGCGGCCCCACGGCGCCGCCCAGCGCCAGCGCGAGCAGGAGGCTGCCACTGCCCACGCCGACGATCGGCATCTGCCGGTCGTGCGCCTCACGAACGAGAGCCGCCTGGCTCTTGCTCCACGGCGCGCTGAGCAGGCTGGCCGTGCCTGCGAATGCTCCGAGCAGCACGAGCGCCTCCACATCGTCGAGATCGGGAGGCGGCCCATCGCCGGCCCAGAGCCGCCGCACGTTGAGCCGGTGCCCATAGCGGAGCAGGACATCCCCCAGCCGCCCTGGGCCGCACTCGCGCTCGTGTTCGAAGACCAGAATGCTCATGTTGATCCACCCTTTCTGGCGATTCCACCGGGCCCTGTGGCACGCGGCGAGTCGCCGACAGCCGTCCTATCCTTTGCGTCTTCGAGGGGTATTCGCATTCCTGTGACGAAAGGAAAGGTTCGTTCAATGAAAGCACGCAAACTGGCAATCTCCACGGCGGCGGTCGCGCTCTGCGCCGGCGCCATTTCCGCGGCGGTGATTCTCGAGCCCGTTGACTACTCGATCATCCCCGTCCCCTTCTCGCGCATCCACCGCTCGCTCACCACTGGCGACATCAATCTGCCCAAAGCGATTGAGATCGCCCAGGAAGCCACCGGCGGCGTGGCCGGTGCGGCCGCAGCCGACTTCTCGGGCGAGAAGGTTCAGTTTACCGTAGACGCTTACACCGCAGAGAAGGGATGGACGGTGACCATCAACGCAGACGGATCAGTCAAGGACAAGACCGAACTGAACAACCTGCCGGGCGACCCCGTTACCGGCGACTGGACCGTGACCGACTCGGGCCTGCGGTACTACGACCTCAAGGTCGGCGAAGGCGCCCAGCCCAGCGGCCCGACGGCGCAGGTCAAAGTTCATTACACCGGCTGGACCGTCGATGGCAAGGTCTTCGACTCCAGCGTCGAGCGCGGCGAGCCCATCACCTTCCCGCTCAACGGCGTCATCAAGGGCTGGACCGAAGGCGTCCAGACCATGAAGGTCGGCGGCAAGCGCAAACTCATCATCCCCTACACCCTCGCCTACGGCGAAATGGGCCGCCCGCCCATCATTCCCCGCAAGGCGACGCTCGTGTTCGACGTCGAACTGCTTGATGTGATCGAGCAGTAAGCCCAGGTTGATTCACTCGACCAATCCCGCGACGCCGCGCGATTCATCGCGCGGCGTCGTTCGTTATCCCACCTGCCCTGCTAGGTGCCATGGTCCAAGCGAAGCTCTGCGAGCGCGGGCCATGCGAGCGTGCAGCGACGTCCGAGGCGACCTGAGAGTACGGTCCAAGACCCGCACACCCAATCGCCGGGCCCGCGCAGAGCCTTGTCCCGACCTACGACCTGCGCTGCGCGATAGGATCGCCCCATGTGGAACCGCACGCGAAGCACCTTGAAGTGGAGTGGAACGGTCCTGACCGTGCTGCTGCTGGTGGTGTGGATTGGCAGTATCTGGTCGATGTGCACTGTCCGACCGCCGCAGTCGCGCGTTTCTCTTGAGGTATACGGTGGCATTCTCGGGATAAAGATCGAAGAAAGGGACATTTACCGTCGCGATCACTGGCATTGGTCAGGGCTGCATCGCCAACCGGCGACACTCAGGTGGGGTTTCAGTACGGTTTACTGGCCACTGAGTGGGATGCCAAGTTATCAACTGATCGAAATCCCCCTCTGGTTTCTCGCGCTGCTTACCGCGGCGCCGGCGGTCTGGCTCTGGGACCGCGATCGCCGCCGCAAACCGGGCCTGTGCCGCAAATGCGGCTACGACCTGCGCGGCAACGCCAGCGGCGTCTGTCCGGAGTGCGGCAATGCGTCGCCTTCGCGCCTGCCGACATAGGATCAGGCGATGCGCATGCGCTGGCTCAACCGCCGGGTAATCGTGCGAGCGAGCATCCTCCTGCTACTCGGTGCGATCATAAATGTTGCGGTAGCGTGGGGGTGCGCATTTGCTGGGACGGGGGCCCTTGGGTTGGGGCTCTCCGATCAGCATGAGAAGGACCTGGAGTGGTGGTCGCATCATGCTCCAGTCGGGTGGGAAGACAAGTTTGGCCTTAGCAGCAAAGCGTGGGGGCTGGGCTTCGAATGGACGTGGCTCGGCTCCGATCCGTCACTCGAGGGGGGTCATGTCGAGTTCTTCCGCGTTGAATCGGGGTTGCCCTTCAAGAGCATGACTGGCGACGTCTGGTACACTACAACGTACGACGATGGCTCCGGGGAATTCAAAGAGCACGTTGAATTTGAGCCCAACGGACCGTGGCTTCGGACGGAAAGTTTGGATGGAGTTTCGATAACCTGGTACCTCCCACTCCGTCCGTTGTGGTGGGGTTTTCTGCTCGATTCAATCCTCTACAGTGGCGTGGCATGGCTCTGCACGCTCTCGCTCACCGCGCCACGCGTACTCAGAGCGTGGCGACGCAAGAGGCACGGCCGCTGCGTTGCCTGCGGCTACGACCTGCGCGGAGCCACCACCGCCATCTGCCCGGAGTGCGGTCATGGCCGATGATCCCAAAACCCGTCGCGAAGTGCAAGCAGTCTCGCGCTGGGTGTGCATCATCCTCTGGACGCTCATTATGGCGCCCGCTCTCGCGTTTGTGCTGGCGTTCCCGCTCGCCTGGATTCTGTTCTTCGTATTCCCCGGTTACATGTTCAACGTCGGGCCACCCGACTGGGCCTGCGCACTTTACCTCTTGCTCTGGATCGGCGGCACCTTCCTGCTCGGCTTCCCGGCACGGCCATCCCCTCCACCACCCGCTGCGCCAACTGCGGCTACAACCTCCGCGGCAACACCAGCGGCGTCTGCCCCGAATGCGGCGCTGAGTCGCCAACGGCACTGCGAGTCCGGCACGAGTGAGGAACGCGTAAAATGGCGCGCACTCAAACCACAGGCGGCAACAGAGAAACGTGAAAACACCTCGCTCACGCTTCGGGCTCGCTTCCGCGCCCTGATGCCTGGTGCCTAGTGCCAAATGCCTAAAGCCTCTCCATCACGTCGCCGCGGCGTGCATCACTTCGCGCACCGTCGTGATCCCCTGCCGCGCCTTGGCCAGCCCATCCTCGATCAGGCGGATGAGCAGGTGATCGGCCTTCGCCCGCTCCGTGATGCGCGCCGCGTTCTCGTGCGCCATGATCATCTCGCGGATGTCGTTGCTCACCGTGAACAGTTCAAAAATGCCCACGCGCCCGCGGTATCCCGTGCCCCGGCACTCCCGGCACCCGCCCGGCTCATGCCACGCGCCGCGATCGTCACCGGCCTCAGGCGGCAGCGGCGCCTCGGGAATCTCCACCGGCTTGCGGCAGTGCGGGCACAGTCGCCGCACCAGCCGCTGGGCCAGCACGCCTTCAAGCGAACTGGCCACGAGATACGGCTCGACGCCCATGTCCAGCAGCCGCGTCGTCGCGCTGGGCGCATCGTTGGTGTGCAGCGTCGAGAACACGAGGTGGCCGGTAAGCGACGCCTGGATCGCGGCGTCGGCGGTTTCCTTGTCGCGGATTTCGCCGACCATGATGACGTCAGGGTCATGGCGCAGGATCGCACGAAGGCCCGCCGCGAACGTCAATCCGATCTTGTGATTGACGGGGATCTGGTTCACGCCGCTCAGGTTGTACTCGACGGGGTCTTCGACCGTCACGGCCTTGATCTCTTCCGAAACAATGCGGTTGAGAGAGGCGTAGAGCGTCGTTGACTTACCCGAGCCGGTCGGGCCGGTCACAAGGAGAATGCCGTGCGGCCGGGCGATGAGATGATCCCACCCGGTCAGAATCTGCTGCGTCATGCCCAAGGTGTCGAGGCCGAAGCGCACCGAAGTCTTGTCGAGGATGCGAAGCACCACGCCCTCGCCGAAGATCATGGGAATGATCGACACGCGCAGGTCGTATTCGTTGCCCTTGTGGCGCAGGTTGATGCGGCCGTCCTGGGGCTTGCGCTTCTCGGCGATGTTCAGATTCGCCATGATCTTGATGCGGCTGATGATCGCGTTGCGAAAGCGCCGGATCGACGCCGACATCGACGGCTTGAACAGCACACCGTCCACGCGATAGCGGATGTCGAGGCTGCCTTCGTAGGGCTCGATGTGGATGTCCGTCGCGCGTTCGGAGATCGCCTCGATGAGCAGGTCGTTGACCAACTTGATGACCGAGGCCTGCTGCGCCTGCTCGAGTTCGTTCTTGGTCTCTTCGTCTGCGGCCGCGAGGCTCGCCTGCTCGTCAAGGTTGAACTCGGCCGAAGAGGCCAGGGCGTCGAGCGTGTCGCCCGCCACGCCGTAGTGCTCGCGGATGAAGCGGTGCAGGTCTTCCTCGTCGGCGAGGACGAGTTCGATGGATGTGCCGGTGAGCAGGCGCAACTCATCGAACGCGGAAAGTTCAAAAGGATCGCTAGTGGCGACACGGAGCGTGCCGTTGGAGCGGCTGATGGGCACGCAATTCTGCTTGTAGACGAGTTTGGCCGGGAGCATGCCCAGCGTTTCGGGCTCGGGCTCGAAGTCGGTCAGATCGACGATGGGCATGTCGAACTGGTCGCCGATGGCCTTCAGGACGTCGCCCTGCCGGCAGTAGCCCAGGCGCACGAGCGTGCGATCCAGCCGCTCGCCCGTCTGCTTCTGGAGCGTCAGGGCTTCCTCGAGTTGCTCGCGGGTAATGACCCCCCGCTCGACAAGTATGCTGCCGATTCCCATGTACGTCATTGTACCGGCCAGCGGCGGCGGCGCGGCGGCGGACGGCTGAAATGACCCGCCTTCGGGAGGGCCTCGCACGGCCCGTTTGCCCTCTCTTGCACCCCCGTTCCAAGTTCGCCATCAGCCGGCCGGTGGTACACGAGTTCCAGTAGGCGCTGCGCCGGGTGGGTGGGTCACTGCGAGAGGTGATCCGCTATCTCGCACAGAGCCTCGTAGTACTCTTCGACCTCCAGGCCAAGCAGAGTCGCGCCGAAGAGTTCGGCTTCGTCGCTGGTGGCGATCTCGCCGTAGTTGATCGTCACCAGGTGATAGGCGATCACCAGCGGCAGGAGGTCGGCCTGCTGCTCCAGCGCCGGGTGGATGAAGAGGCAGTAGCCGTCAGCCGGGCGGTCGCCCAGCGGCTGTGCGTGCGCGAATTCGCCGGGCTCGAGCCCGGCGGCGTCATAGCGCAGGCCGCAGGGGTAGCGCGTCACCTGCCGGTCATCGAGTATGCGCATGATCGCCTCGGTATCGATGTACAACCCGTAGCGCAGGCGCGCCTGCATGGCCCGCCCCACGATGTGATCGCGCAGCGCGATGCGGCCATCTGCTTCAGTGAGTCGTCGCTCCATTCTCTGCCGTCACTTCTTCTGTTCGTAGCGCTTCTGGAACTCCTCTGCGGCCGCCTTGCGGCGCGCCGCCTCCTCCGGATCCATCTTGCCCAGGTACCAGCGGTGGTCGGCGCTGTTGAGGACTTCTTCGAGCTTGGCGGCGAGCGCCTCGGCGACCTTCTGCTTCTCCGGATCGCCTGATGCCCGGCCCTGCTCGATGAGTTCCTCAAGCTCGGGAATGTATTCGGAGTACCAGTGCTTGGCGACCTCGTAGGTGCCGTGCCAGTGCGTGTAGTCCGGCCCCATCATCGATGCGCCGTGGCGGGCGCGGCGGCCTTCGTGGTGCCACAGTTCGTACCAGATGAAATCGACCTTGTTCGAGAAGGTCTCGGCGCGAAGCAGCGGCTTGGCGAGGTTGTACAGCGCCTCGCCGGGCTTGGCGTATTTCTCGTTGTACAACTCGATCAGCGCATCGTACTGCACGTAGAAGTTGTCCACCCAGTTCTGATTGTGGCAGTTGAGGCAGACGTTCTGCATGCTGGCCCGGCGCGTCTCCCAGTTGATGTGCTGCGCGGGCAGGTTCATCTTGGCGTCGGATACCTCAGGACGCACGGAGAGTACGGGCCGGTTGTTCCAACTGATGCGCAGGCCGATGTCGTGCGTCACATCCTGGTCCTTGGTCGCGCTCATGTGGCAGGTGGCGCAGGTCGGGGCCTTGAAGTAGTCCTCGCCGACGATCCACTTCTCGGCGTCGAGGTTCATCTCGTCGATGTTGGCAAAAAACGCGATGCCGTGCTTGGACTCTTCGTAGATTTCCTTCTGCGGGTGATCGGGGCCCATGTGGCACTTGCCGCAGGTGTCCGGGTGGCGGGCCTGGGCGGCGGAGAAGGAGTGCCGGCTGTGACACGCGGCGCACGAGCCTTCGGAACCGTCGGGGTTGATGCGGCCGATGCCGGTGTTGGGCCAGGTGGCCGGGTCGAGTTTGCCGCCGTCGAGCACCTTGACCTCTGAGCCGTGGCATTGCCAGCAGCCGCTGACCGCCGCGGCGCTGTTGCCGTGCGGGAATGCCGGCGTCACAAAGGCGCTGTTGCCCTCGACGATCTCCGCCAGGCGATTGTCGAGTGAGCCGAGTATGCGCGCGCCCTTGGCGTGGTGGCTGCCCTGAAACTCCTCCACCTCTTTGCTATGGCAGCGCGAGCAGTCTCGCGGAGTCACGAGCACGGCTATCCATTGGCCTTCGTGCTCCATGGCGTCGGGGTCGGTCTTATCCGCGGCGTGGCACTCGAAGCAGCCGACGTTGCCGCGGAAGTGCTTGCTGTCGCCCCACTGCTGGTAGAGCGCGGTGCTCTCTTTCTTGTGGCAGTCGATGCAGGCGCGCGACTCGGTGCTCAGTTCAGGCAGGCCAAACGCCTGGCCCCACGCCGCGCTCGCGCTGATCGCCAGAGCCAGAGTTCCAATTACAGACGGCATGAACCGTGTCACGACGTGCTCCTTTCGAATGCGAGTGCTGTCGCGCGTGGCGATCCGTTCGATTCTGTTTCCGTATCCGGCTCGGTCGCGTACGGGTGATCGATGGTGAGACGACCGGAAAGAACCGGAATGGTAATTCGAACCGAAATGGTGAACAGAAGTATCCCCGCGGCCCAGATGCCCAGGCAGACGAGGATCTCGTTGATGGTCGGCCGGTATTCGACGATCTCGCCGATCGGTGTCGGGATGAACGCGGGGACGATCAGCCCCATGCCCTTTTCGATCCAGACGCCGATGATGATGAGAACGCACGCAATGTTGAGATAGCGCAGGCTGCGCGCCAGGGGCAGGTAGAGAATGAGCAGCGCTGCCGCCGTCATCCCCAGGGACGTCCAGATCCACGGCACCAGCGCGCGGTTTTCGCCGATGCCAAAGAAGAGGTAGTGCGTCGAAGCGCTGTGGGCCGTGTCGGCGTAGAACTCGGTGAAGACTTCGCTCATCAGCAGGAAGACGTTGATGGTCAGCGCCACGAGGATGATCTGCCGCAGCGTCATGAGCGCTTTGGACGGCACGTCGTAGTCGGTGAATCTCCGGATCACCTGCAGGGCCAGAACGATGAACGCCGGCCCGGCGGCGAACGCCGACGCGAGAAATCGCGGCGCGATGATGGCGCTGTTCCAGAACGGCCGGGCGCCAAGGCCCACGTAGAGAAATGCCGTAACCGTGTGAATGCTCACCGCCCAGACGATCGCAATGAGCACAAACGGCACGACGAACAGCGCTTTGCGCGGCTCGCGCTTGCGATACGCGCAGTAGATGAGATAACCGCAGATGTGCAGGTTGAGCAGCAGATAGCCGTTGAGGACGATCACGTCCCACGTCAGCATGGACAGCGGGAAGTTGAAGCGCAGGAAGAGGTGGTGCATGCGGTCCGGCCGGCCGAGATCCACCGTCACGAAAAGCAGGCACATGATGATGAACGAGACGGCCGCAAGTTCGCCGAAGATGACCAGATCGTGCAGTTCCTTGTTGCGGTAGATGTACACGGGGATGACGAGCATGACCGCGGCTGCCGCCATGCCCACGAGGAACGTGAAGTTGGCGATGTACAGCCCCCACGACACCTGGTCGGTCATGCCGGTCGTGGCCAGGCCGAAGACGAGTTGCCGGCAATAGGCGTTGAGCCCGAGCAGGGCGATCGCCGTGAGCGTGAGCATCCAGGCGCCGTAGCGCCAGTCGCCGACGAAACTCAGCCGGAAGCATCGCCAGAGAAAGACGGCGTAGTCTCTCATGCGGTCGCCTCCCGGCCAGGCGCGGCCGCCTCGCGATCGCCGTCGCTGCGCGGATGGCGCTCGTCGAAGTAGTAAAAGAAGCGAGGCAGCGTTCCCGCCTCTTCCTTGAGAACGAACACGCGCTTGGTCTTGAGAATCTCCGAGACTTCGCTCCTGGGGTCGAGGACGTTGCCGAACTTGCGCGCGCCTGTCGGGCACACTTCCAGGCAGGCGGGCAGTTCGCCCACGCGGGTGCGGTGCAGACAGAAGTGGCACTTCTCCATGACGCCCTTGTGGCGCGGCCGGTTGGAGAGGTAACTCATGCGCGGGTTGATGTCTTCTTTGGGGATCTTCGGCTCGGCGAAGTTGAACCGTCGCGCCCAGTACGGGCACGCCGCTTCGCAGTACCTGCAGCCGATGCACCAGTCGTAATCGATCACGGTGATGCCATCAGGCTCCTGCCACGTCGCCCCCACCGGGCACACCTTCACGCACGGCGGCTTGGCGCACTGGTGGCACTGGATCGGCATGTAGTAGTGCTCGCTGTCGGGCACGGTCGGCCGGTCGTAGTGGTGGTTGCCTTTTTCGATGTCCAGCGTGCCGCGCGGCATCTCGACCACGCGGATGTACTGAATCTCCGGTTCGCGACTCTGGCTGTTCTCCTCCACGCACGCGTACACGCACTTGCGGCACCCGATGCACCGCGAGAGATTCAGCGCGTAGACGAACTCAACGCCGTCCATCGGGCGCACATCGCGGATGTCGGGGCGCAGGTCGTAGCGTTTCTCGACCTCGCGGGAAATGCGCTCCAGAGCCTGGCGCATCTCCTCGCCGTCCATCTCCTTGTAGTGCTTCTGGATGAACTTCTCGACGGAGCCGAGGTCGCTTTCATCGAGTTCGCGAAGCGGGCTCAGGGCCCCGACGAGCGCCGCCATGCCGCCGATCGCCGCGGCCCCCTTGCGAAGGAAACTGCGGCGCGTGCTGCCGAGGCGGTGCGGCCCCGGACCGGAGCAGGCGGATGAACACTCGCCGTGTGAACACTTCGACTGAGATGAATCGAAGATGCGCATCAGTGCTCATCCTCTCCGTGGGCGGGCGACTTTTCCGGCGCCGAATCCGACTCATATGGGCCGGGCTCTTCCTCCACGCCGATGCGCACCGGCTCGTAGGGCCAGTCTTCCTCGTACGGATAGCGCCTGAGCGGGTTCTCCTCGCTCTCGCGGCCGTGAACGCCACGCGGATCCTGCGGGCCCATGCGCAGCGTGTGAGGCGCCGGCAGCGGCTGCATGGGCGCGTAGCGCGGGGCGTGCGGGTCGTGGCACTGCACGCACGTCAGCCGGATCCGTGCAGCACTGCCGATGATCCACGAGCCCAGCGATTTGCCGTGCACGCCGCGCTCCCAGTCGCGAAACGTCGGGCCGTGGCACTGGGCGCAGAGCAGCTCGACCTGATCGAAGCCGACGGTCTCGCTGCCGCGCAGGGCGAGCCGGTTGCGGTTTTCGCGCGCGTGGCAGTTGAAGCAGCGATCGTTCATGCCGTGGTCGAGCACGAGATGGGTGTGCTGGGTGAGGCGGCGTGCGGCTTCGGCGGGCGGCTTCATGAGCGCGTGGCAGTCGTTGCAGTCGCGCACGAAGCCGTTGATGAGCGCCTGCGGCGGCGCGGTGAGAAGCGCTCCCGTCCGCAACGGGCCGCGCGGCAGCGCCTCGGCGGCAATGAGCGGTGGCGAAGTTTCGGGCCAGTTGGGCTCAACCGGCTGGATCAGGAAGTACGCCAGCAGCGCCAAAAAGACGCAGGTCGTGGCGTAGTCGGAGATCTGCCTCGTCAGGGACTGCTTCATCACGGCCACCCGCAAAGCCGCCGGACCCAAAATACGGATAACGATATCCGATTATCGACCCGGCTCCAGAGCCGACCGCTCGAAAGAGTGCCGCCGCGCACCATTTACGGGGAATTCCCTCAATGGAGCGCGTTCGTCGCGGCGCGCAGGGGCGGCGCGAGAGAGTCTCAAGTTGCGGGTGCGCGGGGGGCGGGTGGGGCGAGCGCGCGGCTCGCGCGGATGTGTCACCAGTTGAACGGGTGGTTCACCCATCCGTACTTGTCGAAGTTCGACTTGTACAGACCGTTGTAGTTCTTACCGGGTGTGGTCTCGACGAGCAGATGGAGCGATTTCAGATCAGCCGGCTCCTCCAGGCTGTCGTTGAGTCCCTTGGGGCTCTTGAACTCTCCGCCCGATCCATCGAGGTAGGCGATGTTGCACGTTCCTCCATGGCGCGTCGAGAACTGGTCATACCAAGCCCACGTGCCGTCCGGGACGGAGTTGTTGTACCACGTCTCATCTTCCTCGATGAGCACGGGCATCGCCTGGAAGGCCTTCAGATTACGGCCGGGACTTGTTGGTTCGATCGGATACATGGTGCGCCACTGAAGATCGACGCGAGCTCCCGCCATGCCGGCCACGAACGTGTAATCGAACTCGTTATTGGCGAGTCGCTTGGCCTTCGGGCACTCAACGGCCCTGTTGGAGCGACTCACGTACGGATAGATGCGGCCGTATGGAAACGCCGCTTCATTCGGAGGGTGCCGATTGGCGTACCCGGACCAATCGAGGTTGTCGCGCGGACCCTGATTCGTGCACCCCGGAATCTGCCCGAAATCGTTACCGTAATTCAAAAAAGCGAGGCCAAGCTGGCGCTGGTTGGAGAGGCATCCGATCTGCTTGGCCCGCTCGCGCGCCTGGCTCAGCGCCGGCAGCAGCAGCGAGATGAGCAGCGCAATGATCGAAATCACCACGAGCAGTTCGATGAGTGTGAAACCCGGTCGCCAATGCGGCGAGGGGCGATGGAGCGAATGTCTGTGGGCGGGATCAGGCCTCATCTTGACACTCCTTCCCGTCGTGGCGCGCCGCTGCGACACCAGCGGCATACCGCTCAATTGTACCGGCGTCTCTTCTGACAGGGGACAGAGTCCCTTGCCAGCGCCGCCAAGCCGCCGACTTCTTGAATGTACCTTGCTCAGAGCGGCGCCGCAACCGGAATCTGCCGCTTTTCTGCTCATCAGCCGGCGCGAATCGGCTAGCGAAAATCAACCCGATTCTCGAAATGCGGTGGCGTGGAGCGGCAGAATCGGGTCTAATAGACGGGCGGAGGGCCGGCCGTAGCGGCCATCCGCACGGGTCGCCTTACGCGATCCAACTGGACACTTCTGGAAGGAGAGAATCAATGGCAGAACACCCACGACTGCAAGCCATCGGTCTCGTTGCCACGGCGGCGCTGGTCGCCGCTTCAGCGCACGCTCAACTCGACAACAGCGTCTGGCCGCAATTCCGCGCCAATGACGCCAAGGCCGGCGCCGTGATGGCGCCCGGCCCTGCCGTGGAGCATGCGTGGACCAACGACACGGTAGCCATCCCCTCGCCCGGCGGAATCTGCGTTGCGGCCAACGGCGACATCTACTACAAGAGCATGGATGATGACGGCTGCTACGTCTATCGCGTTGATCCGAGCGATGGAAACGTCATCGCCCAGAGCGTGAACCTCGGCGGCGTCAACGGCAGTTACTCGGGCGTGGCCGTCGGCGTCAACCGCATCTACACGACCATCTACTCCGGCGCCGGCAACACGTCGATCAAAGTGCTCGACAAGGACACGCTCGCGGTGACCAACACGATCACCAACGCGGCGTTCCAGAGCCTGCTCGGTACGCCGCTCATGGGCACCGCGCTCAACGACGCGGGCCATCTCAACCTGTACGTCGTCGACTACGGCGCGATCATGCTCCACGCGGTTGATTCCGTAACGGGCTCACTGATGTGGTCGCGCGCGTTGCCCGCAGTGGGGTTCTTCGGAGCCGCGGGCCCGATGTGGGAAGACGGAAACGGCAAGCAGGTCATCGCCCACTTCGGCAACGCACAGTTCTTTGGCGGCAGCGCCATCCGCGACAACGGCGACAACACCTCGACCGAACTCTGGCTCGGCGGTCCCGACAGTTTCAACTGGTGGGGCAGCGGCGCCATGAGCGCCGATGGCAACCGCATCTACGTCACCACCTTCAACGACAACGACGTGTCGCCGCTGTGGGCTATCGACAAGAACACCGGCTTGATCGTGTGGCAGGTGCCCGGCTTCCGCGGCGATCCCACCAGAGAAATGAACTTCTTCGCCCGCCCGGCCGTCGTCGGCAACCGCATCTACTGCGGCGGGGCCAACGGCGTCGTCGCCTGCTACCAGGACAACGGCAGCAGTGCCACGCTGCTCTGGGAGTACCGCGACCTCACGGACGAACACACGTGCATCTCGGCGGCGCGGGCCCCCGACAACAAGACTTACATCTACGCCGTAAAGCAGGGCGGTAACTTCAATCCGCCACACGGCGAACTGATCGTCCTCCGCGATGATGGCAACAGTTACACGCTTCTGCTTCAGACCGATCTCAACGGGACCATGCTGCGGTCGAACTACTCGACGAGTTCGTGCCTGGTCGATGGCGACGGCGGACTGTACATCGGCGGGGGCAATCCGGTCGATGCAGGCGTCGGCCCCAGCGCGATCTACAAGTTCGCACCTGCGGGCGGCGGCGGCTATCGGCTCACGCTCACCGGCTCCTGCCCCGGCCAGATCGGAATCAGTTGGAGCGGAGCCACCCCGCGCATTCAGCAGGGCATTCTCTTCGCCCGCGGTACCGGGCAGCAGGTCATCCCGCCGGGCAACCCGTGCGCGGGCACCCAGCTGGGTCTGAACGCCAACGGCCTGATGCTCGTCGATCCGCCGGGGTTCTTCAGCACCGGCAACAGCGGCAGCGGCACGATCAACGGCCAGGCGCCGTCGGGCGCGTGCGGCGGCTATCTGCAACTCATCCAGGGCGGCTCGTGCGTGCTCAGCAACGTGGCGCGGATTCAGTAACGCAGCCGGCAGGAATAACGAGAGCAGCGGCGGCTGGAAACGGCCGCCGCTTGCACTTTGGAGATCGGGCAGACACGGTCCCCTACTTCTCCCCCACCGCCGCGAGGACTTCGCCCACGGCTTCGGGCAGCGGTCGGGTTTCGAGGTTGAGCCCGCCGTTTGCTTCAACGCTCAGTTCATACAGCACGCCGGGCTTCAGCGGCTTGTACACCGCTTCGCCTTGCGCCACGCGAACGCCGTATTCGGCCGCAAGCGCGGGGTCGTTGCACAGATCCCAGAACCGCTCCCACAACTTCTTCTCGAAGTCGGCCGGCCGTTCGGGCCCGCTGTAGCCGGCGGGAACCTCGCCGGCGACGTCGATGGGGAAGCCGTCCGCGGGCGCGAGCATTTCGGAGTAGACGCGGCGGAGAAGTACGACCGTCTGGCCGCGCATCGGATGAGCCGTGGCGACGGCTTCGTGATCGAACTTGACCACCAGGCCATCAAAGAAGGCGACGTGGCCGGGGATGGTGAAGCAGTGCCGGCCGACGGGCTTTTCATCGGGTCCGAGTTCGACCATGAGCAGTGACGTTTCAGTCGGCAGGCCTGCCGGGCCGGTCTTCTGCTCAGTGACCACGATCTGGGCCAGCCGCCGGCTGCGGGTGAGGCGGTCGATCATGTTCTCGAGCGCCTGCTGGCGGCGGGCGGCCTCGATGAGCGACTGCTCGAGCTGCTGCTCCCGACCGTGGGCGACCTGGCGGTAGTGCCAGTACGCGCCGCCCATGGCCGAGGCGAGGACGATCAGCGCCAGGGCCAGCAGCGTGAGCGGCAGGCTGGCGATTGTGGAAAGTCGCGGCATCGGATGATCTTATCGGCACAGTTGCAGGCCGATCCGTAAGCGAGTCGATACCTCTGGAAATGCGCCCCGCTCTGAAAAGTCTGCTGCTCCCCATCTTGCTCGCCGCGTCGCTGGGCTCACCGCCGGCTGCGGCCCTGGCTCAACCGGCGCATGGACAAGCCGACCCGTCTCCAGGCGATCTGTTCGAGGATCTGACCTCGCGCGTGGTGCAGGCGTTCGACTTCAACGAGCCGCAGAATGCCGACCCGGTGCCGCTGTACTGGGTGCGCATCGCCGACAAGGGCTTCCCGCACTGGAACGACGCCGCGTTCTTTCCGGAAACACCGGCCGGTGAGGGCGAGGATCGGTGCATCCGCATCCCCACCATCGGCGGCAACGCCGGGCTGCGCCTGGTGGCGGGCGTAGTGCCGATCATCCCCGAGATTGACTACCACCTTCGCATCCGGGTTCGCACCGAGGGCCTGCGTCGCTCGCGGGCTCGCGTCGTGGCATACTTCGCCGACGAAGACGGGCGGCGCATCGAACCGTCTCTATCCGCTTCGCCCCTGCTGGAAACGGATGGGCAGTGGCGCGACGCCGAGGTCGTACTGCGCGGCATAGCGCCCGGAGTGATGTGGCGCGACGCGGACGGCAACCGGACCACCGCACCGGCGTGGCTGCAGGTGGAAATGCTCATCGAACAGCCCGCCACATGGAATGCCAACCCGGACACGCGCCCCCGGGTACTGCTCGAGGACGTGGTTGGCGCAGCCGCGTACTTTGACGATCTCACGATCTGGCGCGTTCCGCGGGTTGAGCTGTCCTCAACCGCACCCCACAACCTGATGGTCGCGCCCGACGAGCCGACTCTTTATCTTCGCGCCCAGGACGTGGCTGCGGCTTCGCTGCAGTCCACGATGCGCATCTACGACTTTCGCGGCGACCTCGTTGACGAGCGTGAACTGAGCCTGAGCAACGACTGGCAGCCGGTCCTGTACCGGCCGAATCTGCCCGGCTTTGGCTGGTATCGCGCGATCGCCAACGTGACCGAAAACGGCACCGCGGTCTCGCGCGCGTGGCTGGACTTTGCGTGGATGCCTCGCGTGGGCGAGCCGGGCGCGCCGCTGCACTTGCGCGGATTCAGCGTGGTCGGAGACGATCTGTCGCTGGAACAGTGGCCGCAGATTCCTGAACTGATGTCCGGGCTCGGCGCCGATTCCATCTCATTGCCGATGTGGTCGAGTGACTTGACGCGCAGCCGCATCCAGGCGCACCGTGCGGCGCTGAGTCCGACGGTCAATCGCCTCAACGCCTCGGGGCGCGGCGTGAGTTTCGTCATCACGGCTCTGCCCGATGAACTTTCGGCGCAAGAGCACGCGAATTCATCACTCGTTTACGAGACCTTCGGCGCCGGCACCGACGATGTGTGGCGATACCTCGAAGACTTCCTCGTTTCATTCGGGCAGGTGGTGGGACAGTGGCAGTTTGCGCCCACGGAGAGTCTCGGCGCCGGACGGGTGGATCAGCACCCGCAACGGCTCGAGGCCATTCTCCGCCGCCTGTTCTCTCTCGTGCCCTCGCCGCAGCTCGTCGTTCCCTGGACCGCCGAACAGCCGGCTGCGGCGGCGCTCATCGCCGACACGGCGGCCAGCGCCGTCAGCGCACTCCCGGCCGGCGGCCGGCGGTCGCTGAGCACGCCTCCGATCCGCTTTGCGACGATCCTTCCCAATGAAGTGGCCCCCGATGTGGTCGGGCAGTACCTCGCGCCGTGGGTCGATCGCGAACTCGCCTGCACCGTTGTGATCGAACCGGCTGACGCAGAGTTGTTCGGTCTCGAACACCAGGTCGGCGACCTGGTCCGCCGCACGGTGATGGCGTGGGAAGCCGGCGCTTCGGACGTGGCCATCAGGCACCCATGGGGCGTGCAGCCGCTTCAGTCCGATCGCGCCATTCCTGGAGCGCTCTATCCGGTGTGGCGCACTCTGGCGGCTCACCTGAGCGGGCGCATGGAACACGCGAGGCTCGATCTCGGAAACGACGTCACCGCCGTCGTCTTTCGCGATGCGCTGGGCAACGGCACGATCGCGGTCTGGCACGATTCGCCGGAGAGCGAAGTGGTTCGCGCTTCGATCTTCCTCGGCAATCACCCCATCCGCATGTGCGACGCGTATGGCAACACCGAGCAGGTGCCGGTGGTCGGTGGCGTGCACGAGATCCGCATCACGCGCGAGCCGCAGTTCGTTGACGGCGCCGTCATCAACCTCGCGCTGCTGCGATCAGGCTTTCGCGTGACGCCGCGCTGGATTGAGGGCGCCGCGGCGGTGCACATGCACGAGATGGTGCTGACCAACCCATGGAAGACGAGCATCGCGGGCACACTGCGCATCATCGAGCCGGCGGACTGGGATATCCGTCAGCGGGTGCGGCAAATTTCGATGGGCGCCGGCGAGGAGATCCGCCTGCCGCTCATCTTCACCTATCCGGCCTACGAAACGGGCGGGCCCAAGCGCATCGTGGTCGATCTCGCTCTCCAGAACATCTCCACCAACGCGGTCCGCATGGAGTCGATCGTCGAAATCGGCTTCCAGAAGATCGCTCTCATGCCGCACTACGAGTACGTGATCAATCCGGAAGGCAAGGAAGAACTGGTCGTCACGCTCGAGATCTCCAATAACTCCGACGCGCCGGCATGGCTCTCCGCCATGGTGCTTGCGGAAGGCTACGGCCGCCTCGAACTCGACGTGGCGCAACTGAATCCGGGCGAGACCACCGTGCGCGTCTTTCGCCTGACCGACCCGGCCACGCGTCTGCTCAATACGCAGATCCGCGTCGGCCTGCGCGAGCGCGGCGGATCGGGGCGCTTCAACCTGCTGGTGAATGCGACGCGCTGAACTCAGGATCCCGCGTTGTGTTCCGTGGCCGCGATCAACTCGCGCAGGTAGTCGCGGATGCCGCCGTGGCCGCGATCAAGAGCGACGCCCAGCGAGCGGGCGGCGTCCTTCGTGAAGGTGTTTTTCGGCTCGGGCGGGCTTGAGGTGTCCACCTTCGCTTCGAGCCCGAGCAGGTTGGCGGCGATGAGGGCCCAGTCGGCCCAGCGGGCGTAGCAGTCCACGAGGTTGTACGCTTTGCCCGCCGCGTCAGGATTGCCCACGCACGCAACCGTGGCAGCGGAGACATCATCGACGTGCACGAACTTTCCGCCGCCGGGCTTGTCCACGGATTCACCGCTGCGCAGTCGTCGGAGCATGCCGATGCCGTAGGTCCGTTCGAGGTTTGGATCGAGACCGTATACGCCGCACGGCCGCAGCGCGCAGGTATGCTGCCCGGTGCTGAAGTGGGCTGCCCAGAGGTGCGCCTCCACCGCCGCTTTGTACGCGCCATACCACGAGCCGGGCCTGAGCGGATGATCCTCGTCGATGACTCCGCCCCAGCGCGGCCTCATGTCGTGATGGACCGCGATCGTGCTGATGAAGATGAACCGCCTGGGGGCGCTGACCTGCAGAAAGCGGATCGAGCCCAGCAGGTTGTGCTTGAGATGCGCCTCGAGGTCGTTGTTCTTCAGCGGCGCCCAGTCCACGCCGCAGTGAATGACGCACTCGGCTCCATCGAGCAGATCAGCCCACGTCCGTTCATCCGCCAGATCTCCCACGACGAATCGATCGACGAGCGGCTCGATGTGATCGCGGCGACTGCCCGGACGCACCAGTGCCGCGCAGGTGTGCCCCGCGGCATGAAGGTCGCGCGCGATCGCTGAGCCGATGAATCCCGAGGCGCCGGTGAGGGCGACGTGCATGGTGATCCTCCTCGCGGGATCATACGGCCGCGGCAGGTTGCGCCGCGATGCTGCATCGCCCCTGGCGTGTCACTGCTCATCAATCGGCAGCACATCGCTCACTTGGCCCCGGCCATAGGCTTTGATGCGCGGCACGACGACGTCCGTGATGATGATCTTTCCGCACGCGGCGACGGGAATGGCGAGCAGCATGCCGTACACGCCGGCCACCACGCCGCCGGCCAGAACAACGACCAGGACCGACACGGGGCCGAGATTCGTCGCCTTGCCGGAGATCACCGGCGTCAGCACATAGCCCTCAACCAGTTGCACGACCGTGAACACCACGGATGGCCAGAGCAGGATGGCCCACCAGGCCATCTGCTCGCCGCCTTGGGCATCAGCCTGCGACATCCAGAGCAGGCCGATGGCGAGGGGCAGGCCGATGCCGCCGAGATACGGCACCATGCTCAAAACGCCCGTCAGGATGCCCAGCAGCAGCCAGTACGGCACGCCGCACGCCCACCAGCCCGCCGCGAGCAGCACGCCCATGATGGCCGAGATGACGACGCGGCCGCGCACGAATCCGCTGACGGCGCGGTCCATCTTGTGGAGCATGTCGTAGATGTTCTGCGAGTGCTCCACCGGGAACAGTTCGACTACTCCATCGCGCAACTTCGGCCAGCCGGTCGAGAACGCGTAGAAGTAGAACGGGATGAGGAACAAAGTGAAGGCGATGTAAATCGTCGAACCCAGCAGCGCGAAAATGAGTGAGATCGCATCGCCCGTGGTCCGGACCGTCGCCTGAAACACCGTGCCCAGATTCGCATGCACCCAGTCGCGGATGTTCTCGGCGATCCGCCTCGACTGGGTCTGCCGGTCCGGCGGCTCGATCGATGCTTCGCCCGCCTCGCCTTCGGCAGTCTCTCCCTCGACCGTCTCAGCCTCGTCAGATTCGGCCTGAGCGCCGCCTGCTTCGTCCTGCTCATTGCCGCCCTGAACGGTGGCAGAATCGGCAGCCCCGTCGGCGGGTCCGAACAGACTTTCAAGCCCGCCTATGAATGCCTCGCCGGCCGGCTCGGGCAGGTGTTCATCGACGAACCGGATGGCCCCGCCGATCGTGTCGGGCAACGTTCGCAGCAGCTGAACCGTCTGCACCAGCGACAACGCGACACCCAAAAGCGCCACGGCGAACAGAATCGCCACCGCGCCGACAAGGCTGCCAACCACGACGGGTCGCGACACATTGAATCGCCGGGTTACGCGAACGATGATCGGCTCAAACAGGTACGCCAGCGCCAGCGCGATCAGCAGGGGCACCGTGACGCTGCGCAGCCAGTAGCCGCACAGGATCAGAAAGATCACCAGCGCGATGACGGCGATGTCGCGCACCGACTGAATCTGCCAGAGGTGCAGGTGCCGCGGATCGTCGGGCTGGAATTTCGGCGTCACTTCGCCGTTGCCGGGCTCTTCCATGGTCGGTGCAGGATACCGATCCGATGGACGGCGACAAGTCCGCCGGGGGCGCGGGGCGGACACGTCAGAGCCGATGGTGTCGGGTAATCAGTGGCGCGTCAGTTGCGGATCAGTGATTCGAGGACCTGCGTCTGGTCGAAGGCCTCGTCGAACGAATAGACGGCGGCGAAGTCTTCGATACGGTCCTCGTCGCTGCACGACAACTGGCCGGACTCGATGAGGTTGTAGACGATGCGGCCGAAGTCGTCGGTGCGGTGGATGTTCCAGTGTTCGAGCACCGAGCGCGCGAGCAGGCCGTACTTGGTGATCGCATATTCGCGCAGGCCGTGGCAGAGTTGCTGGCCGCTGATGTGCCGCGTGCCGGTCTCGCGCTTCTTCTCGCCGCCGTGCACCTTGCCGACGGTGAAACCGAGCGCTTCCTGCACGAAGAGGTAGGCGCCGCGCGGATACGGATTAACGGCCGGGAGTGAAGGCGAAACTCTGACCTGCTGCTGCTCTTGCGTCACTTCTGTGCTCCAGTCGAATCGCGGCGCGCGTTGGACGAGCCTGTCGGTGCGATTATAGTCGGCGGCATCAGGTGCGTGCCGATGCCTGCCTCATGATTCTGCTCAACCAGAATCGACCAGCGATTTCTTCCCGCCGGGTTTCCGCTTCCGGCACTTTCTCTCCGTTTGGCAGCAACACCACAGCCGGGGATCGAATCGCAACCGGCTGCGAAGGACTTGCGGCGGGCGGGTGCACCGAGACCCCGGGCGCGCCTATCGGACGCACCGGCTACCGTGGGCTGACCGACCCCGCCATTCAGGCGACTTCGAGATAGGCCGCCAGGAGGTTGCGAGCCGCTTCGAGATCAGTCCGGTGCACCATCTCCGTCACGGTGTGGATGTAGCGCGTGCCAACGGAAATCGTGAGGGCCCGGGCGCCCGAGCCGGCGCGCTGCAGAGCGGCGGTGTCGGTCCCGCCCCGGCCAAGGATGGATCGCTGATGCGGAATGTGGTGCTTGCGCGCGATCTGCTCGAACTGGTTGACGAGCGAGTGGGCCGAAATGACCGAACCGTCCATGACCGTGATCGCCACGCCATCGCCCTGCTTGGTGACCCGGTCCGTTTCGCACACACCGGGCGTGTCGCAACAGAGCGTGGTGTCAATACCCACACCGACGTCCGGCTTGACGGTGTAGGCGCTGGTCATCGCGCCGCGCAGGCCGACTTCCTCCTGCACGGTGAACACGCAATGGATCTCGCACGAATGGCCGGCCGACTTTGGCGCTCCCGACCTGCCCTTTGCCCTGGCGCCGCCCGCCACCTGCCGCACGGCTTCGATGCCCAGCCAGCAGGCGACGCGGTTGTCCATCGCCTTGCTCACGAGCGTGTCGCCGATCTCCGCGAATGGCTCATGGAGCACGACCATGTCGCCGATGCGGATTTTCTTCTTCACCTGGTCGGGCTTCATGCCCAGGTCGATGTAGAACTCGGTGACTTCGGGAATCTTTTTGCGGTCTTCCGGCGAGGAGATGTGAATCGGTTTGCCGCCGGGGTTGAGCACGCCGACGAAATCGCCGTCTTCCGCGCAGGTGAGCACGCGGCGGGAGAAGAGGTTGCGCGGATCAAAGCCGCCGGCGGGGTTGAGCCACACGAACCCCTTGTCGTCGATGTGCCGCACGTAAAAGCCGATTTCGTCCATGTGGCAGGCGAGCATCACCCGCAGCGGTGACTGGCCCTTGGCCGCCTGGCGCGTCGGTTTGCGGACGCAGATGAGCGATCCCATGGGATCCGTTCGGACTTCATCGAACAGCCCCTTGACCTCACGTTCGATGAGAGCCCGGACGCGCTCTTCGCGTCCGGGAATTCCGGGAGTTTCGCAGAGCCTCTTGAGCAGATCGACATTCATCGAGTTTCTCGCAGCCGAAGGACTTATGATCATGCTGGAGCGGTCCAATCGCTCCGACGAGTTGACGAGCATAACCCTGCCGCGCCGGGAGGCAAGGCGAGCCGATGGCGACCATCAGTCCACTGCGCAATCTCCAGGAACAGGCCGAGGCCGAATTCATGGTGTACGGCCGTCGCGACGCCGGCTCGGCCGCCGACGTGGCCGCGGAAGGCATTGAAATCGTCTCCACCTATGGCGAAATCGAGGCGGAGTACGCGTCGCTGCGGCGATCAGCGGCGCTTATGGACCTTCCGCAGCGCGGCGTCCTGCGCGTGACCGGCGCCGACCGCGTCGATTTTCTCAACCGCATGCTCACCAACGAACTCAAGGGCCTTGCGGCAGGACAGGTCGTCAACGCCCTCTGGCTCAATCGCAAGGGCCGGATCGAAGCGGACCTGAGCGTGATCGAACTCGGCGACGAGATGCTGCTCGTCGTGGATGCCACGCTGGCCCAGCGAACGGCCGATTCGCTCAGCGGATTCCTCTTCAGCGAAGACGTGGCCATCGAAAATGTCACGGGCCGGCAGCACATCCTGAGTCTGCTTGGCCCGCGCGCGATCGAGTTCCTCCGGTCGGTGGCCGAAGAGCCCCAGGCGGCGGCCCTGACCGACCTGACGCCGGGACGCGCGATGCGATGCACGGTCCACGGCCACCCCGTTGTTGTCTATCGAGACGATCTGCTCGGCGAAGTCGGGCTCCATCTCATCTGCCGGACGGAACAGGCCGTTGCGGTCCACGAGCAACTGCTCGAAGTCGGCCTCGGCCAGGGACTGCGCTCGATCGGCTGGTACGCGTTCAACATCGCTCGCATCGAAGCGGGCTGCCCGATGCACCTGATCGACTTCGGCCTCGACTCGTTGCCGCACGAGACCGGCATTCTCCGCCGCCACGTGTCGTTCACGAAGGGCTGCTATCTCGGGCAGGAAGTCGTCGCCCGCATGGAAAGCCTCGGACACCCCTCCAAGGTGCTTGTCGGCCTCAAGGTCGCGGGCGAGCACATGCCCGTCACGGGTTCGCAGGTCTTCGACCCCGCCGACCAGGTGGCGGAAATCATCGGCGCGGTCACCAGCGCCACGCCCAGCCCGATGCTCGGGCGCACGATCATTGCCTTCGCCATGGTCAAATATTCCAGGACGGGCATCGGCACGGAAGTGATCGTCAACGCCGAGGGTCAGCGGGCCCGGGCGGTGGTTCACGATCTCAAGTTCTGGCCGCGCGAAGCTCCGCGCGAGACGTAGCTGCGGCTATTCGATGACCGTCTCCACGACATTGCTCGCCTTCTGATACTCGGCGGCCTGCAGCCAGATGCGCCGGCCCGCCGTTCCATCCGGAATGCGCTTCGACAGGCTCGCAGCGCCGTTGCTGTCAGCCGTGCGGGCGCCGATGAACACCGGCGCGTCGATGTCAACTGTGACGTCGAGTTGCGGGATGTAGGCGCTGCCGAGGCCGCGAATGGAGTAGAGGAACACGACCTGCGCGCCGGGCGTGGCGCCGGTGACGTCGAGCGTGCCGCGCACACCGGAGACCAGGCGCGATGAAACGAGAATCATCGGCGGCTCGCCGACGCCGTAGCGCGCGACCCAGGTTCGCCACTGGCCGTTGAGCGTGAACTCATGATGTCCCCAGAACGAGCCCAGGGTCGCCGGGTCGTTGACGGTGGCGCTGTAGTCTCCCCAGCGACCGCTCGTGTGCGCTGCGGTGCTCTCCTTGACGAACTGCGGCGGCTGGAATTGCCCCGGCGGATCGCTGAACTTGCGCACCGCTCGCGACATGGAGATGTATTCATCCGGCGATGAGCGGGCGAACGTGATGGCCGCGTTGCCTTCCGAGTCCACGCCGATGCTCGGAAAGAAGGTGTGGATCGTGCCGCCGTAGTCGAGTTCGCCCCACTGGGCGATCTCGGGCGTGTTGCCGCTGCCCGGCCAGCCGCGCATGTCAAACTCGTACCACCGCACCCGGGCCCGTGAAGAGTTCACATGATGCACCGCCCAGAGCGAATCGTTCATCTGAACGCAGCTCCAGAAGCGAGGCTCGAAAAGGAACGGCCGGCTGCTCGAACCACGCTGGGGCGGCTGGTTCGGATAGGTATACGACGGCACGGCCAGCGTGTAGGTGGTCCGCATATAAGAACCGAACGGATCGACGCACGCGTGGAAGATGACGGTGTTGTTGGTCGTCATCTCCGTTGACTGCAGGATGTACTGGGCCGGCGCGCCGGCGTCGTGCATGACCGGAATGCCCATTGATTGCTGGGTCGCCCCGGTGATGAGTTCATGCCGCGCAACGGGCGTACCGCCGGACAGGATCGAGTTCTTGTCGATGAAGTAGAGCAGGTACTTGTCAGGCCCGAAGAAGTCCGCGGTGAGCAACACGTTGTGGGCGTCCACAGCCATGTTGGGCGAATCGATGTCGTTGTCCGAGATGGCCGTCACGTCGATGCGGTATTTCCACCAGTCGTCGCGCGTGTTGGGCGTGCCGGTCTTGGAAACCGCGAGCAGGAACATCGAGCGGCCCGTGTTGCTTCGCTCGCATGCCATGGCGAAGAGCCGGTTGCTGTGCGGGTCCCACACGCACTCGGGGTCGAACGTGAAGTTGGTGGCGCCAACTTCGCCCCAAAAGCCGAACGAGTCCTCGATTTCATCACGGAAGAGGTTGTTGCCGCTCTTGTCGAAGAGCGAAATCTCGCCGTTGGTGATGATGAGGATGCGGTCGTTGCTGACGGCCATTTCCGGGTCGGGCGGCGTCCAGCCGGTGCTGGTGACTCCCTCGAAGCCAAAGTCCGGCCCGTCGCCGCCTTCGTTGCCCAGCCGCTCGAGTTTGACGTGGTTCGGATCCCAGATCGGCGGGATGGGCGTGGCGCTTTCGTCGGCGCCCGGAACGTACGCGAGACGATCAATTGTCGTCGGCGAATCCTCCACGGCCATCGCGCGCGGCAGTCGAACGGTCAGATTGACAGATGACTCGTCGCCCTCGCTCGAAGCGCCATTCCAGCACACCGCGAGACGACCCGCGTCATCGATGACCACGCGCGAAGCACCAGTGGCGGCCGTGATCGCCTGCAGGCCCTTTGAGTTGAGATTCAATGCAAACGGCTGAGCGATGATGCGCCCGCGCGAATCGATGAGCTGACCCATGACCCCCGACCCATCGCCGTCGCCGCCGGCGCCGTCGCTGTTGCACACGACGAGGTACTGATCGTCGGCTGCTCGCACGATGGATGCGCCGCTCTTCCAGCCGTTGGAAGGCTCGGCGACCGTCACGGGGTCGGTCAGCGGCGAGCCGTCGCGATCGAAGAAGCGGACATCGACGGCAAAGCCGCCATCGACTGCGGCGTGCCACGTTGCAACGAAGCCGCCATCCGCAGCCGCCGCAAGCGACGGTTCGATGTGATCGTGGCCGTCCATCTCGTTGACGGTGATGGGATCGCCTGCAAGCGAACCGTCCGCCGCCACCTGCTGGGCGACGATCCGATTCGGGTTCCCATCTTCGTCCGTGTGCGCCCAGGCGACCCAGCAGAGTCCCTCGGTCGTGCGAACGAGCGAGGGTGCGGCGCAGGCACCCGCCTCATCGCCGCTGACCTGGAACTCGTCACCGAGGGCGGCTCCCGCCGAGTCGAATCGGCGGGCCATGATGCGGCCGCCGCCGGCAGAATCGTCCACCCACGCGATCATCGCGCCGCCAGCCGCGTCTGGCACGATGGCCGGCGACATCTGGTTGCCCGCCTGCGTCTGGTTCACGGCGATTTCACCGCCGGGGTTTGCCAATTGGAGATCAAAGCGCCGAGCGACCACCGCCGCCGCGCTGCCGTCCTGCCCATGCGACTGCCAGGCAACCCATATCTGATCGCCGGTGGCGGTGATGGCCGGCCGCTCCTGCATCCCGCGCAAGGTCAGGTTGATCGGCACTTCGCCGCCGATGGGCCGGCCGAAGGCATCGAAGCGCTGGGCCACGACGGCATAGCCGCCGAATTCCTGCCTCCTGCTATCCCAGACCGCGATGAATCCGCCGCCGGGCGTCGCCGCGAGCGCGCCGTGCTCCTGCGAACTGCTGGTGAAGACGTTTGCCTGAGTCTCGATGACTCCGCCGCCGAACAGGCGGTCAGTCAGCGACAACACGGCGCCATCGGATCGGTCATCCCCAGCCCCCAGCGCACATCTGCCCGTCGCCCACACTGCCGCCAAGGCACAGAACGAAACTCCGATGCAAGCAGTGATCGAAGAACAACGCGAGCGGCGCTTGATGGGCATGACTCCCCCTCTGGTTGCGGCACAGAAATCGTCCAGCCGGATCACCGGTCTGGCGGTTAGGTTACCGCACAAAACTCGCGAAAGGTTGCAGCAATTCCACGAGTTGAGGCAAATGGAGTCGAATTCCAAGCCCGCGGCCAGGCGCCGCCGGCCTCAGTTCCAGGGATCGGCCACGTCGCAGGTTCCGCCGTTCTTGACGACGAAGTCCTGGTGCCCGACCTCTGCGGGCCAGAAGACTTTCGCCGCCTCCACCTGCGTCACGATCGGAGCATTGTGTTTTCCCGAAGCCGCGAGTTCGGCGATGAACTGTTCCGCTTCGATCCTCTGCGCCTCGCTGACATACCAGACCCCTGATCGATACTGATCGCCCAGGTTGGGCCCCTGGCGGTTAAGTTGCGTTGGGTCGTGCATGTCGAAGAACGCCTGCAGCAGGCGGCGGAACGAGATGCGCGCCGGATCGAACACGACCTTGACGGTTTCCGCGTGATGGGTGTTCTCCATGCACACCTGACCGTAGGACGGATTCTCCACATCACCCTGCATGTAGCCGCTGACGGCCTCGAGCACTCCCGGCCCCTGGTCGAAGTAGTGCTCGATGCCCCAGAAGCAGCCGCCGGCAAAGTACGCGGTCTCGGTCTTGACCGGCTGGCTCTCGGGCGGCAGCGGCTGATCCGCCGCGTAGAACTTGAGAGAGACCGAGTTGACGCAGTAGCGCAGGCCTGTCGGCGGCGGGCCGTCCACCATTCGGTGCCCGAGGTGTGATGCGCACCGGCCGCACTGGATTTCGTAGCCGCGCACGCCGCCGCTGCCGTCTTTGATGGTCACGACCTGCTGCGGGTCGATTTCGGTATAAAAGCTCGGCCAGCCCGTGCCGGAAACGAACTTGTGTTCGCTCGAAAACAGCGGCAGGCCGCACACGACGCAGACGTACGTGCCCTCGGCGTTGATGTTGAGAAGATCGCCGCAGAAGGGCTCTTCCGTCCCGGCCTTGCGCGTCACGCGGTAGGTTTCTTCATCGAGTTTCGCGACCAGCGGAGCGAGCTGCTCATCCGTCAGCGGCGTCACGTCATAACCGAACGCGGAGTAGCGCGGCCGGATCACGTCGTCTGCAGCGGCCGGCGCGATCAGCACGGCGACGGCGGCGCAGACCGCAACCGCCGCCACCCCTATCAAAACCAGCGCGAGCGTCCGCCGTCGCCTCATGAGCCCTACCCCCAACCGGCAACGATAGGGGGCGACTTGGACGGCGGGCGCGAGAATTCTCTGCCCCTCAGTACAGCCGCTTCACATGCAGTTACTTCCAGGGATCGGCGATATGACAGGCCCTGCCGGTCTTGCTCACATAATCCTGGTGGTACTCCTCCGCGGGCCAGAACGTCTCCGCTTTCTCCACCTGTGTCACGATGTCGCGACCCTTGTAGCGGCCCGATGCCTTGAGTTCGCTGATGAACTTCTCCGCTTCGGCCTTCTGCTCGTCATTTGCGTACCAGATGCCCGAGCGGTACTGATCGCCGACATCCGGCCCCTGCCGATTCAACTGCGTGGGGTCATGCATGACGAAAAACGCCTCGAGCAGGCGGCGATAGGAGATGCGCTTGGGGTCGAAAACGACCTTAACCGTTTCGGCGTGGTGCGTGTTCTCGTAGCACACCTGCTTGTAGGTCGGCTTCTCGACGTCGCCCTGCATGTAGCCGCTGGCGGCTTCGATCACGCCGGGGCCCTCGTCGAAGAAATGCTCGATGCCCCAGAAGCAGCCGCCCGCGAAGTACGCGGTCTCGGTCTTCACCGGCTGGCTCTCGGACGGGAGCGCCTGGTCTTTCTCGAAGAACGTGAGCGATGCCGAATTGAGGCAGTAGCGCAGCCCCGTCGGCGGCGGCCCGTCTTTGAAAACGTGTCCGAGGTGCGCGCCGCAGCGGGCGCACTCAATCTCCGTGCGCACCATGCCGTGGCTGCGGTCTTCGATTTCGCGAATATGGGCGGGATCGAACCCGGTGTAGAAGCTCGGCCAGCCCGTGCCCGAGTGAAACTTGTGCTCACTCGCAAAGAGCGGCAGGCCGCACACGACGCAGACGTACGTGCCGTCCTTCTTGTTGTCGAGAAGGTTGCCGCAGAACGGCTGCTCGGTGCCGGCCTTCTGGGTGATGCGATACGTTTCAGGATCCAGCCGGCTCGCCAGTTCTTCGACGCGCTCGGGCGAGAGCGGCGTGATGTCGTAGTTTGATTTGGAATACGTCGGCTTCGCTTTGTCGCGCGTCTGCATCGTTTCTCCGCTCGATTGAACCTGGCCCGGATCCTGACCCTCGCCGAGCCGGCCCAGCGCGGCGGCAATGGCTCCGCTCGCGAGACCCAGACCCGCCAGGGCAACGGCAATTCGTGTGTTCATGAAACCAGTCTCCTCAGAAGCAACTGTAGAGAGCGGCTGCGGCATCGGCCGTAGCGTTTCCCGCCCCCCACTACTGTCGCCGCAAACCGGTGGTTCATTGCACCGAACTGTGTATTGGGCGTTCTATGATTGATCGTGATCGACCTGCAACGGCTTCTGGCCTACGACGACTGGGCGAACCGGCGCACCGCGGCGGCCCTGGCCGGCTTATCCGGCGATTTGACTCGAGCCCTCCGACTGCTTGCCCACATCGCAGCCGTGCACGAGTTGTTCCTTGCGCGGGCGAACGAGGCCGGCCCGGTGGTGGTCTGGCCGCAGTGGAAGCTGCAGGAGATCGAACGATCGCTCGATGGAGCCGCCCGCGACTGGAGCAGCCTGCTCAATCGACGCGGCTCGGGGGAGATCATCCGCTATACAAACAGCAAGGGCGAACCGTGGGCCAACTCGATCGGCGAGATGGCCACGCACGCCGTGCTGCACTCGTCCTATCACCGCGGGCAGATCGCGACGTTGATCGCCGCCAGCGGCGCGACGCCGCCATATACCGATTTCATCCAGGCGGCGCGCAGCGGCATCGTCTGATCTCAGCGTGCAGACGGCCGATGGCCAAAGCGCTGCTGGGCGGGGACTGGCGATATGCTTTCTCGTGAGTGAACGCGGGGAGCCAGCTCCGGCCGATGTGCGAGCCCGGCACTGCGCGATGTGCGGCTACCGGCTCGATCATCTGCACGAATCGGGAACGTGTCCCGAGTGCGGCTCGGAGTACCGTCCGGTTACGACCCAGGGCCGCGATCTGCCGGGCATCGGTGAGATCGTGTTGCGCTTCGGCTGGCCGGTCGTGCTGCTGGCGCTGGTGATCGCGCTGGGCCTTTCACCGCTGGCGCCGCGCGGCGGTGGCGTCGTCTTCTCGTTCGGGTTACTGGCGTTTTTTTCCTGCTACGCCAACATCCCGGTGCAACTGCGCCTGCTGCGCCGCTCGGGCCTGCTTATGAGCGGCGCGCCGCCCGCAAGGCATGACTATTGGATGGCGATCATGATCGTGTTCGCGTTGTGTGGGCCGATCCTGCTGTTCATTGCGATCGCGTTGGTTGCCGGACTGATGTAGACCACGCTGCGCGATGTGTTCTGGTCAACCCGCAGCCCGGCGCGAGGTGTCATCGATGCGGCGCGCGAGTGAATCGGGCGTAAAGGGCTTGACGAGAAAGTCCGTCACGCCGAGTCGAAACGCTTCGATGACGCGCGGCTTTTCCGTCTCGCTCGTAACGACGATGACGGGCGTGTGGCGGTCGCGCTGGCGAAACGCCTTGACGAAGGTGAGCCCATCCATCACCGGCATGCGCAGATCGAGCAGGATGAGATCAGGCTTGCAGGTCTCGGCCATCTCAAGCGCCTCGGCGCCGTCGGCCGCTTCGCCTGCGCATTCGTGGCCGAGCTGCTCGAGCGCCGCGCGCTGGAGCAGCCGCATCGTCTGCGAATCGTCCACGATGAGAACCCGCATGTCCTGCTCCATCGACCCGAACGCGGCTCCGCTGGAGCAGGAACCGGCGCCAGGCGCCATGAAGTGGCCGCCGGCTCAGCTGCGCCGATGGTCCGGAGCCCTTGGCGGTTCGATAATTCGCTCACCAGCGGCCGGCTCTCCGCGGCTGCTCCATAGACCCGCGAAAGGAACCACAATGAAACTGGGTGTGATGGCGGCGCTGTTCACCGGCATGGAATTCGACCAGGCGCTGGACTACTGCGCCGAGGTCGGCCTTGAGGCGATCGAACTGCCCGTGGGCGGCTATCCCGGCAAGCCGTTCTTCGACCCGGCCAAGGTCAACGAGAGCAAGAAGCTGCTCGACGAAATCAAAGCCAAACTCAAGGACCGTCAACTCGAAGTCTCCGGTCTGGCCGTGCACGGCAATCCCGTCTCGCCCATCAAGTCGGCCGCGAAGAAGGACCACGCCGACTTTGTTACCGCGTGCGAACTGGCAAAGAAACTCGGGACCGACACCATCATCACCTTTTCGGGATGCCCCGGCGGCAGCGCCCGCGACGCGACGCCCAACTGGATCACCTGCGCCTGGCCGCCTGAGTATGGCGAGGCGCTCAACTACCAGTGGAACGAGGTGCTCATCCCCTACTGGACCGAGCAGAGCAAACTCTGCCGCGAGCACGGCGTCAAAGTCGCGTGGGAAGCGCACCCGGGCTTTACCGTCTACAACCCCGACACGCTCATCCGGCTGAGCGAAGCGTGCTGCGGCAGGAAGGGCAAGGCCAATCTCGGCGCCAATCTCGACCCCTCCCACTTCTTCTGGCAGGGCATCGATCCGGTCGAAGCGGCGCGCGTGCTCGGCGAGGCCGGCTTGCTGTTCTACTGCCATGCCAAGGACACCGCCATCGATCCGCACCAGACGCGCATCAACGGCACGCTCGACACCCGCTCCTACGGCGACTTGCACCGGCGCTCGTGGGTCTTTCGCACCTGCGGCTACGGCCACGGCGACGAGTTCTGGAAGCCGTTCGTCTCCATACTCCGCCGACACGGCTACGACGGCGTGCTGAGCATCGAGCACGAAGATTCCTACATGTCCGTCAACGAAGGCTTCGAAAAGGCGGTCGAGTACCTCTCCGCCGTCATCCTCAGCGAACCCGTCGGCAAGGCGTGGTGGTTTTGACGGAAAGGCATCGAAGAACCAAAAGGCATCGGTGCGTCGAGGCATCGAACTACCGGTCAGCGCCGACCATCCATGAGCATCATCCTCGATCCAATCCGCGATGGCGAATCCGCATCGTGCGAAGAGATCCTTCGAGCCCTGCCGGATTGGTTCGGCATCGAAAGTGCGCTCGTCGAATACGTCCGCGACGCTCGGGCTCTGCCGACATGGATCGCACGACGTGACGGTCAGCCCGTGGGGTTCGTCACCGTCCGCATGCACAACCCGCACTCCGCTGAGATTCACTGCGTGGCGGTCCGCCCCGAACATCACCGCGCCGGCATCGGCCGCGCGATGGTCAGGCTGGTTGAAGAGCATGTTCGCGCACGCGGCGCCAGGTTGCTTCAGATCAAGACACTTGGGCCATCGCGCCCTGACGAGCACTACGAGCGGACGCGGCTGTTCTACGAAGCGATGGGATTCATTCCACTCGAAGAGATGAAGAACCTCTGGCCGGGCAACCCCTGTCTGATCCTCGTCAAGCCGCTCTGAGCGTCTCGGGTTGATGCCCAGTCCCCGCGCATCGCGCGGGCCGACTAGGATGTCAGCAATCGGATTGGTGAATCTGCTTCACAAGGAACTCGACATGCAAAGCATTGACTGGGTGGCGGTTCTGTTTCGCTGGATGCACATCGTTCCTGCGATCGTCCTGCTCGGCGGGACGATCTTTCTGGCCATTGTGGCAGTGCCGACGACCACCGCGCCCGACGGCGCGCCCCCGCCCTGGCTGGCCAAGGTGCGCAAGCGCTGGGCGATGCTCGCGGGCGTGTGCATTCTACTGCTGCTCGTGAGCGGCCTGTGGAACTTCATGGTCTATCGCCTGCCGGAGGTGAAAGAGATCGGCCTCTACCACGCGCTGTTCGGCACCAAGGTGCTGCTCTCGCTGGCGGTGTTCTTCATCGCCTCGGTCATGGCCGGCCGCAGCCCGGCGTTCGATCGCATGCGGTCCCGGCCCGGCAAGATGCTCATGATCACGGCGGTGCTGGGCTTGCTCGTCGTGCTCCTGGCCGGCATTCTGCGCGGCGTCCACCAGGACACGGAATTGCCGGACCAGACGGAGATCGAACTCCCCAACGGGTAATCCGCCCTGCCGGCGCGGCGCGATCCTCGGCTTTCCCGCGTCTACAGTTTCGCTCCGGGATCTCGCATGCCTCACGAAGCAACCTCGCCAACATCGCTCATCATGGCCGATTACTGGCCGATCCTGCTGCTGGTGCTGCTGGCGGTCTCGTTTGCCGTGGCGGTGCTCATTCTGACGCACCTGCTCGGTCCGCGGCGGGGCGGCGCCATCAAGGCCGGGGTGTACGAGTCGGGCATGAATCCGATCGACACCGCTCGCAAGCGCTTCAACGTCCGATACTACCTGCTGGCGATGACGTTCCTCGTCTTCGACGTCGAGATCATCTTCCTCTACCCCTGGGCGACGACGTTTCGGCAGCTCGCGCCCGGCAGCGAACTGAGCGCCGTTTTTCTCGGTCGCATTCTCTTCTTCCTGCTCATGTCCGCAGCGGCGTACGTCTACGCGTGGCGCAAGGGCGTTTTCCGTTTCGACTGATGCAGCATGGACCGGCTCCGGCCGGCGGTTGATTCCAACTCTCTGCTCCGGCGGCGACTTGAACCGGGCAAGTGCCGGCCAGTATTGGCCGATGCTGTAAGTGCGTCATCCGAACAGGGGATGCACCACCAAGGGCGTGTGGAATGGGCGACAACCGACCGAGCGGGAGTGCGGACGCAGCCGATCTCAAAGCGCAGATCAGCAGCGTGATCGCATCGCGCGCGCTGCGGGTGGTCTTCCAGCCGATTCTCGAATTCCGCACCGGCCTAGTGGCGGCGCGCGAAGGGTTGATCCGCCCGCTCGACGGCGGGCCGTTCCCCCACGCGGGTGCGCTCTTTGAAGCCGCCGAACGCGTCGGCATGCTCTGGGAACTCGAGCGGGCGTGCCACGAGGCCATCTTCAGCGCCGCCCAGGACCTGCCCCCGGGCGAGTTTCTCTTTGTGAACCTCTCGCCGTCCGTGTTTGCCGATCCGCGGATTGTGGATGAGGTGACGGCGATCTGCCGCAACTGCTCAAGGCTCGAACCGAGCCACGTGACGATCGAGTTGACCGAGCGCAACGAAACCGCCAGCGTTGACATGCTCGCCGCACAGGCCGACGCCTTTCGCGAACGCGGCTTCCAGTTTGCGATCGATGATGTCGGTGCCGGCACGAGCGGGCTCAATCGCATCATGCGCCTGCGGCCGAACTGGCTCAAACTCGACCGTGAACTGATTTCGAATCTGGATGCCGATCCGTTTCGGCGCAACCTGCTCCAGTTCTTCGTTCACTTCGCGCGCCTCAGCAGCATGATGCTGCTGGCCGAGGGCATCGAGCGGGAAGAGGAACTGCGCACGGCGATCGACCTGGGCGTCGCGTTCGGCCAGGGCTTTCTGATCGCGCGCCCCGCTGCGGCCCCCAACCAGAGCGTCGATCCTCTGTGGGTCGAAGTGATTCCGCACATGCGGCACCGAATGGAGCAGCGGCGCTTCGAAGACCCGCGCATGGCGCCCATCGGCGAGCTGGCGCACCCGCTCATCTCCTGTCCGGCCGAGATGTCCGTCGCCAATGCGCTGGAACTGATCGGGCACTTGAGCAGCGCTGCTACCCTGGCAGTCGTCGAGGGACCGCGTGTGCTCGGCGCCGTCCCGCCGAACAAAGTCAGGGAAGCCTGCAAAGCCGATCCACGGATGACGCTGGGCCGGCTCTGCCGTCCGGGCGTGATCGTCGCCAGCCCGGACATGACCATCGCCGAGATCATCAACTGGGCCGTACTCCGCCCCGATTCGGAGATCATGGAGCCGATCCTCGTGGCCAGCGAAGACGTTGTCGGCATGCTGTCGATGCGCTCGCTCATGATGGCGGCGGGGAAGATGCGACCGGAGGGCTCGCCACACACTGCATCGCTCACCGGCCTGCCCAACCGCGTGCAACTTGACTGGCAGATCCAGCGGCGCCAGGACCAGCGCACCGCCACCTCCGCCGCGGTCGTCGACATCCGCGCGTTCAATCGCTACAACCGGGCCTACGGCTTTGAGATGGGCGATTCAATGCTCCGGCAATTGGCCGCCCTGCTCATGCTGCACTTCGGCGAGCGCGAGTCGGACGAGTTCATCGCTCATGTGGCCGACGACCATTTCATTGTTCTTTCGCCGCGCGCGGATCTGAAGGTGCGCTTGCAGATGCTCGCCGCCGAGTTCGACCGATCTCGAAGCCAGTTCTTCAACGCCGAAGAACTCAAGCGGGAGTCATTCGCCGCTCCCGGACAGCCGTCGGGGCGAATGCCACTGTGCAGCCTGCGCGCGTTTGTGGTGACGGACATCCTCAATCGGATCTGCACAAGCAGCGACCTCATGGACGTGTCGCGGCGCGGCCGCCGGCGCGAAGACGCCGGGGACGTCAGCCACCAGAGCACCGTCAGGATCGTGAAGATGCGCCGCGTCAAGGTCTGCCGCAAGGCCGCCTGATCTCTCCGGCTGATGCCCGGTTCCGCTGGCTGATGTGCACAAGTCGTGGATGCCCGGCGGCTGTGCTGTCGGTACGCGGTCCGCGCCGGGAGAAAGGTGATATCCTGATGCCAGCCGCACCGATGTTGCCGGTATGATCAGCCCTTCCGACCGCATGACCCAGTCGCCCCCGAATCCCGCTCAAAGCAGCTCCACCTCCGCCGCCACCCGCTCGGGCCGCCGCCGCGAGCGAGCCAGCGTCGAACTGGGCGCTCTGTTCGATCGCCTGCCGCCGCACTCAGTCGAGACCGAGATGGCGCTGCTGGGCTCGATGATTCTCGATCCAAAGGTGATCGGCGACGTCATTCTGACGGTCAAGTCGCCCGAAGACTTCTACCGACCGGCCCACGGCGCCATCTTCTCCTCGCTGGTCGAGTTGTACGATCGTCACGCCGCGGGCGACCTCACGCTGCTGCACCAGAGGCTGGAAGAAAAGGGCGTGCTGGCGGACATCGGCGGCGTGGTGTACCTGCTGCAACTGGCCGAAAGCGTGCCCGCGGCGGTCAACGCCCCCTACTACGCCAAAGTCGTGGCGGAGAAGTCGCTGGTGCGCCGCCTCATCGGCGCGGCGGGAGAGATCCTGCATGCGGCCTATCTCGAAGGCGGCGAAGTGCGCGATGTGCTCGACGCCGCGCAACGATCCATCTTCGACGTGGTGCTCCAATTCGATCACGAAGGGACGCGCTCGCTCAGTTCGCTGCTCGAAGAGACGCTCAAGGCGATCGAATCGCGCGAGCAGGGCCACATCACCGGTCTGGCGACACACTTCCGCGAACTCGACGAGATGACGTCGGGCCTGCAGCCGGGCGAGATGGTCATCATCGCCGCCCGCCCGTCGATGGGCAAGACTTCGTTTGCGCTCAACGTCGCCGAGAACATCGCGCTAATGGGCACGCCGGTGGGCGTGTTCAGTCTCGAAATGGGCAAGCAGCAGCTCGCCGAACGCCTGCTCTCGTCGCGCAGCGAAGTCGATTCGCACAAACTCCGCCGCAACATGATCAGCAAGCACGACTACCACCGCATCGCCACCGCGGTCGGACAATTGAGCGAAGCGCCGATCTTCATCGACGACACGCCGGGCCTGAGCGTGCTCGAACTCCGGGCCAAGGCGCGGCGGATGGTGGCCAAGCACGCGGTGAAACTCATCGTCGTGGACTACCTCCAGTTGATGATGGGATCCACGCGCGAGTCGCGCCAGCAGGAAGTGGCGGAGATCAGCCGGGGCGTCAAGTCGCTGGCGCGCGAGCTGAACGTGCCGGTGATCTGCCTGAGCCAGCTGAACCGGGCCGCCGAGAACCGCGAAGATCACCGGCCGCGCATGGCGGACCTGCGCGAATCGGGCTCGATCGAGCAGGACGCCGACGTGGTGAT
The DNA here is from genome assembly GCA_963205185.1 of Planctomycetota bacterium. Classification (GTDB taxonomy): domain Bacteria; phylum Planctomycetota; class Phycisphaerae; order Phycisphaerales; family UBA5793; genus UBA5793. The sequence goes on along the minus strand of CAUJHZ010000007.1, from coordinate 37,862 downwards.
GATGCTCCACCGCGAGGACTACTACAACCAGAGCAAGCCGGACTTTGAGCCCACCAACATCGCCGAACTCATCATCGCCAAGCAGCGCAACGGCCCTACCGGCACGGTCCGGCTCACATGGGTGGGCAGCAGCATGAAGTTCAAGGACTTCACGGCGATGATGCCGCCCGTCGAGTCGGTTCGGCCGGCCCGGCCGGCCTACACCCCGCCCCCGCCGCAGCGGGCGTCGGCCGCCCCAGCGGGCGACCTGGACGACAGCATTCCGATCTGAACTGCAGGCACAGGCACATTATCGGGCTGAGCATGCCGGTTTTTCTGCCCGGCTCCAGCCACCATCCGCTCCCATCGCTGCTGTAAGTCAAGCGGCCGGCGGACGTTGCCGATCTTGAAGCAGGACGGTCCATCCGGACGATGAATCACTTCAAGGAGTGCGATGCGATGGTTTATCCAAACCTGAGGCTCACCGAGACGTGCAGCCCGAACGATGAGATGACCTTCGAACCGCTGCCGTTCCGCTGGGTCGGCGATCTGCTCCACCCCCCGGCCGGCGCCGGCGACGACACCGCCGACGAAGTGCTGCGAACAATCGACCGTCTCAGCACCACCCTGGACACCTTCCGCCGCCAGCTCGACGAATACGAGGACGATCCGCGGCCGGCGGCATGAGCCAATCCACACCGAGTCAATGAACAGGCAGCCTCATCCCCGCGGATGAGGCTGCCTGCGTTGCGTCGTCACCTACGGAATGGCCGCGACGTTGCTCGTCGAGCACGGGCTGCCGTCCGCCACGACCAGCTGCAGATACCCGCCGCACGCGGCCGGGCCGGCGTTGCCGTTCACCGAGCCGCTGCCACTGCCGGTGCTGACTGTGCGCACCAGTTGAATCTGGTTCGTGCCCAGGCCCAGCGCAGTGCCGGCGCACGGCCCGCCCGGCACGACGAACGCTCCGGTGTTGCGGGCGTACACGATTCCCATCTGGCGATTGGATGTCGCTCCGCTCCAGGCGACATTGAGAACTCCGGGGCACTGGCCGCTGAGTTGCAGGGTCGGTCCGCCCGTGCATGGCGTGATCTCGAACATCATCCGTGCCGCGATCGTGTCGGTGTTGTTTCCGAAGATGGAAGAATTCCACGCTCGGGTCGAATCCGGCATGCCATAGGTCGTCGAGATGGCAATTCCAAGCGAACTTCCCGCGAGATCGATCTGGACCAGCAGATTCCCGCTGGCCGGTTCGTAGCAGAATGGGGTGGTGAAGGGCAGCCGCATCGAAAAGTAGTCTGGCCCCTGCGAATCGACGATCCCGCGGAATGACGGCATGTTAAGCACGGTAGTGAGCGAGCCGCGCACGTTGCTCGGCAGATCAGATGAGAGTCCGCCGGGCGCCTTGTCGGTGTACCCCAGCCGCACCACCAGATTGCTGATGGTGTAGTCCTCTCCGTTGTAAAACGAATCGGGCGCGAATGAGAGTGAATGGATCATGATTGGCGAAGATCCGAACTGGCCGGCCGCGAAGACCTGCTGATATGCGCACGGAGGAGTCCAGAAAGGAATCCCATTCCAGCCGCCGTGTGGGCGGTTTGGGTAAACCTGCCCGAGACTCGAAGCTGCGCAGCCGACAATTGCAGCCGCAGCCGCGCTCAAGGCAACAATGCGGGACATAGATCACGCTCCTGTCGAGTGGTGTTTTGGTCGCGGCGCTTGGGACCAGTGCCCGCGCTGCAGCGATGACACAATCGTACTTGAAGCGTTCGCTCCGAGGCTCACGCACATCGGATTCCGGCGTGGATCAGGGTGATTTCCCCGCACCCAGGCCCGCTGCAACGCTAATGCAATCGAGCCGTGTTGCTCACCGTGCAGGGAGTGGCATCCACAACCACCAGCTGCAGATACCCGCCGCACGCGGCCGGGCCGGCGTTGCCGTTCACCGAGCCGCTGCCACTGCCGGTGCTGACCGTGCGCACCAGTTGAATCTGGTTCGTGCCCAGGCCCAGCGCTGTGCCGGCGCACGGCCCGCCCGGCACGACGAACGCGCCGGTGTTGCGGGCGTACACGATTCCCATCTGGCGATTGGAGGTCGCTCCGCTCCAGGCAATGTTGAGGATTCCGGGGCATTGGCCGCCGAGTTGCAGGGACGGTCCGCCCGTGCATGGCGTGATCTCGAACATCATCCGTGCCGCGATGGTGTCAGTGCCATTGCCGAAGGTGAACGAGTTCCACGCACGCGAAGCGTCGGGCATGCCGTAGGTGTACGACGTCGCGATCGCGATGAGCGTGTTCACGCTGTAGATTTCGATGAGCAGGTTGCCGTTGCCCGGGTCGTAGCAGAACGGCGCGTCGAACGGGAACTTGAACGAGAAGTACTCGCTTCCGCCGTATTCGACGACGCCGCGCATCTCGAACACGTTGAACACCTCCGGCATCGGCCCGCTCGGGTTGGTCAGGAGGTCTGACGAGAGTTCGCCCGGCTGTTTGTCGGTGTATCCGATGTGGATGCGCACCTGGTCGAAGATGTAGTCTTCGCCGTTGTACGTTTCCGCCGGGGCGAACGCAATGGAGTGAATCTCGATGGGCGCAGAGCCGAACTGCGCCGCCGCAAACACCTGCTGATACCTGCATTCATCGACCCAGAACGGAATGGCATTCCACCCTTGATGAGGCTGGCCGGGGTAGATCTGCCCGATGGCGGACGGGACGATCGACGCAGCGGTCAGCGAAGCCGCAGCGGCCAGAATGGAAGTACGAGACATGTTCAGTCCTCCTTGGAGAAGAATCAGGCGGCGACGCGAGAATCTCACGCCTTCGGGCCACGCCCGCTTCAACAAGCGTACCTCCCGGCGATGCGCTACCGCTGGAATGGCACTCTCACGGGCTTCGGTTCAGGGTGGTTTTCTCGTGATCTCACGCAGGTTCGCGCGGAAGTTCCCCGCGCTCCATACGCTTGTCCAGCCATGATCGACACCCACTGCCATCTCACCTTTCCGCAGTACAGCGGTCGCGTCGAGGCCGTCCTGCAGGCGGCCGCGAAGCGCGGGGTGGTCGGCGCCATCACCGTCTCGACCACGACCGCCAACGCGGCCGATTGCCTTGCCCTCGCCCGGCGGTTTCACAACGTCTGGTGCTCAGCCGGTGTGCATCCGCTGCACAGCGACGAACCGGCGGACTGGCCGGCCATGCTCGCCGTGGCGCACGATGAGCGGTGCGTGGCGTTCGGCGAACTCGGCCTCGACAAGCACTACGACCATCCGCCGCTCGATGTCCAGCGCCGCATCCTTGGCGAACAACTCAACGCGATCAGTTCAAGCGGCCTGGATCTGCCGATCATCGTGCACTGCCGCGAAGCGTTCGATGAACTGCTGCCGACGTTTCGCGCCAGCGGCCTCGCGGGCAGCCGCTTTGTCTTCCACTGCTTCACGGGCGGGCCAGACGAGGCGCGCGCGGTGCTCGACCTGGGCGCGATGATCAGTTACACCGGCATCGTGACGTTTAGAAACGCCCGATCGATCCAGGACGCCGCGAAGATCACGCCTGGCGACCGCCTCATGATCGAAACCGATGCGCCCTTCCTCACCCCCGAACCCCACCGCAAGATTTACCCCAACGAACCGCAGTACGCCGCGGACACAGCCCGCTTTGTCGCCCAGTTGCGCGGCGAGCCATGGGGGGACTTTCACGATGCAATCAACGCCAATTCGGCCCGTTTTTTCCGCATTCCGCTCGAAGCGTGCACCTGAACGACCGGATTGAGTCCTCATCTCGTATAATCCGGGAGCGGCCATGCCGGCCGAACCGATTTGAACGACATGGACAGGCGGCACTCGAATCTCGAACGGCTCATGTCGCGCACCCGGCGGCGGCTGCTGGTGGCTGATGCCGTGCGCCGGTGCGGGCTGTGGCTGTCGGTCAGCGTTGCGGCGGCGCTGCTGCTCACGCTCGCTGATCGCTTTCTGAACATCGGCGCTCCGGCATGGCTGATTGCCCTGGTGGCGCTCGGCGGGATGCCGATCGCCTGCGCCATCGCCTGGCGCCGCCGCGCCGCGAGCCTCGATGCAGCAGTCATCCTCGACGAAGGACTCGGTCTCAAGGATCGGTTGGGCACGGCGATCGCGCTCGAGTCGCTCACCTCGACCGATCGTGACAATCCGATGCGCCAGTGGGTGGAGCAGGATGCGCAGAGCGTGGCGTCGCGGCTCGACCCGCGTGCCGCGGCGCGAATCGAGTGGCCGATGACCTGGGGAACGGCGGCAACGGGCGCGGTTGCGTGTGCACTGCTGATCTGGCTCGTCGAACCGCGCAACCTCCTCGCCGGATCTCCGCCGACGGCAGAGCAGATCGCAGCGCTTGACGCACGACAAAAGGCCGCCGAGTCACTGCGCCAGCGCGCGGAGCAGTTGCGCAACCGCGATGCCGATGACCCGCTGGGGCTGAGCGACGCGAGCACCACGGCCCGCGAGCAGGCGCTCAACACGCTTGACCGCCTCGCAAAACAACTCGATGCGCCTGCAGGAAACGAAACTACAGCATCGCGATCGGATGGCTCAGGCAGCCGCGACGCCGAGATCGCCTCGGCGGCGCGCGAGGCCATGGAACTGGCCGACCGCCTCGATCGACAGTCGCAGATCGCCGAACAGGCGCGGCAGCGGGCCGCGCAGCGGCTGACCGGCCTGCCCGAGCCGGTCGATCCCGGCGCGGCGGACGAGTTCACCGACGCCCTGCGCCGCGGCGACCAGGCGGCCGCCGCAAAGTGGCTCGAGGAACTCGATCAACGACTCAAGGACGCTCCGCCCGAACAGCGTGAGGCGCTGGCCGAGTCGCTGAGGCAGTCGGCAGAGCAGATCAACCAATCCGCGCAGCAGGAACGTGCTGATCCCGCAGGCGAGTCACCCGAGCCGACGCTCGAAGACCTCGGCGTGCCAGCGGAGCAGATCGAACAGTGGAAGCAGGATCCGCCTTCACTCGATGAGATCAGGCGGGAGTTACAGGAGCAGGGACGAGATCCCATCGACGCGCAGCAACTTGCCGAGCAGGCCCAGCGCGAACTGGCGGAGCAGGCCGCCGAGCAGCAGGCGCGCGAACAACTTGAAGAAACTGCCCGGCGGCTCTCCGATCTGGCGGACTCGGTCGAGAATCCGCCGCCGCCAGCCGATCCGTCGCAGGACACTGAAGCAGGCCCGCGTCCCGATCCCGGCGAGCAAACCGACGCGCCCCAGCCTCCCTCGGGTCGTGAAGGGGAGAACGAGTCCCGGCCTGCCGGAGAGGAGTCGAACCAGAGCGAGTCGAAGAACTCCGGCGCTGAGCAGGGCAACCAACAGCCCGGCCAGGACGACCAGACGCAGCCGGGGCAGAGCCCGCCGATCGGCGAGAAGACTGAGCCAGGTGAGAAGACTCAACCCGGCGAGCAGACGCAGCCGGGAGAAGAAACCCAGCCTGGCGACCAGCCCCGACCTGGCGAGAAGTCCCAGCCCGCCGAGCTGCCTCAACCGGGAGAGAAGTCGCAACCGGGTGAGAAGACTCAACCCGGCGACAAGCCGCAACCGAGTGAGAAGACTCAACCCGGCGACAAGCCGCAACCGGGTGAGAAGACCCAACCTGGCGAGCCCGGCGAGTCGCCCCAGCCGACGCCAGGAGCCCAACCCGGCGAACCCAAGCCGACCGAGACCGGCCAAGGCGAGGGCAAGCCGACCCCCGAAGAGGTAATCGAACCGGGTGGCGAGCCTCGCCCCGAGCCCTCCGGTGCCGGCGAGCCTCAACCAGCCGGCGAGCCAGGGCCAGGCGAACAGGGACAACCGACGGCGGGTGATGGCGCGGGCCAGCCACAGCCAGGGCACGATCCTTCACAACCTCAGGGGCAGCCGCCCGGCGGGCCAGGCGCCCGCATCGATCCCGCGCTGACTCCCGGCTCTCAGGGTGGGTCCGGCGATTCGGCATCGTCAAGCGAGCCAGGCACCGGAGAACAGCCCGGATCGGTCGCCGATCGCGTCAAGCGCCTGCGCGACACGCTGGAGCAGATCGACCGCGCTCCCGGCGGTTCAGGCGACCAGGAAATCTCACAGGAAATGAAGGACGCCGCCAGGGAACTGCTCGAGCAGATGACGCCTGAGGAGCGGCAGGAACTGGAGCGCTGGGCCGCGGAAAAAGCCAGGCAGAACGGCGAGGACCTCGGCAGCGGCGGCGACGGATCTCCGAAGTCCCTTCTCGACCGCACGCTGCCGACTCAGACGGTGCAGAATCCGCGCCTCTTTGAATACGACACGCAGGACATGGACCTCTCGAGGCCGGACAAGCCCGTGAACGATCGCGTGATCGCCGAGATGTTCGGCCCGGATCACGAGCGGCCGCAAGGCGCTGTCGATCGCCAGCCAATGGATTCGACGCAACTGCGCGAGGCGGCTCAGGCGATCGAGCGGGCCCTCAACGAGGAAGCCATCCCGCCGCGCTATCGCGAGTTGATCCGCAACTGGGCCCGGCGATTGCCGCGACCGGATGCGCCGCAATCGCCCGGCGAGTCGGCCGATCAATAACCTCGCGGTTGTCGCCGCGCGCTTGCGCACGACTAGACTCCCCTTTCGGCGAATCGCCGGGTGGAGGCATCGCGCATGAGCAGCGGCAAGGCGGAAATCGGACTCATCGGCCTGGGCACCATGGGTCAGAACCTCGTGCTCAACATGGCCGACCACGGCTTTCACGTCGCCGTCTACAACCGCACGACCGAAGTGATGGACGAGTTCGTGCGCGCGCACGGCGATACGCCAGGCGGGCTCACCGGCTGCCGGAGCCTGGGCGAATTCGTCGCAGCGCTCAAACCGCCGCGCATCGCCGTGCTGCTCGTCCCGGCGGGCAAGCCGGTGGACTCGGTTACCGAGCAACTGATCGGCGCCGGCGTGGGCAAAGCCGACCTGATCGTGGATGCCGGCAATTCGCTGTGGACAGACACGATTCGGCGCGAGCGCGACTACGCCGACCGCCTCAAATTCTTCGGCTCGGGCGTGAGCGGCGGCTCGGAAGGCGCGCGTTTCGGCCCGTCGCTGATGGCTGGAGGAGACGCGAAGTCGTGGCAGCGCCTCAAGCCCATCTGGGAGGCCATCGCCGCAAGAGTCGATCCGAAGACCGGCCGGCCGCTCGAGGGCGCGGCGCCGGGCAAGCCGGTCAAGGGCGGCGAGCCGTGTGCCGCGTACATCGGCCCCGATGGCGCCGGCCACTACGTCAAGATGGTTCACAACGGCATCGAGTACGCCGACATGCAACTGATCTGCGAAGCGTACTGGCTGCTGAGCACGCTGCTGGACATGTCTCCGCCCGAGATCGGCGATGTGTTCGCCAAATGGAATCGGGGCGATCTCGACAGTTATCTCATCGAGATTACCGCCGACATCCTTCATCAGAAAGACCCACAGAAGAAGAACGCGTGGTTCGTCGATTCCGTCCTCGATGCCGCCGGCCAGAAGGGTACGGGCAAGTGGACGAGCGTGAACGCGCTCGACATGGGCGTTCCGGCTGCGACGATCACCGAAGCCGTGTTTGCGCGGATCATCAGTTCACTCAAAGACGAGCGCGCGGGCGCCGCAAAGAAGATCAAAGCGCCAGCGCCGCTGAGCCGCCGCGCCCTGGGTTCCCGCGAACAACTCATCGACGCCGTGCGCCAGGCGCTGTACTGCTCGAAGATCTGCGCGTACGCGCAGGGGTTCCAACTGATGCGCCAGGCGCAGACGGAATACCACTGGACGCTGGACTTCGCGACGATCGCCCGGATCTGGCGCGGCGGATGCATCATCCGTGCGCGCTTCCTCCAGCGCATCGCCTCGGCATACGAAGAAGACAAAGACCTGCCCAACCTCCTCCTCGACCGGACCTTTCGGCGGCAGATCAATGCCGGCCAGGAGGCCTGGCGCAAGGTCGTCGCGCTGGCGGCGACGGGCGGGGTGCCGTGCCCGGCGTTCATGTCGGCACTGGCGTACTACGACTCGTACCGCTCCAGGCGCCTGCCGGCGAACCTGCTCCAGGCCCAGCGGGACTACTTCGGCGCCCACACCTACGAGCGCGTCGATCAGCCGCGCGGGCAGTTCTTTCATCTCGACTGGTCGAATCCGGATCGCCCGCAGCAGCCGGCGTAGCGTCGCGCGAGCGGCTATATCGAGCCGGCGCGCAGTTGGTGTTCGCGGCCATCGTCGTGGCGCAGAAGCACGTTCAGGCTCCGGGCGTCGATGGAAATGATCCGCCAGCCCTCGCCGAGTCGATCGCCGACCTGGTGAACCTGCCCGTCGATGACCGCGATCGGCGGCTTGCCGTTCATCACGCCGCTCAGAACGAACGTCGGCGGAGCGGGCGGCTCCGGTTCGACCACTGGCGCCTCGACGCGCGCCGGCTCGGATTCGACGATCCGCGGCGCGTAGAACGGACTGCTGACGCTCCGGGCCGCGTGACGGCGCAACTCTCGCGCCCGTGCCACCGCTTCGATTTCGGCTGGTGAGAGTTGCAGTCGAGGCTCGACCACGCGGGGTGCGGGCGGCGCAGCTGGTTCACCGAGAGAGGTTTCATCAGGATCATCGATCGCGTCGGCATGGGATGACAGCGGCCCCAGCCCGGCCAGTTTGGCCGTCGCAACGATTAGCACCGGCAGAGCAATCGAGGCGATGCCCGCCACTCGCCGGCCCGCAGTCACGCTCACTCTCATGGCCGATCCTCCCCCGAGGGCGCCCCGCGAGTCGCGCCCGCCACATCCTCGAGCACCGCAGGAACGCCGATGCGCACCGATTCGACGCTCACCGTCAGCGTGAGATCATCCGGCTGGCCGGCTGTGGCGGGAACCATGCGAATCGACGCCACCCGGTAGAGTGCGGCCGAAGCGTCGAGCCCGTCCACAAATGCCACCGCGGCGCCAAACGGCCCGGTCGCGACGAGCGTCCACTCCGACACCTCGAACCGTTCGCTGCGGTGTGGCGCGCTACCGGGCGTGATTGACTCAACTTGCAGGCCGGACCCCTGCGCCAGATCGAGCAGTCGGTCGTAGGCGACCGAGGCGTCCTTGCCTGCCGCATTGAAGCGGTTCACCGATTCCATCACCTCGCTCGGTTCGCGAAAGTCACCGGGCATTGCCGCCGCGGAGGCGATCTGCTGGTGGCCAAGCAGCGCTTGGCACTCTCGCTCGAACACGCTGAGTCGCTTCATGCGGGGCATGGAGAAGTTGATGAACGAGGCGATCAGCAGCGCGGCCACGACGGCGAAAGATGGGAGGATTCTCCTGAGGCTGGTGCGGCGCTTCATGGCTGCGCCTCCTCTCCCGCGTCAACCATCCGTGGCGCCGGGGCCTCGCGCCCTCGGCGCAACGTCATCCTTGCCTCGAAACGGCGCGCCGCCTGTCCGTCGAGTTCGCTTCGAAGCGTGGAGCCGAGCACGACCGACTCGACCAGCGGGCTTTGACGCACGCGAGCGACGAATGCGGCAAGGGATTCGTCCGCCGCGCTCCCGGTGGCGTAGGCTTCGATGGTGAGTACCGGGGCCGGCGCGCCCGGCGCGGCGAGCGCATCCAGAGGCGCGTTGGCGCTCTCGAGCCTGGTGAGGCGGATCTCTGGCGGCGCAGCGCCGGCGATCTCGCGCAGCACCGCACCGTAATCCGGCGAGAGCAGCGCCGCCGCCGTCCATGAGTTCTCCAGTTGAGCCCAGCCCGCCGCAAGCGCCCGAAGTCGATCGGCTTCGATCCGCCGCGCCGCGGCTTCGTCGATCTGCTCGCTCAGCGAGGCGAGCCGCTCGCGCGAATCCTGAATCCGTACGTCCAACCGACGGACATCCAAGGCGATGAGCGCCAGGCCCGCTGCGAGCCCCAGCCACACGCGCCGATTGAACCGCCGCGCTGCCTGCAGCGAGACGGAAGTGGCGGGAAGCAGGTTCGGCCCCCGCTCGGTGGCGCGCTGGCACTGTTCGCGACTGAGCCCGCACGAGAGTAGCTCGCTGCGGTCCGTGAGGCTCGTGTCGAGTGCTTCTACTGGACACTCCAGCGCACCGCCAAGGATCGTCGCCAGCCCTCCGATTGCAGCGCCCTGGCCGCAGAGATGAATCGTCAGCTCGCGCCGCTGTGCATCGGTGAGGCCGAATCGCAGCGACTGCTTCAGCTCCACGATCACGCGCTGCAGCACGGGCTGAAGCAGCGGCAGCACGTGCCGCCCATGCAACCCGGAGATCTCATCGAGGAGCAGATCGCGATCGGGCACGCCACATCTCAGGAGCAGCGCACGCGCATCATCCCAGGTCAGCGCGAACTCGCCCCGCGCGCCGTGGATGCAGATCGGCCGCGTGAGCACGTCCACGAGCGTCGCAACGCCAAAGCGAATCGGTCGAAAGAGGCACAGGTGCTGCTGCTGCACGACCACCAGCCAGGACTGCTCCTCGCCGACGTGCACCCAGCCGCGCGTGGGACCGCGATGCGCCAGCGCCGGCCGGACGATGCTCATCATGGCCGCTGCGTCAACAGGCGTGATGCTCTCGGGCAGCAGTCCGAGCGATTCGACCAGGTCGGCGACCGCCTGCACGCACTCATCGCGATCGGCCGCGGCGATGAGGTGGCGGCGAGGCGGGTTGGATGAAGCGTCGTACCCGATTTCGCACGCGTCGGCCACAGCCGCGCTCTCCGGGCAGCCGATGGCGCCCAGGGCCGCCAGCCGCGCCGCGGCGAGCGAGTGACGGTCGCGCGCCGTCGTCACGCTGGTGAGTTGCGAAGTGCACGCGGGGCTGCCATACAGCACGACGGCAGCCGCCGAGCCGACATGCCGCTCGCGCAGCATCGTCCGCAGGCGAGCGTCCAGAGCGCGCACCGAAGCGGCCCATTCGCGAGGCTCGGTCGGCAGATCGACCGCCAGTTCGACTCGCTCGGCGCTGCGTCCATGGGCGATCCAGACTTCGACCTGTCTGAAGCCGATGACGAAGATGATCGGTTGACTGGAGAGCCGGAGCACCCGATCTGCCTCCACATCCGTCCGGTTCTGCCGCTGAAAACCCGTCAATCCCGCGCCGTCGGAAATCCACGACGCGTCGAACGCGCACGAACCGTTCGCCGGTGCCCGCCCGCGCGAAGACGGCAGGCGCACTTGTTCTGTATCGGCTCGCCGCGGGCCCGACTTAGCCGGACTTCTATCCGTTGAGGACCGGTAATACCTAACGCTGCGGCCGGTCGATTTCGCGCCACTGAACGAGCCGCAGCCGCCGAACGCCGTCCTGATCAGGATCGAACTCGCACGCCCCGAGGTCCGGCCAGGCGTTGCCGTCGCCGTCGCCATCTACCGGCCGCAGCCGCTCGTTCAGATCGCTCAATACGCCTGCGACTCCTCGACCGGCATCGATCGCCGGCGAACCGCGCTGCAGGCCGAAGTCGCCCGCTGCGGGCGCAACGAACATCGGATCGGCATCCGCCACGAGGCCTGGAATCGAGGCACTGCTTCCACCCTGCAGCACGCTCCCGGAGATACCGGACGTGAGCAGACTGGAGATGGCGACTTGCGAGTCGCGCGGCGGCGCCGCGAGCGCAAAGCGGCTGTGCACGACGATGTTGTCACTGATGACCACTTCGCCGCGCCTCGCCGAGGCTCTGATCCCCAGCCAGCAGCCCGCGAGCGTGTTGTTGGCAATGACGGCTGAACATGCCTCACCTTCGATCCGCACGTTGATCCCGATTGAGCAATCGCTGCCGACGTTGTTGAGCACATGAGCAACCGCGTCCTGACCGACCATCTGAACATCGATCCCGATCACTCTCTCCCCGCGACGATGCCGCGCCCCCTGCTTCGACGCCGCGAAGCCGGACGCCAGGTAATCGGCGCCGGTGCGGGAGAAGCGATTGCGCTCGATGACGACCGTCTCGCCCCGCTCGAGGCGGCGGCGCTTGAAGTGCCCCCACTTGCGTCCGCGATCGTGCTCGTCGGCGCGGTCGTTGCGAGGATCGTCTTCGCTTCGGCGGTGTTCGTCTCGCGCCTCATTGCGGCCGCGATCGCTCTCATGCTGTGTTTCATGTGCTGCGCGCTCGTCGTGTCGATCAGAATCGTATCGGTCCGAGTGCCTTTCTCCCTTGCGGCTCTCCGCTCTGACCACAATGCTCGAGCCGGACTGGCCATCGCGGATGAAGTGATTGCCGGCGATGACGAGTTCATCGCAATCGGTTGCCTCGATGCCGGCTTGCCGCGCTGCGTGGAATGTGCAGGATTCGACATCCACTCCCGTCGCGCTGGAGATCAGCAGACCACGCTGCGATTGGCCGCGGAATGTAAAGCCGCTGATGAACCAACCGTCTCGATCGGCCAGGCGGATGCCGTGCTCGCGCACACCGTCGCCCTCGATGACCACGGCGCCGGCGTCGTCGCCGGTTTCGCTGCCGCTTGAATCCGCCACGAGCGCATTGAGGGCGTCAGCGGCGCCGCTTCCGGCCGAAGCGCCGGCCCCGCTGCCGATGTACACCTGCTCGTAGTAGATGCCCGGGCCGACGATGATCGCGTTGCCGGAGCCCGCGCACAGCGACACGGCCCGCTGGATGGAGCGCAGGGCCGCATCGGGAGTGACTCCGCTGTTGAGATCGCTGCCGCCCTGGCGCACGTATAAGGTGCGGCCGTCCGCAAGCGCAGCTGCGGTCACCGCGCCGCACAGCAGAACCGTCGCCACAGTGATCACAGAGCGCATTGCGACTCCTCCATGCGGTTCAGTCGGAAACGATCAACTGCATCACGCGGCAGGCATTGCCACAGGCCCCTTCGCTTGTGATGATCGCGCCTTCGGCGCCGGCTGCGACGGTCACGTGAAATCGTGCGGGGCCGATGGCTGGGTCGGTGGCGGCCTGACCGTCATCCGAGACGCCGCCGATAGTCCCATCGCCGTCTTCATCCCGCCCGAGCGTGATCTCGCGCAGGGCCATCTGCGCTCCGGCTTCGGCGGCGTAGAACGCGCGAACGGTGTCCATGCGATCGAGGCCGACCCCCTGTTCGTTCGTGCTGTTCATAAGCAGCGCGGCAATGGCCAATTCGAGAATGAGCAGCAGCACGATGACTGCGGCCAGCACGCTGCCGCGCCGCTTCGACCGCGACCCGCCTGGCGAGGCGCACTTCACGGTGATTCTCCGGCCGATTCTCCGGCCATCGCAGCGCGAATGAACACGCGCGTGTTCAGCGTTTCAGTCATGCCCTGCCGGGTGAGACTCAGGCGCAGCGCGATGCGCTGGATGCGCGGCAGATCGACGTCGGCAACGCCTCCGCCGCGGAGCAGCGAGCGATTCGATCCATCGAAAAAGTCGAGGGTGAAGTCGGACACATCCGTACAGAGCGCATCTTCGTGCGCGCCGTCGGTGTTGAGCACGAGCAGGTTGCCATCGAACCGCAGCGAACTCGACTCGCCCCATTGCAACCCCGTTACGGCGGCGCTGCGGATGGCCACCTGCGGCGGGCCCTGTTCAGGGTCAGCGTCGATTTCACGGATCTCCCGCACGAGTCGATCCAGCGCCACGCTCGCTTCGCCGTGCAGCGCCTGGCGCACGCTCGAATCGGTGTAGGACGCGACAGCAGTGAGAATGAGCGAAGAAGTCGCGCTGCCGATGAGGCCGAGGATCACGATCACGGCGATCACCTCGACGAGGCTGAAGCCGCGGCGCCTCATGGCTGCATCTCCGTGAGTATGGTCGCGACTTCAAGGCTTCGCGCCTGACGCCGCGAGTCGTACCAGGAGACGGAGACGGTGATGGTCTTGTACCCGCGGCCGGCGCTACGGAGGTCAGCCGCCGTTTCGACGATGCGCACCCGCCTGGCAAAGGCCGGGTTGGAATCAATTTCGGACTCCGCCGGATAGTTCGACTCGACGACGTAGTCATAGCCGCGAGCCGCGCTGTGCCGATCCGCCACGATGTCTTCGAGCCGCTCCGTGGCGAGCCATCGAGCCTGCGAGAAGCGCATTGGATCGATGCGGTCGACAGACGCCTGGCGCAGCGCCAGCAGCATCGGCGGCACCGCCAGAGCCAGAATGACCAGCGCCGCGATGGTCTCGACCAGCGTGAAGGCGCGGCTGCGAGGTTGAGCGGTTGCCTGCATCATCTGGAACGTCCCTGTTCCGCTTCCGACTGGTTACTGGATCCGCTGCACCAGCCCGGTGCGCGCTGTGATGCGGACGGTGTGATCGCCCGAGAGCGTGATCGTTCCGTCGGCGGTGAGCAGCGCTTCATCCGCCCCAAGCGGGCGGCCCCGGTTGTCAAATCCCACTTCCGACCGGCCGGCGATGTCAACGGCGGCGACCGAAGCGCCGCGCCACTCGCCCTGGTTCAGCACCACCACGAACGGTTTGCCGGTCGCCTCGTCGATGATGGGCCGGCGATTGGCGCGACCGGGCGCCACCGGGTCTTCGATGAACAATGCGTACTGCTGTGCCTCGGCGTCGATGACCACCCAGGTGCGCACGCCTCGCGCGACGGCCCGCTGGCGGGCCAGTTGCACATCGCGCAGCAGGCGCGATGCCGCGGCCGCCTGGCGCGTAGCTCCGACACTGCTGAGGGTCGGAACGACCACGGCGCTGATGATCGCCAGCAGCACGAGCACGGCGAGCAGCTCCATCAGCGTAAAACCGCCGACCCGAAAGCCGGATCGGCGGCCCAGGTTCGTTCCCGTCAGGCGCATGGCGTTACCAGGTGTTCTCGTCCAACGTGTCACTGTTGGCCCAGAACTTACCAGTCGCTTCGTCGTAACACCAGCCGCGGTTCCCGGAAACGGGCGGATTGCTGGCATCCCACGAGGCGGCGAGGATGCGACTGTCGTTGTTGTACGGATTCTCGGGAATGGCTTCCTGCATGACCGTACCGGCCGTGCGCAGTTGCGCGATCGTCGGATATACCGGCGAGCCGTTCACGGCCGAGTTGCTGTAGAAGCTGACAATGGCGCTGCGCACGCCGCCCAGCGCGCCGCGGCAGGCGGATTCCTTCGCCTTGGCCGAATAATCGAAGAACCTGGGCAGCGCCACGCCCGACAGGATCGCCAGCACCACGATGACGGCGATGAGTTCGATCAGGGTGAAGGCGCGGCGAGTCCGGTGTCCGATCCGATGCGAGTCCATCTTGTCAACCTCCGATTGCCAGTTCAGTTCATTCCACCACGTTGATGCGGCCGCACCACGGCTCGGCCGCGAAAAGTCATCCCAACAGGGCCATCGAGTTCCACATCGGCAGGAAGATCGCCAGCGCCAGGCCGAGCACCATCGCGGCCAGCGCCACGACGACCACCGGTTCGATCAGCGTGGCCATGTTGCGCGTAATGTACGACACTTCCCGGTCGTAGTGCCGGGCGATGATGCGGCACATGTTGGGCAGTTCGGCGGACTGCTCCCCCGCGGAGATGAGCCGCCGCGCGAAACCCGAGATGTACGGGCAGTCCTGTAACACTTCGGCAAGCCTTCCTCCCTGCGAAACCTGCGTAGCCAGGCGCCGCGCATCGAGCAGCAGCAACGGCCTGCCCGCGGCTCGACCGCCCATTTCCAGGCAATCCATCATCGACAGTCCGCTGGAAATCGAGAGGCCAAAGACGTGGGCAAACCGCGCCAGCGCCGCCGACTGCAGCGCGCTGCGCACGATCGGCAGCCGGTGCACGCATCGGTCGAGAAACAGGCTGCCATGAGCCGTGCCCGCGAGCCGCCGGAGAATGGCGGCCGCGGCGATGATCCCACCGGCAATGATCCACCAGTATGACGCGAAAGCGTCGCTGATGCCGATAACAAGGCGCGTCGCCAGGGGCAGTTCGATGCCGCGCGACTCGAACATCGCCACGAATCGCGGCACGACGAAGATCATCAGAAACGTCATCGCCGCGACCAGCGCCGTGAGGACGCAGACCGGGTACATCAGCGCTGAGCGCAGGCTGGCGCGCGTTTCGACCTCCCGATCGAGCATCTCGGCCAGGTGGGCAAGGATGCGCACGAGGTTGCCGCTTTTTTCCGCCGCGTTGATGGTCTCGATATACACGTCGCCCAGCACGTCGCGGTACCCGCTCATCGCCGCCGTCACGCTGCTGCCCGAGGCGATACCGGCGGCAATGTCATCGATCATCGCCGCCAGCGCCGCGTTGGACTCTTCGCGCGCGATCGACCGCAGGCCGTCGGCGATTGGAATGCGCGCTTCGATGAGCACCGAGAACTGGTAGGTGAACTGGCTTACGTCGCGCAGCGTGATCCGCCGCGCCCCCCGGCGGCGGCGGCGGCGCTGCTCGCGCACCGACACGGGCGTCAGGCCGGTCGAGACCACTCGGCGATACGCTTCATCCCACGTGCTCGCCGCCATGACGCCCGAGCGCGTCTGCCCGCGAGCATCGACCGCCTTGAACTCGTAGGTTCCCGCGGTCATGCCGATCTCCTCAGCGGCGCAGCGGCGCCGGCCTGCGTCGTCTGATCGACCATGACCATCCGCCCGACTTCGTCGATGGTGGTCAGGCCCAGGCGCGCCTTGTCGATCCCGTCCTGCCACATCAGCCGCGAGCCGTCGCGCATGGCGACGCGGCGGATTTCATCTGTGGACGCCCCGCCCGCCACCGCTTCCTGCAATGGGGCCGTGAAGCGCAACAATTCGTACAGGCCGATGCGCCCGTGATAGCCGCTCTGGAGGCAACGCGGACAGCCGCGCCCTCGCCGCAGGCCGCGTGCATCGTGCAGGTCGAACTGCGCCACGTGAAGCGGCGCCGGTTCGTCCGGCGCTGCGCACTGGTCGCAGACGCGCCGCACCAGCCGCTGCGCGAGCACGCCCGACACGGCTGAGTTGATGACAAACGGCGGCAGTCCGAAATCCGTCAGGCGCGCGATCGCACCCGCGGCGTCGTTCGTGTGAAGCGTCGAAAGCACAAGGTGGCCGGTGAGCGAAGCCTGCAACGCGATCGCCGCCGTTTCCTCGTCGCGAATCTCGCCGACGAGAACGACGTCGGGATCCTGCCGCAGCACGGATCGCAGCGTCGATGCAAACGTCAGGTCGATCTCCGGATTGACCTGCACCTGGCGCACCAGCGGCATGCGGATCTCGACGGGATCCTCGATGGTGATGATGTTCAGTTGCAGGGTGTTGATCTGCGAAATGGCGCTGTAGAGCGTCGTGGTCTTGCCGCTGCCGGTCGGCCCGGTGACGAGGAGCATGCCGTGCGGCTGAGCGAGGATCTGCTCGAGTTGCCCGGCGGTCGTCGGGTCGATGCCCAGTTCGGCGAAGGTGAGAATCGTGCTGCCCGCGTTGAGGATGCGAATGACCGCGTTTTCGCCCGTAACGGTCGGCATCACGCTCAGCCGGATGTCCACGCGCCAATCGCCGTGCGCGAAGTGGAACTTGCCATCCTGCGGCCGGCGCGTCTGCGTGACGTCAAGCCCGGCCATGACCTTGAGCCGCTGGACGATCTTGCTGTGCATGCTGAGCGGGGGCCCTTGCCTCTTGTGCAGCACGCCGTCGATCCGGTAGCGGATGTGCATTTCGCCCTGGTCGGGGTTGACGTGGACATCGGAGGCGCCGCTGCGGATCGCATCCGCCAGCAGGGTGTTGACCGCCAGCACGATCGGCCCGCTCTCGCTCTCCTCCACCGCGACTTCATCACCGTTGCGTTCGTTGGATTCGTCGCCGGTCAGCGCGTACGCCCGTTCGATCAGGTCGCGCAGCGCCTTGGGCTCGCACAGAATCGGATCGACCTCGCGGCGAACGAGTTGGCGGACCTGGTCGAGCGCCTGAAGGTTGAGCGGATCTTCGATCCCCAGCGCGACCACGTCGTCGATGACGAACAGCGGGATGCACAGGTGCTGCCGCGCCAGAGCGCGGGGAATGAGCCGGCAGTTGGAGAGGTTGATCTCGAATTGCGAGAGATCGGCATAGGGCGCTTCGCAGATCTGCGCCTTGGTCATGGCGATCCGATCGGCGGGCAGCAGCGCCAGCGTCTCGATGGCCTCGTCGAGGGTGCAGTCGGCTTCGCGCGCGAGAGCCGCGGCCTGGCTGAGTTGGGCGCGACTGAGCAGCCCCTCCTCAACGAGCGCCTTGCCGAGGAATTCAGCCGACTCATTCATGGCGCGGCTTCCGATTCATCAGGAGCGGCGGCGGAGAAGACCTCCGCCGCCCGGAGCTGCATGGTTTCGGAAAGGCGCTCCATCATCGCCGCGAGCGCCTCATCCAGACGCGCATCGGCAGCCTCGAAACTCGATCCGATGAAATATGACGGGATGCGGCTCGTGAGATCGACCCGGCGAATGCGCACCGCGTGCTCAAACGCGACGCATCGCGGCGAGTGGGAATGGTGCTGTCCCATCGTCTTGGCCGCCTCGAGGATGCGAACGGTGCCTCGCAGCATGCGCGGCAGATACATCGGAGCCTGAAAGCCGATTCCGCCCGCTCCGATATCGGAAACTGTGATGCGAAGGGTGTGCGCGTCGATGACGGCCGCATGCCGGGCGGAGAAGATCACCTGCGCGCGATCGACGGGCGCCACCTCAAACTCGCCGTCGAGCACGACTTCGTTCCGCTCGAATTGCCGGATTGTCAGATCTGCCCGCTCGGCCATCGCGCCGCACCTCAAAAGGGTGCACCGCGCGCAAAATGGGCGCGCTCCACCCCGGCCGGGCTATCGGCCATCGGCAGCGGCTGATTCAGGCTTCGCCCGCGCGCCAGCGCCGCAACGTTGCGCCGATCCGGCACAGGCGCAACGCGGGCATTATCGGGGCATGTTCACACCGCCACCGGCTTGAGATCCGGCGACCACCAGATCTCGGCCGACGTCGCCTGCTCCACCTGCTGGCGCGTGACGTCGGGGGCGATCTCGGTCACCTCGAAGCGCTTCCGGCCGTCGCGCTCCCGGCGGTGCATCACGCACAGGTCGGTGATGATCATGTCGATGCAGTCCTTGCCGGTCAGCGGGAGCGTGCACTGGGGGATGATCTTGGGTTCACCCTTCTTGGTGGTGTGCTCCATCGTGACGACGACGCGCTTGACGCCGGCCACGAGATCCATCGCTCCACCCACGCCTTTGACCATCTTGCCGGGCACCATCCAGTTGGCGATGTCGCCGTCCTCGCTGATCTCCATGGCGCCGAGAATGGCCATGTCGATGTGCCCGCCGCGGATCATCGCGAACGACGTCGCGCCGTCAAAGAACGAGGCGCCGGCGACGGCGGTGACCGTCTGCTTGCCGGCGTTGATGAGATCGGCATCGACTTCATCCTCGTGCGGAAACCGGCCCATGCCCAGCAGGCCGTTTTCAGATTGGAGCCACACCTGCATGCCCGCAGGCACGTGGTTGGCCACGAGGGTGGGCATGCCGATGCCGAGGTTGACGTAAAAGCCGTCGTGCAGTTCCCGGGCGGCCCGCCTGGTAATCTGGTCGCGTGTCAGAGGCATTTCCAACTCCGGTGATTCAGGTCGAGCGCGGCGTGGTGGTCCGCTGCTCAATCCGTTTTTCGCTGGTGGTCTTCACAATGCGATCGACAAAGATGCCCGGCGTGTGCACCGAATCCGGATCGATGTATCCGGCCGGAACGATCTCTTCAACCTCGGCCACGGTGGTCCGGCCGGCCATCGCCATCATGGGGTTGAAGTTGCGCGCGGTTTTTCGAAACATGAGGTTGCCGACCGTGTCGGCTCTCCACGCCTTGACGAGCGAGACATCTGCCTTGAGCCAGCGCTCCATGACGTAGGTATGCCCGTCGAAGTCGTGGTGCTCTTTGCCCTCCGCCAGCGGCGTGCCCACTGCGGTGCGGGTGTAGAACGCGGGAATGCCCGCTCCGCCGGCGCGGATGCGCTCGGCGAACGTCCCCTGCGGCACGAACTCGATCTCGAGTTCCCCGGAAAGAAACTGCCGCGCGAATTCGTCATTCTCGCCGACGTAGGTCGAGACCATCTTGCGGATCTGCCGCGTCTGCAGGAGCAGTCCCAGGCCCCAGTCGTCGATCCCGGCGTTGTTCGAGATGGCCGTGATGCCGTTTGTCCCGCTGTCGCGCAGGGCGAGAATGAGCCGCTCGGGAATGCCGCAGAGTCCAAAGCCGCCGACCATCACGGTCATGCCGTCATGGAGCAGGCCGTCGAGTGCGGCAGCTGGTGTCGCATAGACTTTGTTGATCATGGCGAGATCATCGTAGGCCCACGTCCCGCCGCGACCATGCCCGGATTTCGCCCCCACTGACCGCACCCGGAGTCTGCATGACCAGCGCCGCCGTCACCTACTCGAACTACCTCAAAGTCGATGAATTGCTCGCCTGCCAGCGCTGTCGATCGGTCGGTGAGGAGGGCCGACCCGAGCACGATGAGATGCTCTTTATCATCATCCACCAGGTGTACGAACTCTGGTTCAAGCAGGTGCTCCACGAACTGGATTATCTCCGGACGCGCCTCGAAGCCAACGACGCCCCGGCGGCCCTGCACACGTTCAAGCGCATCCTGACGGTCCTCAAGACGCTCGTCGGCCAGGTGGACATTCTGGAAACGATGACGCCGCTCTCGTTCAACTCTTTCCGAGGGCGCCTGGAAAGCGCCAGCGGGTTTCAGTCTGCGCAGTTCCGCGAGGTGGAGTTCGTGCTCGGCCACCGCCAGCCCCACGCCATCGCCGCGCAGGCTGAGGGCAGCGAACCGCGCCGACGCCTCGCGAAGCGCATGGGCGAACCGGCGCTCTTCGACTCGTTTCTGCGCTTCCTCGTCGCCAACGGCTTCGATGTGCCGCGCGAACTGCTGGAGCGCGATGTGACGCAGCGGTGGGAGCCGAGCGAGACGCTGCAGCAGACGCTCGTCAAGGTCTACCGCACGTGCCCGCTCTGCGCGCAGGTGTGCGAGCGCCTCGTCGATCTGGATGAAGGGCTGCAGGAGTGGCGCTACCGCCATGTGAAGATGGTCGAACGCACCATCGGCGCCAAGCCCGGCACGGGCGGCTCGGCGGGCGCCGAGTACCTCAGGCAGACGCTCTTTCGACCGCTGTTCCCTGATCTGTGGGCCATCCGCATCCACCTGTAGAAAGCCGCGCAATGATCGAAAGCAAGGCGAAGACGCAAGCGAGCGACGGAAGCGAAGCCCCGGCGACCGCGGGAGCGCCAACCCCGGACGACCTCTACGCCGACGACAACGCCCTGGCGCCGCACTACTCGCGATTCGACGTGGCCAATCGCCTGCTGCTCACTGGTCACTCACACCAGGCGTGGCCGGATGTCGCGCTCGAAGGCCAGATCGAAGCATGGGAGGATGCGGCCGCGTACGTCGATGACAAGTGGCCCCGCGCTTTCGAAAAAATGAACCGCTACAAGCGCGGGCTGATGGAGCGGCTGGGCGATCGCGATGGCTGCTACGCCTTCGCATCAAGCACGCACGACCTGCTCGTGCGGCTGCTCTCGGCTCTGCCGCTGCGCGACCGGCCGCGCATCGTCACCACCGACGGCGAATACCACAGCGCCCGGCGGCAGTTCGACCGGCTCGCCGAAATGCCCCCGCTGCAGATCGTGCGCGTCCCGTCGCGGCCCAGCGCCGACATCGCCTGGCGCCTGGCCGAGGCAGTCAACGATCGCACGGCTCTGGTCATGGTTTCGCACGTGCTGTTCCGCTCCGGACAGATCGTGCCGGGCCTGCACGACGTCGCGCTGGCGTGCCAGCGCTTCGGCGCGGCGCTGCTCGTTGACATGTATCACAGCGTCAATGTCGTCGATGCGCTGCAGCATTTCGACCGCGCGGGCAGCGCGTCGAATCCCGAGGGCGGACCGCCGCGCCCGGCGTCATCACTTCTGGAAGGTCTCGAACACGCGTTCATCCTCGGAGGCGGTTACAAGTACCTCCAGTGCGGCGAGGGCAACTGCTTCCTCCGATTCCCTCCGGATTGCACACTTCGTCCCGTCATCACCGGCTGGTATGCTGAGTTCGACGCCATCGCCGACCGCGCCCATCCCGGCCGTGTCGCGTTCTCCAGCGGCGACAGCCGCTTTGCGGGCGCGACCTACGACCCGACAAGCCATTATCGCGCCGCGCGCGTACTCGATTTCTTCGATGCGATGGGCCTCACTCCGCAGCGGCTCCGCGAAGTGAGCCAGCACCAGGTGGGCCAGCTCGCCCAGCGCTTCGATGCGCTCGATGCCGATCCCGCGATCCTCTCGCGCGACTGCTCGATTCCGCTAGAGCGCCTCGGCGGGTTTCTGGCTCTCGATTCGCCGCGTGCGGCCGAAATCTGTTCGCTGCTGCGCCGGCGCGGCATGTACACGGATCATCGCGACGGCGTGCTTCGCCTCGGGCCGGCGCCGTACCTCTCCGACCGGCAACTGAACGCCGCCATCGACGCGCTGGCCGAAGCCGTGGATGAACTCCCGCGGTAAGAGTCCATCAAGCCTCGCGGTCGATCGACGCGTCCGCGGGTTCGGGGCCATCGTGGTGCGTCACGACAATGGTGCGGCCGGCGAGATCCCCGAGCCGCTGGCGATACTGGTTGATGTACACGAACAGGAACAGCAGCGGCACGTTGAGCGCGACGAACTTCATTGCATTGCGGACGAGAATGCCCGTAACGCCAGCGCGCTGGCCATTGGTGCCGACCACCCAGCAGTCCATCAGCGCCTTGCCCAGAGTGCGGCCCCAGAGCAGTTCGCTCAACGTGGAGTGCCCGATGCAAATGAGGAACATGAGCATCATCGGCCAACTCTGCTCGATGTGCTGGGCTCTCATGGGCATGTGCGCGATGTCGAAGACCGATCGGAGCGGCACGTCAAGCACGAGGCCCGCCAGCAGCGCCGAGGGCAGGAGGTCGATGAGCAGTGCCACGGCGCGACGGCGCGGCTCTGCGATCCGTGCGCTCTTCGGAGGCGTCACGTTCATCCGGGCCGGATCCGCCGGACGGAAGATGAACATGATCAAACTCGCGAACAGAAGCGCGCCAACCAGCACGAGCAGGCTGAAGTCCTCGAACGCCGGCCGAAGTCGCTGGCGAAGTTCGATGACCTCGCCGGTCTTGCCGGTCTCCACGTCAAGAGGCGTTACGCTCAGCCGATCCCCCTCGGGCGAAGCCGTGGCCAGGGAGAGGCTGACCCCGAAGTCAATCAGCCTTGTGCTGGCCGACGGAGTCTGGACCCGGGCGATGGGATAGACCGAAGGTGGTCGCAGCAGCACGATCTCCAACTCACCGGCCACGTCCGATGAGAGCGCGGCGTAACTCTGGCCGTCGTACAAGGCCGAATCGATCACGCGCTCGGCGGCGATCTCGACGTTCTGGGCGCTCCATGTCAGGTCCGGCTCGAGCAGGTACGCCCCGGAGCGGCCCGACGGTGCGGACACGAGCAGCATCGGCTTCACACCGGCGACCAGCGCCAACCGATCGGCCGCGTGCACGTCTGGCGGCAGCGCGACGCGTTCCCACTCGCCGCGGGGCAGAGCGAGGCGAAGCAACTGCGGCACCCCGCTTTCGGCGCCTGAATCTGGCGCCTCGGCAGTCTCGATCTCTGAAGAATCGCCCTGCCCGGTGCCGGGCAACTCCGTGAGCAGGACGAGCGGCTCGCGGCCATCGGCGACAAACCCGCTGATACGGCCCTCGCCGGGCAGATCGGCGACGGTGCGGGCGCGGGGCGAAGGCTCGTAGACCCAGGCACGCGAGCGCGGGTCGTACGCTTCCGCGCGCACGGTCGAGACCGATCGGTTCTGAAATCCGCCGGCGGGATTGCGCTTGCCGCGAAAGATGCAATAGAGCCTGCTGTCAACCGCCAGCGCCGCTTCAGGCATGTCCTCGACGATGCTCGCCTGTTCGGCCTGACCTTCGGCGTGGCGCGGGCCGTGATGCAGGACGATGACGCGCGAGTTCTCCGCAATTCCCGCTGACTGGAAGAACCAGACGTGCTGCCCATCGCTCACCACCACCGGCGTTCGCGGCCGGTCATTCGGCTGGGCGTGCGCCGCCACCGCAAAGGCCAGTGCCGCGAGGCAGGCAAGCCAGCAGTTCACCGCGCCGCAGCGGAACGGCCTTGCCATGAGGTTGGTCTTGTATCGGCCCACGAGCATGCTCGCGTGGATCATAGTCGGCGACGGGCGCCGCTGCGGAGAGCCTCAATTCGACCCCGCCGATGGAGCTGGCAGCGCCGGTTCGGGGCAATTGGCGTCCAGCACGATGACTTCGTCAGGGCGCATGCTGCGCCTGATGGCGTCGAAGTCGAACAGCGCCGGTTTGATCTCGGTGTGGCCGGCGGGAACATCCGCGGGATCGCGCAGCGTCAGTCGGACGAATTCTTCCTCGGCGAGTTCCCCCGAACGGACCTCGACGCGCGTGGGTACGAAGGGCTGGCGACCGGGGGCGACGCCGCGCACTTCCATCTCGCGGTACTCCGTCAGTTCGCTGGCGGCCCAGAGGCGCCCCGTCGCCGCGTCGAAAAGCTCGACGCGCATCGGCCGGCCATCGTCGGCGGCAAGCCACACGCGGCGCGAGCACCATCGGGCCGGCGCCGTGACAACCCACGCCCGGCGCTGCTCGTCTCCTTCCACGGCTGGGCTCACGCCCTCAGGCACATCCAGCGGCAGCTCGAACACGCCATACAAATCGATCAGTTCAGCCGGAAGCAGCGACACGGGAAACGCCTCGCAGCAGGCGCTGAAGGCGTTGCGATTTCGGGCGATGTAGGCGCGTGAGATGTCGCCGCCCCAGAGCATCCACGAGCGATCCGGACCGCCGCCGATCCACAGGTAGGTCTTGCCGACTTTCTCGAAGGTGAGTGCGACCTGATCGGGCCGCATGAAGATGAGATTGCCCTCGCCGACTTCGCTCTGCCTTTGGCCGTGCTCGTCGATCCAGGAGACTTCGACGCTGCCTCGGGTGTAGTAGCCCCGGATGTCCCCCACGCGCGCATTCTGGCGCTGCGCGAGTTCGCGATAATTCGGCGGCGTTCCGAGGGGCTCAGCACCCGGCCCGCCCTGGGCTCCGCCGGGTGACTTGCATCCTCCCGCCAGACACGCCACGCCTAGCGCTGCGGCCGCGGCGATGCGGCGCCACAAAGTCACAATTCACCCCGGAGGATCTCGCCCAACTGGTCCGACACCTCGCGCACCTGCTCTTCGCTCAGATGCGGGTCAATGACTTCGACCGGCGGCGCCTCGGCGGGATCGCCTTTGAGGCGCATCAGCCAGACGCTTGCTCCATTGTGCTGCCGTGTGGACTCGTGTTTGAGCAGGCGCTTGCGGAGCAGAATGAGCGCGATGACGAAGCGATAGGCGATCCGCTGGGGCTGCTCGTCATCCGCCAGGCGGTGGAAGAGGTTGAGAAGCACTTCATCATCGACCAGCGGCTTCGCCCTGCCGCCAGGCTCGGGCATCGTCGTGCGCCATGAAGAGAAGAGCCGAGGCGGACGCTCGCCGCGTTCCCAGGCGGACAGGCTGTAGTCCAGCCGCTCGAATCCCTCTTCCCCCTCGCGTTCACAGAGCGTGGCGACGTAGCCGTCGCCCGGTCGGATCGGTTCACCCGTCGCCGCGCAGCAGCCGGTGGCCCGGGAAATGTCATACGACGGATTCGACGAAAAGCGGCTCATGCGGCAATCGTAGACCGGCGACGGCGACTCCCCCGGCGGCGTGTGGCTGCAACTCAACCGGCGCGGAACATGCGTTGCGTCGTACCGCCGGCGCCGATTCGGGCCGTAACCCGCCCACCGCATCTCGGGCATCTCCCCGAATACTGCGTCGCGGCGCGGTTGCGCTGCAGGCGGCCATAGGCGTGGCAGCACTCGAAGTAGACCATCAGCCAGGGCTTGATTTCAGGCCGGCTGGCATTCGGCTTGGCGGGTGTGTCGTAGCGATCGAGCACGGCCCATTCATCGGCCGCACGAGCGGGGCAGGTTGAATGGCGAGCCTCAGAGCGGCGCCCGCCGCCGAGCCACCATCTCCGCCCGGTGCGCAGAGGCGGAGGTGCTGTGCAGCGCCCTCTCCAGGCGGGCCTCGATCCGGCGGCGCTCCGGCGCCGAAGACACCAGCGGCAGATTGACGCGGACATTCCACGCACCGCTCCGGGCTGCGGCGTCCGCGAGCGCGGCCGCAATTGCAAGATCGCTCAGCAGCCGGGGGTTGCAGGACTCCGCAAGATCGGCGAGCAGGCCCGCCATGCCGCAAGAGGCCTGGACGACCGCCATCGGCGCTTGAATGGCGGCCTGCACCGACGGCTCCCACTTCTCGATCCGCTTTGGATCGTCCTCGGCGAGGCGAAAGAGTGCATCCAGGGCTGCATACGCCTGTGCATCCTGCTCGGCCAGATCGAGCATCTGTCGCCCGATGGCCGTCAGGTGGTCGATAGCGCCCTGGAGGTCGCGCCGCTGCTCATCGGTGGAGCGGCGGTTGATCGAATAGGCCAGAGCCATGCGGCCCAGCGCGGCGCCCAAGGAGCCGACGAGAGAAGCCACGGCGCCGCCGCCCGGAGTGGGCGTTCGGGCCGCCACGGCCTCCAGAAGCGATTCGACAGTCTGGTCCTGCAACGCCATGTGAACGACTCCAAACAAGAAACCCGGTCGCGGACTATACTAGTGGTCCCCGCGGCCCGCGCATCGTGATCACGAAAGGGCATCGATGCTCACGCATATCAAGATCGCCCTCAAAGACTACTACCACACCGGCACACCCGTTCCGAGCATGCCGACATTCGCGCGGCTGATGACCAAGGAGTGTCGTCAGGCCGCACCGCCTCGTCGCATCCTTGAGGTCGGACCGGGCGCCGGCCCGATGACCGAGCAGATCGTGCCGACGCTGGGCAGCGGCGATGTGTTTGATCTCGTCGAAATCAACGAGGACTTCGCGCGGAGCCTCGATCGCAAGTTCCTCCAGCCGGCGCGGCAGCGCGTGCCGGGCGCGACGATCCGCATGCACTGTGGTCCGATCCAGACCGTGCCGCTCGAGGGCCAGTATGGGTTCATTATCTCGTCGCTTCCGCTCAACAACTTCGAGCCGCAGGTGATCCGCGAGATCCTTGATCGCATGAAGGCGCTGCTCGCGCCGGGCGGCTGTCTGAACTTCTTCGAGTACGCGGGAATCCGCAAAATCGCCCGGCCGTTCAAAGGCACGAAGGACCGCCGGCGCCTGGGCGACATCGCTCAACTGCTCAATGAATTCGACCGCGAGAATCACGTCACCAAACGGGTCTGCCTGCTCAATATCCCGCCCGCGCTGAAGCGATCGCTCCAGGTCGCTTCCTGAGGCTCATGCGCGAACGGCTTGCTGGCGCGCTTCACCGGCGCCTCGTCCGGGCGCGGTCCAGTCTTCACGCGATTCGTAGCCGTACTTGATGAGCAGCGGTGTGACCCAGGGTCGCATGGTTTCGATCTGCTGCTCCGTGCACTCCGTGGGCCACTTGCTGTTGCGGTTTTCGAGGTGCTCGGGGAAGCACGCAACCGCGCTGTCGTCATCGCGCAGACCGAACTGGGCGCACATGCGGCGCATGATGTTGCGCGTATCGAGGATGAACTCTTCGTACTTGGCGCGGCAGACGCGCTCAGGCGGCACCGATTCGAGATCGGCCTGCACGGTGTCTTCGATCCCAGCCCACTGCCGTGCGTGCGCCTCGTACGGATCGGCCTTGTAGTACTCCTGCCAGCCCGGCGGACGCGCGAAATCCGCCAGCGTGCGATCCTGCTTATGCTGCTTTTCCATGACGCGGATCATGGACCGCACCACGGCCCGGCCGTCGCGGATGATGTGAACGAACTGGGCATCCGGGAAGATTGACAACAGCCACGGCACCCTGAGCGTGTTGCGCGGCAGCTTATTGGTGAACCGGTGCGCGTCGATTCTCTGGCGGAACGAGATGTACCGGCAATACCAGTCGATGTTCGAGCGGAGGCGCCGGGCGCCGAAGGCCGTGACGTCCTTCTCTGTCCAGCGATGCTCGTTCTTCTGGTTGCGGTAATGCGGATCGAAGAGAAAGTGCCCCTCGGACCAGTTCGCCAGTTCGGGGTGGGCGCCGAAGATGCGGCTGAACACGCTCGTGCCCGAGCGCGGCGAACCAAGGATGAAGATGGGGCGATCAACGCGGCGGTGCGGCAGCAGACCGATCGCCGCCAGCGTGACCGGGTTCCTCCCCCACAGCGTGTACCACAGAATTCGCTCGATTTTTCCCGGAACCCTCATCGCTCGCCTCAGCCCTGGACTTCTCTGGCTACGCGGACGCCTTGATGGCGCGCTTGGCGGCGTAGCCGAGGTCGTTGAGCATAGGCTCGACGATGGACTCCATGGCGGCGATGTCCTTGGCCGACATATCGCGACTCCACTTCGCGTTCATGTTCGTCAGCCGGGCCGGAATCTGCTTCAGGGCAACGTCGTCGGGTTCCAGGCCGCACTGCCTCCAGAGGTTGCCGATCGCGCCGCGCGGATCGGCGACGAAATCCTCATATCGAATCACGTGCAGTTGCTTGTTGGGAACGCAGCGCTTCAGGTCGGCCTGCAGGGTTTCATACGTGGCCGCAACCGCGAGCGCGAAGCGCCGCACCATGTCGGGTTCAGCGTTGATCTCGCGCCAGCCCGGCGGCCGGGCGAACTGGCCCAGCGGGTACTTTCCCCTCCAGCCCTCCTTGCGAGTGCGGGACACGAGGCTCCACACCACCGCGCGCGGATCGCGCTGCACGCAGACGATGTGCGCATCCGGCCAGCCCGCCATCAGAAACGGCACGCGCACCGAGTTGCGCGGGTGCTTGTTGACGAAGCGAGATTTGCCCTTCCACCTGGCGTAGTACGCGAAGTTATTCGTGATTCGGCGGACAGCCGCATCGGTGGCCTCTGCTTCGGTCCAGCGGTGATCGGTGTCCTTGGCGCGAAACTTCGGATCCCACATCGTCGGCGCCTCGGACCAGTGGGCGAAATGCCGATGCCGCCCGAAGTGGCGCACGAAAACCGAGGTACCCGAGCGCGGCAGGCCAACCACGAACACGGGGCGATCCAGATCCAGGCGGGGCCAGGTCGCCACCAGCCGGTGCGCCCACGGATTTCGCGTGTGCACGGCAGCCCAGAGCAACTTCGGCCATCTCTTCAACGGAAATCTCAAGGTCGTGACCCTCAATCGAGGTAACCGAGAGCACGCAACCTTTCTTCCACCTCCGGTGAAATCTCGCCGCCGCCACCGCCCAACAGGCGCGACTGCACGTCCGCATAGGCATCCAGCCATCGCGGTTTCCACTCGCTCACAAGCGATTGAAGCCGCTGCAGAGCGGGGTTCGCCCGGTTCTGCGGATCCGGCAGAAGATTGTGCAACTCTCGAGGATCTTGTTCGAGGTTATACGCTTCGTCGGCTTGATCGCCGGTGAAGGTGAGAATCTTGTACGATTTGCTGCGCACACTCAGCACGCCTCGATTGAATTGCGGCGCCAATTCGTGCAGCCCCTGCCGCAGCGCGGACATCCCAAACGGCTTGAGCAACTCGCTCATCGCCGCCTCGCGCGGCTCCGAAAGCACATCCACGCCCTCGCACGCAGCGGGACGCTCGACTCCCAATAGACCACACACGGTCGGCACGAGATCAACGTTCTGAATCAGATCATCCTGCGGACCGGTGAGGCCCACTTCTCGCGGCCACTTGACGATCCACGGGATGTGAATGAGTTCGTCGTAGCACACGAACTGGTGCCCGAGGATGCCGTGGCGGCCGAGGCAATCGCCGTGATCGGCCGTGACGATGACCAGCGTGTCATCGAAGTCGCTTCGCTTTGACAGGTCGTCAAGCAGGCGCCCGACCTGCTCGTCGAGGTACGCAATACAGCCGTCGTACAGCGCGGTCAGCACGTCGTACTCGTCTTGGGTCATCTTCACCAAACCTACGTCATGCGGATTGGGCCGCTGATTGATCTCAGCGAGATTCCTGTTTCGCAGTGCGGCAGGCAGAAACTTTTTTCTGAAACGGTGCGGCGGGCGATACTCCGCGTGCGTCTCCTGCAGGTGCAGGTAGGCGAAGCGCGGCCGATCCTGCTGCTCGTTCCAGAATCGGCGCAGTTCGTCAAAGCACGCCGCGGCCCCCGCATCGGCAAAGCCGGTCATCCAGTAGCGCAGCCGATTGCGCATTGAGCGGCGCTGCGCCTCGTCGGCCTCCGCCTTGAGATCAAGTCCGAGATCGACGCCTTCGTGGCGCTGCTGCCCGTGGATCTGCGCCCGCCGGCGCTTCAGGGCGCGCCAGCGCGCCCGAAGGGCGTTGGGCGGCGGCTCGAAGTTGTGCGCAAAGCCGCGATCGAGCCCCGAAAACTCCGATACGTACGGCACGTGCCCGGTGATCTTCGCCGTGGCGTAATTGTGCGAACTGAGCAGTTCCGCCAACGTCGTGAAGCGCCGGCTCAGACGCTCGCCATCCACCTCGAGCCGATGCGTGCTCGGGTACGTGCCCGTAAACAGCCCGGCCGTGCTCGCCATTGTCCACATTGCGCAGGAGATGCACTGGCGGTAGACGGCCATCTGCTGGGCGTGGCGCTGCAGATTCGGAGTGGTCGGGCGCCCGTAGCCGTAGATCGAGAAGTTCTCCGCGCGGGCGGCGTCGAACACCACGATGAGAATATTGGGACGTCGCTCATTCATCGGCGATGTTCACTCAATCGGCCTTTCGCCGTGGTATTCTGCTCTGCGGCATCAAAACGCCCGCGCCCGGTGCAGATGGCCCTCACCTCGCCAACGGGCGTGATGACGCCCCCATCATCCGGCCGACATGGATGCTGTCAAGTCGGTGGTCTCGCGGGCTATCATCTGGCCCGGTTTTCTGCACGGCACTCGCCGGACCTGGCCGCCGGGCATGACACCCCCGCAACAGGTGGAGGCATTGGCGGTGCGGATCGCGTTCATCTTTGGCTCCATCCCCACGCGAAACGATCGGGAAACCGACCTCCGCCGCGCCGTCATCGACAAGAAAGACTGGCTCGGCCAGGAGGCCGAATCCGTCAAGGCGGCGCTCGACCGCAGGCACCCCGGCTCAGCCGTTTCCGTTCACATCATGTACACGATCAGCGGCCACGCAGTGGGCGACACCGGCGTGGAGTGGTTCGCCACGAGGCCCATGTGGCCGATGACGCGCCGCTCTTTCTACCAGGGCAAGCAGTGGTCGCGCGCATTTCTGCACAAGATCCTCGACTGGAAGCCGGATCTCATCCACTGGCAGATGAACAGTTATGCGTACACGTTCCACCTTGCCGCCCGTGCGTTCGTGAAGCGCGGCATCCCCTACGTCTACCAGCACCACGGGCCGCACCTGGCGCGCAAGGGTTACATCCGCAAATTGCTCCACTATCCCAACACGCAGGCCGAGCGCGGCATCTATCTCACGAAGTACCACGAAGAGATGTACCGCGAAGGGCTCGGCCTCGATCCCGCCAGGAGCCGCATCATCCGCGTCGGCTACGACGAGCGCTTCCGGCCGCTCGATCGGGCGACGTGTCGCGAGAAGACCGGCTTCAAGGGCAAGCCGATTCTCTTCTGGGCCGCGGGTCTTACCAAGCGCAAGGATCCGCTGACGGTGCTGCGCGCGTACGAGAAGGTCGCGCCCGAGTTCCCCGAGTCGCACTTCTACATGGCTGGCGCGGGGCTCATCGAGCATGAGGTCAAAGCGCTCGTCGCCGCCAGCCCGACGCTCACACGGCACGTCACGCTGCTGGGCTACGTGAACAACGCGCTGCTGCCGGAGATGGAAAACGCCTCGGATATCTACGTCATGGGCAGCCACGGCGAGGGATTCTGCGTCTCCTCGATGGAGGCCATGGCGTGCGGGCTCTTTCCAGTCCTCACGACGGTGCCGTGCTTCGTCGAGCAGACTGACAGCGGCCGGCTCGGGCAACTCTTCGAGGCGGGCAACGTCGAGCAGTGTGCCCAGAGCCTGCGCAAGGCGATCGGCGATGTGGAGTACCGCGAGCAGGTCCGCCGCGAACTGCCCGAGACGGTCCGCACGCTCACGTGGAGTTACGTCGCGGACCAGTTGGTGGATCTGTATGAGGAGGTTCTAGCCGGGCGGAGCGAGATGTAGAAGTCGCGCAGCGCGGAACCTCTGGCTCGATCTGAGCCGTGTAGAATGCAGGTGGGAAAGCAGTGAGCAGCACACCACGAGTCATGATCATCGGCCTCGACGGCATGACGTTTGACGTCATGAAGCCGCTGACCGAGCAGGGTGTGATGCCCACCTGCAAATCGCTCATGGACCGCGGTTCGTGGGGCACGCTGATGAGCACCGTCCCGCCGGTGACCGGCCCGGCGTGGGTGTCGTTCGCCACCGGCAAGCAGCCGGGCAACCACGGCGTATTCGACTTCTTCAAGCCGACCAAGGCCAACAACAAGGCCCGGATCAGCCGGCGCGTCGTCAACGCCCGCGAGGTGGATGGCAAGACGCTCTGGCAGATTCTCACCGAAGCCGGCAAGACGAGCATCGTGATGAACGTGCCCGTCAGTTACCCGGCGGCGCCGATCAAGGGCGTCATGCTCGCTGACATGCTCTCGCCACACAAAGAGGGCGACTTCTCCTGGCCGCGCGACCTCATCCAGACGCTCGAACCCAAACTCGGCGAATACACCATCACCGTCAACTGGCAGGGCTACTCGGCCGCGCGGCCGCAGCAGTTCATCGATGATGAGATCAAGTGCGAGTGGCAGCGCACCAGGTACTGCCTGCACCTGATGGACCAGTACCCCGACTGGGAACTCTGCTTCCCGTGCTTCACCGAGACCGACCGGATGATGCACGCGATGTGGAACTACCTCGACCCGAAAGAGCGCGAGAAGCTCAAAAAGTCTGGCAAGTACGACCAGGCGGTGATGGACAAGGTCATCGAGTTCTACCGCGAGCAGGACAAGATGATCGCGCAACTGCTCGAGAAGGCCGGTCCGGAGACAACCGTGTTCTTCGTCTCCGACCACGGCTTCGGGCCGCTCTACGGCAAGTTCATGGTCAACAACTTCCTCGCCCAGCGCGGCCTGCTGGTGGTCAACCAGATGAAGATCCGCCAGGCGCTGGCGCTCATCCTGCTCAAGAAGATGTGGTTCAAGTTCCTCAAGGCCATCGGCTTCCAGGCGTGGGCCAGGCAGCGCCTGACCCGCCGCGCCGCCCGCCAGTCCGGCGCCGCGCGCACCTTCTACGACGTTTTCTACGAGTCGATCGACTGGGAGAAGACCAAGGCCTACATGGCCAGCAACACCGAGGGCGGCCTGTATCTCAACGTGAAGGGTCGCCAACTCTACGGCTCGCACGTCGATCACGGCTGCATCGAGCCGCGCGATTACGAGAAAGTCCGCAACGAAGTCATCGAAGCATTGCGCGACATCCGCCACCCCGACACCGGCCGGCCCATGCTTTCACACGTCAAAGTGCGCGAAGAGGTCTACACCGGCAAGTACGTGCAGCGCGCGCCCGACATCGTCTTCTTCCTCGACAACGGCGAGTGGATCGCGGATTTCTCGCTGGGCAAAGGCGCGTTCCGCAAAGCCGACTGGAAGACCGGCTCAGGCATGCACCGCATGGAAGGCTGCTTCCTCGCGTGCGGCCCGGGTATCAGGCACAACCCGAACGTCACGACGGATATCTTCAACGTCGTACCCACGGTGCTGGGCTACATGGGCCTGCCGATTCCCGATGACATGGATGGCAAGTTCATCCGCGAGGCGTTCACCGACGAATGGCTCGCCGCGCACGAGATCACCTACGCCGGCTCATCTTCGCAGGAAGGCAAGGGCTGGGGCGAAGGCCAGGATGTCTTCAACCCGGATGAGGAGCAGGTGCTCGTCGATCGCCTGCGCGGGCTGGGGTATCTCGACTGATCGCTGGCAACTTCGATGATCGACCTCGCAGGGTTCGCCTGGTGGACCCTACGAAAGCCGCTGCCGCGCGATCTTCACTGCCTCTGCAGACACATCGCAGCCGATCCACTTCCGCTGCAAGCGCTTCGCCGCGACGAGCGTTGTTCCGCTGCCGCAGAAGAAGTCGGCAACCACGCCGCCGGGCGGACAGCAGGCTGCGACGAGCAGTTCGAGCAGCGCCAGCGGCTTCTGGGTCGGATAGCCCGTGCGCTCGGCGGCCATGTTGTTGATCGAGGGGATGTCGAGCACATCCGTGGCTTTCTTCATAAGCCCGCGCATTCGCGCGCTCGTCGCCGGCACGCGCGGCGGCTCGAACCAGTACGCGTCGCTCCTGCCATAGAAGAGAATGTCATCGTGCTTGCGGGCAAAGCGGCGCGGCGAGGAGCCGCCCAGGCCATAGGACCAGATGAGATGGTTCACGAACCGCTCAGCGCCGAAGATCTCATCGAGCAGCAGCCGCAGGTGATGGCTCGTGCGCCAGTCGCAGTGCAGCAGCAGCGAGCCCGTCGGCTTGAGCACGCGATGCATCTCAGCAAGGCGCGGCCGCATGAACGCGAGGTAGTCCTGCATCGTCGGCCATGCGTCGGCGTAGGAGGCTGGTGGCCCGGCCATCCCGCCCGCGCGCGGTGTCCCCCGCTGCTGCTGCCCCGTGTTGAACGGGGGATCGATGTAGACGAGATCGACCGTGCCCGCGCCGACGCGCCGCAGCAGATCGAGGTTGTCGCATTGATGGATGGCGCTCAGGACTCCCTCCTCCGGCTTCGCGGGGGAGGGTTGGCGTGGGGGCGAATCACTGGAGGCTGTCGATTGCAACTTGAGCACCCGACTCGTCATACCTCCGCACCATCCGGGCCGCGCGAGTTCCCGGCCCGGTCCGAGTGAACGTGCGTTTGGCTGGCGCTGGCTTTGAAGCGCTGCGAGCGCCTCCGCACTTCGGCCCTCACCCCGGCCCTCTCCCAAGGGGAGAGGGAGATCTCGCTCACGCTCAGTGATGCCCGTGCCCGCCGTGGTCGTGGCCGTGATCATCATGATGATCGGGCTCGGCCGGCTCGGGGGCCTTGGTGAGCACCGCCACGGAGCCGAGCGTCGCGGCGAGCACAAAGAGCGTGATGCAGCCGATGATGACCTTGCCGTACCACGAAGGCGGCTCGCCGACGGCCAGAGCCTCGGCGGCGTGCATGCCCGGATCCGCTTCGTGCCCGCCGGCGTGGCTGTCCTGCTCGTGCCCGGCGTCTTCGTGGCTCGCCTCGCCGTGCTCATCCTGAGCGGCGGCGTGCGTGTCCTGAGGCTCGCTGTGCCCCGGCTGCTCCTGCCCGTGCCCATCCTGCGCCCACGCGCCAGGCGTCAGCGCGAGCAGAAACCCGAGGATGAACATGGCTCCGATAGTGCGAATAACCCGCTGCATGGCGGCAGTATATGCGCGCCGGCACGGCGTTTTTCTCTCCCGATCTTCGCCGACTTGACCGGTGCAGCGGCATGCCGCCTCGAGCGCTGCCCTTGGTCGCTCAATGCTCATTCCGTCGCGGCGAGTCCGATTTTCTCGCGGACGTGGGTGCGCGCTGCGCGTTTCGTGCGCAGGGACCCCTGTTTGGACGCGCCAAACGCGCGAGAGGAGGAGCCAAACGCGCCGGAGCGGTGGTCATTCGGGCCTGCGGAAGACGATTCGGCGCCGTTCAACCGTCCTCGCGCGCATTTGGCGCACCGCCCAGCGCGACTCCCCCATCGAAACGCCGGTTTCGACGAGCCAAACCGATGTCCCTGCGCCCCAAACGCGCAAGCGTTGTGGATAACGCGGGGGCTTCGATGTCGTACGGCGAGAGGGCTGACCGGCGAGCGGAGCGGTGTGCGGGAGCAGTGCCTCCTGCGCGCCCGGCCCGCCGGTCTATGTCGCCGATCCTACGGAATCTGCACGACGTTGCTGGTGGCGCAGGGGTTGCCATCCATGACTACGGCCTGGAGAAAGCCCCCGCATGAATCAGGTGCGGCAGTCCCGGTTACGATGCCCTGACCATCTCGGCGGGTCTGAAGAATGGCGACGAGACGCAACCCGTTCGTGCCCAAGCCAAGTTGGGTGCCCCCGCACGGCGTAGGAATGACGTAAGTGCCTGTCTCGAGCGCGAACGCGATTCCCATATGGCGGTTCGGCGTCGCGCCCTCCCACCGAAGCGTGATTGCTCCGGGGCATTCTCCTTCGATCGAGATGGTGAGGTTATCCGGGCCGATGACCGATCGCGCGAGTGCTGCTCGATGCGAACTGAACAGAAGAACTGCAGCCGCGAGAATGACGAAAGTGATGCTCTTCATGATATGTGAACCTTTCTCCAGGGATTAGTCAGTTCGGGAACGTGAATTCGATGAGGTTCGAGACGCGACAATCCGACAGATCGACTGCCTGCGGATAGCGCGTCTGGCCGGCCCAGCCGCGTGGGACCGTTGCTTCGTAGATCGCCGCGCCATTGGTTCCGGCAATCGCTTCGCCCCCTTGTGTGTCAATCGAAGTTGTTCACTGCGGAATCTGCACGACGTTGCTGGTCGTGCAGGGATAGCCGTCATCGACCATCATTTGCAGGTAACCCCCGCAGGCGGCCTGGCGGACTCTTCCCGAAAGCACACCCTGCCCTTCCGCACCGCTGTTGAAAACCCGAGCGAGATGCAAGCCATGCGGGCCAAGATCGAGAGTCGTACCTCCGCAGATTCCAACCGGAAGCCTGTACTCACCCTGCTCTCGGCTAAACCAGAGAGCCGACATCTCGTTGGGCGTCGCGCCGTCCCAGCTCATGGAGAGTCGACCCGGGCAGTCTCCTTCAAGCGAGATCACGAGATCGTCCGGCCCGGCGAGTGCCACTCCGCGCACATCGCTGTGGCCAACGCACATCGCCGTCGCCAGCACTCCAAGGATGATGCTGGTTCGCATGTCTGAACTCCCTTGAGATTGGTGTCAATTCGGGAAGGTAAACTCGATCAAGTTGGAAACGCGGCAGTCACTCAAGTCAACCGCCTGAAGAAACCGCGTCTGGCCTGCCCAGCCGCTTGGGACGGATGCTTCATAAATCGCCGCGCTGTTGGTTCCGGCAATCGCTTCGCCCCCTTGTTTGTCAATCGAAGTTCTTCACTGTGGAATCTGCACGACGTTGCTGGTCGTGCAGGGATGGCCATCCTGCACCACCATCTGGAGGTAGCCGCCGCAGGCGAATACGGGAACACGTCCCGTCATCTGGCCCTCGCCTTGTCCTCCTGACTGAAACACGCGAGCGAGCCGGAGACCATCGGTGCCGAGTCCAAGCGTCGTCCCCGAGCACGGGCCTGGGAGCGTGAATTGCCCTAGGTTTCTGCTGAACCAGAGGCCCGAGCGCTGAGCTGCGGTCGCGCCTGTCCATCGAATAGTGATCTCGCCAGGGCAGGCTCCGTCCACTGAAAGCACGAGGTCGGCTCGCGCATCGCGCGGGTTCATCCAGAGCGTCGCCATCAACAACAAGCAGACAATAAACTGCGATTTCATTTCTGTTCTCCGTTCTGCGCTCAGTTGGGGAAGGTGAATTCGATCAAATTGGAGACACGACAATCGGAGAGATCGAC
Organism: Planctomycetota bacterium; assembly: GCA_963205185.1. GTDB lineage: Bacteria > Planctomycetota > Phycisphaerae > Phycisphaerales > UBA5793 > UBA5793. The sequence goes on along the minus strand of CAUJHZ010000007.1, from coordinate 562 downwards.
GGCCTGCAAATAGCGCGTCTGACCGGCCCAACCAGAGGGAACCGAGGCCGTAAGTTTCGCGGCACCATTCGTCTCGGCCGTAGCAGTGCCAAGGACCGATGCGTTCGCAATGCCAACGTTGACATTGGTGCAGCCGGACACAGCCGTCTGGCCGGTGGATGAGCCGTAATAGAAGCGGACGGTTGCCCCGCTCGCAGCGCCGGCAGCCTTGAAGATATTGGAAACGCCTGCTTCTCCCGGATGTGGATCTCGCGTCCAGAGATTGCCCGACACGAGCGCGAGGGTATTGAACGAGTTGATGCGGCCATGTCCGTGAAGATCAGGATCGTAATTCGTGATCGGATCGCACCCCGTGAACACGTAGTCGAGCACATCCTCTGCCGTAAGAGCCTCTAACACAATGGCACGCTGATTGCTGATGGCCGTGCAGTGCAAGGAGGCACGCACATGGCCAAGCCGCTTCTCGATGATGAACTGTGGAACCTGATCGAGCCCATCATTCCCGTCAAACCACGGCGAAAACGCCATCCGGGACGCAAGCCGCGCGACAATCGCGCGTGTC
>CAUJHZ010000006.1 GCA_963205185.1 Planctomycetota bacterium | reverse complement strand
CTCCTCCAGCCACCTTGTGTGTTAGTTCGGGAACGTGAATTCGATCAGATTAGAGACACGGCAGTCACTCAGATCGACGGCTTGGAGATACCGCGTCTGACCGGCCCAACCGCTGGGAACCGTGGCTGTAAGAATGGCTGCGCCATTGGTTCCGGCAATCGCTTCGCCCCCTTGTTTGTCAATCGAAGTTCTTCACTTCGGAATCTGCACGACGTTGCTGGTGGAGCAGGGACTACCTATAACCACGATCTGCAGGTAGCCGCCGCAGGAAGCAGGAACCGCAGTTCCGTCCATTTCGCCGGCGCCCTCGGGTCCGGAGTCGAATCTCCGATGGAGCCGAAGTCCTTCCGTACCAAGACCGAGCATGGTGCCGCCGCACACTGCCCCGCCTGCAATCGTGTAAGCTCCCCGAACCCGGGAGAAGAGAAGCGCGGCAGCTCGGTTCGGCTCGGCGCCCTCCCAGGCTACGCGCAACTGGCCAGGGCAGGTGCCTTCAACGGACAGCACCGGATCTTGGGCGCTGGCTACGCTCGCAGCGCCGGCGAGCGCTACTAGACCGATTAGCACGAGAAAAGTCCGCATGGCTCAACCTCCTTCAATCTCAGTTGGGAAAGGTGAATTGGATCAGGTTTGAAACGCGACAGTCCGAAAGGTCGACTGCTTGGAGATAGCGCGTCTGCCCGGCCCAGCCGCTCGGAACGGCGAAATCTTCAATGATTGCTGCGCCGTTTGCGGCCGCGGTTGCGGTTCCAAGCAGAGATGCGTTTGCGATACCCACGTAGACATTCGAGCAACCCGAAACCGCTGTTTGGCCTGTCGACGATCCGTAATAGAAGCGCACCGTGGCGCCGCTTGTCGCGCCCGCTGCCTTGAAGTCATTATCGATTCCAGCCACTCCGGGATGTGGATCGCGAGTCCAGACCTCTCCAGACGCGAGTGCGAGCGAGTTGAACGCGTTGATCCGGCCCGCACCATGGAGGTTCGGATTGTAATCGTCAATTGCGTCACACCCCGCGTACAACAGGTCGAGCACCTCTTGTCGATCAAGTGTCGGCTCGTAGCACCAGATAAGAGCGCACAGTCCTGCGACTTGGGGAGTTGCATACGAAGTCCCTGAGGCTGCGCCATACGATGACGTGCTCGAACATCGCGTCGAGTAGATGTCCGCTGCAGGGGCCATCACATCGATGAATTCCCCGACGGGGGAACCGAAGTACTGTCCAAGCCAGCGTGCGTCATCTTGCTGGGTCCCGCCGACGATGACCATCGCCGAGAAAGGGTCGTACTCGTCGGTAGCGGTATTTCCGGCAGCCTGACAGATAATCACGCCATGGGATGAGACAATTTCCGATGTGTTCGCCTCCCATGCATCCCATGAGGCTCCAATCCCGCCCGCGGTGCTAGAGATAACCAAGTCCCCGGCACCTGCGGATACCCACATTGCGTGGAGTTGTGTCTCGAGTGTTCCTCCAGTCTTGAGTGTGCGGTGGCGGAGCGTCCATCCCACACCGGACACGCCAGTATTATTGTTCCCGCTTGCCGCCGCAACGCCCAATACGTGCGTTCCGTGACACCAACCGGGGATGTCCTCAATGTTCCCGCCCTCCGACTCCCAAAGTTCAGTTTCGGAGTTGTATCCTTCCTGCCGATATGTCTCACTGATGTCGTCGTGGCCGACCAAGAGACCATCGTCAACGAAACCAATAACGATCGCGTCGTCTCCATCGTGGTGGATCTGCCACGCCGCGCACGCTTCGATCCGTTTGAGATGCCACTGATTGCCCAGCAGCGGATCGTCCGGGCACTCGTTCAGGAGCGATTCGGTCTTCCCGGTTGAGCAGGGGTACGTCTTCCAGTTCGGACAGACGTACCGGTAGTACCCCGTCGCGATGAGCTCTTCGCCGAGGTCGTTCTCGCTGCGGCCCTGTGGCAGATCGAACCAGTACTCATCCATCCGCTCGAAGTAGCGGTAGACGTGCTCGCCAAGCGTGCGAATCGTGTACGCCGTCGCCTCCGCGTAAAGTTCCTGGGCGCGCTCGCGGCTGAAACCCTGCTCCATCCAGTGCTCGACCTGAAGCGGACGAACGACCATCTTTCCGGTGAACTCCCAGCGGCCCTCCTCCTCGGTCCAGCGCTGGGCGTGGACCGGCAGTGCGGCTTCAACGAGCCACACGAGCAGCGCCAGTGCGATGAGGATCAGCGTTCGGGGGGGGGGGACGCGGTGGGTTGTGGCTTTGGCCATGATGGCCTCCTTCTGATTATGAGACTACCTCACAATCGTGGTGGCCGTCAATGAAAATCGACCCGGCGGTCTTTATATTCCCGCGTTCAGGGCGGTTTCCCCGAGGTGGATTTCGGGCGCTCCGCCCTACGGCCGCACCGGATGCCTTCCGATCGAGATGTAGGTGAAGCCGAGTTCGGCCAGGGCGGGGCGGCGGTAGAGGTTGCGGCCATCAAAGATGAGCGGCTGCTTGAGGCTCGCCCGCATCGTGTCCCAGTCTGGGTTCTTGAACTCGTCCCAGTCGGTGCAGATGACCAGCGCATCGGCCCCCTGCAGACACTGGTACATGTCGTCGGCGATGTCCACCTTCTCACCCAGTTCGCGCTTGGTGTTGGCGGCGGCGACGCGGTCGAAGGCGCGGACCTTGCCGCCTTTGGCGGCGATCCAATTGATGAGCGTGATGGCCGGGGCCTCGCGGATGTCATCGGTGCGCGGCTTGAACGCCAGGCCCCAGAAGGCGAAGCGCCGCCCGGCGAGGTTGCCGTCGAACTCCTCGGCGATCTTGCGGAAGAACAGGGCCCGCTGCTCCTGGTTCACATCATGCACCGCCTGGAGCAGCGGCGTGGGCACCCCCACCTCTTTGCCCATCGAGATGCACGCGAGCGTGTCCTTGGGGAAGCACGAGCCGCCGTAACCCAGGCCCGGATAGAGGAACTGGTTGCCGATGCGGCTGTCCGAGCACATGCCTTCGCGCACGCGGTTGACGTTGGCGCCGTACGCGTCGCACAGGCTCGCGATCTCGTTGATGAATGAGATCTTCGTCGCGAGCATGGCGTTGGAGGCGTACTTGACCATCTCGCTGCTGAGCACATCCATGATGAAGATCGGATTGCCCTGGCGCACGAAGGGGTCGTAGAGGTCTTTCATCATCTCACCGACTTCGGCCGCCTCGACGCCGCACACCACGCGGTCGGGCTTGTTGAAGTCGTTGATGGCATCGCCCTCTTTGAGGAACTCTGGGTTGTTGGCGACGTGGAAGGGGTAATCCGTCTTGCCGCGAATGATGTCGCGCACGAGGAACGTCGTGCCGACGGGCACGGTGGACTTGACGACGACCGTCTTGGGCTTCTGGTTGGGACCGAGCGCGTTGATGGCGCCGGCGATCGCCTCGGCGGCGGAGCGGACGAACTTGAGATCGGCCTTGCCGTCGGCGTCGGACGGCGTTCCCACGCAGATGAAGATGACATCAGCCTGGCTGTAGGCCCGCTCGGCGTCGGTGGTGAAGAACAGCCGGCCGGCAGCGACGTTGCGCTGGATGAGTTCATCGAGGCCGGGCTCGTAGATGGGCACCTCGCCGCGATTGAGGCGGTCGATCTTGGCCGAATCGACGTCGAGGCAGGTGACCTTGTTGCCGGTGTTGGCGAAGCAGGTGCCGGTGACGAGACCGACGTATCCGGTGCCGACCATGGTAAGACGCATGGGAAATCCTTCAGAATCGACTGTCGGCAGGCGCACCGGCCAGCCGCCGGCCGCCCCGCCTCCCGCTCCGTGAAATAACAACCGCGCCTGGACTTCATCGACCCACCGGGCCCGGCGGTTTGCCCGCCGGAGCCCGCTTTGCGGCGCGGTTGCGATTGTAGGCCGCGCCAGCCGAACGGCCGAACACTCGAACGCCTGGACCCGCTGCGCCACTCGAGCAGGCGACAAGCGGGGACAATGCGGGCGATTGCCGAATGAGCCGCCGCGCGGCCGATCGGGGAGTCAGGCTCGCTACACTTGCCGTCCTCACACCGCCGACGCCGATGAGTGCACCGATAGACAGACCGTTAGATACGCCCGCTTCGCATCACGCTCAGGCGACCGCCGCCGATGCGGCGCTCGCGCCGGCGCTGCGCCGTCTGAGCCGGGCCCTGGGCGCGACCATCGAAATCGCTGCCGGAGCCACGCCGCCGTCGGGGACCGGCGTGATAACGATCGGCCTTCGCGCCGCGGCGGGCGAGCCGCGCTGGCTCGTGGCGCGGCGCGACAGCGCCTCGGCCGACGCGGCCTCCGACGACATCCTCCGGCAGATTCTCCAGGCCTTTGCGGCGCTGGCCGATGCCCTGGCCGAGCGTGAGGATCAGTTGAACCATCGCCTGGCCGAACTCAAGGCGGTGTACCAGGTGACGGGCGCGCTTTCGGGAATCGGCGATCTCGAATCCATCCTGCAATGTGCGCTGCGCCTGGCGATCGAGGTCATGAACGTCAAGGCCGGCTCAATCCGCCTGTTCAATCCGGCGACGGATGAACTCATCCTCCGCGCCCGCGTCAACCTCAGCGACAAGTACTTCGCCAAGGGGCCGATCTTCGCGCACGAAAGCGAACTCGACACGCGCTCGCTCGCGGGCGAAGTTGTGTACGTTGAAGACTTGGCCAACGACGAGCGGATTCGCTTTCCCGATCTCGTGCAGGGCGAGGGGCTGTGCAGTTTTCTCTCGACGGGGCTGATCTTCCGCGGCAAGCCCGTCGGCGTAATGCGCCTCTACACCGGCGAGGTCCGCCGCTTCAGCGAGTACGATCGCAACCTGCTCCGCGCCGCGGCGCAGCAGGTCGCCACCGCCATCGCCAACGCGCGGCTCATTGAAGAACAGCGCAGCGCCCGGGAAGTCAAGCGGCAGGTCGATCTGGCCAGCAACGTGCAGCGGCGCATGCTGCCGCAGCGCGTGCCCAGCATCGCCGGCCTCGACATCGCGGCCCGCTGCATCCCATCGCTCGAACTCGGCGGCGACTTCTACGACTTCGTCGACCTCGGGCGCAACCTCGGCCTCTCGCTGGGCGATGTCGTGGGCAAGGGCGTGCCGGCGGCGCTGCTTATGGCCTCGGTCCGCGCCAGCCTGCGCGCCCACGCTACGGATATCTACGATATCAACGAGATCATGGCGCGCACCAACCGCGCGCTGACCGACGACACGCACGAGCACGAGTTCGCCACTGTCTGGTACGGCGTGATCGACGTCAAGGCGATGAGGCTGACGTACACCAACGCCGGTCACGACCCGCCGCTCGTCTTCCGCCCCGATCTGCGGCACACGCCCGAGCAGGCATTTCGCGACCTGCGCGCCGGCGGGCCGGTGCTGGGGATCGACCGCACCGCGACCTACGACAAGGGGCTGTTCGACCTGGCGCCCGGCGACGTGCTCATCGTCTACAGCGACGGCCTCACCGACGCCCAGACCTACGACCGACAGCGCTATGGGCGGCAGCGGCTGTGCCAGGCGGTCCTGCAGTCGTTCGAACTGGCCGAGCAGGCGACGGCGTCGCTCATTCTCAATCACATTCTCTGGGACGTGCGGCGGTTCGTGGGCCTGAACCCGCAATACGACGACATCACGCTCGTCGTCACGCGCATCGCCGGGCCCGGCCAGAGCGGTCCGTAGAGTTATCCCTCATGGACCGATTGCTGCCGCGCCGATCATGCGTGTATGAGCCAGATCGGCGGACCCATTCAGTCGGGGCTGGCGGGCGGCGTGCCGGCGCAGGACGTCGCGAGCAAGGCGCGCGCCAAGCGCGACCGGGAGCGCGATGAGAAGACGCGCCGCTTTGAAGACGCCGTCGATCTCCACGTGCCGGGCATGGAGAATTCCGAAGCGATCCACGGCCTGAGCGAGCACGACGAAGAGCACCGCCAGCGCGAAAAGCGCAAAGCCCAGCGCCAGATCGAGCACGAAGAGAAGATGAGCGACCAGGCTGCCGGCGAGGGCGACAGCGAGCGCCCGCACATCGATCTGCGCGGCTGAGGCGTTTGGCAATCGCTGTCGATCCGCCCGACCGGGAACCCCATGGCGATTGCGGTCAAACGGCGACGTACCTGAAGTAGAGGCCAACGCACACGATTGCAAGCCATGCGAGTCCGGCGAGCAGCCAGACGAAGCGACTGCTGATCAGAGACCAACGACCTTTGGATGGGTTCTCGCCGCACTCGGGGCAGCGCCCGGTTCCACTTCCATGCGTGTCGTAGCGGCAGTGTACACAAAGGTGCTTCCGCCGGAGTTGCAGGCGGATCAAGTACGATCGCAATGGGAACACGAGGATTACCATGGCGACGCAGATCGCATAGAAGATCGAGTCGAGGGCAAAGCCGACGGGAGTGACCTGCAATGGAAGGCAGCGCACGCTCCAGATGCCGAACGGTGCACTTTTCAGGTCGTCAGCCAGCCGAATACCACCCGTGAGAGCAACGCCTCGGGAACTACGTAGTACGCCACCATTCGTGGAATCGGCGTCACGGGTCTCCCAAGCCGCGTGCAAGCACGGCCACGGCCAACCGACAGAATCAACTCGCGTGCCAGTGGCTAGGTCGCTTGAATACCGAATCACAGTTCTTCGTGCCAGCAAATCGAACGGTCCCATCCGGTAGCCAAACTCTTCCAATCTGAGGTACGAGTACTGCTCATTCACAGCCCAATTCTGATCGCCCCCATAAGTATCGATCTGGAAGTTCGCCATCCAAGGCAGTGACCAAGCTGAGGCGATGGTGATCGCAACACCCAGCGCCAACAAGGCCGCAAGCGTCGAAACGGCAGGAATCCAAAGACGGCCTCGCATGATCGGCTTTCCAGAATACCGGGGCGGTTCACGGTATTCGCGCCAAGAGCGAATTGCCGCAGCAAAGTTGCATGAAACTCGTCGTCCGGACCTGTGGCACGAGCTGGTGGGCGGCCTTGCCGCGCCGAGTCGGGTTGGAAGAGAGTCTTTGCGGTGCGCCGCTTTCCCGCGTTGCAGCAGTTACGCCGCCGGCCTGGCTTCGGAGGCGCCGGCGCTGATGTCCAGCGTTCCTTCGAAGGAGCCGCCACGCTGGATGTGAATCGCTCGGGCGGCGACTTCGCCTCGCAGCACGCCGCCGGGCTGGACGATGCAGCAGCCGGTGATGCGCACATTGCCGTCGAGTTGGCCGGTCACCACGAGTTGGCCGCAGTTGATGCGGCCGCGGACGACGCCCTTGCGGCCGACGCGCACGGCGCCCATCGTCGTGACGTTCTGGGTGCAAAAGCCGTTGAGTTCGGCATCCTCAAAGCGCATCGGCCTGGTGCACTTCGGGCAGCGCGCGTTGATCGCCTTGCTCGACACCTCAAAGTGCGCATCGCAATCGGGGCAGATGACCGATCGCCCGGCCGCGCGCGGCACGGCGAGGAGCCGATCCTGCTCCGCCTCCCGACGCGATCGACCGAACCCTGAAATCATGTCCATCCATCCGCCGCCAGGCTGGTTGCCGCCGCGGCCTTACCCAGCCGCGCCCCGCGCGCCCGAGAGAACGCTGGGCCGGCGGCGGAGCAGCGTCTTGGCCGCATTTGGACTGGTGCTCACGGAAGTCGCCTCAGCGTCCTGGTCGAGACGGCCGGCAATCGCTTCATCATCTTCGCGCGGATTCGAAACCTGACGCGACTGGCCGCGCGACGCCTGGGCCGCGGCAATCGCCTGCTGGCCGATGACGACCTGGCCGCGGCAGGTGGCGCCTTCCTCGGCGGAGAACGCCGCGGCGTAGACGTCGCCTGCGAGATTCGCGGTTGCACCCAGGTGGAGCGCGTCAGTGCAGTAGATTTCGCCCTCGACCCGGCCGTGCAGCGCCAGCGCGCCCGCCCGGATCGTCCCGTTGATGAACCCGCCTTCGCCGATCTCGAGGGTATCGGTGACTTCGATCTGCCCTTCGATCTGACCGTGGATGATCGCGCTTCCTTCCAGGAACAGTTCACCCACGAGCCGGCAGTTGCCGCCGATCACCGTGGGCTGTCCGCTGGGTTGCTGCTGCTGCTGAGCCATTCGGGCCTCCGTGGACTGATCCGATCTCCCGGCGGGGCAGAAGCGAGGCACTGCCTCCGTGGAGGTATTTGTCGGCCCCGGGCCGCGGCAACCATGAATTTCCCGGCCGGCGGGTCTAGCGTTTGCCCACCCGGGCCGTCTGGCGGCTAATCGAAAGCTGTCGCGGCCGACCTCGTCTGGAACCTGCAGGAGAAGAACCATGATCCGCATCACCGCGACTCTGTGCGCGGCCGTAGCCGTGTACGGCGCTGCCGCCACGCTGCTGGCCGCCCCACCGACGGACGAACAGATCGAGCAGTGCATCAAATCATACAACGAAGCACGCTCGGCCAATCCGCCCAAGACCATGGACGACATGAAAAAGCTGGCCGGCGAAGCGCTGGGCGATCTCAGCGTGGAGGAAATGTCCGTCGATCAGATCTCGACGCTGCTGACCAAGGCCCCGATACTGCGCTACGCAGGCGGCGCGTATGAGAAAGCCGTCGCGCGCCTTCGCACGTTCCAGGAAGACCCGGGCGAAACCGGTGCGCGCGCCTGCATCCTTGTGTTCAATGACGATCTCAACGCGGCCGAGACCAATGCCGAAAAGGCTGCCGTGATCCACCGCACGCTCGCTCATCCCGCCTTTGACGAGCTGGCGCTCGCCGGGCAGGCGTCGGGCGTGTTTGGCGCGCTCGGTCGCGTCGAAGAAGGGGTCGCGACCGTGGCGGCCAAAGACCTTGCCGGACTCGACCGCTTCGTCACGGCGGACAACGCCGATGTGATGATCCGCTCGTACATCGATCTGCTCAAGGCGTATTCCGCCGCCGCCGACAAACCCGCCGCCAACACGCTGCGCGAGAAGATGGCCCTGCTGGCCAGCGACATGGCCGCCGACGCCACGGATGAGCGCATGGCCAAGTACTACAACGGCATCACCTCCTATCTCAACGGAGCGTGCGCACGCGGCGAACTGATCGGCTACAAGGCCCCGGAGATCAACATCACCTGGTCGAGCGATCCGAGTCTCGGTTCGCTGGGCGCTCTCAAGGGCGAAGTCGTCGTGCTTGATTTCTGGGCCACCTGGTGCGGCCCGTGCGTCGCATCTTTCCCCAACGTGCGCGAACTCGTCGAGCACTACAAAGGATACCCCGTGCGCATCATCGGTGTGACAAGCCTGCAGGGCTATCACATCGACAGCGAAGCCGCCGAGAAACGCATCGACACCTCGGGCGATCCGCAGAAGGAGTACGACCTGATGGCGTCGTACCTCAAGTCGCGCAACATCACCTGGAACGTGGTGTTCAGCGAGCAGGAAGTGTTCAACCCGGATTACGGCGTGCGCGGCATCCCGCACGTGGCGATCATCGGCGCCGACGGCAAGGTGCGCCACAACGGCCTGCACCCCGCCTCGCCCTTTAAGCATAAGACCGAAATGATTGACGCCCTGCTCAAGGAAGCGGGCCTGCCGGCGCCCGCGCCGGTTGTCGAGGAGGAGCCGGCCGCGGGAGATGAAGGCTGAATCTTTCCGTCCATTGTCTTCGACACTGCAACGCGTCGCGCGGCCGCCCGAAGGCCGCGCGACGTTCGCTTTCTGCCCCAGATAACGGCGACGCAAGCCTTGAGCCGGCTGGCCAATTACAATCGCACCATGCCCTTTCGCCCCTTTGAGGTCATCAGCCCCTACCAGCCCGTCGGCGATCAGCCTGCGGCGATCGAGACCATTGCCGGCGCGCTGCAGAGCGGGCACGATCGCATCACCCTGCTCGGCGCCACCGGCACAGGCAAGACGTTCACCATGGCGCACGTCATCGAGCGCCTCCAGAAGCCCACCCTCATTCTCAGCCACAACAAAACGCTCGCGGCCCAACTCTACGAGGAGATGAAAGAACTCTTCCCTCGTAACGCCGTGTCCTACTTCGTCAGTTACTACGACTTCTACCAGCCCGAGGCGTACATCCCCCAGCGCGACATCTACATCGAGAAAGACGCCTCGCGCAACAGCGATCTCGATCGCCTGCGCCTGGCGGCGACGAGCCACCTGGTGAGCCGCGATGACGTCATCGTCGTGGCCTCGGTCTCATGCATCTTCGGCCTCGGCTCACCCGAGGAGTTCAAGCGCAAGGTGCTGCACCTCCAGAAAGGAGGCATTCTCGACCGCCGCGAATTCATGCACGGCCTGGCCGACATGCAGTACCAGCGCAACGAGTACGAGCGGGCCCGCGGCACCTTTCGTGCGCGCGGCGACGTGATCGAAGTCCACCCCGCCAACGAGACTCATGCTGTGCGCATCGAACTCTTCGGCGATGAGATCGAGACGCTGCAGATCATCGACCAGACCAGCGGCGAACTCATCGCCGACGTCGATCGGTACTTCATCTTTCCGGCGGTGCAGTACGTCATGCCGGAAGACCAGATGAAACACGCTTTGCAGGCGATTCGCGAGGAACTGGATGTGCGCGTCATGCAGTTGCGCCACGAAGGCAAACTGCTCGAGGCCCAGCGGCTCATGTCGCGCACGAAGTATGACCTGGAGATGATCGAGGAAGTCGGCTACTGCTCGGGAATCGAGAACTACTCGCGCTTCTTCGACGGCCGCCGTCCGGGGGAGACCCCCTACACCCTGCTCGACTATTTCAACCACGTGCCGGGGCGCAGCAAGGGCGACTGGCTGCTGCTCATCGACGAATCGCACGTGACGATCCCGCAGGTGCGCGCGATGTTCAACGGCGACAAGGCGCGCAAGCAGGTGCTTGTCGATCACGGCTTTCGCCTGCCCAGCGCGCTCGACAACCGGCCGCTGCGATTTGAAGAATTCGAGAAGATGGTGCCGCGCGTCGTCTACGTCAGCGCTACGCCTGGGCCGTACGAACTCGAAAAGAGCGGCGGGCTGATCGCTGAGCAGGTCATCCGCCCCACCGGGCTGGTCGATCCCATCATCACCGTGCGCCCGGCCGACGGACAGGTGCCGGACCTCATCGCGCGCTGCGAGAAGATCGCCGCCCGCAACGAGCGCGTGCTCGTGACGGCTCTCACCAAGCGGCTGTGCGAAGATCTGACGCGCTACCTGACGGAAAAGGGACTGGCCACGCGCTACCTGCACAGCGACATCGAAACGCTCGATCGCTGGGAGATTCTGCGGGCCTTGCGCGAGGGGGAGTTCTCCGTGCTCGTGGGCGTCAACCTGCTGCGCGAAGGGCTCGACCTGCCCGAGGTGTCGCTGGTGGCGATTCTCGACGCGGACAAAGAAGGCTTCCTCCGCAGCGCGACAAGTCTGATCCAGCAGATCGGCCGCTGCGCGCGAAACGTAAACGCCGAGGTCGTCATGTACGCCGACAAGATGACTGCGGCCATGGCCGAAGCGATCGACGAAACCACGCGGCGGCGCGAGAAGCAACTGGCGTTCAACGCGGAACACGGCATCACGCCCACGCAGATCAAGAAGGCGATCCGGCGCGGCATCGAACTCGAAGTTCGCGCCAATCGCACCGTACGCGAAGCCATCCACGAAGCCGAGCCCGAATTCGAGCGCAGCGAAATCGTCGTCGAACTCGAGAAGGACATGCTCGAAGCGGCGCAGCGGCTCGATTTCGAGCGAGCCGCGCAGCTGCGCGACCAGATCAAGTTGCTCAAGGCTTCGGTCGACGGCGGCAAAGTGCGCCGGTCGGACCTCGAACGCCGCACCGCCGCGCCCGGACGCCAGCCCGGCGAAGCGCCCCCGGGCGTGGCCAAGCCGCACAAGCGCCGCCGCGCGAGGAAGTGATGCGCGAGGCGCCGTGGCGGCGGCTTGATGCCATGCCCCGGCCTCACTACCGTCTCGCCGTCATATGAGTCAGCCGTCCAGCGCCCAAGAACAGCAGTTCCTCGGCGGGCCGCCCGAGGTGTTCGAAGAAGTCGGCCGCGAGCAACTTGCTGCGCTGCTCCAGTTCGGCCTCGCGCCGTCGAGCACCGTTCTCGACATCGGCTGCGGCTGCCTGCGCGGCGGGCGGTGGATCATCCCGCTGCTCGAAGCCGGCCACTACTGCGGCATCGAACCCAACGCCGAGATGCTTGCTTACGGCCTCAAGTCAATCGTTGATCCTGAAATCATCCGCATCAAGCAGCCGCGCTTCGATCACAACGACCGGTTCGACTTCTCCGTGTTCGGCACGAAGTTCACGCACCTGATCGCGCGCAGCGTGTGGACGCACGCGGACAAGCCCCAGATCGGCGCGATGCTCGACGGCGTGGCGCAGTGCGGCGCACCTCACGCCGTGCTGCTCGCCAGCTTTCGCCCCGCCCGCTGGTATAAGCGCGACGACTACAAGGGGGTTGGCTGGGTTGGGCGCAGCCACGAGTCAGATCAGTCGGGGATGATCTGCCACAGTTTCAGATGGATCGCCGGCGCCTGCGCGCAGCGCGGGCTGCGGGCGTCACGCGTCGATCGCCCCATCGTCAACGGCCAGCCGTGGATCGCCGTGCAGCGCGCCTGAGGGCGCTGCCCCCGCTGCCCTCGCTTCCTCGGTGGCGTACTGAATCCACATGAGCCGCAGACCCGCGGCGTCGAGCGTCGGCCCCGCTTGCGTCCGGTCGCGCGCTGCCAGAATCCGCGAAACGTCGTCCGGGCTCATGGCGCCGCGGCCGACCTCGACCAGCGTACCCGCGATGATGCGCACCATGTGGTAGAGGAACCCCGAGCCGCAGATGTCGATGATCACGCGCTCGCCGCTTCGCCGCACGGTGCAATGGAACACCGTGCGCACCGTCGAACTGCGGCCGTGGTGGGTGTTGGCGAACGATGCAAAGTCATGCTCGCCAACGATCCGCCGTGCAGCGTCATGCATGGCGGCGGCATCAAGCGTGTGCCAGCAGTGGTACACGCGGTGGCGCTCGAACACCGGCTTGACGCTCGCGTTGTGGATCGTGTATTCGTACGCTTTGCGCACGGCCCAGGTGATGGGATCGAACTCCGCCGGCGCTTCGCTCGCCTCGACCACGGCAATGTCGTCGGGGAGGTAGCGATTCACGGCGTGATGCAGCCGCTCGACGGGAATGGTCGTATCAGCGTTAAACGCAGCCACCTGGCCCAGCGCGTGCACGCCCGCGTCGGTGCGGCTGGCGCCGATGAGCACCACCGGCTGGCGGACCGCCCGGCTCACCGCCGACTCGAGCACGCCTTGCGCGGTGCGAAGGGCCTCCCCATCCGGCCGCTCCTGCTTCTGCCAGCCGTGGAATTCCGAGCCGTCGTATCGAACTGTAAGGCGATAGCGCCGCAGCATCGCATGATCGTAGCGGGCGCGGCCGAGGCGTCGGGGATGCATCGCCCGCGCCGAGCCGGCATGCGCCGCGCTTCAGGGGCGGGCCGCTTCACCCGCGGCGCCATCCTCCTCGCTCGGCGCCCGCTGCAGTGCCCAGGTGATCGTGGGCCACTGATCGCCGCGCGCAGCGGCCATACGAGCCGCGGCCCCGACGAGTTGGGCCGTCTCGGGGATCGCAAATGCCTCGGGCCGGCCTTCGCGGCACAACGCCGCCAGTCCGGGCGCGTCACTCGCCGCAAGGTCCATCGTCTCGGCAAGCAGGTACTCATCCAGCCTCGCTGCATTCTCGCGGTCAAGCGGCTCGCGCGGCGAGAGGTCGTAGTCCAGCACATCCGCCATGGCCAGCAGGTAGATCAATGCATCAGCGTCGAGCCCGCCGAGCCAGGTCTCGATCCGGCTCTCGCGCACCTCGCGCGTTTCGCCCGGCGCCGGCGTGATGAGCGCCTTGCGGAGGTACTCGCGACTCTTGCTCATTGCGCCGACGAAACCGAATGGATCGCCAGGCCCGCAGCGGCGGATGGCCGCGGCAAGGTCCTGCCGGGCGGTTTCGCTGAAGTGATGGCGCTGCTCGACCCCCGCAGCCGCCTGCGCCGCGCGAAGAAAGCCGTCCCGCGCCACCAGCGCGCTCACCAGCAGATGATCATCCGAGAGGTGCGCATCCATTCTGAATGCGGCGGCGAGCATCTGCGCCGACGCTTCGACCTCTCCTCCCGCAGCCAGCCGCAGCGATTCGAGAATCAGCAGCGCGAAGCCATCGCGCATTCCGCCGGCATAGCGCGGGATAAACGTCTCACGTGCATCGCGCTCCGTTGCAAAGTCGCAGCGCGGAACCGTCGAACCGGTCACGAAGCAGTCGAGGGCGCCGCGGATGGAATCGGCCGTCGCGCTCAGCTCCGCCAGGCGCTCCGCCTCCAGAGGCTTGGCGGCGTCCAAGGTGCGGATCGCCTGCTTCCAGGCGTCATCGATTGCCGGCAGTTGGTCAATACCGCGCCGGTACCACACGGCGGCATTGGTGAGTGTGCGCACATCCACTTCGCCGCGCGTCACGCCTTCGAGCAGTTCGATGCGAGCGTGGAGTTTGTCCTTGCCTTCCATGGTCACGTCATAGATGCGGCTGAGCGACGGCGTGAGGATCTGCGCGATCAGGCCGTATTCTCCGCTTTCAAACCCCTTGGCGATGGCGTCGAGTTGAGCGCGAGCCACCTCGCGATCTTCCTGGGAAAAAGCGACGACAAACTGCTCCATGAGATCGCTGTACTGGTTCAGACTGGTTTCGATTTCCTCGGGAGAGAGTTGGGCAAGTTGTTCACCCAGGCCGGCATCACTGGCGAGATCTGTCAGTATCCCGGACCGTTTCTCCGGATCGCCGCTGAGGAAGTGATCGCGCATCACATCCACGCACAGCGTCTGCTCCATGAGGATGGCGTCGAGCGTCTGAAATGGATCGTCCTGATCGAACGCCCGGGTCGCCTTGAGCAGCACCGACGCGGCCGCCGGATCGAACGCGCCGCGATCGAAACCCATCTGAGCCGATTGCTCGGCCACCTCGAACACGGCCCGGCCGACGAGCGAACTGATGAGGATGCGATCATCGCCGGCCTGGTCCGCGATGCGGTAAAGCGCGCCGATTCGCTCGGCCGCGCCGGCGCCATCACCATCGTGCAGGCGCATGGCCGAGTCAGCCTGCACGAGCCGCGCGAGGTTGCGCATGGGGCTCAGGTGCGGCAGGAGCATGTCGAAGCCCTGCGAATAGTCGAGCCCGAAGTCGCTGTAGCCCTGCTGCGAAGCGCGGATGACGCTGTCCACGATCGGCGCGGCGCGGTTGAGCAGAGCCCGCACCTCCGGCGAAGGCGGCTGGCCGGGGCTCGACCGGAAGTTGCTGATCGCCTCCATCTCCTCAGGCGTGAACTGCTCGAGTTGCTCGAAAGCGCGCTGGTACCACGTCGCGGCGTTGCGCGTGTTGTCGGGTTGGGCAAAAGCGGCAGGCAGTCGCCAGCAACAGGCGACAAGCACCAGTATGAGCGGCATCGCTACTGGAAGGCCGGTTCGGCCGAAAGGAACTGGAGGCATTGATTTCATCGCTCTGGTTCTCTCGCGGATTCAACGATGGGTTTCAACTCTCGCGCCCAGCGCGTGGCATCCCACAAGTCCCGCCTCGCCGTCGCCGCCTTTTCAGATGCTCGGGCGAGATGCACCGTCACAGGAAACTCAAACGCCTCCGGCTGCCGCTGTTTGACTCGGTCGGCAAATACCGGCGCGTCGATGGTTGCCAGCTGGATCGTCTCTTCGAGCAGGTATTCGCGCAGTCGAGCCGCACCTCGCGTGTTGAATGGCTCGTGTGGCCCAAAGCCGTAGTCCACCACGTCCTGCATGCCGAGGAGATACAGCAACCCGTCGACCTCAACATTTGCCAGCCATGCGTCGAATCGGGCTCCCACCGCAGCACGCTCTTTGCCCGGAACCCAATTGAGCAGCCGGTCGCGAATCACTTCTCTGGCCCGAGCGGCGGAACCGACGAATCCAAACGCGTCTCCGACACCGACACGGCGAACGGCAGCGCTGATTTCGGCGAAGTTGTCGAGCACGAGCGGATCGCGCTCGACGATTGACTCTCCGTGATGCGCCGCAAGCAGACCACCGTCCCGAGCCACGAGTGAGCTGACGATCAGGTGATCATCCGCAAGGTGGGCCGTCATGCGAAACTCGGCGGCCAGCAGGCGAGTCGCAGACGCCGCATCGCCTCTGGCTTCCTGGCGAAGCGATTCGAGTACGAGCAATCGAAATGCATCGCGCATCCCATCGGCATAGAGCGGCACGAACACCTCGCGCTCGTCGCGGCCTCTGGAGAAATCGCAACGCCTGATCTTCGAGCCGTCGACGAATTCGGCAGCGGCGACTTCCGCATCTGCCGCACCGACTTCGAGCGCCTCGATGGTCTCTTCGTCCATAGGCCGGCTGGGATCAACCTGCGCGATCGCCCGCTTCCACGCGTCGTCGAGTGCATTGATTCTCTCAATGCCGCGCCGATACCAGACGGCTGCGTTCGCAAGATCGCTCGCATTCACATCACCCCCGACGATTTTTTCCAGTTCGTCGATGCGGGAGTGGAGCATGCCGCGAACCCTGTCCAGGAAGCCGTAGGTCGAAGCGAAGTCGGCCCGCAGGATGGTCGCGATCAGGCCATACTCACCATCGGCACGTGCCTGATCGAGCCGCTTGACTTCGGCGATCGCCGCTTCATGGTCCCCGTCTGCAAACGCGGCGACGTACTGATCTATGAGTTTGCTATGAGCGTCGAGCCCGGCCTGCAACTGCTCAGGGCTCAAGGCAGCAAGCTCTGCCCGCTGAACCTCATCAAGCCCATAGATTTCAGCGAACTGATCGAAGGCGGCCTCATCCCCGCCTGCGACCGCGTGCTGAATTGTCTGGATGCTCATGAACTGCTCGCCGACCATGGCATCCACGGCGCCGAAGGGATCGTTCTCATCGAACGAGCGCATGCTGGCAAGCAGCGCCGCGGATTCGGCATCGGAGAACGCCCCCGCGTCGTACCCTGAGTCGATCAGACCGTCAGTCATGTTAAAGACCGAACCCGAAATGATTGAACTCATCAACACGCGGTCGTCCGATACATGATTCACCATGCGGAGCAGAGACGACGTTTGCGTGGCCGCACCGGCGCCGTCACCATCGGCAATGCGCGCGGCGGCATCCGCTGCAGCGACTCGCAAGAGGTTGCGAACACCGCGCAGATGCGGCATCTCCATGTTGACGCCCCTGCTGTAGTCGAGTCCGAAGTCGCAGTACGACTGGTTGGCGGCCCGCTGGAGATCGGCCAGAGCGGGTTGAGTTCGCTGCAGGATGTCGCGCACTTCGGTGGATGGAGTCCCGCCCACCTGCTCGTACTCAACGAGCAGCGTCCACTGATCGGGAGTCAAACCGATGCGATCGAGGCGCTCATAGGCGCGGCGGTACCACGTCGCGGCGTTGCTGGTATCCTCAGGCGGCTGGGCACGACCGACGGGCATCGCACCCAGCACGAGCAGCAGCACCAGCCAACGCCCTGGCCGAATCGAACTCAATTGACGGATGTGCATGGCTCGCTCCAGTCAGACTCGGGAAGCATTCTCGGTAACCGTGTGCTCAATCCCTCCCGATCCCCAGCGCCAATCGGCAGAACAGCTCGACACCCAGGGCGATCGAATCGTCGTTGAAATTGAATCGCGGCGTGTGCACCATCGGATACGGCTCGTCGGGGCGGCGCTGCTGGCCGAGCAGGAAAAAGCACGACGGCACTTCGTTGCAATAGTACGAAAAATCCTCGCCGCCCATGCATGGCACGGGGTACAGCGTCGCCCGGTCCTCCCCGACTGCCTCGCGCGCCACCTTGAAGAAAGCATCGACCGCACCGGCATCATTTCGCGTGACGGGGTAGCCCGGTTCCCACTCGATCTCCGCTACGCACCGGTGAATGGCGGCCACGTTCAGCGCCGTCTCGTAGAAGCGCGTGCGGCCAAAGCGGCGCATCTCGTCGGTCAGCGTGCGCAGCGTGCCGGCGATCTCGACCTCCTCGGGGATGACGTTGTACGCGCTGCCGCCGTGGAACTTGGTCACTGAGATGACCATCGATTCGAGCGGATCGACATTGCGGCTGACGATGCTCTGCAGCGCCATGACCAGTTCAGACGCGGCGACGATGGGGTCGTGCGAAAAGTGCGGGCTCGCGGCGTGGCCCATCTTGCCGCGCATGGTCACGGTGAAGTGATCCGTCGCCGCCAGCAGCGGCCCCGGCCGCGTCGCCACGGTCCCCAGCGGCAGAACGGGCCAGCAGTGCAGGCCGAACATCTCGCCGATGCGCGGCCCGAGCACCTGGTCAGTCAGGCAGCCGTCCTCAACCATGCGCCTTCCCCCCCCGCCGCCTTCTTCCGCCGGCTGGAACACGAACTTGACGCTCCGCGGCAGTTCGCCTTCATCGCAGAGTCGCTTGAGCACGCGCGCAGCGCCAAGGCAGATCGTTGTGTGCCCGTCGTGGCCGCAGGCGTGCATCACGCCGGGCGTCGTCGATCGATACTCGATCTCGTTCTCTTCGACGATGGGCAGCGCATCCATGTCGGCCCGCAGGCCGATCGCGTCGTCGCGGCGGCTGCCGGGCAGATGCGCCAGCACACCCGTTCCTCCCGCGAGATCGCCGACGAACTCGATTCCTGCGGCGGCGAGTTCCTCGCGCACGCGCCGGCTCGTTCGCTGCTCTTTGTATTTCAGTTCAGGGTGGGCGTGCAGATCGTGGCGGAACCCGATGAGGTAATCGAGGTCCTGTGCGATCAGTTCGGAGACGCGGCTGGCGAGGCTGGTGGTGTTGGTGGCCATGTCGGCATTGTACTGCGTCGAGGCCATTCCCCCAAGCCAGTGGGCGCGGGCAAGAAGTGTTGTGAATCGGTGACCTGACCGATGTAAAGTCCAGATCGCGCTGCTTGCCGGCTATCCTTATCGGCCCTGCCGCCGGCAGGACCGTGCGATTGGATGGGAACGCTTCGATCGTGATTCATACCGCTCTGACCATGCTCGCGCAGGCCGGCGCTCAGCCTCAAGCGCCCCCGTCGTGGCAGGCGTGGGCCACGGTCGGCGTCATCCTGCTCATTCTCGTCATGCTCATCTGGAACCGCGTGAGCACCGACGTGCTCATCGTCGGCGGCGTGACGCTGCTGGTCCTCATGGGCATCCTGACCCCCAAAGAGGCCGTCGCTGGAATGGCCAACGAGGGCATGCTGACCGTCGCCGT
Organism: Planctomycetota bacterium; assembly: GCA_963205185.1. Taxonomy (GTDB): domain Bacteria; phylum Planctomycetota; class Phycisphaerae; order Phycisphaerales; family UBA5793; genus UBA5793. The sequence continues at coordinate 125,292 of CAUJHZ010000006.1, read as the reverse complement.
CCTTTTCGTGGTCGTGGCCGGGCTGCAGGAAACCGGCGGCGTGACCTGGCTGGGGCAGCGGCTCCTGGGCCGTCCAAAAAACATCGTCGCAGCCCAGGCGCGGCTCATGCTGCCCGTGGCAGGCTTCAGCGCCGTCATGAACAACACGCCGCTCGTGGCCATGCTGATCCCGGCTGTCACGGAGTGGGCCAAGCAGCACCACCTCAGCGTTTCGAAACTGATGATCCCGCTCAGTTACGCCGCGATCTTCGGCGGCACGTGCACGCTCATCGGCACAAGCACGAACCTGGTGGTTGCCGGCCTGTGGCTGCAGAGTTTCCCGGAGCGCGAGCCGATCGGCATGTTCGACATCGCCTGGGTGGGCGTGCCGTGTTGTGCCGTAGGCATCGCCTACCTGCTCGTGTTCAGCCGCTGGCTGCTGCCGGACCGCAAGCCGCCGCTGAGCCCGCAGGACGACCCGCGTGCCTATACGGTGGAGATGACGGTGGACGCCAACGGGCCGCTCATCGGCAAGACGATCGAGGAGGCGGGCCTGCGTCAACTCACCGGCTTGTTCCTCGCCGAGATCGATCGCCAGGGACAGGTGCTTCCTGCCGTGGGACCTACTGAGAAGCTGCTTGCCGGCGATCGCCTCATATTCGTCGGCATCGTGGACTCAATTGTTGATCTGCATCGCGTGCGCGGCCTCACTCCCGCGAGCGATCAGGTGTTCAAACTCGATGCGCCGCGCGTCCAGCGGTGCCTCATCGAGGCGGTCGTTTCCGACACCTGCGGCCTGGTGGGCAAGACCATCCGCGACGGCCAGTTCCGCACGGTCTACAACGCGGTGGTCATCGCCGTCGCCCGCAACGGCGAGCGCATCAAGAAGAAGATCGGCGACATCGTGGTCCGCGCCGGCGACACACTGCTGCTCGAAGCGCATCCGAACTTTGCCGAACAGCAGCGCAACAGCCGCGACTTCTACCTCGTCAGCAAGATCGAGAATTCGAATCCGCCAAGGCACGAGAAAGCCGTGCTGGCGATGCTCATTCTCGCGGGGATGATCACCGCGATTACGCTATTCGGCGTGCCGGTTCTCGTGGGCGCCATGACCGCGGCGGGCCTGATGATCATCACGCGCTGCGTGCCTGGCAACATCGCGCGCAAGAGCGTCGATTGGCAGGTCGTCGTCGTGATTGCGGCCTCGTTCGGCCTTGGCAACGCGCTCGAAGTAACCGGGGCAGCGCAGTCGATCGCACATTCGCTCGTCGGTCTGGCTTCGGACAACCCGTGGACCACGCTGATCATTATCTACGGCGTAACGATGCTCTTTACTGAACTCATCACCAATAACGCCGCGGCAGTGCTCGTGTTTCCCATCGCCCACTCGATCTCGCAGCAGTTGAACGTTGATTTCACGCCGTATGCCATGTCGGTCATGATGGCGGCGTCGGCAAGCTTCTCGACGCCCATCGGCTACCAGACCAATCTCATGGTGCTCGGCCCGGGCGGGTACAAGTTCACCGATTACTTCCGCGTCGGGATACCGCTGAACCTCACGATGTGGACGATCACCTCGTGCCTGGCGCCGGTGATCTGGCCGTTCCACCCCTGATCGCGGCCGCTCGACGGCTCATTCAATGCGCGCCTTGATTCGCCGACGGCTTCGAGCAGATCCGAGCGCGACGAATCCAAGACCGGCGGCGCCGAGGAGCGCCGGCGCCGGCAACGGAATCATGACCAGCGTATCCTGCCGCGCATTGCCGGCGTCCCACAGGTTGATGATCCTCACTTTGCCCATGCCAGGGCCGGAGTCCTGGATCCACGCGGCAAGATTGCTGTGCCAGTGGCGCGCGAGCACCTTGTGCATCGCGGCGCCGCGGAAATACCCACCGGCCGCGAAGGCATCTTCGCCGTACCGCGCCGCGAAGCCGACCGGATCCTGGTAGTACCAGATCACCTCCTGCAGCGCGCGTGCCGATGCCGCTTTCTCCTCATCGCTTGCGGAGACATCGTCGAAGTAGCGATAGCCGGCCAGATCGCCCCGGACAAAGCGCGAGTACAGATAGGCTGTCTCGGATTGCACCGCTCGATTCGTGTTGCGGGACTCCGTATTGAGTTCGGCGTCATACCACGTGTGAAGCTGCAGGAATTCCGTCGTCTCCACGCAGAAGCTGACAAAATGCGCGCTGTCAACGCCGTTGCGGCCGAGCCCCGCGGGCGTGAATGTCAGCTCGCCGGCATTAACAATGAACTCGCCGGCATAAGCCCCTCCGGGCACGGCGAAGCGGTTGCGCAGGCCGTCCATTCGGATCTGGCCGACGGGAATCGGATCGGCAGATGCGCGACCGCCGCCCAGTGCGACGGCCAGGATGCACGCCACAAGCGGAATGATCTGTCGCAACAAACGAATGGCTGCGCTGGCCATGGCCATCTTCACTTTCTGCCACGGGACAGGCGGCTGGGCCGGCCGCCGTACAAAAGCATGACCCGGCGTTTCCACCGGGCCACGCGAGATAGTTCTCCCGGCGGATCGAATCCGCCGGCATGTCAGAGATCAAATCACATCAGCCGGACGCGCGGCTCGACGGCGATACGCGCTGCCGCCAATCACGCCAATCAGACCCAGACCGCCGAGCCAGATGGGAGCCGGCAGCGGAATCATCACGAGCTGATCCTGCAGCGCCGTGCCCGTCGGGTTGCCGCCGCTCATGCCGCTCCAGAGATTGACGATGCGCACCTTGCCAATCGTGTCGCCCCACGTGCCGCCGTCAACGAGATTGACCTCGTCGTCCGCGAGATCGACCCAGGCTTGCGCCTGCACGTCGCCGCCGAGGCTCGCAATCTGTTCCTGGAGATACCAGATGGCCAGTTGCAGCGACGTCGCGCTCGCGTTCGTGTTGTAGGTGTAGCCGCTGAGCGATCCCTGCACGAACTGGGTGAAGAGGAACGCCGTCTGAGCCTTGAGAGGCACGCCGGTGTTGACGGACTCGGTGTTGAGGAAGGCATGAGCCGTCTGGCCGTACGCGACATGCTCATTCTTCTCGACGCAGAAGCTGATGAACTGGCTGGCGCCGAGGCCGCGGCTTGCATCGCCCTGACCTCCGGGCGTGAAGTTCAGCGAGACATTCGTCCAGGCAAACTCGCCTCCCGTTCCGTTGCCGGCCAGGATCGAATCGAATCGCATCTTCCCGGCGTACACCGGGCCGGCCTGCACCTGGGTGGCGGCCGTAAGAGCAGTGAGCGCCATGGCGGCAATGCAGAGCGAACGCAATTTCATTTTCTTTCTCTCCTCAATGTCCTGCCGTGCTGCAGGACGGGTCTTGATTCCGATCCCTGTGCCGAGCCCGGCCCGCCGGAGTCGGCCCCGCCTGAACCGTCAGGCGGCGACCACGTTTGCGCTCGCCGTCCCGGGAAAGGGCTTGGAACGCGCTCGTCTGCAAAGGCAGGTCGCGCCGGCCGATGTGGTCGGCTGGCGCGACCGGTAACTCTCTCCCACGCAGCAGCCTAAGAGCTGTGCTGGCAAGCAGTTAGTTTGTGCCAATCTGCCCGGTTGTCAAGAGAACCACAACGAAAGACGAGCGATTTGCTCCGCAATTGCGTGAAGGCGGCCAACCGCGACGGCTTATCGGAGCCAAATCCTGGTCATCGTGCGTCGCGCCGGCCGGCGAGATACAAGTCAGCCGCCGCCTGCTCGTCAGGCTGCCTGCTCGCTGGCACAAGGCTCAAGAAGACGTGGTCGGAAGGCGCCAGGCATCCTCGGTGCGGCGTCTCGAATACAGCGCGGTGCTCGACCTGCCGGCGCTTCAAGCAAACGTTCCGGGTTGTGACTGAGTTGGGCAACCCGGAAAACCAAACCAGCGCCGAGGCGAGCCCCGGCGCTGGCGCGTTGTGACTCAATTGAACAGTTGCTCAGAGCGGCGCCGCGGCGGACCGCCGGCTCTTTCGCACCATGACGAACATCCCCGCGAGACCCACGATGCCCAGCCCGAGCGGAGCCGGCAGAGGGATGTTCTGCGGACCCTCGGACATGTAGGTGTCGCTCTCACCCAGCGGCAGTCCAATCGCATGGAACGCCACGCGCAGCGACGGCACCTGCGAGTTGTAGCCGGGATCGCCGTTGGTTTTCAGCAGCCCGTTGGCCAGAGCGGAAATGACTCCATTGAAATCGATGCCGGTCTGGAGATTGAACACTACCCGCAGCCATTCGCCGGGGTTGACGCCGTTTTCGGGCTTGGGATTGTCTGCATTCACCGACAGAGACTGCGTGCTCACGAAATCGTTGATGCCCGGCGGATCGTGGGGCGCGCCGGCATCATGCCCGAATTCCACGCCACCGCCGTCGCTCATCGAGGCAAAGGAACCGAAAACGGTGCCATCCTCGAAGTAGACATTGGCGATGGACGATGACGCTCCGCCGACAAAGTTCTCAAACAGCAATCCAACCTGGCCGGCGCCGACTCCGTCATCGCTCACCGTCAGTTTGAACTGCGATGAAAGATCGAGGTAATTGTTGGTGCGATTGGAAAACGAATAGGACACCGAGTCCGCCAGGGCCGCGGGTGCAAAAAGCACTGCTCCGAGACCGGCGCAGAGCAGGCGCGTTTTTGAAGCGATCATCACGATCTTTCTCTCCTCTCAACAGCGTCGTTCCGAAGATCGACGGCGCATCCGGGTCAGGTGGCGGACCGCAGCCGCCCGGCCGGGGGTGCGATGGCATTAAGGATACTTCATATCGCGTAGGGACGCAAGTCTCCAGCCCCCATTTGCGGAAAAACTTCGAGCTTTCTGGCCGCCGCGATGATCTCATCCCACTCGCAGCCCGCGTAGATGCCCAGATCGCGCCGTCCATCAGATACGGGTAGCCGTAACGTGGGTAATCTTGGTCCATCCCCCTGAGTCGTGCCGCGACGCGCACTTTCAGCGAACCGCGCGCTACCGCGTGCGTAAAATGGATGTTGATGTCTGTATTGTTGACGCACAGACGCAGCCTGCCGCCTGTCGCTTCCGTTTCGCGCTGCCGATTGCCGCGCCTGCCACCACCGTGGAGAGAATCAATGAACCGCCTCAGTCTCGCCCTGTCCGCCGCCTTGCTCTGCGCTTGTGCGCTCTTTGCCTCCGCCGCCGCCGCTCAGTCTCCGCTCTACGAACAGCCGCTCTTCAACACCGGCGGCACGCTGCGCCCGAGCCAGTTGTGGCAGGATCCCAATGGCAATGACTCGGACCTCGACGCCATCGCGTGGGAAGACTTCACCTTGTCTGCCGACGCGACCATCACCCGGGTGCGGTGGATCGGCGAGGCAGCGCCGGTGCATGGATTCCGCATCGGGTTCTGGAATCAGGATCCGAACACGACTTCGATCCAGCCGGACATCTTCACCGGCCCTTTCGATGAGCACGACTACCCGAGCGTTACGCAGACGTCGATCGGCAACGGGCTCTACTCGCTCGAAGTGCAGGTGGCCGTGCCGCAGTCTTTGCTCGGCGCAACGCGCTACTTCGTCTCGATCATCGGCCTGACGCCGCAGCCTTATCTCCAGTGGAAGTGGGCCCAGGGCATCGGCCCGGGCACCGGCACGTTCTATTGGCAACGCGCTGACGGCGGCCGCTACACGCGCCTGGGCGATGAGCGAGCGCTCACGCTGCTGGGACAGAGCCACGTACCGACGCTCGCCGTCTCGCCTGACCCGCTCATCGCCGGGCACAATGGCACGTTTACCGTGGATTTCATGGCGCCTTCGACGCGGACGTATCTCATCTACAGCCTGCGCGGCCCGGGGAGCACGTACGTCGGCCAGCTCAATGTCACGCTCGATCTCGCCCAGCCGCAGCAGGCCGGGACGTTCAAGACCACCAACAGCAGCGGCCACGCCGTGTGGACGCTGCCCATCCCGCCCGGCGGACGCGGCCACAACATCTGGTTCCAGGCAGCGCAGTACGGCCTGACGACCAATGTCGTGGCGACGCGGATCAACTGAATCGTCCGGCAGTGATCTGTCGCAAGCGCGGGAGCGCGCAAGTTCGCGCTCCCGTGCTCGGCGCTCGTGCCGGCGAAGGCGGTCAATCCTCGCTGAGTTCGGCGATCTTTGCGTCGATCCAATCGCAGATCGCGCCGCGCACTCCCTCGCGCTGCTTCTTCTCCGCCTCGGCTGCTCGATGTTTGCGCACGATGCGGATCTCCCTGAACTGGCCACCGTCCAGCCAGATTCCAAAGCAGTGCTCGCACATTTCAATCAGGGCGAGCGTGTCGGGGTAGTGAAACGAGCGCAGCGGTCCATGTCCGAGAGGGCAGCGAAAAGCGCCGGCGAGGGCTTCGTGCGGAATCTCAATCTGCCGATCCGCAGACGCGAAGGACCGCTCGAGCTCGCCGCCGTCAAACCAGATTCCTTCGCACCTCGGACACCAGTCGATGATGACTCCGGTCCCCTTCACGAAGCGGCGCTTGCAGTCACAACTTCCCCTGGGCCAGCCGTCGATCATGCATCTCGGGCACTCGATGATTCGCGCCGTCATCGTCACCAGCCTCCACTCGCGCCGCCGCCGCCGGATGAGCCGCCTCCAAACCCACCGCCAAATCCGCCGCCGTCGCCACCGAGAGTGCCGTAGTCACCGATGTGAATGTTGTTGAGTCGATCAAGGGTATGGAGAAGATACAGGAACGCCACGATAGCTCCTCCCACGGCGACCCAGCCCCAGCCGCGCTTGCCGTTTAGAAAGAGGCTGGTCGAAATGAGGATGCTGATGACCAGCGCGACTCCGGCCAGCAGCAGCGGCCAGTTGAGGCCCGAACGGACATGGGCGAACTCCAGGCCGAGCGCCTCGGTCCCCGCCGTCACCCCGTCGGCGTAGTCGCCCTTCTTGAAGCGAGCAAGGATGATGTGATCCATGATGCGCTGGGCGTCGCCGTCGCGCAGATTGCCGTAGCCTGCTCCGAGTTCAATGCGCGCTTTGCGGTCGTTGAGCGCAATGACCAGCAGCACCCCGTCATTTGCCGGCAGGTTTCCAATGCCCCACGCGTTGAAAAGAGCCCGCGAAAACGTTTCGATCGATGCGTTGTCCGTTCCCGGATAATCCTTCATGGACTGGATGATGAGGACTGCGATCTCCACGCCGGTCTGCGCTTCGACCTGCCGGAGGTAGGCGTTCAGATGGTCGAGCCGGTCCGAGCTGAGGATGTGACCCATGTCCGTGATGTAGCCGGGATCAGGCGCGGGATACGGGCTGTAGTCCTTCGGCTCGGCGGCGACGCCTTCGTGCCGCGCCGCAGTCTCGACATCGACGGGAGGCGCATCCTGCCCCGACACTGGCATCGGTTGCAAGAGTATCACCGCAAGCATGATTGCCACAAACCGCCTCACGGCCGCCACCTCACTCCTGCACCACCGCATCGTCGACTTCGTTCACGTCTGACGGATTGGCGGGGAAGTGCTCGGCGAGCCGCTGGCCGATGAGCCGCACCCCGGCGCACAGACCTTCGGCAATCCGACCCGCCCGGAAGTGGCCGACCATCAGATCGCGAATGTCAAACCAGTAGGCGGAACCCACGCAGGCCGTAATGCCTCGATCGCCATAGACGATGAACTCGCGGTTGGTGCTCACGAGCAGGATGAGCACGCAATTGTGCTTGCTGGTTCGATCCAGTCCGAGACGATGAAAGACCTCGACGGCCTTGACGTGAAGCGGAACCCAGCACCAGCGCAGCACGACCACCTTGATCTCGCCCGTGGTCGAGCGTTCCGCTTCGGCCACGGCCGTTTCAACGGCCCGCTGATCTGCTTCGCTCAGTAGTCCGGCCGCCGCCATCGAACCGCCCTTCGCTGACAGGCTCTCCGAATGGTCTCATGATACCGCTTGTCCGCCTCGACGCCCTCCGGGCGTGGGATCGCCAATCGCCCGGGCACGCTCCGTGTGCAACGCCGACAGCAGTCATGCGTCAATGCGAACAAGCGCTCAATTTGCTCGCAGGCGAAGGTCCGCCACGACCGCGCGGTGGTCCGATCCGACATCCGGGCCGACGCGCCGGGACGTTGCCTGAACCGCGTTGCTCACCAGCACGTGGTCGATTGGGATGCGCATGAGCCAACTCGATGCCGGCCACGTGCGCTGCAGGCCCTGGCCGCGCGACGTGTCGCGCAGATTGCCGACGCGCAGCAGATCGGCGAACGCGGGCGACCACGGCGTGATGTTCAGATCGCCGATGACGATCGTCGGAAGATCGCTGCTCGCCACTTCCGCCGCCACGAGCTTGAGTTGCTCGTTTCGCAGCGCCAGGTAGCGGGCGCTGACCGGAGGCAGCGGATGCGTGCCGATGAAGCGAATCTCTCCATCCGGCAGCGCGATCCGGCTGATGATCGTCGGCACGCGCGCCTCGGTCATCGGTTCGATGCGCGGCTCCATCAATGCAACGCGGCTCCACAGCGCGATGCCGAAGTTGTCGCTCCGCGGGCTTGAGATGCGGTATGGATATGACGCGTCGAGCGGCCGCATCCGCTCCATCCAGCGCGCATTGACCTCGAGAAGCAGCACGAGATCGGGCTGCTCGGCTTCGATCAGCGAAAGCACCTGCGCATACTGATCGTTGGCCGTGTTGACGTTCTGACTGAGCACTCGCAGCGGTGGAGCCGATTCGACGGCGGCGAGCGCCGCGTGACCCGCAGGCATGACATAAGGCCAGACGGCAACTGCATCTGCAGCTGCGATCACTGCTGCAAGGACGGCCAGCCGTCGCGAGCGCAGCGCGAGCAGGATGGCAGCGCCCGCGAGCAGCAAAAGCGCATATTGCACTCGAAAATGGGACATGAGTTCAAAGATGAGTCCATGCCTGCCGAAATGCCCGAGCAGACTCGCGAATACGACGGCGAGCACCGCCAGGCGCACGAGCAGCACGACTGCCCGGCCTGCAGTGCTGCGAGCCTGTGGAAGCGCCGGCGCGGTCTCCGTGGTCATGACGGACCTTTCGCGGGCGCTGCGCCACATTCGGGACAACGCGAGTCGGCTGCCAGGCCGCGCCGGTCGTAGCCGCAGTCGAGACAGAGGCCCGCGCGCGATCTCCGCCAGGCGCGCGTGCGGCGATGCAGGCGAACAGGGCCGAACGTGAGCAACCAGCAGCAGGTTGCGAAGAAGACCGTGTTCGTGACGAGCCCCGGCCAGACGATTCGCGTCGGGATCTCCTGCCGCCAGCCTTGCGGCAGCCATTCCTGCTTCACCTGCATGATCCCAGCGGAATCGAGCGTACGGAAGGTGGGTGATCTTGGATATGAACCGAAGCCGATCTCGGCGACTTCGAGTCTGCGCATCGCAAAACAGAGAAGCGGCCAGCCGGTGTAATGCTCCATCGACTTGAGATCGCGCTCGGGATACTGCTTGCGCAATGCATCGAGCGGATCGCCGTTGTGATGCAGCGACATGCTCGGAAGCAACTGGAACATCCGCTCTGCCGGAGTGTCCTCGGGGATGAACGAAAAGCTAAACCCTGGCCACGGATTTGCTTCGTAGTATTCCGTCACGCGCAGCTCGCCGCGGCGGATATATGCCCCTGCCTCGTGTCGGAACGATTCGCCATACACGCGTGACCACACGATGGGTTTCGCCTGCGGCTGAAACATGGACTGCGGCGCCGGCACCTCCGGCCGCGCGGCGAGCCACCACGCCACGCCGACGTTGACGACCGCGCCGATCACCAGGTAGACGAGAATGGGGAGGATGAATCGCCGCATCGCCGCTCAAGCGTAGCCGCTGCCGTTGCCCGTACCCGCGCTCGGCCCGGTCGCCGCCGGACTCCCCCGCTACGCTCATGCGATGGCCAGGCAGCCGAAAACCCGGATGCGCCGCGTACGGAACGCCGTCATCCGCTGGTCGATTCTGCTGCCGCTCATTGCCTTCTTTCTCTGGAGCACCGGCTGCATGGAGCGGATGTTCTATTACCCGCAGGTCGGACTGACGCCGGTCACCGAGGCGCCGCCTGGGACCGAAGCGGTGGAGTTTTTTTCGGCCGACGGCACCCGCCTCTTCGGCTGGTTCATCCCGGCGCGCGGGGCGACGACGGCCGAGCAGCGGCGGCAGCACGCGACGATCCTGCACGTGCACGGCAATGCCGGCAACATCCTCAGCCACGCCTACTTCACCGAGCACCTGCCCGCGCCGGTTTCAACGTCTTGCTCTTCGACTTTCGCGGTTACGGCCAGAGCGAAGGCGCCGCACTGCACCGGAATGATCTCATCGCCGACGCGATCGCTGCGCTCGATGCGCTGCTGTCGCGCGACGACGTCGATCCGGCGCGGATCGGGATGTACGGCCAGTCGCTCGGCGGGGCGATCGGCCTGAACGTCATGGCACAGCGAGGCGAAATCCGCTGCGCGGTGTTCGAGTCGCCGTTTTCGAGTTGGCGCGACGCCGCAGCGAGCGCGGTGGGAGGCGATCCGCCGTTCTTTGGCGCCGCGTGGCTGGCGGCGATCTGCATTCCGGATCACGCGCGGCCGGTTGACGCCATGGCGCGCATCGACCGGCCCATGCTGCTGCTCCACGGCGACGCCGATGTCGTCGTGCCGGCCAGCCACAGCCGCCGGCTGCAGGCGGCGTCAGCAGGACACGCGGAACTTGTCATCCTGCCCGGCGGCGGGCACAACACGCTGCGCGACACCCACCCGCAGATTGACCAGATGATGATCGACTTCTTCAGCGCGCATCTCGGCGCTGGGTAGTCGTCAGGCCGAGCCGCGTGCGTTTAGTTCGATCGTGGCACCGCGCCGTTGCCGGTGCGCTCGATGCTGACCTGCACGCTCTCTTCATCGGTAGCGCACATCGTGCCGCGCTCATCTTCGAGCAGGTCGGCAAGCGTGTAGGAGTGCAACTGCTCGTGCAGCACTTCGATGGCGCGATCGATACTCGCGTGCAACGCGCACAGGCGGCCCTCGTGCTCGACCCGACCGAGCGGGCAGCGATTGATGCGATCGAGCGGATCGATCACGCGCACGAGATCGAGCAGAGTAGTCTTCGCCGGATCGCAGGCGAGTCGGAATCCGCCGCCGCGACCGCGCTGGGCGCGTACGAACTTCGCCCGACCGAGTTGCTGGAGGATTTTGACGGCGTAGTCGGGCGAAACGTCGGTGCGGCGCGAGAGCTGTTCGCTGGTGAGAGGCCGGCCTTCGGCTTCGGCCAGAGCGATCATCATGCGCAGGGCGTATTCAGCGGTGGTGGAGAGCATGGCCAGCCCCCGGGGTTAGGAAGTCAAGTGAGTATACCGGCGAAATCGGATAAATGAATCTCCTTTATCCCGCTTCCCCCGTTTTGGCAGCCACTTCGGGGATTCCGCCCCCAATCCGGGCCGCAGGCCGGGGCGAGCCCTCAATTGCCGCTGGAGCCGACCTTGAATTGAGCCGTCGGGTGCGCTGTCCAACTACCCTTGCAGAGCTGCGCCCGGCCACCGGGCTCGGCGCTGCCGACTGGAGAAGACTTGGCTACCGACGTCCGACTGAAAGTGCTTCCTCGCGTCGAGCAGCGCGGCCACCGCTACGTCTGGCTGCGCTATCTCACGCAGGCCATCACCATCGGCATTTTGTTTATCATCCCCCTCTCGGGCCTGGCGCAGGTCGATCTCTACAGCGGGCAGCACCGGATGCTGTACCGCGAAGCGACGCTCCGAGAGGGACTCGCGGCGGTCATCCTCGGCATCGCCGCGCTTTACATTGTGACGTTCCTGATCAACTTCGCGTGCGGGCGGATGTTCTGCGGCTGGGGCTGCCCGGTGGGCTTTCTCAATCGACTGGCCGACGTAGCGAATCTCAAGCCCGACAAGCGCTACGCGCGCTGGAGGCGCTGGCGCGATCTGGCCGGGCCGCTGGGTCACAGCGCGCTGCTGGTCATTTCGTGCATGCTGTGGTGGACCAGCCCTGCCGCGTTCGTAGCGTTTGACTCGCCCGAGGCGCTGGCGTGGGTGTGGGGCCTCACGCTGGGCGGCATCGCGTCTCTGGCCGCGCTGGGCTGGTGGTGGCGCTGGGGCTTTTGCATGCGAGCCTGCCCCATCGGGCTCTACTACTCCTTCATCGCACCCAGCAAAGAGTTCGGCATCTACTTCCGCGAGGCCACGAGCGACGGCGCCAGCGACGCGTGCCTGCATTGCAACGCGTGCATCAAGGTTTGTCCGGTTGATCTCAATCCGATGGACCTGGCCCAGCCGATTGCAGCGCGCGGCGGCGTGAGCGTCGCCGATGCTCCCGCCAACAACCACTGCCTCAAGTGCGGCGATTGCATCCAGGCGTGCGAGATGATGATCGACCTAGCCGCCCAGCGCCGTGGCATCACGGAAGTGCCGCTGCAGTTTGGCTTCTACAAAGGCGAGCAGCGCATCGAACGACGAGCCGCCCAGGCCACTTCCGCGAGTCCGGCTGCGGCGCCACCCGACACGGTCGCCTGAGACGCTTCGCGGCAGGTCCGCCGGCTATTCATGCTCTCTCGCAACCAGAATTCGCCGTCCTGCGGCCCTCTCATACCGATCCAAATGCGAACAGTGCTCGCCCACGAAACGAGAGCGGCCGGCACAGGTTGCAAACGCCGGACCGCGCGTGAGGCAAAACAGGGAAACCGCCCCGGGGTGGTAGGCTTGAAACGGCCCACCCGGCGGGCACAATATCGCACGAGTGCGAGGCTGCACGACCAATCAACCGCACCTGCTCAACCGATGCCGCACCGGAGGCTGCCGTTCATGAATGAACGCGACGACCTGCTCCGCGAACTGGATTTCCACGTGGCCGAAGCGCATCGCCTGCGCGACCAGATCGACAGCGCCGTGTCGCACGACTGGAGGCCGCGCGGGTTTTACACGCTCTACCACATCATGGCGGGGATTACGATCGGCGGCGTCGCGGCCGCCGTCAGCCTGCTGTGGAACGTGCTCGGCGCCACGCTCATGCTGCCTGACAATCACCCCCTGCGCATTATTCAGGTGTATCTCACATTCGGCATGGGCGAAGAGGCGCTGCATCTCGAGCCCGGGCCCAATCGCGGCCTGCTGCTCTTTGCCGGCTCATTTCTCTACCTTGCGACGGGCGCGCTGTTCGGGATTCTGCTGCAGTTCATTCTGCAGGGCTTCTTCGGCCGCGCCGGCGCGATGGTGCGGGCGATCGTTTGCGCTGCGTTTGGCGCCGGTCTGTGGGCGCTGAACTTCCTGGTGCTGCTGCCCTGGATTCAGCCGGCGGCGTTCGACGGCAACTGGATCGTGGACGAGACGCCGTGGTACGTCGGGCTTTCAACGCACCTCGTGTTCTCGATGTCCTACTTCCTGTTCTCATCCTGGGGTCGCTTCGACCGTGCCCGCGTGCTGGCGCCGTGGGTCGATCCAGCCCGCCGCGCGCAGGCTCAGGAAGAGTGATGGACCGCGCGGTGTCGATCTTCAACACCTGCCCAATTCGGATGCAGATTATGACCAAATCTCTGGCCTTGCTGAGTGTTTCCTTCGTGGCCGGTGCGGCGCTGGTCGCGGGCCCGGTCGGCTGCTCGCGCGACACGCGACCGACCGAGACCATCGCGACGATGGATGAGTTGCCCACCGAGATCCGCAGCGCCGTGCTCGAGTCGCCCGATCTGAAACTGGGATTCGCCGTGTATTCGCGCAACTGCGTCGGCTGCCACGGCGTCACCGGCGACGGCGCCGGGCCGGCCGCCGATCGGCTCACCATTCAGCCGCGCAACTTCACCACCGGAGTGTTCAAGTTCCGCTCGACTCCCAACGGGCAATTGCCGCTCGACGAGGATCTGCACCGCACCATCCGGCAGGGCCTCAAGGGGAGTTCCATGCCGGCCTTCGAGTTCATGCCCGAGCGCGAGCGCAACGCGGTCATCGCGTTCATCAAACTCTATTCGCCCAAGTGGAAGACGGAGATCCAGAACCGCCAGCGCGTTCTTCTGCCCAGCGCGGCGCCCGACAACCTGCTCACGGAAGAGCGCGTGTGGCGAGGCCGCTTCGCCTATGTCGGCATGGGTTGCCAGCACTGCCACGGCATGACCGGCCGCGGCGACGGCGCCAGCGCCTTTGCCCTGCGCGACGATTGGGGCAATCCCGTGCGGCCCTATAACTACCACCGCGGTGCGCCAAAGGGCGGCGCGACGCCCATGGACATCTACCGCACCTTCCGCACGGGCGTGACGCCCATGCCCAATTACCAGTCGAGCACGCTGGGCCTGGTGACTCGCGACCTCAAGCCGGCCGTGTTCGGCTCGCTCGTGCCTGAAGAGCAGGCGCTCATCGAGCCCTATGTCGATTCACTGCCGACCCAGGCGGAAGTCGAGCAGTGGTCGGAAAGCGCACCCGAACGCTACGAACAGTACAGTGACGAGCGCGCCTGGGACCTGGTCGCCTACACGCTCTGGCTGCGCGAGCAGAGCAAGCCCGCGGGCAAGCACAGCGCGGCCATCTGGCCGCACCGCGCCGCCTCCGGCGAGGAAGAGCCCGCATCGGGCCAACCGTCGACCGGCAGCGAGACTCAGAGCGCCCCCGCCCAAGATCCCACGACACCGGACGCCACCGGCTCGAACGGCAACTGAACTGCCGCCATCCACGCATCTCTCTCGACGGAATACAGCCGCATGACCCAGACAGCGACAACTCCACTCATTCGACCCACCGTGATCACCAGTCGCGGCGAGACGCGCGTGCTGGTTGACACGACCTCGGCCAAACTGCACTTCATCGCCGCGGTCGCCTGGATCGGCGTCGGCATCGTCGCCGGCCTGCTCTATTCGTTCGTCTTCCTGCGGCTCTACCCGCACGAAGGTGTCGAAGTGCTCAGTCCCGGCCGCATCCGGATGATGCACACGAATCTGATGGCGTACGGCTTTCTGACCAACGCATTCATCGGCATGCTGCACTGGGTCGTGCCGCGCCTGACCGGTGAGCCCGTGCTCAGCCACGCGCTGTCCAAGCTCATCTGGATCGCCTGGAACGCCATCGTCGCCGCCGCCATGTGGGGCATTCTCACCGGCCACGCGCAAGCAATTGAGTGGGGCGAGACGCCTTTCTGGGCCGACCACCTCGTCGTCGTCGGCGTCGCGCTGGTCGTCATCAACTTCACGTGGTCGATCGTCCGTTCGCGCGAGAAATCGATGTACGTCACGCTGTGGTATTTCACCGCCGCATTCGTCTGGACGCCGCTGGTCTACATCATGGGCAACTATCTGCCCCAGACGCTGGTGCCGGGCACGGGAGGCGCTGCGCTCGTGGGGCTCTACATCCACGACCTCGTCGGCCTCTTCGTCACGCCGATGGGCTGGGGGCTCATGTATTTCTTCGTCCCCGTCATCTCCCGCAAGCCGATCTACTCGCACGCGATCAGCCTCGTGGGCTTCTGGGGCCTGGCGTTCTTCTATCCGCTCAACGGCGTGCATCACTTCCTCTGGTCGCCGATTCCGATGTTCGCGCAGTACGGCGCCGTCATTTCGACCATCGCCGTCGAGATCGTCGTGACCACCGTCGTGATCAACTTCGTCCTGACGATGCGCGGCGAGTGGTACCGCCTGAAGGAGTCGATCGCCCTGCGCTGGTTCATGGTCGGGATGACGTGCTACTTCATCACCTGCTTCCAGTGCGCGTTCCAGACGACGCTGACCATGCAGAAGGTCATTCACTTCACCGACTGGGTGGTCGGACATTCGCACCTGGTCATGTTCGGCGTCTTCTCGTTCTGGATCGCCGGCGTCATCGAGCACCTCTGGCCCAAACTCACCGGCCGCGAGTGGTGGTCGCGCCGGCTGAACCTCTGGCACTTCTGGCTCTGGACGCTGGGTATCGCGCTCATGTTCACCGACCTCACCATCATCGGCGTGGTGCAGGGGCTGCTCTGGGACAGCCTGCGGCCGTGGGAAGAGTCGATTCGCTATTCTGAAATCGGCTGGTTTCTTCGCATGATCTCCGGCTGGATGATCCTCATCGGCTTTGTCTGCCTCGCGATCAACATGCTCATGTCGTTCGTCTCCCGGCAGGATCACGTGGACACCGTCTACGCCGGGCAGTTCCCCGAAGCGGCCGCGGCAACGGGAGTGAATGCATAATGGAAAGATTCAACTTCATCTTCATCGTCGCGGGCATCCTGTTCTTTACGCTGGCGTTCGTCATCATGGGCGCTCTGCCGCTGGCGCAGTATCAGGGCATCGACGTGGTGAGCATGGATCAGATCGCCACGAACATTCCTTACCAGTTCGACGAACTGGCGCGCGATTACCCCGAGGCGTTTGAAAAGGCCTTCGGCACGACTGAACCGACCGCCGATGCGTTCAAGGAAGCGCTTGAAACCGGTCGGCAGGCCTACATTGCCGAAGCATGCTGGCACTGCCACACGCAGCAGATCCGCCGCATCGACCCGAACGACGGGACCGAAGTCGGTCACGACGTGAGCCGCTGGGCCCCGGACACGCGCCTCGAATCCGAAGCCGACGAATACCACAACGCGATGAACTACCCGCACCTGTTCGGCACGCGCCGCGTGGGGCCGGATCTCATCCGCAGCTCGGGCCGGCACAGCAACGACTGGCACCTCGCGCACCTGTGGAACCCGCGCGAGACTTCGCCTTACTCCGTCATGCCGCCGTACACGTGGTTCTTCGATGACGACCAGGGCAAGGTGCCCAACAAGCGCGGCCTTGGAATGGTGACCTATCTGCAGTGGCTCGGATCGTGGCACACGCAGTTCGCGCCGAGCCAGTACGAGGATCTGCCGCAACTGCCCTTCGATGAGTCCTGGTATCCGCCGTACGTGCCGCCGGAGACGCAGCCGGGCGAAGAGGGCGACCCCTACGCCGAGGAGGATCCCTATGGCGGTGAGGAGGACTATTGATGCGCAGCGAACACCCTGAAAACCCGCCGACCTCCCGCGGCGCGCCCCGAGGGCGGCAGAAGAACCCGCTGTGGGTATGGATCTTCCTCTGGTCCATCACCGTGCTCGCCGGCGGCGGGTTCATCTTCAAGCTCATCGAGTTCACGCTGGCGTGGTCGCGCGGCGGCGCCGCCGCATTCGCGATCGTGCCCGTGGTTTCCTACCTGGCGGTCGCCGCCGGATTCCTGTGCGTCTTTGCCTGGTCGTTCAACCGCGGCGAGTACAAGGACGTCGAGCGAGCCAAGTATCGCATGCTCGAACTGCAGGATGAGATCGATGCCCGGGGAGGTCGCCTATGAAAGTCTTCCGCCGCCACATGGCGCATACGTATGAAGGTTATCACTTCCCCTGGTTTCTAACGCTGGCGTGGATCACCTTCTTCACCGCCGCGATCATTTACATCGTGCGCTTCCTGCTGCTCAGCGGGCCAAACTGAGCGCGCACGCAGAGGCGATCTTCCGGAAATGACCTCCCCGCCCGAGAGTCTGTCGCCGGTGGCAGGCGGTTGCGCCCACTGCGGCCTGCCGGTCGCGCCTTCGCTGCTGCGGCGGCGCGGGTCGACCGCCGGCGCCGACGAACCGCTGTTCTGCTGCAGCGGCTGTCGCTTCGTTCACGCGCTGCTCGCCAGCCGCGAGGCTGACCAGAGCGTCAGTTCGGCGATGCTTCGCGTCGGGTTGGGCATCTTCTTCAGCATGAACCTGATGGTGTTTTCGTTCTGCTTCTATGGCGCCGACGCGCTCGCCGGCGCCGCGTCATCGACGCACGCCGATGCGGCGCTGGAGGGGTTGTTTCGCTGGCTGCTGCTGCTGCTGGGCTCGGGCGTCATGCTCACGCTGTGGATGCCCATCGCCCGCGGCGCCTGGGAGGATCTGCGCCGCGGCCGGCTGCAGGCGGCGCTGCTCATCGCCGGCGGCGCCCTTGCTGCTTACCTCGTCAGCGCGTGGTCGGTGCTGCGCGGCGCGGGGCCGCTCTACTTCGATTCCGCCTCGATGATCCTGCTGCTCGTCACCATCGGCCAGTATCTCGAAGCAAAGATGAAAACCGCCGCGGTCCGCAGCGCTGAAGGCAAACTGTTCAACGTCCCCGATGAAGTCACCATTGAAACGGCTCAGGGTGATCGCGCTGTCTGCATCACCGACGTCGAACCCGGACAAGTGGTCCGCATCGCGGCGGGAGAAGCGATCGCCGTCGATGGAGAGATTGACCGCGGGC
This sequence comes from Planctomycetota bacterium, assembly GCA_963205185.1. Lineage (GTDB taxonomy): Bacteria > Planctomycetota > Phycisphaerae > Phycisphaerales > UBA5793 > UBA5793. The sequence continues at coordinate 107,239 of CAUJHZ010000006.1, read as the reverse complement.
AGGCGACCATTGACGCATCGCTGCTGACGGGCGAATCGGAACCGCAGCGCGTCGGCCCCGGTGCTGCCGTCTTCGCCGGCGCGATTGTCATCGACGGCGCCATCTGGGTGCGGGCGACATCGATCTCATCGCAGCGACGCATCGAGATGATCGTCCGCCAACTTCACAATCTCCAGCGCGAACCGGCCGATATCCAGCGCCTCGCCGACCGGGTCGCGGCAGTGTTCATTCCGGGGACGACTCTGCTCGCATTGGCGGTGCTTGCGTTCCAGTGGGGCGTGCGCGCTGATCCAATGGAAGGCGTCATGCGGGCGCTTGCCGTGGCGCTCATTGCTTGCCCATGCGCGCTGGGACTCACGGCTCCGCTGGTCATTTCGGCGGTCGCATCCTATCTGACGAAGCACGGCGTGGTCGTGCGCAGTGCCCGCGCTTTGGAACTGGCCGCCACAGTCCGCCACATCTTCTTTGACAAGACCGGTACGCTGACGACCGGCGACTTCCGCGTGCAGCGGACGATCCGCCTCGACGCCGCCGTGGACCCCCTGCCCATTGCCGCAGCGTTGGAGCGAGCATCCAGTCACCGAATTGCGCGGGCATGGTCGGATTGCGATCCTGCAGCGCTGCCTGCTGCGGCGCATCTCGAGCCCATCAGTGGCGCCGGCGTGCGCGGCGTCATCGACGGAAGGAACTGGTTCATCGGCCGCGCCGGCGCGAAGGATCCGGCTGGAGCGGCGCGCATCAGCCCGCCCGCGGAACTTGATGGGCTGTTGCCCGTCGTGCTCACGAGAGACGATCAACCTGTCGCGTGGTTCGGTCTCACCGAGTCGATTCGACCTGAGTCCGCGGCGGTGCTTGCCGATCTTCGGTCGCTGCAGGTGCGCGCAGAGGTGCTCACAGGCGACGTGTCCACTCGCGCGGCTCAACTTGCCGAGGCGCTGCACCTGCCGGTGCACAGTTCGCAGACGCCCGAATCCAAGCGGGACGCGATCCGCGGGCGCCGCGCTGAATCGCAAACGCCCGTCGCGTTCGCCGGCGACGGCATCAACGATGCGCTCGCCCTCGCTGAGGCTGATCTGGGCATCACCGTAGCGGGAGGCAGCGATCTGGCGCACGCTTCAGGCCAGGTGAGCCTGCTCGATGGTGATCTGCACCGGCTGCCGCTGCTGCTCCGCGCCGGCCGCCTCGCGCGGCGCCGCATCGCGCTGGCGCTGTGCTGGTCGTTCGGCTACAACACCGTGGGCCTGACACTCGCGGCACTGGGAATGCTCACGCCTGCGTTTGCGGCCATCGCCATGGTGCTCTCGAGCGCAATCACCATCATCATCGCCTCCCGAAGCGTCGCACTTCAAGCCAATCCAGCCCTCGCTGAGCCTCGCACCTTGCGGCGCCCGGCGGTTCGCGCGCCCGGCGACCGCCGCCCACCTCTGAAAGCCTCGAAGGTGCAACCCGCATGACGCTCGCACTCACCTGGCTCGGGTTCTTTGTTGCGGGACTTGCCGGAAGCCTGCACTGCATCGGCATGTGCGGCCCGATTCTTACGGCGATCGCCGGGGTCGAGCGGCGCGCGGAAGTCACCGTCAACGGCCGAAGCGTCTCGCAAACCGCCCGCCGCGCCGCGGGCGAGCTGCTCTGGTACCATGCCGGCCGCATCAGCACCTATGCGCTGCTCGGCGCGGTCGCCGGCGCGCTGGGGGCACGACTGCGCGAGGCGCTCTGGCTGGGGCACCTTCAGAACTGGCTCGGCGTGGCTGCCGGCGCGATGGCCATTCTCATCGCCCTCGCACTGCTATTCAGACCTGCGAAGACTTGCGGTGGAGTGTTTGAGTCGCGCGGCCGGAGTCGCCCTCTGACGGCGATCGCCGCGCTGCTCCGCGCCCTGGCGCAACAGCGCAGTGCGGCCGCACGTTTCCTGCTCGGCGGCATCATGGGGTTCATCCCGTGCGGGCTGGTGTACATGATGCTCGCCGCCGTCAGCGCGACGGGCGATCCGCTTGCCGCGGCGATGAGCATGATCGCGTTCGGCCTGGGCACGCTCCCGGCGCTCACCGGCGTGGTGCTGGCCGTTCGCCTGATTCCGATCCGCTGGCGCACGCAGGGCCATCGGGCCGGCATGCTCATGGCGTTGATTGTCGGCTCGGTCTTCCTCTGGCGATCGTGGCCGAGTGAGGCGCGCGCTGATGCGGCTCTCGGTGAAGCGGCATGCCCGCTGTGCAGTGAAGCAGCGCAGGAATCACAATCGCCGGATCAACCCTGACGCAGTTGCGCTCCGCTCGATTCGGCACACTTTCGATCGCTTGCGGTCGCGTCATCCCCGCAACGGGTCACGAGCGCTGACCGCCTTCGGCGGAAACTTTCGCCACTTGCAGAAACGATCAGGGCCACTTCCCTCATTACTCGCGCACTGTGTGAGTTCTTATTGACCTCTATTGCAGGATGTGTTACTTTGTGCCTCAGCCCCACGCGACGGCGCATACCCGAAGCACCCGCGCGATCGGCAAATACTTTCTTTCACATCAAGGAGCGGACAATGGCGTTTCAAAGGTACTTCTATTGCCTCTATATCATGTGCGTCATGCTTGTTTCGGCGGCGGCCGCGCCGGCGCTGGCATTCCCGGATCTCGCCGTCGGTACCAACGGCGACTGCTTCTCCTGTCACACGAGCATCCAGACCGGGCGCATGGAACTGCTCAACTTCAACGGCATGGTCGATCCCGTCGAGATGCAGGGCGTGCCCGATCAGGGCTCGCTCAAGTTCTACTCCGTCGCGCCCGGCGGAAACGTCGGCATGACAATCCGCGCCATCAACGGCGCCAACCAGTACGCGTTCCAGATCACCGGCTTCGACGCCACCGACGTCACGCACGGCGGAACGCTCGCATACACCGATGATCCGACCTGGCTCGCCTACCGCGGCAGTTTCAAGACCTATTTCTGCCGCGCTGACGGAGGGCGCAATGGATACGACTGGGGCACCGGCGACCCGACCAGTGTCACCTACAACATTCAGGTCGATCAATCGGCAGCACCCGGGTACTACCTCATGCGCTTCGCTCTCGCCGGCAAGCAGAGCGGCGAGTGGTACCAGGACGAACTCTTCTACCTCGAGGTCACGGGAAGCACCGGTCCGACGCTGACGGTGGACGCCACCTGCCCGTCGGGCGGACCGATCGTCATCTCGTGGTCGGGAGCGACGCCCGGCGGCCAGATCGGCCTCGTCTACGCTCGCACCACCGGCAACTTCGTGATCCCCAGCGGCAGCCCTTGCCCCGGCACCCGGCTCGGCCTCGGGCCGAACCAGCTGCAACTGGCCTTCCAGGGTCCGGCGGGCAACAACGGCAGCCGCACTCTCAACGCGAATGCCGGGCCCGGAGTCTGCGGCGGCTACTTCCAACTCGTGGATGGCGGGACCTGCGCAACCAGCAACGTAGTGCAGGCGCAATAATCTGCTGGGTTCGAAGCGCCCGATCGGAAAAGCGGGCCTTCGGGTGCCTGGCTCACATCCTGCGATGGATCACCGCGACGCCCCAAAAGGCGTCGCGGCGTTTCACTCGGGGCACGGCACCGCGTCCGGCCACTCGCAGCAGACCAAGCGCAACTGTCGCTACTTCGCTGTTTTGTGCGAGATTTCTCCGCCTGCGCAACGTTTCTGGTGTACCCTAGACTGCCGGTGGACGGAGGGGCTAGCCATGAGGGTGGCCGCTCCACCAGCGGGTGATTCCGGAGAGGAGAAAGACATGAGCCTTGCCCAACTCCGTATTGGACTGGCCGCACTCTGCGTTGCGGTTATCACGACGGCGACCGGTCGCGCCATCGCCTACCCGGCGTTCGGCACCGGCGTGGATGGCAACTGCTACTTCTGCCATTCCACGATCGTCAACGATCGCATGGAACTGCTCGACTACACCGGGCTCGTCGATCCCGTGGAGCGGCAGGGCGTGCCCGACCAGGGCGAACTCAAGTTCTACTCCGCGCCGGCAGGCGGCAGCGTGGGCTTGAGCATGCGCGCCATCGACGGCACGGAGAACTACGCCTTTCAGATCATCGGCTTCGACGACGAGGAAGTGACGCAGGGCGGCACGCTCGTCTACGACGACGACCCGTCGTGGATCGTCTTTCGCGGCGCCAACTGGCCGACCTACTTCATCCGCGCCGACGGCGAGTACGACGGCTACGACTGGGGCACGAATGACCCGACCGACGCGACCTACGACATTCACGTTGACGCCGCCACACCGCCCGGGTACTACCTGCTCCAGTTTGCGCTCGTCGGGCGCGATGTGCAGCGCGATGGCTGGTATCACAGCGAGCTGTTCTATCTCGAAGTCACTGAAGGTGGTGGACCGATCCTGACAGTGGACGCCACGTGCCCCGGAGGCGGCGCCATTGTGATCTCGTGGACCGGCGCGACGCCCAATCGAACCGCGGCGCTGGTCTACGCCCGCAACACGGGCGGCTTCGTCATACCCACCGGCTACCCGTGCGCGGGAACGCAACTGGGCCTTGGATCGAACCAGATTCAGATCGCCTTCCAGGGCAATTCGAGTAACAGCGGAGGCCGCACGCTCAATGCCAACGTCGGCCCGGGCGTGTGCGGAGGCTACTTCCAGTTGCTCGACGTCGCGACGTGCACGACGAGCAACGTTGTGCGGGCCCAGTAGTCGCTGCGATCGTTCCAAGATACGCCTGTCGCGGCGCCTCGCGGGGCGCCGCGATGCTTTTTCTCCCTCTAGAGCCTATCGCCTAATGCTCGATTGACTGGATGCCCGGTGCATCGCCGCGCCATACCCTTCCATTCACACCTGAACCATCAACACGGAGAGCACATTATGGCACTCAAGGTCGGCGACGAGGCCGCAGCGGTCAAACTCTCACCCGAACCCAAGCAGTGGATCAATCTCGGCGATGAGATCGGCAAGAACAAGATCGTCCTGCTCTTCTTCCCGCTGGCGTTCTCGGGCGTGTGCACCAAGGAACTCTGCACCATGCGCGACAACTGGAGCAAGTGGAGCGGACTCAACGCCAAGGTCTACGGCGTCAGCGTGGACAGCCCGTTCGTGAACAAGAAGTTCGCCGAAGAAAACAAACTCCCGTTCGCCCTTCTTAGCGACTTCAACCGCGAAGCGGCCAAGGCGTACGGCGTGCTCATGGAAGATCTCATCGGCCTCAAGAACGTGGCGATGCGCAGCGCGTTCGTCATCGACCGCAACGGCAAGGTCGCTTACTCATGGGTCGCCGAGAATCCCGGCGTCGAGCCGAACTACGACGAAGTGCAGAAGGCCGTGCAGAACGCGGCGTGATTCGCGCGGCGAAGTGGCCGCAACATTCGATTTCCAGCGAGCCCCGGCGCAAGGCCGGGGCTCTTCTTGCGCAAGGGTGGGGGTCGTGCTGCCCGGCGTGGTGTCCTCGGCGTGTCTCTTTCTGCTGCTCGGGGCGTGCCTCGTCATCACGATGTGAGATATGCTTGTGCGTGACTGAAGAACCTCTGCCTGTCGATCCTGGCGTGAAACCGGCGACGCTTGGCGAACGAGCGTACTGCATCAAATGCGGCTATCAACTCTCCGGACTGCCCCAAGAGGGCGCGTGCCCGGAGTGCGGCGAGGAATACGACCCGCTTTCGGTGGCGAAAGAGCCGGCGCCGATGACGGCGAATCTGCTCCTGCGCTTCGGCTGGCCGATGGCGCTCTACCTGCTCTTCACGGTGGTGCCGATGACGGGCATGGGCGACGGCAGCTTCATCCTGCCGGTGTCTCTGATTCTCCTTGCCGCCTCGTTCCTGGCGTGCATCTTCAACGTCCCGGTTCAGTACCGGCTGCTCAATCGACGGGACATCAACCTTGGCCCGCGCGCCGAGCAGAACCGCCGCCTGATGGTCACACTCGGCGTGCTTTCAATCCTGTGGCCATTTCTGGTGTTCGGCGGTTGTCTCTGGGTAGTGATGACCGTCGCATGAGCGTTTCGCTCTCCATTCTGAACGATCCGCGGCCGATCAAGACCACACGGAGCCGCTGCCCAGTGTGCCTGGCGGAGATCGACGCCCAGGTCGTTGAGCGCGATGGATCGGTCTTCATGAGTAAGCGCTGCGAGACACACGGCGGCTTTGAGACGCTTCTGGCGCGCGATGCCCGCTTCTACTACGACTCACGCGGCGCGTGCGGCGCGGGGTGCGGATGCGGTCCGGCAGATCAACCTGGCTCGCACACCGCAATGGACCCTTTCGACGTGCTTTCAACGTGCGTGGCGCTCATCGAGATTGTCGACACGTGCAATCTCACCTGCCCCACGTGTTTCGCGGCCTCGCCCCCGGGCGTTGACGACCGCATCGACTGCATCACTTTCGATGAGTTCGTGCAGTGCGTCGAGCAGGTGCTGACGCGCAAGGGCTACATCGACATCCTGCAACTCTCGGGCGGCGAGCCGACCATCCATCCCGAGTTCTTCCGGCTGCTCGAGTGGGCTCTGCAGCGCAGCGACATCGGCTACATCCTCATCAACACCAACGGCGTGCGCATCGCGCGCGATGCCGCCTTTCGTGAGCGACTCGGCCAACTGCGCCGGCTGCACCGCAAGTTCGAGTTGTACCTGCAGTTCGACGGAGTCCAGCAGGCCGGGCAGGTCGAGTTGCGCGGCGCCGATTTGCGAGCCCTGCGCGGGCAGGCGATCGACCTGGCAGGCAGCGCCGGCGTGCCGACGACGCTGGCCATGGTCGTCACCGAGCAGACGCGAACGCATCTCGGCGAGGCGCTGCGATTCGGGCTTGAACGGCCGCACTGCCGGGGCATCACCCTTCAGCCGATGTTCGCCTCCGGCCGCGTACCGGCCGTCGAGACTTCGCTGCCGATGGCGCGTGAGGCCCACGAGCCGATCTCCGTGGGCGACGTCATTGCCGATCTCGTCGGCCAGAGCGCCGGCCAGTTGGCTTTCGAGGACTTCACCCCCCTGCCCTGCGGCGATCCGAACTGCCACACCATGAGTTACTTGATCCGCACCACGGCGGGTCCAATCGGACTGAGCCGATTGATCGACCTTGAGTCGCTGCAGGGATTTCTTTCAAATCGGCTCGACTATCGCCTCGAAGATCTCGCGCAGTGCGGCTGCGAAAGCGAGCCGCTCGGCGCCGTCCTCAAGCAACTCGAGATCGGCCCCGACCAACCGTTTCGCATCTTCATCAAGCCCTTCATGGATGCGTGGACGTTCGACCAGGACCGGATCGACCGCTGCTGCACGCACGTGATCCGGCGCGACGGGCGGCTCGATTCGTTCTGCCGATACTACCTCAGCGGCGGCCGGGCGGCGGAAGCGGCGACCGCCGCGAGCGCGGAGCGATGAACCTTGGCAGCGCGTACAGCGTGCTCATGATCACCGGCATCGTGCTCGGGGCGTGGCTGTGGGGCCGCATCACCGGGCAGCAGCGCCGGCGCGATCCGCGGCTCACCGTCATCTACATCTCCGCGCTGATCGGCGCGATCATCGGAACCAAGCTCGCCTTCCTGCTCGCCGAAGGATGGCACTACCGCGACAACTGGCTCGCGCTGCTCACGGGCAGGAGCATCACCGGCGGCCTGCTCGGCGGCTACGCCGCGGTGGAGTTCGCCAAGCGGCGCACCGGGTTTAGCCGGGCGACCGGCGACGCCTTCGCGCTGATCGTGCCCGCCGGGCTGATGCTCGGCCGCATCGGATGCTGGATTGAAGGCTGCTGCCAAGGCGCGTTGTGCGCGGAGCACTGGTGGTCACTCAACGACAGCGCGGGCGCATCGCGATGGCCGGTCGTGCCGCTGGAGATCGGGTTCAACGCGACGTTCCTCGCGTGGGCCCTGGCGGCGCGGCGGATCGGCTGGGCGCGCGGCAACCAGTTCCACATCTATCTGATCGCCTACGGCGTATTCCGCTTCGTCGAGGAGTTCGCACGCGACACGGCGCGAATCGGCCAGACGCCCTTCAGCGCCTATCAGGTCATCGCACTGGCCATCGTCGCGTTTGGAGTCGAGCGATATCTGCAGCGCGCCGAGGAAATGCGAGCGGCGGGCGCGCAAGCGGTTTCGGCGCGATGAAAGGCGAAGTCTGCGCCCGCAGGAAAAGCCAGGCGGCGAGCGCGTTTGTCAGCGCTCGTCGATGGGGATGTACGGCTGATCGTGCGGACCGATGTAGTCGGCCTTGGGCCGGATGAGCCGGTTTCCGTCCTGCTGTTCGATGACGTGCCCGAGCCAGCCGCCGATGCGCGAGATGGCGAACATCGGCGTGAAAAGGTCGAGTTTCAGCCCGATGCAGTGGTACGTCGTGGCGGAGTAGAAGTCCACGTTCGGATAGATGCCGCGCGCCGCGACGGCCTGCTCCATCAGGTCTTCGATGCGGCGGCTCATTTCGTAGAGGTTCGAGTTGCCGGTCTGCTCGGCCAGCTTCTTGCTGAAGTTCTTGAGGAACATGGCGCGCGGGTCGCGGGTCTTGTACACGCGATGGCCAAAGCCCATGATCTTGTCCTTGGTCTCGAGTTTGTGGCGGATGAACGGCTCGACGTTCTCGAGCGTGCCGATCTCGTTGAGCATGTGCATGACGCCTTCGTTGGCCCCGCCGTGCAGCGGGCCGCGCAGCGCGCCGATCGCGCCGCTGATGGCCGAGTACACGTCGCTGAGCGTCGAGGCGATCACGCGGGCGGTGAACGTCGAGGCGTTCAGGCCGTGGTCGGTGTGGAGAATCAGACAGGCGTCCAGGGCCCGCTCCATCGTTCGCGTCGGCTTCTCGCCATTGAGCATGTACATCAGGTTGGCCGCGAACGAGAGCGAGGCGTCGGGCGCGACGACCGGCTTGCCCTGGCGGTAGCGGTCGAACGTGGTGAGGATGGCCGGCATCTTGGCCATCATCGAGATGCCCTTGGCGTGGACGTCGTCGGGTTCAATCGAGTCCGGCTTGGCATCCCACAGCGACAACGCGCTCACGCCGGTGCGGAGCACGTGCATGGGCTCGGCGGTCTTGGGGAAGGACGTGATGATGTCGATGAGCTGCTGGGGCAGGGCGTACTGGGCACGAATCTCGCTGACAAACCCGTCGAGTTCAGAGCGGTTGGGCAGCCGGCCGTTCCACAGCAGGTAGACGGTCTCTTCGAAGGTGGAATTCTCGGCCAGCGCTGCGATGGGGATACCGACATACTCGAGAATGCCCTTGGCGCCGTCGATGAAGGACATCTTGGTCTCGGCGGCGACGACGCCTTCGAGGCCCTTGGACGCGGTGGATGGTGCAGTGGCGGTGGTCATGGCAACTCCCTGTCCGAAATGAGTTTCAGCCGACGAAACGACCGATCAAAAAAGTGTTCAGGATCGGGAAGGGATACTATGACAGGCCGCGATGTCCCGCAAGCGAATCAAACGCTGCAGCGGAGCAAGAGGTGGCTTTTTCGGGCACTTGGGCGAAGATCAGGGTCTTTTGATCGGGGAAGTCACCGCGCCAGGCGGACCAGCGCATGATCCCATTGAGCACCGACAGACCGATCCGCCGCACGCCCGTGATTAACGTGACGATCATCGTCGTCAACGTCCTCATCGCGCTGGCCGTCGCCGCCTCGGACCAGGTGCTCATGTTCACCGCCGAGCACCTGCGGCTGCTTCCCACGGTCGCTTGGTACAAGTTGCCGGATGGCTCCCGGGCGGTGCTGGCCCCGCACCTCTGGCAATTCATCACCTATCAGTTCCTCCACGACCCGCACGGCGTCACCCACATTGCCTTCAACATGCTCTTTCTCTGGGTCTTCGGCAACGCCATCGAGGACAAGATCGGGCACCTGGGCTACTTGTGCTTCTATCTCGCCGGCGGCGTGGCGGCCGGGCTGATGCACTGCCTGACCTCGGACGCTCCGGTGCTCGGGGCCAGCGGCTCGGTCTCGGCCGTCACCGGCCTCTTCCTGGCCCTGTTTCCCCAGACGCGGATCAAGGTCCTCTGGCTGTTCTTCATCATCTCGATCTCTGAAATCCCGAGTCTGTGGTTCATCGGCTTCAGCATCGCCGTCGACATCTGGCGAGCGCTGAGCGGCGGCGGCAACGTGGCCTACTTCGCCCACCTCGGCGGCAACGCGTTCGGCTTTGTGCTGGGCATGTCGCTACTCTGGATGCGGCTCGTGCCGCGCGACCCCTATGACCTGCTGAGCATGATCAACCAGTGGAATCGGCGGCGGCAGTTCCGGTCCGTTACGGATCGCGGTTACGACCCGTGGGCCGGGCGGCGCAGCGGAGGCAAGAGCGCCTTTCGTCAGGGGCGCGAGAAGCCGCGCAAGCAAGCGGCCCCCACGCCGGCCGCGCCGCCCGAAGATCAGGCCCAACTCGAAGCGAGGCAGAAAGTCGCCGACCTGGCGATCGCGGGCGATCTCGACGCTGCCGCAAAGCAGTATCTCGAATCAACCCAGCGCTGGCCGGGTTTTGTGCTCGGGGCCCCGGCGCAACTCGACGTCGCCAACCACCTGTATAGCCGGCAGGATTACGCCGCCGCCGTCGAAGCCTACCGCGCGCTGCTCAGGCAGTACCCCTCGAGCGACCCGAGCGGCAGACTGCGGCTGCTCATGGGCCTGGCGCTGGCAAGGTATCTCGATCGGCCGCAGGAGGCGCGGCAGCCCCTCGAGCAGGCCGCCGAACATCTCGCCGCGGGCCCGGATCGCGATCTGGCCCGCGAACTGCTGGCGGAAGTGCGAGAGTCCGCATGAATCCGACATTCGGCAGCGAGAGCATTCAGAAAGCGCGCGACTTCGACCCGCCGCGCCGTCACACCGCCGGGTGCGGGCGGACGCGGTCGGTCTTCGGGGCGGGCAGATCGGGCGAGCCGGGGCGGGCGGGAGCTGGCGCCGGGCCGACGTGCTCGCCGGGCTCATGCTCCTTGGGCTGGAGAATCACGCCCGACTGCGCCAGCGGCGTCCATACCTTGTAGATCTTCATAAGCGATTCGAACTGCTCGGAGTAGCCCACGAGTTTGAGCGTGGCACGCATCGGCCTCGCCCGGCGGCTGAGCAGGATGATCCCCGCGACCAGGCCGCTGTCCACGCTGATGGCATCCGAGAGATCGAGCACGAGCACCTTGTAGCCCTGCTCGAGTGCGTGCTCGCCCCAGCGGACGAGCGCGCGGATGTGCGCATCGGTGGTCATATCCGGCAGCGCGCGGAACACCGGCTCCCGCCGCACAAACTGCGGGGCCCGGTCCCTCCATGCCTTGAGCCACTTCAGCATCCCCTGCTCGCTTTCAGACCAGCCGATCGCGGCGAACCCGTCGCCGACTCAAGAGTATTGTGCATCACCTTGGGCGGCTTTCAAGGGTGATCCCGCAAAGAGGCCGTCCCGAGTCCGGTATCGTGCGAAAAGTCCGGCTACTTTGACGCCGGCCGCAGTGGGAAGAGCCCCGAGGCGGCTTATCGTACCTTGCCGTGTGTCCGCGGCGCTGAACCTTTCGGAGCAACTCATGGCTACGCCATTCATCCTCGCCGGCTATCCCGACCGCTTTCCCGGCGTCTACCACCGGATCCGCTTCCTCTGCGGCGACATGACCGTCTTTCTCGATCTGGGCGGCGGCAACACGCACCTGATCGTCCGCAACATCGAGCTGCCTCGGGCCCGCCAGGCGGGCCGCGCACGGCACATCTGGTGCCCCGAAGACCTCGCCCCGGCCGGCGGCCTGGCCAGCGACCGCGACACGTCCTTTGCCCAGGCGGCGGCGGAACTGCTCAGCCGCGAAGGCGTGACTGAGATTCGGGGTGATTACCTGCTGCCGCTGCTGCTGGTCGATGTGCTCGGCAAGCGCGGCATCGAGGTGCAGTTCGATCCCGACCTCGGCCGCGTCGATCGGCGCATGAAAGACGACTGGGAAGTGCAGCAGCTGCGCGAAGCGCAGCAGCACACCGAAGCGGCCATTCGCCACGCCTACGACACCATCGCGCGCGCAAACGTCGTCGATGGCGTGCTCCAGCATGACGGTGCAGCGCTCACGGCAGAGAGGCTGCGGTCGATGATCATCATCTTCCTGTTGCAGCGCGGTCTGTCGAATCCGAACGACTGCATCGTGGCGCCGGGGCGCATCGGCGCCGACTGCCATCATCGCGGTGAGGGTGTGCTGCGCCTCAACGAGCCGATCATCATCGACGTGTTCCCCATGAGCGGCAAGAGCCGCTACTGGGGCGACTGCACGAGGACGATCTGCCGCGGCGCGCCGCACCCGACGCTGTCGATGATGCACGGTCACGTCGTGGAGGCAAAACTGCGGGCGATCGATGCCTGCCGGGCGGGCCGCACCGGCGCTGCCGTGCACCAGGCGGTGCTCGACGTGTTCACGCGCGAGCAGTACCACATCGGTATGCCGCCGGATGATGCGCCCGACGACCTCATCTTCTACCCGCACGGCACGGGCCACGGCATTGGATTGGAATGCCACGAGCCGCCCATTCTCGACCTGCTGTGCGGCGAATTGGTGGATGGCGACGCGCTGACGATCGAGCCGGGGCTGTACTGCAAAGCGGTGGGCGGCGTGCGCGTCGAGGACATGGTCATCGCCCGGCCGGATGGATGTGAGAATCTGAATGAACTGCCGGAGGGGTTGTGGTGGGGATGACTTTGGCTTCGCCCCGGAGGGGCGCGCGAGCGTAGCCACGGGTGGAGCAAAGCGCAGCGCGCGGAACCCGTGGATGCGTGAGTTGAGACTCATTCCGCCCCGGAGGGGCGACGGAGGCGTCAAGGCGTTACTTGTCGGGCAGCGCGCCAGCGGCGCGACGCTGACCAAACGCGGCGCCCGTGCTACATTCTGTGCTCCCCGAGGTCGAAATCGGACCCTCACCCATGTTCAGCGAGCCGCCCGTTCACAACCTCATTCAGTCGTTGCGGCGATTCGAGTGTGTCGAGCCGTGCGACGCACTGGTGTTGACGGTCGAGGCGCTTGAGCGCGCGGAGCGGGAGTTGGGATTCGCGTTCCCGCCTGATTATGTTCGCTTCATCAGGGCGCTTGACGGACTGGCGCTGCCGAACTGGGAGCTGTATCGCTTCGTTCCGGCGACGGCCGCCGACCTGGAGCGCTATGACATCGTGACGCGCAACCGGTGGCTTCGTGCTGTGCGCGGCGTGCCCGCCGATCTGATCGCTTTCTTCAGCGACGGCCTGGGCGATGAATGCTGCTTTGACACCGCCGCCCGCGACGAGGGGTGGCCGATCTTCCGCTGGCGCCACGATGCGCTGGAGGATGATCGCCTCGAACCGGAGGCGAGAAGCTTTTTAGAGTGGATCGAGCGAGCGATCCGCGACATGCCGGATACTCATCGGTGACGATGATGGCGAACGTAGCGCGCTGGCCACACGCGCTCGAAACTGCACTGGCCGCGCAGCAACGTGCGAGGCCGTGCCGCGCCGCTAACAAAAGCCCACCCTCGGCGGAGGCCGGGTGGCGTGGTCTGACTGAGGCTCTGGGAGGGAAGGCCACGCGAGCGCGCGGATGATTGACTCGTCACTCCGAACCCGGCTCGCGCGCTCGGCGTGGCTTTCCGGTCGCGGAACCTCCCTGCAGACCACGGCACCAGTTCCCGCAAATCTCCGGCCGAATTCAGCATCCTCCGCAGCGCAGGATGCGCATCGACTATCGGCTTTGCGGACTCTGCGGAGGCGCTTCGATGGCAAACGAGACTTCGACGGAGGTCACGGCACTCGTTGTCTGGTCTGTCATTTGCGCGTTCGGATCACTGTTCGCGATTGCAAGCGGCGAAGAGGAAGGCGCAACACTCGGATCTCTGCTCATGGGACTGGCCCTGCTGCTGCTCCTCGGATGCCGGCATGTTGCTCGGGGCCGAAGAAAGGCCAATCTACCCGCAGGCTGGCTTGCATTCGGCGTCATACTGGCGCTCGAGTTGTACTACGTCATCGGCTTGAACATGCGGTACTGATCGGCGACACATCTGCGTATGTGAATTGCGAGCGGCACCATGAATGAACAGCCCGATGAATCGCATGCTATCATCGGACTTGTCGTTGGCGCACTCCTGTGCACGTTGCTGTCGATCCTCACCTTTTTTCCACTCAGAATCACCTAAGAGGCGTACATCTTCAACGCGCTGCTGGGCGGCGCCTCACTGGTGCTCGTATTTGAGAGTCTGCATCGAGCCCAGGGTGCGGATCGAATAACTGCGTCGCTTGGCGGAGCTGTTGTTGTCGCGTACCTGCTTTGGGAACTGCAATACGCAGTGCCGTCGATTTTCGCGTATGTTCGAAGTGGGTAGTTCGCGTCGCGGCGACATCACACCTCGCTCACGCTTCGGGCTCGCTTTGAGCGCGATGAAAAACCCACCCTCGGCTGAGGGTGGGCTTTGATTTACTTCACTGAGCCTTCTGTGCCGCTTCGCAGCCAGCGCCTTTACGCGCTGAACGAACTGCCGCAGCCGCAGCTGCTGGTCGCGTTGGGGTTGTTGAAGACGAAGCCGCGACCCATGATCTCATCCTTGAAATCGATCGTCGTGTTGTCGAGGTAGATCAGGCTCTTGGGGTCGCAGACGATGCGCACGCCGTGCTGTTCGGTGATCTCATCCGTGTCGCGCTCGTTCTCGGTGAGATCGAGGACGTAGGAGAAGCCCGAGCAGCCGCCGCCCTTGACGCCCACGCGCAGGCGGATCTTTTCGGCGTCGAGTTCCTGCTGCTGGATGATGGTCTTGATTTCGCGTGCGGCGGTTTCGCTGAGTTGAATGCCCATGTCATTGACCCTTGAGAGTGCCTCGTTGGAGCGGTCCGTCGCTCGGAGCCGCGGCGTTGTCATCCATTATACGTGCTTCGGTCAGTTCGCGTTCGTCTTGCAGGGAATCGCCTCGACCTTGGCGTGCTGGTGGTCGTCGTCGCCGGCTTCGAGGCCGTTCTTCTTCTTGTAGTCGCTCACGGCGGCGCGGATCGCGTCTTCGGCCAGCACCGAGCAGTGGATCTTGACCGGGGGCAGGCTGAGTTCCTGCACCAGTTCGGTGTTCTTGATCGCGACGCCCTCGTCAAGGGTCTTGCCCTTGAGCCACTCGGTGGCGAGGCTGGAGCAGGCGATGGCCGAGCCGCAGCCGAAGGTCTTGAACTTGGCGTCTTCGATGACGCCCTTCTCGTTGACCTTGATCTGCAGCTGCATGACGTCGCCGCACTCGGGCGCGCCGACGATGCCCACGCCGATGTCCTTCTTCTTCTTGACTTCAGAGGTGGTGCCGAACGAGCCCACGTTGCTCGGCTGCTCGTAGTGCCGGATGACTTTGTCGCTGTATGCCATGTGAGTGCCTTTCAACACCCAGGGAAAGCCTTCCCTGGGCTTTCTGTTCATCTTATCGGTTCAGTGCTGGGCCCACTCGATCTTGCTGATGTCGATGCCTTCCTTGTGCATGTCGTAGAGCGGGCTCATGTCGCGCAGGTGGTTGACCGCCTTGACGACGTGCTCGATGGTGTAGTCGATCTCTTCGCGCGTCGTGATGCGGCCGAGACCGAAGCGCAGCGAAGAGTGCGCCAGTTCATCGCCCACGCCCAGGCCCTTGAGCACGTATGACGGCTCAAGGCTGGCGCTCGTGCACGCCGAGCCGGATGACACCGCGATCTCCTTGATGCCCATCATGAGCGATTCGCCTTCGACGAAGCCGAAGGAGATGTTGGTCGTGTGCGGCAGGCGGCGCGTCGGATGGCCGTTGATCTGCACCACGTCGAGCTGGCTGCTGATGCTCTCTTCGAGGTGCTGGCGCAGGGCGAGGAGCCGCTCGCGGTCCTTGTCCATGTCGGTCATGCAGCACTCGCACGCGGCGCCAAAGCCGACGATGCCCGGCACGTTGAGCGTGCCCGAGCGGAAGCCGCGTTCGTGCCCGCCGCCATCCTGCTGGGCGACGAGTCGGACGCGCGGCTTGCGGCGGCGGACGTAAAGCGCCCCCACTCCCTTGGGCCCGTAGATCTTGTGGCCCGACCAGGAGAGCAGATCGATGTTGTCGGTTTCGACGTTGGTGGGCATCTTGCCGACCCACTGCGTGGCGTCGGTGTGGAAGATGATGTCGCGCTCGTGGCAGAGGGCGCCGATCTCGGGCACTTCGTTGATCGTGCCGATCTCGTTGTTGGCCCACATGATCGAGACGAGAATCGTGTCCGGCCTTAGCGCGGCTTCGATGTGCTCGCGGCGGACGACGCCGTCCTTGGGCGGATCGATAAAGGTCGCGTCGTAGCCTTCGCGCATCAGTCGCTTGACCGGGTCGAGCACCGCCTTGTGCTCGATGGTGCAGGTGATGATGTGGCCGCGCCCGCTCTCGGCCGTGCGCGGGGCCTTCTCGTACATCGCGGCGGCGCCCTTGATGGCGAGGTTGTTGCTTTCCGTCGAGCCGCTCGTCCAGATGATCTCCTTGGGCGAAGCGTTGATGAGCGCGGCGGCCTGCTCGCGCGCCTTGTCAACGGCGGCCTCGGCCTCCCAGCCGAAGGAGTGGTTGCGCGAAGCGGCATTGCCGAATTTGGTCGTGAAGTACGGCAGCATCGCTTCGAGCACGCGCGGATCGACCGGCGTAGTGGCGTTGTGGTCAAGGTAAATCGGGAGTTTCACGGGCATTTCGATTCGGTCTCCATCGTCGGCCAGCCGCAGAGGGCTGAACCGGGCCAGATTGCAACTTTCTCTAGAATGATTCTAGGGTTCAATCTCTGTACGGCCAACCGACGACCGGGGTTTGGGGGAGTCTCCGCAGGCCCTTGAAGTCCCGCAGACCGAGCCATGCGCTACCCCCGGCTGGACGCCACCGCCGGGGCGATGAGGTCCACCTGCACGGGCGGCTGGTCGAGCGGCGACTCCAGACCATGCTCGCAACGCACCGGCAGGTCGCGCCGCAGAAACCGCCGGGCGTTGGCCCGGTCGGACCACTCCCCCGGGGCACGGGTCGGGTGGTGCAGGTGAAAGACCAGAATGTCGCGCACCGCCACGCGGGCGCTGCCCCCCGCCTGGTAGACGCGGCGACAGAAGTCATCATCCTCCGTGCCCCAGGTGTGATATTGCTCGTCATGACCGTTGACCCGGCGGTACATCTCGAGCGTCACGCTGTGGTGCCCGCCGAGCATCTTGGGTTTGTGCGACTTGGTCAGACGGATGCGGCGCAGTCGCTGGTGCATGACGTAGCGCCGGTGCAGGCGCGCCAGTTCGGCGAGTTGCTCAGGCGCCGGTTCGATCACCTGCTCGCCGCGCAGCAGCGCGCCGGGCTCGAGCGCGGCAGTCTGCTGCTCCGTGAGGTAGATGCGATGAGGCAGGATGAGATCGACACCATCGCCCAGCCGCGCGTGCTGGGCCACGCAGGTGTCCGATGGATACGTGTCGCCGTCGAGAAACAGCAGCCGCCCGGCCGTTATGCCGTCATCCAGCAGGGCGCGCACCGCGTTGTTGCGCACCTGCGCGAGGCGCTCGGTGCCGGTGTGCGCGCGGCGGACGTGGCGGATTGTCAGATCGAGCCAATCGGCGCAGCGGCGGATCACCTGATCGATGCGTTCATCGACAACGTCACAAGTGACAGTGATCGACGCCGGCGCGACCGTCTGCCGGGCCAGGCCGACGAGAACGAAGTCGAGGTAGCGATCGGTGTGCGTCGGGATGATGACGTGGACAGGAGACGGCGACGGCATGAGCGCGGGCAGTGTATGCGCGTGCGGCCGGGCTGAGCCGGCGGCGGACTCAGGGCCGCACGCCGGTCTTGGTCGTCTGGCGGACTTGGGCCAGCGCGTAGATCGCGGCTTCGATCTCCGATGAGCCGACCACGGCGCCGGCGGCCTTGCCCTGCGCATCGGTCCATTCGGCGCGGTAGCAGTCGAACAGTTGCACGAAGCGCAGGCGCAGTTCGTAGCCCAGTTTGGCGAACTCGCGCTGGATGCGGACCAGGCCCGGATAGGCGCGCCCGTCGCGCGTGTGCTCGCAGCCGGTGGAATCCAGAGCGGACCAGCCGGTGCCGTAGAGTTCGTCGATGGAGAGATCAAGAGCGTCGGTCATGGTCCGGCCCTTTCGAGTGGGGACCAGGTTCGGAACCGTGAATCATCGCTTAAGATCGGCGATGTTTCAAGTGTAGCATAATCCCGGTTGAAATGTCCGAGAAAAGCGGGGATTCGAGGGAGGGAAACCACCCCGAACGAAAGGCGCACAGCCGCGGCCGGGTAGTGTAAGGTGGGCGTGCAATCGTCGGCGGCGGCAAAGCGCCGGCGTTACTCCGTCGGCTCGATGGTGACCGTCAGGCCCTTGCTGTGGAACTGGTCTTTGTAGAGTTCCGCCCGCTCCCGGTGGGTGACGAGGAGCATCGACACGCCGGTGATGTGGGCTTCGAGCATGCAGCGCGCTGCATCCTTGAGTCCCAGCGGCGTGATCTTCGTGATCGACTCCACGACGTACAGCTGGTCGTTCACATCGTCGTTGTGCAGCAGCACCCGCCAGGGCGGCAGGTGTTCGACCTTGCGGCTGGGCTTGGCGGGCCGGGTCTTCGTCGCGGTGGCGGCGCCGGCTCCGCGCTGCTCGTCGCCGCCAGCGGGCTCGTCGGCGCGGGGCCGGTCCACTTGCGGCTGGTTCGTCTGTTCGTCGGTCATGAATGGCTCGAATGGCTCGCGCATCGGCGATGCACCCTCGCAACTGGCGCCCGGATTGCTGATTCTTCGGCCCGACCCACGCGGGAGCGTGAGACGCGGCTGGGCCTTGCCCCAAGTATATGATGCGACCACGATGAATGCGGAAGGAAAACCGTCAAACGAAGCCGGATCGCCCGCAGGGGGCCCTTCCGCCGATCTCGACGACCTCCCCCGCCGCTTTGCGCAGTTGCGCGAGCAGGTGCGGCAGGTCATCGTGGGCCAGCACGAGATCGTCGAGCAACTGCTCATCGCCCTGTTCTGCCAGGGGCACGTGCTGATCGTCGGCGTGCCGGGCCTGGCCAAGACGCTGCTCGTGCGGACGCTGGCGCGGAGCGTGGACCTTCCGTTCAATCGCATTCAGTTCACGCCGGACATGATGCCCTCGGATGTGCTGGGCACCGAACTCGTCGAAACCGACAGCCAGAGCGGCCAGCGCCACCTGCGCTACCTGCCGGGGCCGATCTTCGTCAACGTGCTGCTCGCCGACGAGATCAACCGCACGCCGCCCAAGACGCAGGCGGCGCTGCTCGAGGCCATGGCCGAGCACCAGGTGACCATCGGCGGGCAGACGCGGCACCTGCCCGAACCATTCGTCGTCGTCGCGACGCAAAACCCGATCGAGCAGGAGGGAACGTACCCGCTGCCCGAGGCGCAACTCGATCGCTTCATGTTCAGCCTGTGGATGGACTATCCCGCCCGGGCCGAAGAGCGCATCATTGCGGCTGAATCGGATCGCATCGCCCACCAGGCGGTGCGGCCGGTGTTCGGCCAGGCCGACCTGCTGCGCTGCCGCGAACTCATCAGCCAGGTGCCGGTGAGCGATCACGTGATCGACCACGCTGTGGATCTGGCGCGGGCGACGCGGCCGGAGGACGGAACGTGCCCGGACACGGTGCGGCCTTACGTTTCGTGGGGCGCCGGGCCGCGCGCGGCGCAGCACATGCTCATCGGCGCGCGCTGCTTGTGCCTGCTCGAAGGCCGGCCGACGCCCTCGGCCGCCGACGTACGCCGAGTGGCGATGCCGGTGCTGCGCCATCGGCTTGTGCTCAATTACACCGCCACGGGCGAGAACATCACGACGCGCGACATCGTGATGCGTTTGCTCGACGCGGTGGATGAGCCGAGGTATGAGTAAACAACCCAGCGCGTTTCACTTCTCGCACAGCGCCAGGCCATCGAGAATCGCCGCGATGGACCATGCCTGGGCCATGCAGCCGCCGGGCAGACGCTGGCGCTGCGGAGTCGAATCGCCGTCATAGACCTCGGCGAGCTGCCCGAGACTGCGGCCGACGATCGTCTGCTCAATGAGCGGCTGCAGGAGCGATTTGGCGCGGCGGCGGGCCACGTCGCTGAATTCCTCGGCGCGCAGCACCGCCTCGATGAACGGCCCCATGAGCCAGGGCCAGACGGTGCCCTGGTGATAGGCCCGGTCGCGCTCGAACATGCCGCCTTCGAAGCGGCCAATGTAGCGCGAATCGCGCGGGCTGAGCGTGCGCAATCCCACCGGCGTGAGCAGGTGCTCTTCGACAACCGCGATGACCCGCCGGCGGCGCTCGATGTCCAGCGGACTGTGGGGCAGCGAGCACGCGATGATCTGATTGGGCCGCACGCAACGGTCCTGCACCCAGCCGTCCCCATCGGGCACGAGCACATCGGCCAGGCAGTTCGTTTCTTCGCACCAGAAGAGCGCGGCAAAGTGCTCGCGCACGCGATCGGCAATCGCGTTGAGTTCAGCAGCGCGTTGCGGCGCCGCCTCAGCCATGCTTCGCAGGGCGCTGTACCACAGCGCGTTGATCTCGACGGCCTTGCCAAAGCGCGGCGTGAAGACGACGCCATCGCGCTTGGCGTCCATCCAGGTGAGTTGCGTCGAAGCGTCGCCGGCGGCGATCAGCCCATCTCGCTCGTCCATGCGGATGCCAAAATCAGTGCCGCGGCGATAGCAATCGATGATGTCCAGGCAGGCTTCGCGCAGATCGCGGTCAAATCCGGCCGTGTCTTCGGACATGGCGCGGTACTTGCACGCGGCGTCGATGAACCAAAGACTGGCGTCGGCGGTGTTGTGGTGTGCCGCCTCGCCGTAGTCATCAAAAAGATTTGGAATCAGGCCGTGGCGGCGATGCGCGGCAAAGGCGCGGAGGGTCGCGCGAGCCTCGTCGAACCGGGCGGTGACCAGCAGCAGGCCGCGCAGGGCGATCATCGTGTCGCGCCCCCAGTCGCCGAACCACGGATAACCCGCGAGGATCGTCATCAGCGACTCCTCGTCGACCCGGCGCGGCACGACGAAGTCATCGGCCGCGGCGAGCAGATCAAGCCGCGCCGCCAGCGACGGCGACTTCGCCTGGACCGATGTGCGGTGCCGCGCGAGATGGGCGCGACGATGCTCCTCCGCCTGTCCAGCGGGAGGGCGCCCCGAATCGCCGTCGGCGCCGGCGTGCAACTGAAAAACACAGCATCCGGAGCCGTCGATCGAGCACTCGTGACGGAATTCGCCGGGCGTGAAGAGGTCTTCGATGTGATCGAGGCCGCGCTGGGCATCTTGCTGGTAGTGGAAATTGAACCACCAGTCGGACTGCGCATGAAACTGGCCGTCAGACGTAGACAGATGGACGTCTTGCCCATCCGGTGCGGCGGCGGCGATGCCCTCGCGCGTGCCGCGTACGAGAAATCGCCGCCCGTCGCAGCGGATGAGATGGTGGAAATCATGGCAGCGCACGAGCGGCAGCAGCGCGAGCCGCATGGTCGAGCCGGCCGGGCCGGATATCCGGTAGGTCACATCCGCGCCGCCGACGCGCCAGCGCAGGCTGAGGATGCGCTCGAAGGTGAACTGGCCAGTGCGGTAGACCCAGCGGCAGGCGTTTACGCCGCGCTCGAACTGCTGGAGGAGTCGATAACCGCGCGGCGCAATGTGGTGCGGCGCAAATTCGAAGTTGCTCAGCTCCACCGTCTCTTCCCGGCCGTCGGGCGCGGCAAGCGTCAGCCGCTCGAGGACGTTGTTGAGCAGCATGATCCGGCCGACGGGCGGCTTGCGGGCGCTGATGAGCCAGCCGTGATAGCGGCGCGTGTTGAGGCCGAGCGCCGTTCCCATGGCAAAGCCGCCCAGGCCGTCGGTAATCAGCCACTCCGTCTCGATGAAGCGCCGCACATCTCCCTCGCCGCGAAAGCGGATGAGATGAGTGCGATCGAAGGAAGATGGACCGTGCTCGACATTCATGGGGAGCACAGACGCTGCCGCGCCAGCAGTGCTGCGCCGAGCAGGCCGGCGTTCTCGCGCAGCTGCGTCTGCACGATGGCGCACTGGCGCAGCGTATCGGGGAAGACGGCCTCATCGAAGACGCGACGCACCTCGTCGACGTACCACTGCCCGAGCGCCTCCACTCCCCCGCCGCCGAGGACGATGCAATCGAGACTGAGCAGCGTAGCGGAGTTGGCGGCGGCGACGCCGACCATCCGCGCCGAATGCCCTGCGATGCGCGAGGCCAGTGCGTCGCCTGCCTCGACGGCTTGAGCGATGTGACTGATGCGCACTTCATCCACTCGTCCATGCACTGCTTCGCGCAGGGAGGACGGCGCATTGGCGCGAAGCAGGGCAACAGCCCGGCGCTCCATCGCCGAGCGAGCGGCGTGCTCTTCAAGTTTCTCCGACGCCGGCCCGCCGCCGGGCAGAATGACGCCCTGGCCGATCTCGCCGGCCGTGCCGAACGACCCGTGGTGGAGCCGGCCCTCGATGACCAGGCCGCCGCCGATGCCGGTGCCGATCCACATCCCGAGCACATTGCGAAAGCCGCGCCCGGCGCCCAGGAGGTACTCGCCCCAGACGGCGACATTGACATCGTTGTCGAGAGTCGTTGGCACGCCGTGGAGTCGCTTTGACACGAGGTCGGCCAGCGGAACGTTTGTCCAGCGCAGATTCACGGCGTTGATGATGATGCGGCAATCGGCGTCGATGGGCGATGGGGCGCCGATGCCGATGCCGCCCAGGTCGGCCGGCGCGATCCCGGCATCGCCGCACGCGGCTTCGATGCCCTCGCAAAGGCGTTCGATGACCGTCTCGACTCCCTCGTCGGCGCGCGTTTTTGGCCGCGCCTGGCCAACGACGCGGTTTTTGGCATCGACGACTCCGACCTGGGTGTACGTGCCGCCCAGATCGACGCCGACGACGTATGCAGCTGCCTGTGCCATCAGATCATCCAACCCCTTGTGCGCGCCAGCCCACGATGATGGTCGCGCCGGAGGGTCGGGTCAATCCGAGGAAAAAGTACCTGGCGTCTTTTCTCGGGCGAGTTTTCACGCCGCAGCCGCCCGTTTGCCGGTATATTCAAGCACGGCCAGCCAATAAATGAGCGGGGCAGACCCGAGGCTGGATGCGCCGGCAATACCGCCATCGCCGGGGGCGTTGTGCGGGTGTCGATTCCCGACCGGTCTGCCGATGAGGTGACGCCATGCCCACTGCCACGCTCAAGCCGCTGCGACCTGACGCCTTCGGCCACTGGGAGGCGAACCACCTGCTCCGCCGAGCCGGCTTCGGCGGCACGCCCGACCAGGTCCGCCTGCTCGTCGAGTGGGGGCTCGATCGCAGCGTTGATTACCTCATCAAGTACCGCGAGATTCCCACCGAAGCCATCAAGCCCGACGACTTCCGCGGCGACATCATGACGCCGCCCTCGCCCGAAGAGCGCCTCGCCTATCGCAAGGCGCAGGAAGCGCAGGATGAAGTTACGCTCGAGCGGCTCCGCCGCCTGCGCCAGGAGCGGCAGCGCCAGGATCGCCAGCAGGTCCGGGCCATGCAGCAGTGGTGGCTCAAGCGCATGATCGAGACGCCGCGCCCGCTCGAAGAGAAGATGACGCTCTTCCTGCACGGCCACTTTGCGACCGGATACCGCACGATCGAGAACAGTTACCACATGTTCCTGCAGAACCAGATGTTCCGCAAGTACGCCGTGGGCAACTTTGCCGAATTGTGCTTCCAGATCATCCGCGACCCGGCGATGCTCGCCTTCCTCGACAACAACGAGTCGCACAAGCGCCAGCCCAACGAGAATCTGGCGCGTGAACTCATGGAGCTTTTTACGCTCGGCGAGGGCAACGGTTACACCGAGAACGACATCAAGGAAGGCGCGCGAGCCCTCACCGGCTATTCGTTCGAAGGCAACGAGTTCCTCTTCCGGGAAGACTTCCACGACGACGGACAGAAGGTCATCTTCGGCAAGCGCGGTACGTACAACGGCGATGACTTCGTTCGCCTGATCCTCGGCAGGACGCAATGCAGCGAGTTCATCGCACTGAAGCTGTATCGCTTCTTCGTCAATGATCTGCCCGGTCCCGTTGAGCCGGCGGTCAAGACATTCATCCTGAATCTCGCCAGGGAGATGCGATCGAACAAGTATGACCTGGCGCCGGTTCTGGGCACGCTCTTTCGCAGCGAGCACTTCTACGACGAGGCGAACATTGCGGCGGAAATCAAGTCGCCGGTGCAGCTGGTGGTCGAGGCGGTGCGCTCGCTCAAAACGCCGATTCTTGATCTGAACATCCTCGTCGATGCGCTGGAACTGATGGGCCAGGACGTCTTTTTTCCGCCTTCGGTCAAGGGCTGGGTCGGCGGGCGCTCGTGGATCAACACGTCCACGCTGTTCGTGCGCCAGAATCTGCTCACGCACCTGCTTACCGGCCGCCTGCCCAGCGGGTTCCGCGGCTCATCCACGCGATCGAAGTTTGACGCCATGCACCTGCTCGCGCACCTGACCAAAGGCAGCGACGGCGAGTATGCGCAGACCGAAGCCGTGGACTTTCTGCTCAAGTCGTGCCTGGGCGCCAAACCGCTCGAAGCCCGACGCGCCACGCTGCTGGAGTTTGCGGATTCCAACGGCGGGCGCGTGAACAACGAACTGATCATCGGCATGCTCTGCCTGATCACGGCGATGCCGGAGTACCAACTCTGCTGAGGAACGAATGCCATGTGCAATGAACACGCCTACACGCGCCGCATCTTCCTCCAGAAGGGCCTGACGATGGTCTCGGCCGCGGCGACGGTCCCGTACTTCATCCAGTCGTCGGCATTCGGCCTCACCGACCCGTTTGATCTCCTTCAAACGAGTTCGATCGCAGGCAAGCCGCAGGACCGCATCCTGGTCGTCGTGCAACTCGGCGGCGGCAACGACGGGCTCAACACCGTTGTGCCCTTCGGCGATGACCAGTACTACCGCGCGAGGCCCCAACTGGGCATCCCGGCCAACAACGTGTTGCGCTTTGGCGGCGGCGCCGATGGCATCGGGCTTCACCCGAACCTCACCGGGCTCAAGGAACTGCACGACGACGGCCTGCTCGCTACGGTGCAGGGCGTAGGCTATCCGAACCCCAATCGATCGCACTTCACGTCAATGGACATCTGGCACACCGCCAACCCGCAGCAACCGTCGGGCAACGGGTGGATCGGGCGCTACTTCGACAACACCTGCAACGGCACGCCGGAGCCAAACGCGGAGATCGCCATCGGCCGCGAAGCGCCGAAGGCCATGATGGGCGATCTTAACAAGCCCGTGTCGTTCGAAACGGCGGATCTGTTCCGCTGGATCGGCGAAGACCTGCACAACTCGCTCGGCGAGCCCTACGAGGAAATCAACCGCGGCGGAGACCGCGTCGAGGGCGTGAAAGCGGGCACGCAACTTGAGTTCCTCACCCGAACCGCGCTGAACGCCCAGATCGCCAGCGAGCAGATTCGCAATGCGGTCCGCGTGCGGCCGCTGGTCGAGTATCCGCGGAACCAGTTGGGCCAGCAGTTGCAGATGGTGGGCTCGATGATCCGCGCCGAACTGCCCACGCGCGTTTACTACGTTACCATCAGCGGCTTCGACACCCACGCGGGGCAGGCGGGCAGCCACGCCAATCTGATGACGCAGGTCGGCTCGGCGCTGCTCGCGTTCCTGAAGGACCTCAAGGCGCAGGGCAACGACGGCCGCGTGCTCACGATGACATTCAGTGAATTCGGCCGGCGCGTGAAGCAGAACGCTTCCCAGGGCACCGACCACGGAACGGCAGCGCCGATGTTTCTGCTCGGACCGATGGTTCGGCCTGGCGTGCTCGGGCCGCATCCGTCCCTGACCGATCTCGATCAGGGCGATCTCAAGTTCGGCATCGATTTCCGCTGCATCTACGCCGCGATTCTCGAATCATGGCTCAAGGCTGACAGCAGGAAGGTGCTCAAGGGGGCCTTCCGCCCCGCCGTCATCTTCAACAAGAGCGTCTGATCTGCTGCGGCACTATCTCGCTGACGACGCGGAGACTGAGACGACCTGCACGCGCGGCGACGCGTGGTCATCATCCTCATCTTCTTCATCATCGGCGCTGATGAGTTCGCCATCCTCCGAGGCGATCAACCGCCGGGGCAGGGGCGGCGAATCATCCGGGTCTTCGAACTCCTCCTCGTTGCGCTCTTCTTCGGCCTCCCAGCCTTCATCGAGTTCATCAGACTCTTCCGAGTCGGCCCGCGACTCGGTCGCCATCGCGTCCGAGACCAGAGCGTCCGCCAATTCGTCGCGTGGGTCAGTTGCAGCGGCGCGGTCCGCCTGGGGCAGCAGGCCAATAAAGATGAGCAGCATGCCGGCGAGCATCGTCCACAGCCGCGTCGGGCCGGTGGCCAGGCGGCGCAGCCAGGAGTCCTTCACCTGCGGCGGATCGACGACCGTCGGGGGCGGCAGCGCCTCGAGGATCCAGTCGTCCACGTGGGCATCCAGTTCGACGCCGATCAGGCCGATGGGCTTGACGTTTTCCGGTATGAGGTTGAGTTGGGCGGCGGCGAGGCGGCGCACGAGCATGGGGTCGGCGTCGTCCAGCGCTTCGAGAAATGTCTCATACGCCTGCAGCCGGCTGATCGCGTCGGATTCGAGTCCCGCCAGACGGTCGCGGCGGTGGCGGAGCTGAGCGAGATCGTCCGCCGGACCGATGAGCACCATCGACGAGACAAGAGCCGCGCCGGCCAGCAGATACAGCCAGCCAGCGTCCAGACGTCTCAGACCGGCCTGGCACGCACTTGCCTTCGTCATCGCGAGTTCCACTTCGTATCGACGAGACACCCGACAAGCCGTGAATGTTGCCGCAGCTCTGGCCATTCGCGACACTTGGCGGGGCGGTTAGAATCATCTGCTCATGGCTGCTGCCTACGGACTGCTCGCGATCGACCTCGATGGGACGCTGCTCGACCCCGGCGGCGCCTTGAGCAACGCCAATCGCGACGCCGTCGCCAGGGCGGTCGAGGCGGGGATCGAAGTCGTGGTCTGTACGGGTCGCGGACTGGCCGAGTGCTGCCACGTGATCGAGCAACTCGACCTGGCGGGCGCCGCGGTGGTCGCGGGTGGGGCCATGACGGTTCAGCTGCCTTCGCGCAAGACGGTGCACCGCAGCGCCATGCCGGCCGATCTGGTTCGCGATCTCTCGCTGATTCTCAACGACGCCACGGGGCACTACGTCCTGCTGCTCAAGGACCGATCGAGCACCGGCGTGGACTACGTGCTGCTGGGCAACGGCAAGGTGGACGCCGCCAGCGAGTGGTGGTTCCGCCAGGTGCCGGTGATTGTCACGCGGGCCGAGCGGTTCGAGGATGACCCGCATCCGGATGAGACCGTGCGGCTGGGAATCGTGACCACGGCGCGCGAGATGAAGAAGCTGGGCGCCCGCGTGGTGCAGGACTTTGCTCAGCGCACTTTCGTGCATCACTTTCCCGTCATCTCCGCCGATGGCAACGGCCGGCACCTGCACGACGACGCCATCCACCTCATGGAGATTTTCAACGCCGAGACGAACAAGTGGGCGGCGATCGCGGCCCTGGCGGCGGACCGCGGGCTCACGCCGGCGCAGGTCGCGGCGATCGGCGATGAGATCAATGACGTGGCGATGATCCGTCACGCGGGCCTCGGCATCGCCATGGGCAATGCCATCGACCCGATCAAGCAGGTCGCCGACCGAGTCACGCTCCACCAGGAACAGGACGGCGTCGCGCACGCCATCGAGCAGATCCTCGCGGGTGCGTGGTGAGCACCGGCGATCGCCGGGCTTTCTGGCGTCCCAGCAAGCCTACGCTTTGAGTGAGGGACATGCACGCGACAAACCATCGGGAAGGATGAAGCGATATGGACATATTCATTGACACCGCCAACCTCGACGAGATCCGCCAGGCCAACGACATGGGCGTGCTCGACGGCGTCACCACCAACCCGTCTCTGGTCGCCAAGGAAAAAGTCGATTTCCACAAGCGCCTTGGAGAGATCTGCGAGATCGTGTCGGGTCCGGTTTCGGCCGAGGTCGTCAGCGTCGATCACGACGGCATGATCCGCGAAGCGAACGCGCTCACGAAGATCGCCGACAATATCGTCATCAAGTTGCCGTGCATCGTCGAAGGCCTCAAGGCCTGTAAGACGCTCAGTGACCGCGGCGTGCGGGTGAACATGACCCTGTGCTTCCAGTCACTGCAGGCGATGCTCGTGGCCAAGGCGGGGGCGTTTCTGGTCAGCCCGTTCCTCGGGCGCATCGATGACATCGCCGGCGACGGGGTGCAGCTCATCAGCGAAATCCGCACCATTTACGACAACTACGGCTACGACACGCGCATTCTCGCCGCGTCGATCCGGCACAGCAAGCATCTCGTGGATGTCGCCAAAGCCGGCGCCGATGTCGCCACCGTTCCTTTCAGCGTGATCAAGCAGATGATGAGCCACCCGCTCACCGACGTCGGCCTGGAGAAGTTCCTGGCCGACTGGAAGAAGGGTCAGGGGTGAGCAAGGGTGGAAGGCATCGAGGGACCAAGACAGCGAGGTAAGGCAGAGCCCCGACACTCCGTGCCGGGGAATGCGCAACTCAATTGTCGCCTCGGCCTGTTCAGGAGAAGTGAAATGAATTCACTGAGTCTCTGGCGAGCGTTGGCCGCATGCGTTGCTCTGGTTGCGGCATTGCACGCGCCTCTGGCCCAAGCGCAGAGCGACGAGCCGGCGGCGTCGCAGGAGACACTCATCGCCGCGATGGATGCGGCGCGCCAGGCGCTGGTGGATGCAACGCCGCGCGGCGGCACGTCGCCGCCCGAACTTCTTAGCGCTTACGCCGACGCGTGCACCACGTACGCCGACTCTTTCCCGCAGGGCGACCGGGCGGTGATGGCCCGATCGACGGTCCTGTCGTGCCTGGCTCGCATGGATGAGCCGCAGCGCGTCATCGACACGGTGGACCGCTGGATGGCGGCTGATCTTCTGACGCCGGCCGAGTTCGATCGCGCCCTGAACATGCGCACCCTGGCCGCGGTCAAACTGCACGGTCCCGACGCCGCGCTAACGGAAATCGACCGCGCTATTGCCGCGGCACAGACGAGGCAGGTCAGGCTGCTGCTGGTGCGCTCGGGCATCGAGGGCCAGAGCATCGAGCAGCGACTGGCGACCATCGAACAGGCGATATCGCTGGCTGGCGAAGCCGGCGGCCTTCGCGCCGATGCCCTGGGCGCCAAGGCGATGCTTCTCATCGAGCAAGGCGGCGATGCGAATCTTGAACAGGCGCAATCGCTCGTCGAGCAGGCTCAGGCGCTGGGGGTTCAATCAGCCAACGTCCTGCGTGCGCAGATGCAGCTTCGCAGCCGCGCCGCGGCTCTTGCAGGCGTCGGCGACATCGCACCGGGCAAGGCCGCCCCGGTCTTTGCGCTCAATGACATTCACACCGGCCACGAAGTGAAGCTCGAACGGCTGCGCGGAAAGATCGTGCTGCTGGACTTCTGGGCCACGTGGTGCGGACCGTGCGTGAGCCTGATGGACTCGTTTCTGGTCGATCTCCACCGCGACTTCAAGGACAAGGACCTGGTCATCCTCGGCGTCGGCACGAACTGGCGCGGCGAAACGGCCGAGATGCAACTCGCCTGGGCGGAAGCGAAAGACGAGCCGGTTATCCGCGGCGGCAATCACACGCGCGGCGAATGCTCGTGGATCAAGGTGCACGACGCAGCAGGCGCGGTGACACAGACCTATGGCGTGCAGGGCATCCCCTTCTGCGTCCTCATCGATCGCGAAGGCAGGATCGTCTACGCCGGAAACGGCCACGCACTCAAGGGCGACATTCTCAAGTACGTGCAGGAGCACGCGGGCTCGGCGCGGAACTGAGCGACTCCACCACGCGGCGCCTCATTCGAGTCGCGCGACGTTGCTGGTGTTGCACGTGGTAACGTCCACCAGTTGCATGTGCCCGCCGCAGGCAGCGGCTCGCGCTTCAGCCACGATCGTCGCGTTGCCGCCCGCGCCCGTTGTCGCCTCAAGGAGCAGATGAACGGGTCGGGCGAGCCCGAGAGTGGTTCCGGCACAGGCGTATTGAAGCGGGATGAGCGATGCCCCTGTGCGCCTCCCAAAGAGCAGTGCACCGCGGCCGCGCGGCGTGGCGCCGGACCATTCGATGCGAATCGGACCGCCGTCGGGGCAGGTGGCGTCGATCACCAACTCGAATGGCGCGATGCAGGCGTACTCCCATGCGCTATCGAGCAAGCCTGAACTGCCGAATCCACTGGCGATCATGATTCGCTCTCGCGCAGTGTCATATGCCATCCCAAAGTGATCGCGAGCTCCTGGCGCGGTGTGGTTTGCATCCAGCCAGCAACTCCCATCCCACTCCCAGGTCTCGTCGCGCAATCGCCCGCCACCGCCTCCAAAGAGCACCGTGACGCCGCGGACCGGGTCATAGCACATCGCGTGCCCTGTCAACGAGGTCGGATGCGGAGCCCCTGACTTCAGGTTCACCTGTGTCCAGACCGCACCGTTCCATTCCCAAGTCTCACGCCAGGCGTAGAGCACCATGACGTCGCGACCGCTGTCGTAAGCCATCGCCTGCCCGACTGTCGAGAGAGCGGGCCCGACGTCCGAAAGAAGAGTCCAGTTTCGGCCATCCCATTGCCAGGTGTCACTCAGCATACTGTCGAAGAGAATCGAAACGCCGCGGCGGGTGTCGAAGGCCATGGAAATCAGCCAGCGGCGACCGGGGCCCGCGTCGCTCACTTGGGTCCACGACTGACCGTCCCACTCCCACGTGTCCCACAAGTATTCCGTTGATGTTCTGCCGCCGAAGAGGACGGTCACACCACGCGCGGAGTCATAGGCCATAGCGTGGTGAGATCGCGGGCTTGGACCATTCAGAGACGCGAGCGTCCAGGCTTGTCCATCCCACTCCCATGTGTCACCAAGTCGCTCGCTGCCGACGGAACCGCCAAAGAGCACCATGACGTCACGATGGCTGTCGTACACCATGGCATGGGCGTATCGAGGGGGAGCGTTGCCGACGTATGACCATTCGCAATCCTGTGCTTCGGCACTCGCGATGAAGATCAGAGCGCTGATGCCTGCCAGAAGCCGGTCAAGACCAAGGCGACTGAATTTAGTGTGCGCCTCCGCCATTTGAACCTCCCTCTTGATCGGTCTAACACCGTTGCGCGCAGCAAGCACCTTTCCAAGCACGCTATTCTATTGAGTCGGAGTTCTTGCAACAGCGGGATTTCAACCCGGACTTGTTTCGTTCAGAGAGTCGTGGCTGGTGTTTACCGGTTCTCGAAATACAAGGCCCGGTCGAACCACAAATCGCTCTTGGCGATCATCTGGCGGCTCAGCGACTGGCGGCGCGAGGCGGCCCGCTGGGCGTGCCACCACAGAAATCGCTCCAGGCCCAGGCGCCGCGCCAAGGTCGAGCGGCGCAACAGCCGCGCCAGCGGCTTGATGCCGCTTTGCTTAATCAGGGCATCGTCGAGCGACTTATAAACCTCCGCGAGGCCGGGGTCGCCCTGGCGGCCGGCGCGGCCAAACAGTTGCCGGTCGATGCGGCGCGACTCATGGCGTTCAGTCGCGATCACCACCAGTCCGCCCTTCTCCGCAACGCCCGGACCAAGGATGATGTCCGTGCCGCGCCCGGCCATGTTCGTTGCAACGGTGACCGAGCCCGGCTTGCCTGCCGCCGCGACGATCGTCGCTTCCTGTTCGTGGCGCACGGCGTTGAGCACGCGATGTGGAATGTTCCGCTCCTCAAGCAGGCGGTCCATCGCTTCGCTCGCATCGACGCTGCGCGTGCCCACGAGCACCGGCCGCCCCTGCCGGTGCAGCTCGGCCACGCGATCGGCCACGGCTTCGAACTTGGCGGCGCGATCGAGATAGACGCGGTCGCGCGCCTGCCTGCGGATCATCGGCTTGTGCGTCGGTATGCGCACGACGGGCAGTCGGTAGATGCTCCACATCTCTTTGCGGACTTCCCACGCCGTGCCGGTCATGCCGCTGAGCCGGCGGTACATCTGAAAGAAGCGCTGGTAACTGATGCGCGCCATCGTCTCGCGGGCGCCGGTCACGGTCAGTCCTTCCTTGGCCTGCACCGCCTGATGGAGGCCGAGTTGCCACTGCCGACCGTCGAGAATGCGCCCCGTCTGCGGATCGACGATGTGCACATCGCCGTCGCGGACGATGTAATGATCTTCGTTGTGAAACAGTTCCTTGGCCACGAGCGCCTGGGTGACGAGTTCGGCGCGGCGGCGCGGTCCGGACCAGAACGGCGGCAGCGCATCGGCCACCGCATCCAGCCGACGGAGGCCCTCATCCGTGAGATCGACGCGGTGCTGGGGCACATCCACGATGTAGTGCTCGCCAGGCCGCAGCGACGCCGCGAGTTCGGCGGCCGTGAAGTAATACTGCGCCGCCTTGTCTTCGCCGCCTTCCGAGCCGATGATCGCCGGCGTGGTGGCCTGGTCGATAAGCACGCTGTCGGCCTCGTCGATCGTCGCGGCGTACAAGCCGCGCTGCACGATGCGGCTGGTCCACAGTTCGCGACGGCCCGCCATCGCCGTATCCGTCACCTCGTCGAGCAGCAGCGACGAGACGCGCGGCTGCAGCGGCGCGTGCAGTTTGTCGCGAAGGTAGTCGAAGATCAGCTGCTGGTCGGTGATGTAGGTGATGTCGCGCGAATAGGCTTCGAGACGCTCGGGCGGCAGGCTCGAATCCTGCACGATGCCCACGCTCAGGCCCAGGCGGCGATACACCGGGCCGTTGAGTTCAGCATCGCGCCGGGCGAGGTAATCGTTGACCGTAACCACATGGGCGCCGTATCCCATCCACCCCTGCACGGCGGCGGTGAGACACGCCGTAATCGTCTTGCCTTCGCCGGTCGCCATTTCAGCGAGGCAGCCGTCTTCCATCACCCACGCGCCCATGACCTGTTCGACGAACAGGCGCAGGCCGGTGGTGCGGCGAACGGCTTCGCGCACCACGGCAAAGGCGTGCGTGCGCGACTCGTGGTCACGCCGGCCCCGCCGCGCCATCTCGCGCGCCTGTTCGATCTCCTGATCGAACACGGCTTCGGAGAGCCGCATCATGGCATCGCTGAGCCGCACGACGCGCTCGGCCGAAGCGTGCAGGCGACGATGCGCCCAGTACAGGCGCTGCACGGCCCCAAGCATTGATTCGTTGTAGCGGTCGAGTTCCTTGAGTTCGCGCGGCCGCCTGGGGCGATACGAGAACGGCCGCCACAGGCGCTGCGTGCTGGCCGGTTCGATCGCAACGGCCGTGGCGGACGCGGCGCCGCCGGGGCCATCGCCGCCGTCGGAATGGGCCTTGGCGCGCACAGCCATCAGATCTCAAACCTCCGCGTGAGCGCCTGGCGCAGCCGGCGCACCCACTGCGTCAGGAGCGGTTCGGCGGGCCGGCTGAAGCGGATGCGCGCCCGCGTGCCGGGCAGAGCCGCCACGGCTTCGGCCTGCCCGCCGTCGCCCCTGCCGCGCTCGACCAGCGGCGTGCGCGGGCGGAGCGTCACCAGCCACTGCGGGCTCAGCGTGCGCTGACCCTGTTGATCGGTTGGATCAACCTCGATGCCTCCGCCGCTCACGTTCATGCCCAGCGACTGGAACGGCAGGGTGCGCTCGCCGGTGTACCCTGAGCGCTGCACGTCGATGTCGAACTCGACGACCTGATCAGGTATGTCATAGAGGCGACCTTTCACTCGCACCGATGCCGTCGCGCCCTCCGTGAGCCCGTCGGGAAACAGCCAGGCGAAGTCGCGATCGTCCACGTACGCGCGAATGACCATGTCGTCGAGGGTGGCGAGCAGGAGCAGCGTGTCACCCGCCTTGAAGTACGAGCCGATGCGCGTGTCGAGATCCGGCGCGATGACGTAGCCCTCGAAGGGCGCCTCGACGTACATCTCGCTCATTGCTTCCTCGATCGCATGGAGTCGATCGACGGCGTCGTGATAGAGGGACTCGCCCACCTGCCCCTCGGAGGCGCTGCTGGCGTAGCCGGCGTCGCGGCGCAGGCGCTCGAGTTCCACGCCGGCCACCGCTCGCTTGTGCTGCTGCTCCATCTCGGGATTGGACATGGCAAAGAGCGGCTCGGCCGCGGCAACGCGCTGCCCGTTGCCGACAAAGCACTGGTCGAGGAAACCCTCGTGCGGAGCCCGGTAGGTCTTGCGCTCCAGCGGCTCAACGACGCCCAGCGCCGCCACGCGCGCCGGCATCGGCGCCAGCCCGACGAAGGCGACCGCCGCCAGCACCAGGCCGAATGACACCGCCACGGCGCGGACTCGCACCACCTGCAGCGTCGGCTCGGAGAGGACGTAACTGAGCCCCTTGACGATCGGCGCGCCCAGCCACATGATCGTGCCGAACAGCGCCAGCAACAGGCCGAACACAAAATACTTCTGGGCGACGAAAGAAACGATCGAGACCATCACCAGCAGCCGGTAGGGAAACGCGAGAGTGGCGTGGGTGACCATGATCGCGCCCTCGGCGCGGTCGTGCAGCGGCGGGCAGGGCTCGCCCTTGACGCCGAAGAGGTAGCGCCGCACCATCCATTTGAGCAGTTCGTGCGAGCGCGTGGATAGATTAGGTATCTCCGTGAGGTCGGCAAGGATGTAGTATCCGTCGTAGCGCAGCAGCGGATTGATGTTGAAGAGCACCGTCGCGACGGACGCGACGAACATGATGTTGTACGTCAGCGTGTGCACGAATCCGGCGTCGGTCGCGGCCCAGACCATCGCCGCGATGGACGCCACGGCGAGTTCGGACATGACGCCCGCGCTGCTCACCAGGATGCGATGCCACTTGTTCGCAAAGGCCCAACTGGTCGTCGCGTCGCAGTACGGGATGGGCAACACAATCATGAACATGATGCCGATTTCGGTCACGCGCCCGCCATAAGCCTTGCAGGCGAAGCCGTGCCCGAGTTCGTGGATCGCTTTGAGCACGAGGAACGTGATCGAGAGCCAGAAGAGATTGTCAATCGCGATGACGCTGTTGAGCGAGCCGGTCAGTTCCTCCCAGCGCGGCACGACGGCGCGGACCGCCAGCACCAGCAGCACGCCAAGCGCCGCAAAACCCCACTTGCCGAACACGACGCGCGCCACGTCGGCGAATTTGGCGAGGAATCTCTCGGGGTTGAACAGCGGCACCGTCCAGAAGAGGTAGTTTCCCGTGAGTTCCCGGTACCGCTGCTCGCGGATCTGCACGATGCGCTCGCGCAGGCGCTGCACATCCACGGGCAAGTCGTTGCGCAGCAGGCCGTACATCTGCAGTTGCGCGAGAAGATCGAGGCAGTCGCGTTGCGTGGGCGCATCGTCGCCGAGTTGGGCGTTGCAGACGTCCCACGCTTCCTGCACGGTCCGCTGGCCGTCGAGCAGGCCGAGGAACCGATACGCGGCGGCGTTGAACCGGTAGAACTTGGTGCTCGTGGGATCGCCCAGCACGAACCAGGTCTGGCCGCGATAGGTGTGGCGGCGGACGACGAGGTGCGCGCTGAGACGCGGACGGAATTCCGCCACGCGGTACCAGAGTTCGCTGAATGTCCTGCTGATCTCAGCCATGATCGCTCAACGTGTGCAGTTCACCACGATCGACCGGCCCGCCGTTGCGGCGTCCGGTTCACCACCACCAGCGCAGACGCAGCGCATCAAAGAGCGGCCGGGTGTAGATCGTGAACAGGTTCGTTCGCTCGCCCCAGATCTTCGCCTGGCCCTCCATGCCCGGTCGGAGCCACTCGGGGCGGTCGGTCAGTTGGACTTCGACGCGGTAGGCGTTCTTCTGTTCGAACATCTCGGCGGCGGGCGTGATGCGGACCACCTCGAATCCGACCTTGTCGCCGGGACGGGCCGTAATCGCCAGGGCGCCGCGCTGGCCGACGGCCACGCGTGCGATGCCGCTCTCAGGAATCATCGCCACGGCGGTGATCGAATCGAGTTGCGCCACTTCCATGATCGGCCTCTCGGGCTGAACGATCTGCCCGAGCCGGTCGGTCAGATCGCCCACCGTGACAATGCCGCTGATCGGCGCCACAACAGTGGCGCTGTCGATCTGATACCGGTAGAGATCGATATCAGCCTGCGCGGCGAGAATGCGCGCGTCGAACTGAGCCGCCTCGGCCATCTTACCTCGGTAGCGCGCATCATCCGCTTGAGTGCGCAGACGCTGCACTTCGCCGATCGTGGATTGCAATTGCAGTTTGGCTTCGCGGGTGTCGAGCCGAAACAGCGGCGTCACACCCGCTTCGACACCGTCGCCGGGTTTGACGAATACCTCGTCGAGCCGACCGGCGTAGGGCACGGCGATTTCGCGGCGCTGATCGGCCTCGATGCGGCCCGTGCCCACCGCCCGGTCGCGTACCGGAATAAGCACCGATATCGCCAGCAGCAGCAGCGCCACCAGCGCAAACACCTTCGGGCCGGTTTTCTGCGGCCCGACAAGGGACTCGGACAGATCGATGGCGCGATCCCGGCTCACGGCGAGCACGCCGCGGTCCGCCATGCGCCGCGTCCACACCGTCGGGCCGATGTATTCGGCGATCAGGCGCAGCAGGCGCAGCGTCGAATCGTTGAATGGATCGCTCGCATCGCGCTCCATGACCACCACGCCGATCAGGCCGTCTTCGATCCGCAGCGGGAAACTCGCGATAGAGCACGGGCCGTAGCGCTCGCTGAGCGAGGCATGAGCGCGCACCACGCGCCGCTCCGAGGCGTCGGCGTCGGACGGCTGGGGGTAGCGAATCTCCGTGTCCTGGTCGGCGCACTCTTCCATGACGGCTTCGAGTGCTTCGGCCAGTTCGCTGCGCTTGTCGAGATGCTCGCTGCCGCCGATGGCGACGACGCGCACCGCGTGGCCGTGGATGAGCCCGATGGAGACGCGTGTGCATCCGAAGCGGCGCTGCAGTTCGTTGCAGAACATCGCCGCCATTTCGCTCGTGTCGTGTCCCTGGTTGGACTTGTCGAGCAGGTCAAGCGCTTCGCGCAATTGGATCTTCGATTCGGCCTCGACAAACGCCTGCTGGCGCCAGAGGAATGCTTCGAACGCGATGGTGCTCAGTTCAAGCCGCTTGAGGCTCTCTTCGAGTTCACGCTCGGATCGATCCGGAACGATGCACACCGAGGCCCCGTGCGGCCGGCCCGCGAGCATGAGGGGCGCCGCCAGCACGCGGTACTCGGGCGCGGCAGAGAGCAAACCGGTATCGGCAGCGATGTGGTCGATGAGCGGCTTGCTCTGCTGGGCAGCGCGCGTGGCCAGTTCAGTCAGGCGACGATAGTGGCGCGGCGTGATGCTGAAGCGCCCGTCCACTTCGTGACGGACCGTCGCGCCCGAGGGCTGCTCGCGCGTGGGCCGGAGCAACACGACGCCCGCGACGGCCTGGACCAGCCCGCACTGCCGCTTGACCAGGTCGCTCAGAAACGCATCGACCCCAAGTCCCGGGCGCAGCGGCCCGGAACCCTCCACCTCGGAGGTGGTCGATGCAGAAATAGAGACGACCTGTTCGTCCATGGACTGACCTTCAGCTCAAGTGCCGAAGCGCTTGGCGCGCTGGTGCAACTATTGGCCGGATTGCGGCTGCGCCTGACCCTGCTTGATGTCGATCTCGCCGAATCGCTCTTCGTGCTGGCGCACAATATTGGCCAGCGTGAGCGCGAGGCGCTTGGTGTTGCGCCAGTTCAGAATCACCTGGTTGCGCACCTTGAAGACCATCTCGTTCTGCCGGCCGGGCACCATGCGGTTGAGGCCGAAATCGAGAATGACCTCCTCGGCAGATCCGTCGGTGCGAAACGTGTTGGAATAGGCCGAACTCATATCAGACTCGTCGATGCGCAGCGTCACTTCGCGGCGCTGTCCCTCGGGGCCGGCCTGAGTCTCGGTCAATTGCGGTTTCTGTTCTGCCACTTCGTGTCCTTTCGTTGGTGGTTCGTCGGTCAATGGTAGGTGTGAGTCAGGGATTCAAACGGTACAGAGCGTCCTGCGCTTCGGGAAACTGCACCAGGGCGTGCAGACCCGCCGGCAGTCGATCGGGATTGTCGATTTCGAGGCGCGCGACGATCGAGCTGGAAGCAGCGTCGGCCACGGTGGAGACCCAGAGCACGCGGCCTTCGAACGGCACATCGCCGGGCACGTCGCGCCAGTGGATGACGGCGATGCTGCCGGGCTCGACGAGCAGACCCAGTCGCACCGGTATGGCGACATCCATCCAGAGCGGATCGATCGACACGATGTGCGCTACGGGCTCGAGACCTTCGAGCGTCTCGCCTTCCTGCGCGGCGACGCGCGCCACGATGCCGTGGATTGGGCTGCGCAGCGTCATGTCACTGAGTGTCGCGGTTTCGCGTGCAAAGACAATACCCGCCTGCTCGTGATCGCGCTTGGCGGCGCGGACGTCGATCTGGCGCAGCGCATACTCGGCCTCGGCTCGCTTGAGTTCGCGCGGCGCGGCCGAATCAAGGGCCGTCAGTTCTCTCACGTTTTCGAGGTCATAAAGCGCCAGCTCCGCCTGCCGTTCGGCTGCGGCCACTGCCGAGTCGTCTTCCGCTGCCAGCCGATGGGCTTGCACCTGCAACCTCTGCACTTCATCGTCGAGTTGAGCGATGACATCACCCGGCGCCACGACCTGGCTCTCGACCACCGGAAGGCGTTCGACGGTCCCCGACTGGGTGAAGGCGAGGGTGATGGTGCGGCTGGGGGTGGAGATGGCCGGGTAGCCTTCGGGCCGGTAGCCCTCGAACAGGGGCGGCGCGCTGCGGCCGGCCGGCTGCGAGTACGAAGCGCCGGCGAGCCAGGTCAGCGCGGCGAGTCCTGCAAGGCACGCCACACCGGCCAAACGCGACGACACGCGGCGCCGACGGCGCGGCGCGGCTGGGGACGCAACTTCCGGGCGACGCATCATCTCCATCGCGAGGCTCCTTGACATCTTCTGGGATTGCCAACCGCATCCCGCTGGCGGGAACACTTGTCTCGATGCGGCCCCGACCACCTCGCCTGGCGTTCATCCACGAATCCGCTCGACGCGAGTCCATCGGTTACAGTCGCCTGCGGCGGCGCCTGGCGGCGCCGCGGGTCCGGCGGGCGAACTGCTCCTAAGAATATAGCCTGTCCCGAGTCGATTTCGAATCAATTCGGCGACCGGCTTCAAAGAACGTCCAAACCCCTTCCGCATTATCGGAACATCCCGTGCCATCCGACCCGCTCCCGACCCACTCCCCCACGTCCATCCGCGGCCGCATCTACTGCGTCGGCGACGGAATCGGAGCCGACGACATCCTCGCCCCGGAATACCTGTCGTTCGATCTGTCTGATCCCACTGAGCGGCGATGGCTGGGGGCCTACGCGCTGGCGCGCCTCGCCGACTCCTTCGGTACGTTCGTTCCCGTGGGGGAGTTCCATTCCACTTACAGCATTCTCGCTGCGGGTCGGGACTTCGGCCACGGCAGCGCGCGCGAGCACTCGGCCATCGCCCTGCAGGAAGCCGGCGTGCGCTGCGTCGTGGCCGACCACTACTGCCCGGGATTTCTGCGCTCCGCGGTCAACGGCGGCTGGCTGCACTGCCTCAGGTTTGCGACCTCCGCCGGCGAGCGGCGGCTGGCGACGGGGATGAGCGTCGAAATCGACATGGACGCGCTGACGCTCAGGACGCCGGAGCAGCGGATCGAACTTGCTCCGCCCGGCGTGATGCGCGAGATCGTGGCGGCCGGCGGGCTTGCCGCGTTCCTGAAGACGGCGCGAGGCCGCTAGGATTCCCCTTCCATGCAGAACGTCGAGTTCAAAGCCGAATTGCGCGATCTCGAGGTGGCGCGCTCGCAGTGCCGCGCGCTGGGCGCCGGGTTCGTCCGCGTGCTCGACCAGACCGACACGTACTACCGGATTCCCGACGGCCGCCTGAAGAAGCGGGCCGTGCCCGGCGAACCGATCGAGTGGATCTTCTACCACCGCAACGACCGGCCGACGTCGAAGATGAGCCACTTCATGCTTTATTCGGATGAGCAGGCCAAAGCCCGCTGGGGCGTGCTGCCCCTGCGCGAATGGCTCGTGGTCCGCAAGACGCGCGAGTTGTGGCTGCTCGACCACGTCCGCATCCACCTCGATCGTGTGGAAGAACTCGGAAGTTTCATCGAATTCGAGGCGCAGGTCAGCCGTAAGAACGATGTGAAAGCGTGCCATCAGCGGATTGCGGAATTGCGCGAGGCGTTTTCGCCGATCCTCGGTGAAGCGATTGCCGGCGGATATGCGAATCTTCTGGATCACCTGAGACATGAACCGGCCGATGAACCGGACCGTAAATAGAATTGCCGTGTTCGCCGCACGCTGCCGCCATCGGGAAGGATGAGATGAACCGCCAGGAAAATCGCCAAACGCCGCAGACCGGCCGGGGCCGCAACGCCGTCAAGGTCGTGCGCTCAGGCATGCGGCGTTACCCGCGCGAACTCTGGCAATCCGTCCGGCCGCGTTACCGCCAAGTGGATGCGGTGGCGTCGTGGACCGTGCCGACTGAATTCGAGGAGCAGCCCATCGCTGCGGCGTGGCTCGGCCACGCGACAGTGTTGCTGCGCCTCAACGGCAAGACCATTCTGACCGACCCCGTGCTCTCCCACCGCATCGGGCCGTGCGTGGGCAAAATGAAGGTCGGCATCTCCCGGCTGTGCGAACTGCCTGCCGAACCCGAGCACCTGCCGCCAATTGACATCATCGCCATCTCGCACGCGCACTTCGATCACCTCGACAAGCACACGCTGGCGCGCCTGGTCAGCCCGCAGACAACTGTCATCACCGCCCGGCACACCAAGCGGCTCATCCCCAAGGGCTTTCGCCGCGTGATCGAACTCGGCTGGGATCGGAGCATCTCGGTGCACGGCCTGCGCTTCACCGCGATCCGGCCGCGCCATTGGGGCGCCCGGTCGGCCTGGGATCAGCATCGCGGCTACAACAGTTACCTTATCGAATCAGACCCCCGGCGCGTGCTCTACGCCGGCGACACGGCGCTGACTGCCGCGTTCAGTCACATCAGCGACGTGGATCTCGCCATCTTCGGCATCGGCGCCTACGACCCGTGGGAGGAAGCGCACGCCACGCCGGAGCAGGTATGGTCGATGTTCAACTCGTGCGGCGGGCGGCTGCTGCTGCCGGTGCATCACTCGACATTCAAGTTGAGCGATGAGCACCATGACGAACCGCTTGAGCGGCTCATCGCAGCCGCCGGCGACGTCGGGCTCGGGAAGATCATCCGCTGCGCGCCCGGGGACGTGTGGTGGCAGGCGGCGCTGCGCGAGCCCTCGGCAGCATCCTGACGCGCCGCGATGCCCGCGCGGCGTCAGAGCAGCGGTCCGACGAGCTGGGCGCAGTTGTCGCCGAAGCGCTGGAAGATGTTGCGATTGTTCCAGTCTTCGCGCTTGACCTTGCGCGCCTGGTTGAGGTAGTCCTTCTGCATGAAGCGGACGAGGCTGGAAAAGTCGTCGTCGTAGATGAACAGCGTCACTTCGAAGTTGAGCCAAAACGAGCGCATGTCCACATTGGCCGAACTCATGATGGCGAGTTTGCGGTCGGTGGTCATCGTCTTGGAATGGAGCAGACCGGCGTGGAACTCGTAGAGATTGACGCCCGCTTCAAGGAGATCAAGGTAATGCGAGCGGGCGGCCGCGGCAACGAGGGGCGCATCGGGCTCTTTGGGCACCACGAGCGTCACCTCGACGCCGCGCAGCGCCGCCATGCAGATGGCGGCCTTGGTCGCCTCGTCGGGAACGAAGTAGGGCGTGGTGATGACCAGCTCCTCGCGCGCCGCGTAGATCGTCGAAAGAAACGACTGGTGGACGGCGTCGATCTGCGTGCCCGGGCCAGAGGGAATGACGTGAACGATCGAGCCGCCTTCGGTCGGGGGAAACTCCGGAAAGAAGTCTTCGAACGAAGCGAACTCGTCGTAACTGTCCAGAATCCAATCGCGCAGGAAAATAGTCTGCAGCGCGTGCACCGCCGGACCCTCGAGACGGAGCGTGGCATCCACCCACGGCCCGATGCCGTAGTGGGGATTGAACTTGAACGTGTCATCCGTGATGTTCTGACTGCCGGCGTAGCCGATGCGCCCGTCGATGACGGCGATCTTGCGGTGATTGCGAAGGTCAATGCGGGCAAAGAGCATGCGGATCGGATTGACCGGCAGCGCCTCGATCACCTGCACGCCCGCATCGCGCAACTGCGCGGCGAGCGGACTGCGCAGGAATGGCCGGCTGCCTACCGAATCAACGATGACGCGGCACTGCACGCCGCGCTGCGCTGCCCGCACCATGGCGCTGACGACGCGCACGCCGCAACCGCTTTCCATCCAGATGTAGTAGAGCAGGTGGCAGTGATGCTGGGCGCTGTCGATGTCGCCGATGAGGCGATCGACCATCTTGTCGCACTCGGAGATGAGTTCGAGTGCGTTGCCGCCGACGGGCGGAAAGCCGGACACGGCAGTGCCCATGCGCGCGGCCTGGCGATAGGCGTCCTGCTCCTGATTCCAGTCGAGGTGGTGGTGCCGCCAGATCGACACCGTCTCGGCATCGATCTCAGAAGAGAGTCGGTTGTAGCGAGCGACGCGCCACTGGCCGAGGCGGTTTTCACCGATGAGCAGGTACAACGCGATTCCGCCGAACGGAAAAAAGAGCAGAATCAGCAGCCAGGCCAGCGTCACCGGCACCGACGAGCGGCCGAGGATGACGCGCGCCGCCAGCCCGAGACGGACGATCCAATCCAGCGAGAACAGCAGAATGGTGACCCAACTCACCGACGACATGGCCTGAGTCTATCCGCCGCGCGCCAGGTGCAGCATGGGACAGAACCGCAGCCCGCCTCAGCCGGGCGGCGCGAGCGGCAGACCGAGGATGGCCTCCACGTCGAGTCGCGAACCCGCGGGCGCGATCGGCCCGGCACTCCGCCGGTCTCGGCGGAGCAGTTCGATGAGCCGACGCAGGTCCGGCCAGAGCGGCGCGATGAATTCCATCGGCTTTCCAGTCATGGGGTGGCGGATCGCCAGGCTCGTCGCGTGCAGCGCCTGCCGGTCAATGATCGGCTCGGCGCCTCCCCCGCCCGAAGCGATCTGCTGTTCGCTGACGGGCCGACCGCCATACGGCTCGTCGCCGACGATCGGCCAGCCAAGGTGCGACAGGTGCACGCGGATCTGGTGCGTGCGGCCGGTGTGCAGTTCGAGTTCCACCAGCGCGTAGTCCTCAAACTGCTCGCGCACGCGGTAGAGCGTCTGCGACGGCTTGGCGGTATCGTCGTAGCGCACGGCCATGAGTTCGCGGTGGATCGGGTGCTTGCCGATGGGCAAATCGATGACATCGGCGACGGGTTCAACGCAGCCATGCACGACGGCGAGATAGCGCTTGTCCGTGGTGCGATTCTCGAACTGCCGCGCCAGTCGCCAGTGCGCGATGTCAGTCTTGGCGACGACGATCGCGCCGGTCGTGCTGCGGTCGAGCCGGTGCACGACGCCGGGGCGTGCCTCGTCGGCGCCGACGCTGGAGAGAGCACCGCCGGTCCGGTGCGTGAAGTGCCAGACGAGGGCGTTGATGAGCGTGCCGCGCTTGTTGCCGCGCGCGGGGTGAACGATGAGTTCGGGCTGCTTGTTGACGACGATGAGATCATCATCTTCGTAGAGCACGTGCAGCGGAATATCCTCGGCGGGAATGTCCTTCGTGGGCGGCGGAGGCACGACCACCGTCACCACGTCGCCGATGCGCAGCGTCGTTGAAGCCTTCGGCCGGCGGTCATTGACCGTCACAGCCTGCTCGGCGATAAGCCGCTGAAGTTGCGTCCGACTCATGAACGGGATGCGGTCCTGCAGGTACTTGTCCAGCCGCTTGCGCAGGTCGCGCGTCAGGCGGAATGTAACGGTGAGCGCGGCGTCGGTGTTGTCGTCGTCAGCGCCTGCGGAAGCAGCGCGGACCAGGTCAGGATCGACGTTGCCCCCGCCAGTCAGCAGTGAAAGGTCCGCAGCGGGATCATCGACCGGCGGCGCCGCCTCGCCCGGTGGAGCGTCAGACGACCGGACGCGGGCAGGCTCGCCCGGTCGGGCTTGGCGCGTCTCGCGCGGCACGCGCTTCAGCCGCCGCCGCCCGGCGCCGGCTCGTCCGCCTGACCCGGTTCATCGGCGGGCGGGTCGGCAGGCTGGTCTGTTGACTCTCCGGCCGGTTCGGTCTTGGTGGCGTCGTCCGGCGCGGCTTCGCTCGGCGGCTCGGTCGATTCACCTTCGACCGGCGCCGCGGCGGCGGGCGGATCGCGCAGCGCCTTATTCACCACCGACTCTTCGGGAAACTCAATGCGCATCAGCGCTTCGGGATGGTTCTTCCACGCGAGCGCGACTTCACCGAGTTCTGCATACCGGGGGCGCGCCGCGGCGTCAATCTTCGCGTACCACTGCTGCGCCTCCTCCGCCTGGCCGCGCATTTCCGCGACCGCTGCCAGGCCGAACATCGCGCGGATGTGCAGCAGCTCCTTCCAGTTGGCGCCGCTGCCCCGATCGGCAGTCGAGTCATAGACGCGCTGGTAGATGCGCTGCATGCGATCGAGCGTCTGGGTCCGCTCCTGCTCGGTCATACGCGGCGTGACCTTCGGTTCATCGTCAGTCGATTCTGAGTCCGGCCGGTTCGGATCGTCCATCGCCGGCTCGTCGGGGACGAGATCGAGCGTCTGGTCGCGCAGGATGTCGAGTTGATACAGGTCCGCCGCACGGAGCAGCGCCAGTTCGGGCACGGAATCGATTCCCGCCGCCCGGTCCGCCAGCGCTTCGAGCGAGGCCGCAGTGTCCGTCCCGACCAGGTCGGCCCAGGCTTCGTCGCTGATGCGCTCGCGGCGCTCGCCCCACCACAGCCAGCCGCGGAAGACGATCACGATCACGAGAATGAACAGCAGGTAATTGACACCGCTCGTCTTGAGCCAC
Source organism: Planctomycetota bacterium (assembly GCA_963205185.1). Lineage (GTDB taxonomy): Bacteria > Planctomycetota > Phycisphaerae > Phycisphaerales > UBA5793 > UBA5793. The sequence continues at coordinate 62,481 of CAUJHZ010000006.1, read as the reverse complement.
TCGATGAGTTCGACGTTGACGGTCGATTCAGCGTCATCGCTCGTGCGGATGTCCTGCAGTCGTTTATCTGCCATGCGCCGGTTCCTTTTCAATCCCGGTTGCGCCTATGCGCGTCGGGCTTCGATCATAGGGTCCGAAGCGGAGGGTTGCGAATCAGCTCGCGGCAAGCCTCTCATCGAACAGCCACGGTCCCGGATGAGCCAGAACGTCCCTCGGCACGAGAAACTCGCGGACGGCGCTGACGAATTCGCTGAGCCCGCTGCCCTGCCGGGCGCTGACGCGCAGCGCGCCCTCCGCCGCATTGCCGCCAGGCAGATCGGCCTTGAGTTGCACGTGAAGATCCGCCGGGCGCGGCAGATCGGGCCAGCCGATCCCCGGCGCCGCGGCGCCGATGAGGCAGTCGGCCGCTCCGATCAGTTCGCCGGCGATGTCGATCGCCTCGCGCTCGATCTGATCGGTGGTGTCCCGGCGGCCGGGGGTGTCGCACCAGCGCACCACCAGTCCCGCCAGGTCGAGTTGCGTGACGACGTAGTCGCGCGTCGTGCCCTGCACGTCAGACGTGATGGCCGCCTCGCGACCGAGCAGGGCGTTGGCCAGCGTGCTCTTGCCGACGTTGGGCCGCCCGACGACAACGACCAGCGGCGGGACCAGGAGCCGATTGAGGAACCGCGAGCGGCGGCTGATCTCATCCATGGTCTCGCGCGGCTGGCTGCGATGCTCCTGCCAGCGCCGGTGCTGGTCGAGCAGCAGATCGACCGCCAGCGGGCTCGCCGCCCGACCCAGCGCTTCGAGAGCCAGTGCCTGATCGCGCGACTCGGCTTCCGGCCACACGGCCTGCGGGTCGAGGGCGCCTTGCGACTGCAGTCCGAGCGAACCAAGCCACTGCGTGAGCCGCTGCGCGATGCGCGTGCCGCCGTGGGGCATGAGCCAGAGCAGCGAATCGCTCAGGCGCACCACCAGCGCCATGTCGATGTCAGCAAGGCGCTCAAGCCGCATGACGCCCGCAGGACGCGGCGCAAGCCCGAGCGCCGCTTCCAGATCGACTCCGGGCGCGGCGACGAGTTCGAAGACGGCCACGGGACCGGCGCTGCGCGGCGTGGCGAGTCGAAAGACGGCTCCGGTTGGCGCCCCTGCTGTCGCCACGATCAGTCTTCGCGGCTGCCGAGCACTTCGTTGGCCATGCGAAAGGCCGCGATCATGCCGTGCAGCGTCAGATCATCCACAATGTGCTCGACGAGTTCATCCTCGTCGAACAGCAGATGCGCATCGCCGCCGGTGGCGATGATCGCCGGATAGGCGCCGTACGCTTCGGCGTAGCGCTCGGCGATATGGCGAACCATGCCGCGAATGCCGTAGTACACCCCGTGCAGCATGGCCTGGGTCGTGTTGGCGCCGAAGGGCTCGGGCTCCGGAGCGTGCATCTCGAGTTGAGGCAGCGCCTCGGTGCCCGAATGCATCGCGTTGAGCTGCATTTGAGCGCCAGGCGCAATCGCGCCGCCATGAAAGGTGCCTTCGCCATCGACAAAATCGACCGTCACCGCCGTGCCCGCGTCAATCACGACACAGGCCTGCCGGAAGCGGTCAAACGCCGCCGCGGCGTTAAGCAGGCGGTCCTGGCCGGGCCGGGCGTCTGCGTCGATGCACGTTCCGATCGGGATCGGCAGATCGTCACTCAGCCGCAGCACGCGGGCGCCGATCTCCGATTCGATCTGGGCGATGAGGGGGCGTGAAACGCGTTGATTCACCGTCGCGACGAGCACGAGCGGCTCATCCGGGCCGTCCGACGCCATGGCCCGCAGCGCCTCCACTGCGCGGGACGGGTCGGCGTTGGCCAGTCGCTGCACGCCTTGCAGTCGCTGCCCCTCGGCCTGCGCGACGACCGTACGTGTATTGCCGACGCTCACGAGAAGGATCGATAACTCACTCACCATGTGGATAAGGGTAGGCCGGCAGCGGGCAACGTCCGTCGGCGAATCGCCCGCCTGCGCGGGCGATAAAGAAGCCCCTCCGGGCAACCGATGCTCAGACAGGGGTCCCTCCGGAATGGGTGACGGACAGCGACCCGGGAGGGCGGCCGACAACTCGGTTCAGCCGCCGACGTGGCACCACCCGCGACGGATTCGAGACATGTCGCTCCAGCAGAGCCCATTCCCTGCGGTCGATGCGTGCGCTCCGCCTGTCGCAGCGGCGACTCCGCCCGGTCGGCTGGTGATGAACTTTGCATGCGCCGCCGTGCTGTGCATCAGCGCGCTGATTGCGATCGGCACGATCACCGGCCGGACGGCACTGATCCGACTCGTGCCCAACAGCGATCCGACGCCGTGGACCACGGCGCTGGGGGCGGCGCTGAACGCCATCGGCATCTGCCTGGCGGCGCGGCGCAAGTGGACCGGCGTGTTCGTCATCGGCGCTTTCACCGCGGTGTTCGGCGTGCTGCTGCTGCTGGGCCGAATCGGCTCGTTCGCCGAGGCTCACCTCTGGTTAGCCAACCTGCCGTTTCGGGATTCGGTCCAACCGGACCCAATCGTTCGGCTGTCGGTCATTGGGGGCGCGTGCCTGACACTCGCCGGCACGGCGCTGCTGATCCAGGCGAACAGGCGCCGCGCGGCGCCGCCAGAGGGCGCGACGGCCGTCCTGGGCGCGATCCTCATCGGGCTCGTCGGTCTGCCCGCGGCGGCCAATCTCATCGACCTGCGCCTGGCGGTGGGCTGGGAGCACCTGGGTGAGATTTCCACGGGCTCACTCATTATGTTCGGCTGCCTCGGCGCGGCGCTGCTCGCCCTGGCGTGGGGACACAGCGACCCGCGAACGGTGGTGCTGCCTCAATGGGCGCCCGCGGTCGTGGGCATCGCGCTGGCCATGAGCACCGTCGTCGCGTGGCAGGCGGCCGAAGCATCAGATGACCAGCACATCCGGCAGATCACCGCGGCTCAGGCGGCGGCGATCGAAAGCGCATTTCAGATCGAGGTCGAGCACCAGATCGAGGTTCTGAGGCACCTGGCCGACCATCTCTTCGACGAAGAAAACCGAAGCGATTCGGGCCTGGCGCGCGCCCAGCGCCTCATCGCCCAGCAACCGATTCTCCAGGCTGCGGAGTGGATCGACGATTCGGGCCGCGTCCTCGCCCGGGCCACCGCCGGGGGGGTGGAGTGGCCCGCCAGCGATGCGACGCCGCGCCGGATGGTCCTTCCATCGCGCTTCACCACGCTCACAGTGCAGGGTGACGAGATCATCGCCGTGCTCCCACCGGTGCGGACCGGTCCGGAGAACCGACGCGTCGTGGGCATCTTCAGCGGCTCGAAACTCCTCCAGCGCACGCTCACGGCGCAGCACATTGCTCCGGGCTACAACATCGCGCTGCGGGCCGACGGGGTTTCCGACATTCATTACGAGCGCATGGTGGACGACTGCGACCAGCGGTATCAGTACACGAACCGCTTCAGCGCCTTCCAGTTCGAATGGCTCGCCACCGTGCTGCCCTCGCGGCGCACGCTGGCGCTGCTGCGCTCGCCGATGCCGGGCTCGACGCTGGCCCTGGGCCTGCTCTTTTCCGGGCTCGTGCCGTTGACGCTGATGCTCTGGCAGACCGCCAACGAACGGGCCGCGTTCCTCTACCGGAGCGAGCGCCGCTATGACCTCGTTGTGCGCGGCGCCGACAGCGGGATCTGGGACTGGGACATCCACCGCGACGAAGTCTTCTGCAGCGATCGCTTCTGCGAACTTCTCGGCGCGGGAGTCTGGCCGTCCGCCGCTGCGGCGCCGATGAACTCACTCATGCAACTCGTGGTCGAAGGCGATCGCGCCCAGGTCATCGAGGCGATACAACACCATCTCAAGACCCGCGAGCCGCTCTCGGTCGAGTGCCGAATGATCGCGGCCAGTGGTGAGGGGCGCTGGTTCCAGTTGCGCGGTCAGGCGGTCTGGAGCGCGGACGGCTCTGCCGAGCGCATGGCCGGCTCGATCACCGATATCCACGAGCGGCGCATCGCCGAGGACAATCTCGCCCGCTCGCTGGTCGATCTCATCACCTCCAAGGAACAGATCGAGCAGCACAGCGCCGAACTGGCGACCAAGTCGTGCGAACTGGAGGCCGCGCGGCTCGAAGCCGAAGCCGCCAACCGCGCCAAGAGCGAGTTTCTCGCCAACATGAGCCACGAGATCCGTACGCCCATGACGGCCATTCTCGGCTTTGCCGACTTGCTTCTCGACCCCACGCAGTCGCCCGTCGAGCGGCTTCAGTGCATCCAGACCATTCGCCGCAACGGCGCCCACCTCACCGCGCTCATCAATGACATCCTCGACCTTTCCAAGATCGAAGCCAATTGCATGAGCCTCGAGCGCATCGCCTGCTCGCCGCGCGAGGTGCTCGCCGACGTCGAATCGCTGCTGCGGGTGCGCGCAGACGCCAAGGGCCTTCGCTTCGGCATCGAGTATGCCACGCCCATCCCCGACACGATTCTTTCCGATCCGACGCGGCTTCGACAGATCCTGCTCAACCTCGCGGGCAACGCCGTCAAATTCACCGAAAGCGGCGGCGTACGGCTGATCGCCCGCTTTGCGCGCCGCGATGACGCGGACGAGGGCACGCTGAGCATCGAGGTCGTGGACACCGGCATCGGCATGAACGAAGAGCAGATGGCTCGCATCTTCGAGTCGTTCTCGCAGGCCGACTCGTCAATGGCCCGGCGCTTCGGCGGCACCGGCCTGGGCCTGGCCATTTCCCGGCGCCTCGCCCGCATGCTCGGCGGCGACATCACCGTCAGCTCCTCGCCCGGAGAAGGAAGCACCTTCACGGTTCGCCTCAGCACCGGGTCGCTGAGCAACCTGAGGCTCATTCACCCGCCGACCGAGTTGTGCGCGCTGAAACTGGACCACGCCGAGCCAGCCGAACCGGCAATCCGCCTCGATGGAGCGCGCATCCTGCTCGCCGAAGACGGGCCCGACAACCAGCGCCTCATCTCCTTCCACCTGCGAAAGGCTGGAGCGACAGTCACCATCGCCGACAACGGGCGCGCCGCGGTCGAACAGGCGCTCGCGTCTCTCGATGCCGCTCCGTTCGACCTCGTACTCATGGACATGCAGATGCCCGAACTGGACGGCTACGACGCCACCCGCTTCCTGCGCTCAAGCGGCTACGCGGGGCCCATCGTCGCGATTACCGCGCACGCCATGATCGGCGATCGCGAGAAGTGCCTCGCCGCCGGCTGTGACGACTACACCACCAAACCCATCGACCGCAACGCGCTGCTCACCCTTATTCGCGAGCAGATACCGCGAGCGCGCGACGCATCGCGCCCGGCGGCACCATCGGTATCAGATCGCGTCTGACAAGGCGATCACTGCGTGGCAGCGCGAATCGACTCAATGAAAGCAGTGAGCAGCTTGCTGACCGCCGGCCCGGCGCGGCCGTCGCCAACCGCGCGGCCGTCGAGGCTCACCACCGCCGCCAGCAGCGTGCGCGTCCCCGCGAGAATGATCTCGTCGGCGCTGCGCAGTTCCTCAACCGTCACCGGCCGCTCGATCAGGTTCACGTTCGGCAGCGCGGCGAGGGCGCGGCGCGTCACGCCGTGCAGAATGCTCAGGTCCGGGTCATCGATCGGCGGCGTGATGAGTTGGCCGCCCCGCGCGATGAGCACCGTCGTCGAGCCGCCCTCGCTCACCCGGCCGTCGCGATGAAAGATGACCTCCTGCGCCCCGGCGTCGGTCGCGGCGATCTTGCCGAGGATGTTGGGCAGCAGGTTTGTCGATTTGATGTCGCAGCGGGCCCAGCGCCAGTCTTCGTGCAGGGTTGCGGTCGTCTCCGCCGGAGTCGCACACTCCGAAAGCGGCGGCGTGCGATCGACGCAGCCGAACACCGTCGGCCGCATGTCCGCCGGCGGCAGGTGGGCCCGGCCCTGGCCCGTGCCGCGTGTGATCTGCCAGTAGACGCAGGCGTCGCGCAGGTCGTTGCGGGCGAGCAGTTCATCGCCCAGGCGCACAATATCCGCGGCCTGGAAATGTCCGAATCGGACCTCGCGCAGGGTGCGCTGCAGGCGCTGGACGTGCAGGTCCATGGCATACGGCTTGCCGTTGAAGTAGCGGATGACCTCGTAGACGGCGTCGCCGAAGAGAAAGCCCCGATCGAAGACGCTGATGCGCGCTTCGTCGGGTGAAATGAACTGGCCGTTCAGGTAGACGCTCGACATGTGCGCAGTGTAGACCTCCCGCTATCATGTCGGCGATGAGCGGCTCAGGCGGCGCACAAATCATCGACGGGCGGGCCCTGGCGGATCGCTTCCGCGCCGAAATCCGGCGCGATGTCGAGCAGCTCAAAGCGCGCGGCCGGACCGTCTCGCTCGACGCCGTGCTCGTCGATGGCGAGCCGGGCGCCAAGAGCAGCGCCCGCATCTACGCCGAGAACCAGAAAGCCGGCTGCGCCGAACTGGGCATCGAGTATCGCCTGCACGTCCTGCCGCACACGGCCACCTACGAGGACATCGCCGGCCGGGTGCTGCTGCTCAGCGCCGAAGAACGCGTCACGGCCATCATGGTCCACATGCCCCTGCCCGAGGGCATCGACCCTTATCGCGTCCAGTCTCTCATCGACCCGGCCAAGGACGTCGAGGGCGTCAATCCCGCCAACATCGGCAACGTCGTCTACGACCGCTCATCGCTCGTGCCCTGCACGGCCCTGGCGGTGATGAAGATGGTCGATTCGACGGGCGTCGAACTGCGCGGCAGCGAAGTGGTCTGCGTCGGCGCGAGCAACATCGTCGGCAAGCCCGTGGCGATTCTGATGATGCAGCGCGAAGCGACGGTGCACAGCTGCAACAAGTACACGCAAGACCTGGCGGCCATGACGCGGCAGGCGGATGTGCTCGTCGTCGCGGCCGGCAAGGCGGGCCTGATCGCCGCAGACATGGTCAAGGCCGGAGCGGTGGTCATCGACGTGGGAATCAATCGGACAGTCGATCCGGCGACCGGAAAGAAACGCGTTGTCGGCGACGTGTCGTTCGACGAGGTCCGCGCGGTGGCCGGCTGGATCTCCCCCGTCCCCGGCGGCGTGGGCCCGGTGACGGTGGCCATGCTGCTGCGCAACACGGTGGATGCAGCGCGACCGTAAGAAAGGTACCCGGCACCTTGATTAGGCCGGGCCAACTGCGGCGGCCTCGGTGCCGGCGGATGTGCCGCGATTTGAAGAGGGAGCCCCGGGCCCGGAGACCCGGGGCTTGGAGGTGCGTCGCGCGGGGGGAGTCGCGCTGACGCTACTCAATCATCGCTTCGACCACTTCGCTCTTGCGCCCCTGCTCGGCGGCCTGGAGATAGACGGTTCGGCCGGCGGCATCAGGCGGAATCCTGCGGATCAGTTCGGCCTTGCCGTCCTGGTCGGCGATCCCGCTGCCGGCGAGATGCGGCGCATCGAGATCAAGCGTCACATTCAGTTGCGGCACAAAGAACGAGCCCAGGCCCGTGGTGCTGTAGGTGAAGTAGACCGGGCCGCCAGGCGTAGCGCACGTGGTGGTGAACCGAGCGGGTTGCCCGGCGCGAAGAGCCGTGTGCTCAAGCGCCATGTGCGGGACGGTCCAGCGCAGAACTGCCGAGTACTCATCTCCCAAGTAGATCGCCCGCCCATAGCCGTCATTAAAAGGCCGCAGAACGCTAACCCAGTAAGCCCTAGGGTCCGGTTTGACTGGCGTCAGCTCCAGACCGTTCCATCGGAACACGTAGCCGTATTCTCGTGAATTGATCAAGCCGACTCTACCGCCCCCAATCCAAAGTTGTGGCCCACTCCCGCTGTCAAATACGGCCATTGCGTCGGGGTGCGAGTAACTTTGGACGAACCCACCTCCAGGCACCGTCCAATTGGTGCCATCCCATCGCAGGAAGCCGGTTGCCCACTGAGAGCCAAGCGGGGTGAGAAACCCCCCGGTGACGAACAGAGCCTTGCCGAATCCATCGTCGTGCACAAGCAATTGATCGACATGGGTCGCGTAGCCACCTCCCAGCGATCGCAGCGGAGCACCGGGAACGCTGGACCATTCGCGCCCGTCCCATCGTGCAAGATCCTTCTGGAATCCGCCGCCAGGCGTTCGGACGGCATCGCTCCTGTAGAAGTCGCCCCCGACGTACAGGCGATTACCAGTTCCATCATCAAATTCAGTCATAGTGCGCACACCCCACCAACGCGGGATGCTCGGAAGCCCGCTCTCAAGCGGTTCCCACTCCGCGCCATTCCAGCGCGCGATCGATAACGCGTCGACGTCGCCAGCACGTTCGAACCGGCCACCAACGTAGAGGGCTTGACCACGTCCATCATCGAATTGGCCAAAAGAATACACCGTGTCATCTGTGCCGACGCCCAGCGGCTCCCAATGCTGACCATCCCAGCGGGCCACGTTGCTTGCGACAACTCCTCCAGCAGATGAAAAGGACCCACCGACGTACAGCGCCGGTCCGCGCCCGTCATCCCAGACCGAAAGCGCATATCCGTATCCCGGCGACTCACCTCTTCGAAGTCCGCCTCCAACTTCGCTCCACTTGTGCCCATCCCACTTGGCGATACCCCATGCTTTCTGGCCTTGCATGCCAATGAAAGGCCCTGCAATATAAAGCGCCGCTCCGGTTCCATCGTCGAACTCTGTCAAATCCGACACGTCTGTATCGGTCCCTTTGAAGTGTTCGTCCCAACCTGGCTCACACAATTGGGCGAATGTGGTTTGCACAAGTGTCATGAGTGTGCCGCATGCTGCCGCACATAACACGAATGGACGAAGCAGGGACGCCATACCAGCCTCCTATTCGGTGAGAGATTTCATCGGACTCGCGGGGCGCAAGCCGGCGCCACGGAGCGGCTTTCGGGCGGGTCGTTGCGACCTCGCGCGGCTCGTGGAGCTATCACATCAGTCTAACAGATTCTGATGTGGATTGCAAGGGCAAATCATCAGAACGTACAACAAACCCCGGGTCGTGAAACCCGGGGTCTGGTTGCGTCGCGCGGGGGGAGTCGCGCTGACGCTATTCGATTGTGGATTCGATCACCTCACTCTTGCGACCCTGCTCGGCGGCCTGGAGATAGACGGTCCGGCCGGCCGCATCAGGCGGAATCCTGCGGATCACCGCGCTGACACGGTCCTGTCGGCACCGCCTGTCCAGCAAACGTCGCAACGCAGCCGGGCGCGCGACTCGGCTGACGCGACGGTAAGCAAACACGACAAGAGCGGCCATCGCCGTTGGCGCAACATGTCGAACGGAAGCCATGGCAACCTCCTAATTTGCAGGATGTTCGCGCGGCCCGCCTCGCGGGCGGAGCGGCAATTTCCCGGTGCACTTCATCCGGCTTGCGCCCGGGCCTGTGCGTGCCCGAATCTGCGCAATCGAATGGCTGCGTTCAGAATAACCTGCAACCCGCCGGGATTGCAAGCAAAATCCGGGAAGTTGGCAAAAATTAACCCAGAGGCCGATCCAGCGCCCGCAGGCGGCTATTCAATGACCGCTTCAACTACTTCGCTCTTGCGCCCCTGCTCGGCGGCCTGGAGATAGACAGTTCGGCCGGCGGCATCAGGCGGAATCCTGCGGATCAGCTCCGCCTTGCCGTCCTGGTCGGCGATCCCGCTGCCGGCGAGATGCGGCGCATCAAGATCAAGCGTCACATTCAGTTGCGGCACAAAGAACGATCCCAGACCCGTCGTGCTGTAGGTGAAGTAGACCCGGCCGCCGGGCGTGGCACAGGTCGTGGCGAACAACGCCTGCTCACTGGCTCGAAGTGGTGAGTGCGACACAGTCATGCGCGAAGCTCTCAATCGAGAGAGGTTCGCTATGCGCACATTGTCCGGGAGAATGGAGTTCAGCCATCCAAAGACATAGAGATCGTTGCCGAATCCATCATTGAAAAAGTCAAGAGAGAAAATCCAATAGGAAGGATAGTGCGAGGGCTTGGTCCATGTCTTTCCATCCCACCTGGCGATGGTCGTGAAATTCGTTCTCTCGCCAATCCCGAAGCGGCCGCCTGCCAACCAGAGCCTCGGACCCGCTCCATCGTCGTGGACAAGCATGGTCTCCGGATAATAACTGAGGTCCCACACGATCCCCGCCGGAGCGCTCACGCTTTGGCCATCCCACTTCAAGAAGAGTTCGCCAACGCCGACTTGCTGGAAGTTCCCTGACATGAACAGCGCGGGCCCACTCCCATCATCGAAGACAGCAAGTTCTTCCAGTATGGTATCGTAATGCCACCCGCGAGAGAGATTAACGCCTCCCAGCGCGGACCACTCGTGCCCATCCCAACGGGCGATGTAGTTCGTGGGAACGCCGCCGGCAGAGTAAAAGTCGCCTCCCACGAACAGGGCCGGCCCTCGACCATCATCGAACACGGTCATGCTTCCGACGACTCGGCTTCCACCCATCAGTCCGCTGGCAAGCGGTTCCCAGCTGACGCCGTCCCAACGCGCGATATGCGCAGCCGGCTCCCCTCCCGCAACATCAAACCCGCCGCCTACGAACAGCGCCGGGCCGCGGCCGTCATCGAAAGCGCACATTTCGAGAGCCTCATCGTCAACGCCTTCGCCCAAGGCTTCCCAGTGCGAGCCGTCCCAACGGGCAACGTTCGCGACGGGAACATCTCCGGCGTGATCAAAGCGACCTCCCACGTAGAGTGCCGGACCGCGGCCGTCGTCCCAGACAAACAATGTTGCTCCGAATCCAGCCTCGCCATTCCTAAACAAGCCACCTCCGACATCGGTCCACCGCGCGCCATCCCATTTTGCGATGCCCCACGCGACCGCTCCGCCGATCTCACCCAGCACAGCGCCGCAGACGTAGAGTGCCGGCCCCGTACCGCCGTCATAGACCGCTGAATCCCATATCGTCGCGGTCGTTCCGTTCGTTCCGAATTCTACATCCCACTCCGGCGCGCACGGCTGACCGGAAGCGGAAGTCGCGAGCGCCAGCGAGGCGATCAGAGCGAGTATGCCAAGCAACGTCGTGCGCATGGACAACATGGTGCTCTCCTTCGGTTTCGACCGAGGTCGTTCTGCTCGCGGGGCTGCGAGCGGCATCCACGGCGCTGTATTGTGGGATCGTTGCGATCCCGAAGCGCCGCGGTCGTCTCTTTACTCTACCACAAGCGCGCCGGATCTGCAAGCGACAATTCGCAGGAAAGCAGAACTTCCTGCATCTTGCCGCATGGGCAGGGCCTCCGCCAGCGCCTCACCGCTGCGGATTCGCCGGCGGCGGCTCGGGCTTGGACTCCGCCTTCTGGGCCATCCAACTCGGCTTGACGCCGGGCGACCGCGGGGCCGCCGGCACGAGTTCGGCTGTCTCGATGTAAGGCATCGTGAGCGGCCGGTCTTCGGCGCCCGTCGGCACGGCGCCGAGTTTGCCCACTACGTCCAGCCCCTCGATCGTCTGGCCGAATGAGGTGTACTGCCCATCGAGCCTGGCGGTCATCTCGCGCGAGAGGCAGATGAAGAACTGGCTGCCGCCGGTATCGACGCTGCCGCCTTCGCGCGCCATGCTGATGACGCCGAGATCATGAGGCAGCGTGCTGGGTTCGAGATCGATGCTGTAGCCCGGCCCGCCGGTGCCGGTGCCGGTCGGATCGCCGGCCTGGATGACAAATCCCTTGCCGCTGGGCGTGTTGCCGATGATGCGGTGAAAAGGGATGTGCGTGTAAAAGCCGCCGTCGACGAGGCTCGTGAAGTTCCACGCCGAGTTGGGCGCCATGTCGGGCCGCATGACCATCCGGATGTCGCCCATGGTCGTGTGGAGCACGACATCGCGCTCGACGGAGACGCGAAAGCCCGCCATCGAAAGCTGATCGGGGCTCGGTCTCATCCAGTTGTCCACCACGGGGCCGCGCTCGCCGTAGCGGAGCACGGGCTTGGCCCGCTCGACGAGCGGCTCGAGCAGCAGCGCAGCGCCGGTCGGCTCGCCGCGCTCGAGCAGCTGCAGGTAACACACCTCGGTGTTTGAGTAGAGATCGGGAATGAGCACGTTGAGATCGACGGCCGCAGCGTCGTTGGGCACGTTGACGCGCGTGATGAGCGTGTTGTCGGGCTTGAGCAGCGCCAGTTCGCGGCTCTCGCCGGCCTCGACGCTGATGGGCATGGCCCGGTCGATCTGGTAATAGAGCCGCTCGGGCGTGAGGGGCGTGGCGCAAAGTGCGACTGAGAGGGCCAGTGCGAAATTCATTGCAAACTCCTTGATAGCGCATCGCCAGGCAAGCGGACCATCCCGCGAACCAGCGACAGTCTGCTAGTATAGCGGTGGTCATTCCATCGCCGTCGCCTTGGCCGCATCGGGACGTGTAGACATGATGCCTTCCAGCGTCATCGTGATCACGAGAATGATCCGCCGTCGCCGCATTGGATTCGTGGCGGATTTCTGTCTCGACTGCGGGCTGGTGCGGCCGATGCGCTACTGCCGGCGCCGCAACATGAACCATCTCTGGAGCATCCCCACCGGGCTGGGCGTCAACCTCGATGACTCCGTGATTTGCGAAGACTGTGGCAATGAGATGGAGACGCAGCGCCAGAACTATGCGGGCGTGGCTCGATCAGCCGCTTCATACTCGTCAATCGAGAGCCTCATTGAGGAAACGCATCCTGATGTCTTCGAACGTCGCGATCGCGAGATTGCCGCCGCCGCAAGGGCTCGGGGTGCTGGCGCCTCGCCGCAGGCTCGCATCGACTGCATCGTGCAGATTCTCCTTCGCGCCAGCCGCGAACTGGATCAGCGCGTCACCCAGGTGCGACTCGACCAATGGAGCGCCCTGGCGCTTCTGGGGGTTGTCGTCCCGATAGCCATTGGAATCGCGCGGGCCAACCGTTGGATTCCCCGAGGGACCGCCGCGACTGACGATGTGCTGTTCTACGGCGGGTTCGCCGGTTTTGCCCTCTTAGCGCTGCTGGTCGCTACCGACGTTCCCCGCTACATGACTCGCGAGGTCTATCCCCGATTAGTGCGAGTGCTGCTCCCTCTGAACCCAACCTCCGACGAAATTGCCCGCGCGGTCGCTTCGCTTCGCGGCTCGTCACACGCCATCGCGCGCAAGATCAGCGTGGCAAAGCTGTGCCGTCTGCTCGAGTTGAGGAATTGAGCGCTGCTCGGCGCCCCTCACGATTTCCGCAGCGTCATCGCGTGGAACGGCCGGCCCTCGCGGCGGTACTTGCGCTCGAAGTTCGTGCCCACGAGTTCGCCTCCCCCGCTGTCGCCATCGCCCGGCGGCGCGAACGGCTCGCGGGCAAAGAGCGACTGAGCCCGCAGCGCGTGCTCTTCGATCCACTGCCAGTACTCATCGTGGTCGGTCACGATGCGCACTTCGCCGCCCGGTTCGAGAATGCGGTGGAAATCGAGCAGCGACTGATCCTGCACGCTGCGCCGCTTGTGGTGGCGCTTCTTCGGCCACGGATCGGGAAAGTAGAGATGAATCACCCGACAGATCGCGGCCGGGCAGCGGTGGCGGATGAACTCGATTGCATCAGCGTGAAGCAGCCGCACGTTGGGAATCTCGTTGCGGCGCACACGGTCGGCGGCGTAGCGGAAGAACTCGCCCGCCCACTCGATGCCGAGGAAATTGACCTCCGGCTGCCGCGGCGCCTGCTGGACGAGAAACGTGCCCTTGCCCGAGCCGATCTCGATTTCGAGCGGCAGGTGCGCTCGCGGACCGAACCACTCGCGCACGTTGATGATCGGCGCGGCGTCGAAGTCGGGCAGGTCGGCGGACTCGATGCCGACGCCGGTGATGTCGAGGGATTTGCCGCGGGCCAGGCCGAAACTCATGGCGGGATGGTACGCATCACGGCCGAAGCCAATCGCCGCGCAAAGCGCACGGCGATACTCGAGATCCGCCGGGACATCAACCCTCGCGCACGTTGATCATCAGTGCGCAGCGCACGCGTTCGGCCCACTCGATGACCTGCTTCATGGTCGGGTAGCGCCCCTGCGCGATGGCGTCGGCAAGCCGTGCGTATTCGGGCCGACGCTCGATCCACGGCACGCGCAGGTAGGCGCAGATGGTGGACTGCAGCGCCGGCGCTCCGCAGCCGGGCAGGAGCAGCCACCACGCGCCGCTGGCGATGGCGGCAGTGTTCGTGGCCCACATGATGAATCCCGGTGCGAGATCGGCAATCTCGAGTTCGCGCTGGGCGGCTTCGGCCTCGTCGGCGGCGGCTCGCCACATCGCCTCGTCGCCGCAGGATGAATGGAGTTCGGCCATGCCCTTGCGCAGCAGGTCGCGCTGGCGGTGGGTCAGTCGCAGCGCCGCGCCCGTGCCGGGGCGGATGCCGTCCGTGCGACCGAATCGCCGCGCAACAAGTCGCTGCGCCACGCCTGGCAGCGGCTTCCGGGGGCTGTCCGATCCGACGTGCATCGACGATGGTGCGCTCAAAAGGGCTCCTCGCGTTGGTCTCCGGTCCTACGTCTGAGGAAGCATACCCGATCCGGCGGCCGGTCGTGAGGAATAGTCCAAGGCTTGCGGCGTCAATTTCCGGGGGCAATTTGAGATCATCCCGCCCGAGGCGGCCTTGTGCCGATAGATTCACAATCAGGTTGAACCTTGATGCGCCGGATGACGAATAATTATGGGGCGATCCAGCACATCCAGCCTCATGCGTGGGACGTGGCATCCATGAGGATCAGGATCTGACTTCGGCCGGGCAGTTGCCTCGACCCGCGGGCGGCCAGACCGTCGGCGTTCACTGACCTGAACGCCAGGCGATTCAATCCACGGATGGAGGTGCCTTCGTGCAGCAACGCCAGCAACTCATCGATCTCATCAATTCGCGCATCGACCAGCAGCATTTCCAGCATCTGCACTGGGAGGGCACGTTCTGGCAATACCTCGATACGGTTGCCGAGCATCCCGCCGTCGCCCGCTCGGCCTATCAGCGCGTCTACGACATGATCATGGCCTTCGGTCACGAGCGCTACCGCGCCTTCAAGCGCGACCTCGTGCGCTACCACTTCTTTTCTGACCCCGCTGGCGGCCATCGCGACGCGATCTACGGCCTGGATCGGCAACTCATGCAACTCGTCGACGTGCTGCGCAGCGCCGCCGAAGGCTACGGCACGGACAAGCGTATCTTCCTGTTGCACGGTCCGGTTGGATCGAGCAAATCGACCATCGCGCGCCTGCTCAAGAAGGGTCTCGAGCACTACACGCGCACCGACGCGGGCGCTCTCTATTCGTTCTCGTGGAAACTCGACGCCGCTGCATCGGCCGAGGGCGAGCCGGACCACCTCTATCCGTGCCCGATGCACGAAGAGCCGCTCATGCTCGTGCCGCGCGAGGCCCGGGCGGACCTGCTCGAGCAGTTGAATCAGAAGTACCGCGCGCAGGGCGGCACGGGAACGCTCCACCTCGATGGCGAGCTGTGCCCCTTCTGCCGCAAGGTCTCGGGCGATCTCATGCAGCACTACGGCGGCGACTGGCGCAAGGTCATCGACCACATCGTCGTTCGACGCATCATGCTCAGCGAGAAAGACCGCATCGGCATCGGCACCTTCCAGCCCAAAGACGAAAAGAACCAGGATTCGACCGAACTCACCGGCGACATCAACTACCGCAAGATCGCGCTCTACGGCTCGGATTCCGACCCGCGCGCGTTCAACTTCGACGGCGAGTTCAACGTCGCCAATCGCGGCATCATCGAGTTCATCGAAGTGCTCAAGCTCGACGTGGCGTTCCTCTACGACCTGCTCGGCGCGTCGCAGGAGCACATGATCAAGCCCAAGAAGTTCGCGCAGACCTACATCGACGAGGTCATCCTCGGGCACACCAACGAGCCGGAGTACAAGAAGCTTCAGAACAACGAACTCATGGAGGCCTTCCGCGACCGCACGATAAAGGTGGACATTCCCTACAACATCCGCCTCGATGACGAGATCAAGATTTACCAGAAAGATTTCGGCCCGCACCGCATCAAGCACATTCACATCGCGCCGCACACGATCGAGGTCGCGGCGATGTGGGCCGTGCTCACCCGCCTGGAGGTGCCCAAGAAGGCCGGCCTGACGCCGATGCAGAAGATGAAGCTCTACAACGGCAAGGCGATTCCCGGCTACACCGAAGACAGCGTGCAGGAACTGATGGAAGAGGCCGGCCGCGAAGGCATGGTCGGCATCAGCCCGCGCTACATTCAGGACAAGATCTCCAACACGCTCGTGTCCCAGCAGGCGCTCCACGAGAAGACGATCAACCCGTTCATGGTGATGAACGCGCTGGAGTCCGGCCTCGACAACCACTCGCTCATCACGGATGAAGAGACCAAGAAGCGCTTCCGCGAAATGCTCGCCGTCGTCAAGGACGAGTACGAAGACATCATCAAGAGCGAAGTGCAGCGGGCCATTTCGGCCGACGAAGAGGCGATCAAGCGCCTCTGCGCCAACTACCTCGAAAACGTCCGCGCCTACACGCAGCGCGAGCGCGTGAAGAACCGCTACACCGGCCGTGACGAAGAACCGGATGAGCGGCTCATGCGCTCGATCGAGGAGAAGATCGAGATCCCCGAGAGCCGCAAGGACGACTTCCGCCAGGAGATCATGAACTACATCGGCGCACTGTCGCTGGACAACAAGAAGTTCGAGTACAACACCAACGCCCGGCTCTACAAGGCGCTCGAACTCAAACTCTTCGAAGACCAGCGCGACACGATCAAACTCAAGAACCTCGTGTCCAGCGTGGTCGATGACGAAACGCAGGCAAAGATCGACGTCGTCAAGCAGCGGATGATCAAGAACTTCGGCTACAACGAGCAGTCGGCGACCGACGTGCTCAACTACGTGGCCAGCATCTTCGCGCGAGGCGACACGAAGGGCTGAGCGCGGGCGCCCGGTCCGCGGGGTTTCCCATCGAGATCGCGCCGCGCCGGGACGCAGATGCGATAGAATCCCGCGCATGAGCGAAGCGCTGCGCAAGTTGTTCGAATCAGGCCAGCCTGAAGGACCGGCGCCGGCGATCTGGATCGAGCCGGATCTGGTGATCCTGGATGATCTGCACGGCCCGGCGGCCTTGCGGCTGCTCGTCGAGCAGTTCGGCGCGCATGCCGCTCTCGCGCGGCCCGATCGGGTGCATGTCGTGTCCGGCATCGATCTGGAAACCGCTCTGCCTGATCGCGCTGCGGCCCACGAGGCGCTGCAGGCCTTCGCCGCTCAGCACGAACTCATCTTCACGCACCAGATCGGCGGCTGCGACGACGGCTGCGCGCCGCTCGCTCCGGCCGGGCGCGAGTGGCTCATCGCAACGACCCGCAAGGCTGACCCGGCCGCAGCCGCGCGCGGCTGCGTGTCCATGGTCGTTCAACCGGCGGACGTGGCGGCGCTGCTCGCAACGGGCCGCACCTGGGCGTGCCGCCCGCCCGTGCAGCCAATCGTGATCGATGGCGAACTCCCACCCGGCGTGACGGTGCATGATCTGGCCATCGTTATGCGGCCGCTGATCCGCCCCGGCGTGTGGGCGTGCATCGACTGGCCGCAGCATCATGAAGATGCATCGCTTGCCGGATTGTGCGCACTGTTGCTGGGCGACAGCCCGGCGCAGAACATCACCGTCATGCGCTCGGCCGACCGTGAAGGCGCGACGTGGATAGACGCCGCCGCCATCGCGCCTGCCCTGGGCGAAGGCGACCACGTCCACGCGCTCGAATCATTCGAGCCGACGGATGTCGATCGGGTCTACATCGGGTCGTGCACCACAGGCTCGGTCGCCGACCTGCGGCTCGCGGCGGAGGTGCTTGCGGGCCAGCGGGTGCACGTGCCCACCGTGATCGCGCCCGCGTCGATGCGCGACCTTCACCTGCTCAAACAGGTGCGGCTGGGCGAGGATGGACCCGATCTCGAAACCGTGTTCCGCGAGGCCGGCTGCGATCTCGGCCTGCCGGGCTGCGCAGCGTGCGTAAACGCCATCGGTGACATGAGCCGGCCGCAAAGCGATAGCGAGCGGCTCACGGTCGTCGCCACCGCAGTCGCAAACGTGAGCACGCGGCGAGCAGCGCGCGTGCTCACGGCCAGCCCCATCACGGCGGCGCGCATCGCTCTGCACGGTCGCATCGGGTCACGGCAGCTGCGCGACGTTGCTGGTCGCACACGGCTGACCGTCGGCGACCACTAACTGCACATATCCGCCGCACACGCCCGTGCCGATGGTTGACCCCACCTGCCCGTTGCCGTTTCCGGTCGGCAGAGTCGCCACGAGTTGCAGTTGGCTGGCGCCCAGGCCCAGGCGCGTCCCGCTGCACTGGCCGCGCGGCACGAGGAAGTTTCCCGTGTTGCGCGCATAGACGACGCCCATCTGGCGCTCAGGAGTAGCGTTTGCCCACTGCATCGAAACGCGGCCGGGGCAGTCGCCGACAATCGTCAGTCGGAATCCGCCGCCGGGCTGGAATTCATGGCAGCCGATGTCGACGATCGGCGGCGTACCGCGCCCCGTGTCGGGCGTCGATGGATCATCAACGAAGCGCGCTTCGCCTGCCAGATCGGTCAGGACTTCGGGCGGCAGGGCATCACTGTCGCCGGCGTCAATGGCCGGCGAGCCGGCGCCGAGGCGAAAGTCGTTCTGTGCCGGATCGACAAAGCGCGGATCGTCCGCGCGATTGCCTTCTCCCGGCCAGCCGCCCGTGATCAGGCTGTAGCGCACCGCTGGATTGCCGCCGGCGACGTAGATCTCATCGACCACGTTGTTCCAGCAGATGGTGTTCTCGATGGTGACGTCGCCGTCGGCGTAGATGCCGCTGCCCGATGTTGCCGCCGAATTCTCCGAAAGCGTCGAGTTGATGATGCGCGTCGTGCTGAGCACGGATGAGATGCCCCCGCCGATGAAGTTGGCGGTATTGCGATAGAACAGGCTGTTGATGATCGTGCCGCCGGCGCGCGTGATGAGCATGCCTGAACCATTGCCGGAGAAGCCGATCGCCTGGTTGTCGTGAAAGATCGAATCGACGACGGTCACGTCGGCGCCGTCGGCCGAGGCCAGCCCCCCACCGCCGAGGATGTCGCAGCGATTGCCGTCGAACGTGCACTGGCGAAACTCAGCCGTGGAGCCACCCACGTACGCGCCGGCCCCCATGCCCGCGAGGTTGCGGCTGAACGTGCACTGCTCGAGCAGCGGTGATGCGCCGCTCTGCACCAGCAGTCCGCCGCCGAAAAGCCCGTTCCAGTTGTCATCAAGCACGCAGGCGCGAATGGTGGGCCCGCTGCCGGTGCACTGAACGCCCGACTGCGTGGCGCCGCGGATCGTGAAGCCTGCGAGAGTGGACCCTCGCCCCTCGCGCGAATTGAAGAGCACGACCGAGCCGTTGCGCAGCGCATCGATGGTGCACAACTCGGCGCCGTTCTCCGAGCGCACGGTGATCGCCTTGCCGCGGAATGTCAGGTTGCTGTTGCCGCGCCCCGACCAGACCCCATCGGCTACCACCACCGTCTGCCCCGGCGCCGGGGCGTCGATTCCCGCCTGGATATCGGGTTGGTCGCGCGGAACGTGAATGTCCCCCGCCCGCGCTGCGATGGTGAACAGCGCGAGGGTGATGACAATGACGACGGCGCGATGCGATCCGGCCATGGCTCTCCTCCTGTGCGCCGCGGCGCACGACGCGCATGGTACCGGAACTCGGCCGCGGCGCCAAGGGTAAAGTCGGGCCACGGGGCAAAAAAACAGGCCGCGGATCGGAAGTGATCCGCGGCCGTTGGTTGGTTCGTGCTGATCCGTCAGATCACGCCACTTTCGCGCGGCGCTTGCGGCCGACGGTGCGCTGATCGCTGCGGGCGCGCTTCGTGTTCTGCTCGAGCAACAGATCGACGACCTGGCCCAGTTCGGGAACGTAGAGATCGGCGCCGATCTCTTCGGCCAGCCCCTCGGCCCGGCCGTACACCCCGCCGCCGACGACGATCTGCATCTCGGGGCACACGTTCACTTCGTGCAGTTCGTCGATGAGGCGACGGATCTCGGGCAGGTCCTTCGCGGCTGAGGAGAAGAGCAGCAGGATGTCCGGGCGGTCTTCCCCGACGCGCGCCATGATCTCATCAAACGGCACGCCGCCGCCGGCGAAGGCCACTTCGAAGCCGCCGGCTTCGATGAGATCAACGGCCATGGAGGCGGCGAGTTCATCCTGTTCCGTGCCGCCGCACGCGATGAGGATGCGCTTGCCGTTGGACGGCGAGACTCTCAGCCGCGTCTGCGCCTGGTCCGCGAGCGAGCGCATGATGCGCGTCGCGAAGTGATGTGACAGGCAGGAGAGCTGATCGGCGCGGAAGAGTTTCTGAACGAGATTGAGCGTCGGCCAGAAGATCTCCGAGAGCAGTTCTTCCGCGGGCACGCCCATCTCGATGGTCTCGTTTACGATGCCGCGCGATCCGGCCCGATCGCCCGAGATGAGGGTCTGGAAGAGCCGCTCGATCAATACTTCCTTGTTCACTGCCATGTCTCCTGTGAAACCGTCCCGTTCGATCTGGCGGGCCCACCGATTGACGCGGCATCAACTCTCGCGACGCCGCCCCGCCTGGAGAGAGGTTCATCGACGCAACCGCCGACCCCTCTGGACAGGGCGAAAGTGTGTCCGGTAACGGTGCTGTCCGGCTCGGTGGGAGGCGTTAGGCGGACGTTGCGGGCACGCGGCCGACGTACGCCACGCAGATGCCCAGCGTCATGGGATGCGGCTTCACATCCTCGAAACCGGCGCAGCGCATCATCTCCACCATGCGCTCCCGCGTCACAAACGTCGAAACGGAGCGCGGCAGGTACTTATAGGCCCCGCTGCGATCGCGGCTGATCCACGTCGCCGTGCGCGGCATGACCTGGTGGAAATAGAAGTGGTACAGCCCGCCCATCAGCCCATTGGTCGGTGTGCTGAACTCGAGGATGACCAGCCGACCGCCGGGGCGCAGAATCCGCCGGAACTCATCGATGGCCTTCTGTGGATCGGACACGTTGCGGATGCCAAAGGCGATCGAGACGACGTCGCAGCAGGCATCCGGCAGGTCGAGCCGCATGGCGTCGCCGACGCGAAACGTGGGCGTGAGTGGACAGTCCCGCCGCACCGCCTTTTCCTGCGCGAGGCGGATCATGCGCGGCACGAAGTCGATGCCGATCACGCTGCGCGGGCGGGCGCGGGCAAAGGCGAACGACAGATCACCCGTCCCGCATGCAACATCCACCACGTCATCCACGCCCGGCTTTACCTCGGCCAGCCGCACCGCTTTGCGGCGCCACGCCTGGTCGCGCCACAGCGAGTGCAACCGATTGTTCAGGTCATAACTGTCCGCGATGGCATCAAACATCGCATTGACGCGCCGGGCCTTGTCCGACTCGGAATGCGGATCTGCCAGATGCGTCTCATCCCAGGCGACGGAATCGGAAGTTGGCTCGGCGGTCGTGGGCACGCGAGATCATAGTGTTGGGCGGCGCTGTGCGCCCGCCGGCCACCTGCCGCGCTTAGAATCGAAGTGGACAACCCTCAGGGAGGATGAGCATGCGAATTCTGAACGCACTGGCCGGTCTGGCCCTGATGACGGCCCTGAGCCTGACCGGCTGCCGCACGAACGAAGCCACCGGTCGCTCGCAACTGATCGTGCTTTCGCACGAGCAGGAGATTGCGCTCGGTGAAGAGGCGATGCCCGAACTCATCAAGGAGTACGGCGGGGAAGTGCCGGACGCGGTGCTCCGCGAGTACGTGAGCGAAGTCGGCGGCAGACTCACGCCGCACACCGAGGGTGACAACCCGAACAATCCGTGGGAGTTCACCCTGCTCGACAGCGACGTCATCAATGCGTTCGCCCTGCCGGGCGGCAAGGTCTTCATGTCGCGCGGTCTGATGGAGCGCATGACCAACGAGGCCCAACTGGCCGGCGTGCTCGGCCACGAAATCGGCCACGTGACGGCACAGCACGTCAACGAGCGCATGAGCCAGGCGATTGGGCTGCAGATTGGAGTCACGGCCGCCGCCATCGGCACACGAAACAGCGACAGCGTCGCCAAGTACATCCCGACGATCGTCGGCGTTGGCGGGCAGGGCTTCCTGCTCAAATTCAGTCGCGACCAGGAGAGCGAAGCCGACCACCTGGGCATGCGCTACATGGCGCGCGCCGGCTACAACCCGCGGGCCCAGATGCAGGTGATGCAGATCCTGCTCGACGCCATGAACGAAGGAGGAGGCGCCACCGCGCCCGAGTTCCTCAGCACCCACCCATATCCGGATACTCGCATCGAGCGCATCCGGGAAGACATGCGCAACATCTATTCGAACGCGGACAACAACCTGAACCTGTCCTTCCACGAAGAGCGGTTCCAGCGCATCGCGGTGCCGCGCCTCGAAGCGCTCGCGCGCGAGCGGAAAAAAGCCGATGCAACGGGCGGCGAGCGAGACATGTTTGCCGCCCTGCTCGCGCATCCGGGAACGTGGTGCGCACACTGCCGGAAGCTGGAAGTGAAATAGCCGAGGCTACTTTGGCAGAGCGCGCTTCAGGAACTGGCGCCAGTTCTCAAAGCGGAAGCCCGCGATCGCCTCTTCGCTCCAGCCGCGGCTGCTCAGCGCGTCCGCGAGCAGGTGCAGGTCCGCCGGGGTGTTGATGCCGCGCGGCAGGCGGTCGGCGCCAAAGCCGCCATCCATGTCGCTGCCCAGGGCCACGACGTCGTCGCGGCCCGCCGTTTGCGCGATGTGCTCGAGGTGAAGCACGGCCTCATCCACCGTCGCCCGCCGCCGGTCGCCATCGCTGATCAGAAACAGGCTGAAGAGATTGAGGCCGATGACACCGCCTCGCGCGGCGATCGCGTTGATCAGATCATCAGGCAGGTTCCGCTGGCTGTGGCCGAGACAGATCGCTCGCGCATTGGAATGGCTCGCCATCACCGGCCCGGCTGCGAGATCGAGCAGCTCCCGTGCGGCTTCGTCGGCGAGGTGCGACAGGTCGTGGATCATGCCGAGGCGGTCCAGCCGCTTCACGAGCGTCCGGCCGGGAGGGGTGAGCGGGCCGGGCGCCGCGTTGCCCCCGGCGTACCGGGTGCCGCGAGCCCAGGTCAGGCCAACGGCGCGGACCCCCTGCTCGAACCACCAGTCCGCCTCATCGGGCGTGCGGATTGGGTCGGCGCCCTCCATAAGCAGCATCGCGGCGGGGAGTTGGGCCGGCTCGTCGAGGTCGCCGGCGCTGCGGATCAGCCTCAGGCGGCCCGCCGCCACGAGCGCGTGGTACACCTCCAGCTGGGCCCGCCCGGCGCGATGCGGCGTGTCGAGGTCGCCGCCGTCGGAGTAGCCGCATGGTCCCTCGGTGCCCAGCCCGGTGTACAGCGTCGCCAGGAAGTGTGTAACGCGACCTTCGGCCAGGCTCGGCAGCGTCACGGCGGCCGGTTGGGGCGGGCCGGAGGCCGATTCGAGCGGCTGCGCGAGATCGCGGCCTTCGAGGGCCATGCAGGCCAGATCAAGATGTCCGTCGAACCACGGTCCGGTGCTGGGGCTCATGGTCTCGTTTCGCGGCTCGGCGCGGGGGGAAGGCGTCTGGAGAACCGGCAAGCATAGAAACGTCGCTCGGCGGTGGTTGCCGGTTTCGGGAAGATTGCCTAGATTTAGGGTGAGGTCGTGTCGAGTGAGTTGGAAGGACGCACGACCCGGAACCAGGCACATCGTCTGGTGGTCAGTCTACTGTGAGTGGCCGGTCGGCCTGCTCCTGGCGCTGCGCCCGGAGCATCGACAGCCTGAAGAATCCTGTTGCAGCGGGTGCTCGCGTCTGGAATTGACGCAATCGGGCGCCTCCTTTCGGAACGATGATGCGCAATCGGCAAGCGGCTTTGTACGAGGATCAGCGAGACAGATGAGATGATGAGCATCGCCGATCAAGGCTGAATCAATTCTCGTCCCCCTGCACAGGTCGTTCTTCGGGCGACCGTCGACCAGCCAACCCTGATGACCACCCGGCGTCTCTCCGGCGAGTTTTCGCGCGCCCTCGAAGGCCGCGAAAAGCCGGCTGAAAGGACTCAAGGTGGGAACACATCTTCTGAATCTGGCCCAGATCACGACGACGACCATCGTCGGCGCGGTCGTGGCGCTGATCGCCGGCGCCGCCCTCGGGGCCGTCGCCATCCAGGTGCTCACGCGCAACACCATCAGCGCCGCCCGCGAGGAGGCCCGCCGAATCGCCGAGAGCGCCCAGCGCGAGGCCGAGACCGCCCGCGAAAAAATCATCCTCGAAGCCGAACGCAAGACCATCGAACTCCGCCAGCAGGCCGATGCCGAAGCCAACAAGGCCCGTGAGGAACTCCGGGACCACGAACGCCGCCTCACCAAGCGCGAGGACATGCTCGATCGCAAACTTGAGACGCTGGACGTCAAGGAACGGCACCTCGATGATCGGGCCAAGGTGGTCGCCCGGCAGGAAGAGTCGGCCGCGCAATCGCTCTCTGAAGCCGAAAAAGTCCTCGAAGAGCAGAAAAACCGGCTGGCGCAGGTTTCTGGGCTGACGCGCGACCAGGCTCGGGACATGCTCCTGCAGCGCGTCGAAGATGAGTGCCAGCAGGAAGTGAATCAGATCGCCCTGAAGCGCTACGCGGAGATCGAAGAGGCCGCCCGCACACGGGGGCAGGAGATCCTCCTCCAGGCGGTGCAGCGCTACGCCGGCGAGTTCACCACCGAAACCACCGTCCGCAGCGTGGCCATCCCCAGCGACGACATGAAAGGCCGCATCATCGGCCGCGAGGGGCGAAATATCCGTGCCATCGAGCGGGCCACGGGCGTGGATGTCCTCGTCGACGACACCCCCGGCGTCATCAGCGTGTCCTGCTTCGACAAAGTCCGCCAGACCATCGCCGTCGAGTCGCTGCAGAAGCTGCTCGAAGACGGGCGGATTCACCCCACCCGCATCGATGAAATCGTCGCTTCCGTGCAGAAGAACGTCGAAGAGCGGATCATCCGCCACGGGCGGGATGCGGCCAACGAAGTCAAGCTCGGCGGGCTGCATCCCAAGATCATCGAGGCCATGGGCAAACTGCACTTCCGCACGTCCTACGGCCAGAACATGCTCAAGCACTCGATCGAGGTCGCCTTCCTGAGCCAGATCATCGCCGACCAGCTCGGCCTCGACGGCGAACTCGCCCGCCGGTGCGGATTCCTGCACGACATCGGCAAGGCCATGGACCACGAGCAGCAGGGAACGCATCCCAAGCTCGGCATGGATTTCTGCCGCAAGTACGGCGAGCGCGAGGAGATCCTCAACGCCGTCGGCGGGCACCACGGCGACATCCCCGCCACCAGCCCCTATACGCCCATCGTCATGGCCGCCGACGCCGTCAGCGGCGCCCGCCCCGGCGCGCGGCGCGACTCGATGGAGCAGTACATCCAGCGCCTCGAACAGCTCGAAGGCATCGCCAAGGAAAACGAAGGCGTCGCCGAGGCGTACGCCATCCAGGCCGGCCGGGAGGTGCGCGTCATCGTCGATGCCCAGCGAGTGAGCGATGCAGACGCGTTCGGCATCGCGCGTAACATCGCCCATCGCGTTTCGGCGGAGATGACTTTCCCCGGCGAGATCAAGGTCACCGTCCTGCGCGAGACGCGGGCGATCGAGTTTGCGACCTGACGTAACCGCGGGCCGCCGCGGCGAAAGGCGCGTGCATGCGACTGATTGATCGGCATCGCAAGGCGATGATTCTGGCCGCGGTCTTCACCGTTGCGGCTCTCATCATCGCCACGGCCCTGCACTTTCTGCTCTTTCCCGAGCGGCCGATGCTCGTGTGGTTCATGACCATCACCGGCCTGACGGGCGCGGTCTTCTACTGGGACAAGCGCGTGAGCCGGCTCAACGACCCCGGCCGGCGCATTCCCGAACTCACCCTGCTCTGGCTGTGCCTCATCGGCGGCAGCGTCGGCGGGATCATCGTCATGCTCGGGCGGCGGCACAAGACCATC
Organism: Planctomycetota bacterium; assembly: GCA_963205185.1. Classification (GTDB taxonomy): domain Bacteria; phylum Planctomycetota; class Phycisphaerae; order Phycisphaerales; family UBA5793; genus UBA5793. The sequence goes on along the minus strand of CAUJHZ010000006.1, from coordinate 36,625 downwards.
GACCCCCAGTTCCGCTTCATCCTCGGCATTATCGTCGGCATCCAGATCGGCATCGTGCTGTATGCTTTCTGGTCCTGGGCCACCGCGCCCAGCGGCTGACCGGACCAGCAGAGGGAGAGAACCATGTCGCAGACGGCTCAAACGGAAACGCGCCTCGAACTCGCCGACCCCCAGGCCTACATCAGACGCCAGGTCGGGCTGGTGGGCGATCGCGATCCGATGGCGGTACTTTCGAGCACACCTGATCGCATCGATGAACTCATCGCCGGCCGCAGCGCGGCTGTCCTGCAGCGCCGCCCGTTCGAAGGTAAGTGGACCCCGACCGAGATCATCGGCCATCTCATCGACGTCGAATGGACCTATGGCTTTCGAACGCGGATGATCGCCGCCCACGACCGCCCCACCCTGCTGGGCATGGATCAGGATCTCTGGGTCGCGGCTCAGCGCTACAACGATCGCAGAGCACACGAACTCGCGGCCGACTTCCGCGCCATGCGCGCCATCAATGTGCGATTCTGGAATGGCATGACCGACGCCGAACTCGACCGCTGCGGCGTGCACAGCGAGCGAGGCGACGAATCGCAGCGGCACATCCGCCTGCTCCTCGCCGGCCACGACCTCTGGCATCTCGACCAGTTGAAGCGCTACGTGGATGCGGCGGCGAGGCTGGATTGATGCGAAATCAGGTCGAGCAATGCACTGAATATCACCGCTGAGCGAGGCCGGAAAGCGCGGACTCGGCGTCTCGCGGAACAGGAATGCCGCCCCGAAATCTCGTGGTTTTTCGTCAGCACGACTCGGGAGAGTCGCAGCTTCGGCTATACTGTGCATGAGAGCCCAGCGGTGGGAATCCCCTTCCTGCCCAACGCGATAGCGTGCTGCTCTCGCAACAGCCAAGGAGTAGAGCCATGAAGGCCGCCAGCTCGGTCACGTATGCAGCCGGCTGCACCATCGCGCTCGCAGCCGCCACAGCCCTTGCGCAGCGCTACGGCATCACATACCTGGAATTCCCGCCCGGCTTCAGCGGTCTTGAGATCGGGGACATCAACAATCGCGGTGACGTGGTGGGAGTCGGTTATCACCGCTACAGCTCGCTCAACTTGCCGTTTCTCTGGCGCGACGGCGAGGCGATCGGTCTGCCCGTGCTCGATGGCGAGCCGTATGGCTGGGCGACTCAACGGAGCAACTCCGGTGCGGCGTGGGGTATCAATGAGTTGGGACAGGTCGTCGGAACATCCGATTATCGTTCGCTCGCCGAGCAGGCGGTATTGTGGTCTGGCGACGGCCGCGTGACCCGACTCTTCGACAGTTACCAGAGTCGTGCCACAGCCATCAACGACCTGGGCGTGATCGTCGGCTCCAACTTCGGCGCATTCCGGCTTGAGAATGGAGTAGTCACTTCGCTCGCTCCACTCTCGTCGCCCCGCGACATCAATAATCGCGGACAGATCATCGGACGCAACTACACCAAGGCAGTCGTGTGGGAGAAAGGAAGGATCACCTCGCTTCCCAGTCTCGGCGGCTCCGACTGGGCTCGCGACATCAATGACGCCGGCCAGATCGTCGGATCATCCGGCATCGAGGGCTTTCCCGTGATCTGGGAAAGTGGCACTGTTCGGCAACTGCCGCATTTCGGCATCGGCGCCTGGGCGATTTCCATCAACGAGAGCGGCGACATGGCGGGGCAGTACTTCATCCAACCGTCGGGAATCACCGTTACCCGCGCGTGCATCTGGCGGCACAACTTGATGATGGACCTCAATGACCTGCTCACCGAGCCGCTCGAAGATGAGTGGTACGTCTGGGGAGACACACGCATCAACGACTCCGGACAGATCGGCACGCTCATCGGACGACTCTTCGTCGGCGGCAAGCCCGTGCGCCTCGAACCCGTGGACATCGGCCTCACCCTCTGGGGCATCGACCCTTCGCGACCCGGCCGGCGCAACACCATTGAGATTCATCACGTCTCGCCCAATGGCCGGGTCATCCTGCTCTGGGGCACGACGCGCGGCGAGGGGCAACCCTTCGAGCAGTGCAGCGGCGCGATGATCGATCTCGCCGATCCCCACCTGGCCGCCGTCGGCGTCGCGGACGCCAACGGCGTGGCGCGGATCAATCTCAACGTCCCCGCCAATGTCGAAGGGAACTACATCTTCCAGGCAGTCGATCACACGACCTGCGAAGTCAGCCCGCCCGCGTGGGCGCTGTTCAAGATGGTGAATTGAGACACCCGGCGGCAACGCCGGCGGACGCGGCTCGCCTCAGCCGTCCACGTACTCCCAGACGACCACGTCGAGGCGCTGGCGGCCCCACTTGCGGGCGATCTCGTGCGTCGGGTAGAGCACGTCGAGGCGGTTGCCCTTGATCGCCCCGCCGCGATCGAGCACCGGCGTGGGCAGGTTGTTGTTGTAGCCGGGCACGCTGAGCAGCGAGCCGAATTTGAAGCGCTTGTCGGCGGCGATCAACTTGCCGCCATTCGTGACGACCGACTTGCCGCTGGCCGTGATGCCGTCGGCAAAGGGCGCGCAGCTCCGCGCGTCGGGGCTGTAGGCGGTCACGATCATGCTGATGGTCTTGACCGGTCGGATCGGCCGGCCGTCGAAGTATCGGATGTCGCTGGGGGTCGCGTCCACCGGACGCTCTTCGATCACCGTGACCGTCTCGGTCGGCGCTTCAATGGGAGTGGCGGCGGCGAGCGCGGCAGGCGCGGCAGGCGCCATTTCGGCCACGACGGCGGCGGCGCCCGTGGTGGTGACCTGAAGGAGACTCGTGCCGGGCGAATGCTGCGCGCCCTGCACGACGAGCAGGCCAAGTCCAACGCCGACAAAGGCGGTCAACGCGCAGATGGCGGGAAGGACCACACCAGCGGCATGAGTAGACTGACGGCGCAGCCACGGTTTCGTGCTTGTCTTCACTTTTGTCACTCCGCAATCCAACCAGCGGTCAGTGCCGAACCCATCCCTGGGCGGCGAGAAACACACCAGTCCGTCGGTGAGTGACCAAGACTACCACAACGAGGCAAGCGGGCCAGAAATCAGAGCCTGTTCCACGATCGATGAGGGCCAGATAAGCCGCCTGATACGGTTGTAGCGATTGCTGAATATACGGCCCCGACCCGAAGCGGACAAGTCAGGCAAATGCTCAACTCACACGCTGGTTATGCGGACGTAGGGCATCACTCGTCAGCCGCCTCGGCCTCCGCCGCTTCCGCCGCTTCGGGAGACACGCCGAAGATCTGCAGCCGGTGCCCCACTGCAGCCCAGCCCATCCGCTCGGCGATGCGGCGGCGCAGTTCGACGATCTCCGGGACCGAAATCTCGACGATGCGGCCGGTTTCGATGCAGATCATCTGGTCCTTGGGGCCCTGGCCGTAGGCGAGCTGATAGTGCGTCTGTTTCTGGTCGTAGAGCACCGGCTCGATAATGCCGGCGTCCTGGAGCAGTTTGAGCGTCCGGTAGATCGTGGCCTTTGACACGCGCATGCGGCGGCGGCGGAGTTCGTCGAGCAGCTCCTCGGGCTCAAAGACGCGCTCCATGCGGATCACGGTGTCGAGCACCCGGGCCCGCTCGGCGGTGAACTTCTGCCCGTCCTGCTTGAGGTGCCGGCGGAAGACGGCGCAGAGCGGCACGATCAGCGGCTGCTCATCGTGCCGAGGGGCCGACGTCGCATTTGAAACGGCACACATCGGGTCATTCTACAGATTCGCACCCGCCATTGCCACGAGCACGCCACCCCGGTCGCCGCCCATTGGCCGGCTCGCTCACCAACGTGTAACATCCGGCATGACGTGTAAACCGCTGTCCTGCACCGACTCGCAGCGCACGCTCCTCCAGCGCACGCTCGTCGCGATTCCGATCTACAACGAGCAGCGGCACGTCGCGGATGTGCTCGGCCGCGTGCGGCAGTTCGCCCCCAACGTCCTGGCCATCGACGACGGCTCCACCGACCACACGCCCACCCTCCTGGCCATGCACCCGGTGGAAGTGATCCGCCACGCGGAGAACCGCGGCTACGGGCGGTCGATGCTCGACGCCTTCCGCTGGGCCGCAGTCGATCGACAGGAGTGGGTGATCACCATGGACTGCGACGAGCAGCACGAGCCGGAGTCGATTCCCGATTTCCTTCGCGCGATGGAGGAGGATGACGCCGACGTGATCTCCGGCAGCCGGTATCTCGCGCCGAGCGGCAGCGATTCGACGCCGCCTTCCGACCGCCGCGCGATCAACTCGGAGATCACCGCCGAACTGAACCAGCGCCTCGGGCTGCAACTGACCGACGGTTTCTGCGGCTTCAAGGCCTATCGCGTGTCGGCGGTGCGACGACTCAACCTCGATGTAGACGGCTACGACTTCCCCATGCAGTTCTGGGTGCAGGCGGTGGCGCACGGCCTGCGGATTCGCGAGCTGCCCATCCGCCTGATTTACAACGATCCGAATCGCTCGTTCGGCGGACCGCTCGATGACCCGGCGGCGCGGCTGGCCCAATATCGCCGGACCATGCACAGCGAGCTGATGCGCTGCCGGCGACTGCTGCGCGAGTCGGCGTGGCGCGACCTCGCGGTAGCGGAGACCACCTGCTGCACCTGCGGACACTAACGCCGCCTCGCCGCGGAGAGGATCGGCGTCATGCTGCAATCGATCCGGATCGAGCCCCCGCCAGCGAGATGGCCGGGCCTGATCGAGTCGCAGCCCCCGGCTGAAGTCCTCGGCGCCCCGGTGGCGCATTGGCGCGAACTGACCCGTCGCGAGCTTCTCGGCCGATCCTTCGCACGCATCATCGCCACGGGCCACCAGGCCGGGTTCTGGCATCCGGGCATCCTCGCGAAGTACCTCGCGATGGATGCGGCAGCGGAGGCGATGCAGGCCGACGCCGCAATCGAACTCGTCGTCGATCAGGATGTGAATGATCTGCGCGCCTTGCGCGTGCCGGCCCTTGACGGCCAGGGCGTGCTCGCGGAGCAGTCGATGCCGTGGACCTACTGGCCGGAGCGCGAATTGCAGAGCCCCACGGGCAACCTGCCGCCGATCCTCGCCGAACCCGGAGCGTGGGAGCTGGAAGAAGGCCATCTGTTCGCAGGCACTGGCATCTACATGGCTTGTCGCGTCATGGGGCGCGCTCTGCTGCTGCACCGCAATGCCGCGTCACGCGCGGAGCAGTTCGCGCTGGCGGCGGCGATGTTGCGCGAAGTGCGCTACGCCAATCGGCGCGTGGCTTCGGTCGGCGCCGAGGTGCATGACCCGCTGGGCGAGCGGCGTTACCTGTTGCCGGCGTCCTTGCTCACGACGACGAGCCTGTGGCGGGAACTGCTTGCGCGCATGCGAGCCGACCCGCGCGCGATGTGGGAAAGTTACAATCGCGCCGTCGCGCAGTCGCCCGGCGCCGGCATGCTGCCGCTGGAACATCGCCCGACCGGCGGTCGCGAAGTGCCTTGCTGGCTCATCACTCCGGATCGGCAGCGGCATCGGGCATTCGAGCACGACCTCCAACGGCCCGATGCGCGATTGCTGCCGCGCGCCCTGCTCATGACGGGGATGGTGCGGCTGGCGCTGGCGGACCTGTTCATCCACGGCCGCAGCGGCGCGGAGTATGACCTCGTCACCGAGCATTGGTTCGCCCGGTGGCTCGGGTGCGATCTCGCGCCCCGCGCCATGGCGACGGCCACGGTGACGCTCGACTTCGATCGCGAGCCGGTTGAGGCGCGCGACCTGGCCCGGGCGAAGTGGCTTGTCCATCACCTGCCTTACAACCTCGATCGCTTTCTCGACGATGACGCAGCGCTGCGCGAGCGGACGAAGTTGATCCAGGAGATCGAGGCGCTGCCGCGCGGCTCGGCCGAGCGCCGCGAGCGCTTCGACGCCTTGCGGCAGAAGCAGCGGCGCCTCATGGAGAGCCATCCGGCGTTGGTTGAGTCGGCCCAGACCAATCTGCGCCTCACCGAGCGGCGCATGCGCGAGCGCGACCTGCTCAACGACCGCACCTGGGCGTTTCCGCTGCACCCGTTCGACGCGATGGTGGAACTGCGCGAGAAGATTCGAGCGGCGTTCGACGTTGGCTGAGAACGGGAGTGGCGCGTACGATCGCTTAATGCCGGCCCCTCCGAGCGCCGATGCGGTGTGCCCATTGCTCCTGCCGCATCAATCCGGCCGTTATTCGCGAAAGCGGATGGAGGGTGAGGAGGCGGGTCTTGAGCCCCGGCAGGTTCAACGGCCCGCGGCTCCGCCACACGCAGCATGGCCCTGCAGCCGCACGTCGATCCGGTCAGCCCAGGCCCCACGACACGTACTTGATATTCGTGTACTCGTGCATCACGTGTCGCCCGCCTTCGCGGCCGAAGCCGGACTGCTTGACGCCGCCGAAGGGCGCCTGCGGAGTGGAAGGCAGGCCGTCGTTGGCGCCGACGATGCCGTATTCGAGCGCTTCGGCGACGCGCATCAGCCGCGATGCATCGCGCGTATAGAAGTATGCCGCCAAGCCGTACGGCGAATCGTTGGCCATCGCAATGACATCATCGTCGGAACTGAAACGGCGCAGCGGCGCGACCGGGCCGAACGTCTCTTCGCCACTGATCTTCATCTCAGGCGTAAAGCCGTCGACGACGGTCGGCGCGTAAAACCGTTTACTGCAGCCCTCGCCGAGATCGAGCAGCTTGCCGCCCGTGCGAACGCGGGCGCCGCGGCTGAGGGCGTCGCTCACGTGCTGCTCCACTTTGGCGATCGCGTTGTCATCGATGAGCGGCCCGACCTGCACACCCTCGTCAAAACCTCGGCCGACCTTGAGACTCTGCATCGCGGCGGCCAACCGCGAGGCGAAAGCGTCGTACACCGCCTCGTGCACGAAGAAGCGATTGGCGCAGACGCACGTCTGCCCCGAATTGCGGAGTTTGCTCGCCATCGCGCCCGCGACTGCTGCGTCGATATCGGCGTCATCGAAGACGATGAACGGCGCGTGGCCGCCGAGTTCGAGCGAGAGGCGCACGACGTGGTCCGCCGCCTGCTTCATGAGAATCTTGCCGACTTCAGTCGAGCCGGTGAACGACACCTTGCGCACGAGCGAGTTGGTGAAGAGTTCGCCGGCGATCGTCGATGAGTCGCCGGTGATGATGTTGAACACGCCCGCGGGCAGGCCCGCTTCGATAGCGAGTTCGCCCAGGGCCAGAGCCGAGAGCGGCGTCTGCTCAGCGGGCTTGATGATGCACGTGTTGCCGCACGCCAGGGCGGGCCCGAGTTTGCGCGTGATCATCGCGCTGGGGAAGTTCCACGGCGTGATGGCGGCGACCACGCCGATGGGCTGGCGCAGGATGAGGATGCGCTTGTCGGAACTCGAAGCAGGAATGGTCTCACCGTAGAGCCGCTTACCCTCTTCGGCGGCCCAGTAGATGAACGACGCGGCGTAGGCGGTCTCGCCGCGCGCTTCGCTGAGCGGCTTGCCCTGCTCAAGGGTCATGAGATGCGCCAGTCGCTGCTGGTCGCGCATCATCAGATCGGCCATCCGGCGCAAGATCGTGCCGCGGTCTTCGGCCGTGCGCCTGCTCCAATCGAGATACGCCCCCGCGGCGGCATCGATCGCCTGGCGCGTTTCGCTGGCGCCGCAGTCAGCCACCTGGGCAATCCGCCGATCCGTTGCCGGGTCGATGACTTCGAACGTGCCGCCGTCTGCCGCGCTCACCCACTGCCCGCCGATGAGGTTGCGCGACTGGATTCGCAGGTCGCTGGCGTTCATCATTCCTCCGACCTGCTGCGGCGTTCGCCGGCGTCGGCCGCCTTCTCGAGTTGCTGAATCGGCAGCACTCCATTGATGGTTCGGATGTGAATGTCGCGCTGCGGGAAGGAAATCTCGATGCGCGCCTTGCGGAACTCATCGTCGATGCCGAAGTTCAGCGTCGTGACGGTGTCCAGATAATTCGTCAGTCCGGAGATGAAGACGCGCAGTTCGAAGTTGAGCGCGCTGTCGCCGAACGCGAGGAACAAGGCGCGCGGCGCCGGATCCTTGAGAACCGTCTCGCACTTGTTGGCGACCTTCAGCAGCAGCGAGCGCGCCAGCCGCGTGTCCGAGCCATAAGCGATGCCCACCGGAATCTCGAGGCGCAGCAGCTGATCGGAGAGCGTCCAGTTGACGAGCTGACCGGTAATGAACTCGCGATTGGGTACGATGAGTTCCTTCTTGTTCCACTGCGTGATCGTCGGGGCGCGCTTGCGGTGGCGCGCCACTTCGCCGGAGATGTCGCCGATGGTCACCGTGTCGCCGACGCGCATGGGGCGTTCGATGAGGATGATCAGCCCCGAAATGAAGTTGGCGAAGATCTCCTGCAGGCCGAAGGCGAGGCCGAACGTGAGTGCCGCCGCCAGCCACTGGATCTGCGACCAGCCGATGCCGACGGCGCCGAACGTCACCATCACGCCGACGATGACGATGACGTAGCGCACGATCGTCGAAACGGCATACCGGCTGCCCGCATCCAGAGGCAGGCGCTGGAGCAGCGCGATTTCGAGCAGGCCGGGAATATTGCGGGTGAGAATGAGCGTCGTGATGCCGATGATGATCGCCATCGCGAGGTCGGCGATCGTCACGCGCTCCACCGCCGAACGTTCGGCGGCGCCGCTCTTCTCGGAGGACGACCCGAGCCCGGGCAGCGACAAACTGCCTCCGCTCGATGAGCCGCTGCCGGATGAAGCCTCCGGCGGCGACGGGGCGCTCTCGCCGCCCGTCGATCTGGCGCCCGACGGCGCCGTTTCCTTCTCGACCTGCTGAAGGCTTTGCGGCCGCTCGCTGACCACTTCGACGGGTCCGAAGCGCGGCCAGAGTTCGAACTGATCGAGCAGCCCCAGCGCCGGCAGCACGTTGTTCCAGATGCCCCACAGCGCGATGAGCGTCACGAGCACCGCGGCGCTGCGGAAGAGCTGCAGCGTCTGCGCGTTGGCTGCGGGCAGATCGATTTCCTCTTCGGATATCACGGCAGCCTCGGCCGGGTTCTGCTCTTCGCTCTCCGCCTGCTCCTGCGCCGCGGCCCGGCGCTTGAGCGCCTGATCGATCGCAACGCGACGACGCGTCACCCAGAGCCAGCGGTAGAAGAGGGCGGAGACAATGACCATGACCAGGCCGAGCCCGAGCGTGGCGCTGAGGCCCTCCTGGAGGCGCTTGGCGGAGTAGAAATAGCCCAGCCCGGTCAAAACCGCCAAGAACAGCGGCAGACAGACGAGTACGAAGAACCACAGCCCGCTCAGTCGCGTCAGCCAGCTGCCGCGCAGCCGCGCGAAATAGGGCCGCAGAATCGGGCCGTGCGGACGGAGCACGCGCTGCATGAACAGCGACAGGGCGATCATGCCCGCGATGAATGTGAGTCGCGCCAGCGGCTCGCTCGTCAGTTCATGGCCTTCGCTGCTGACGACGCGGAACACGATGTCGAGCGGCACGACGACGCACTCGAGCCAGAGGATCTGCCGCCGCGCCGCCGCGACCGAATCGCGCGGCCAGCGGAGGTGCACTTCTGCGAACCCGCCGCTGCGGCAGGCCTTCCTCTGCACTTCGAGCGCCAGCCAGACCACGGATGTGGCGCGCAGCGCCTCAACAAGCGACTGAATCGCCGGCGGCGCATCCGGGCTGACGGCGAGGATCTGAGCGACGAGGAGCATGAGCAGCGGCCAGCGCAGCGAACCGAGCAGCAGAAGCCCGATCGCCTTGAGTGTCGGCTTGAACGACGGCCGCAGGCGATCCTGCGTCAGTTCATCCGCCAGCGCCTGGCGGGCTCGGCCGATGCGCCCGCTCGAGAGCATGAGCAGAATCCACGCCACCAGCGGAACCGTCAGGACGAGGTACGGCACGGGATCCCGCTTCGCGCCCTCCCGAAATGCGATGTATGTTCGTTGCCAGAGCGTCGGGTCGGCGAATTGCGAAAGATTCTCGCCTGCAGCGCGGAGGTCCGACCAACTGAGCGGCGCCGTGCTGCGGATCCACAGGATCCGCTCGTCAATGAATGCCGTGTACTCTTGCGTCACCTCAAGCAGCGCCCGCTCGGCAGCGTCCGCGTCCGAGAGTTCGTCACTCAGGTCGCGCAGCGTTTCGATCAGGCTCGTCAGCAACGTGCTCTGGGCGCGCAATTCTTCGGTAATGCGCTCGCGAACCACATCGTGCTCGTCGCGCGACATGTCCGACTCGATCGACTCCATCTTCCGCTCGACGGCTGCATCGATATTGCGGATCTCATCGAGTTCGCGCTCGTATTTGAACTGCTCTCCCAGGGCCTCGGAAAGGCGCTGCTGCCGCTGGCGCATCTCCTGGCGCAGCGTCCGCACGTTGGGCAGGTCGCCGCGCCGCCGGCCGAGGATGAGCCCGATCGTGTTGGTCAGCCCCGCTCGATCGATCTCCTCGAAACTGCGCGAGAACTGCGCGCGGACATCGCGGACGGCCCCTTCGAGCGACTGACTTGCCTTCTGCGCCTGCTGGAACTGGCCAATCAACTGCTCGTGGCGGCTGGCCAGTTCGGTGCGCTTCTTGAGCAGGTCCTGGATGACGGGGTGCAGATCGGCGGCCTGCTGCAGCGCCTGGCGCGCTTCCTGAGCCACCCGCCGCGCCTGGGCTTCGCGCGCCTCGTTCAGGGCCCGGCGCCACGCTTCGAGGCGCTTATCCGCCTGGCTCACGCGGCGGGCGGCGCGATCCTGCCGGGCCCGAAGGGTCTCACGCCGGACCTCGATCGACTGCTGCTCCTTCTCAACTTCTGCAATCTTCTGCTCAAGGGCGCGGCGATGCACGATCTGCTGCAGCAGTTCGAGGCGCGAGAGCGGGTCGATGGCGCCCAATGCGCGGCCGCTCTTGATCTCGTCGTCGAGCGTTTCGATGTCCTGACGCAACCTTGCGATGGCGGTCGGAATCTCTTCCCGGAGCAGGTCGCGCTTCCTCGACTCTTCGTCGAGGTTGGTCACATCCTCGCGGGCGGCCTTCAGTTCGGCCTCGGCCTGCGAGACGCCCTGCTCGAGCTGCTGAACCGTCTGGCCAGGAGGGATCTCGATCGCCGCAGGTGGCAGCGCCAGTTCGCCGCGGATCTGCTCAAGCAGCAGCGGAGCGTTGGCAATGCGCTGGTCGAGGTCTTCTATCTTGTTCAGCGAGGCTTCGATATTCTTGAGATCAGCCGAGAGCTCCCCGAGCCGGACGCGCGCATCGGCCTTGCGGGACTCTTCGAGGCCTGAAAGCGCTTCGAGCGCATCGCCAAACGGCACGCGCTCCGCTTCGGAGAGTTTGGGGAGGATCTCCTCAACCAGCGCGCGGATGTCAGGCGGGGGCGCGGGCGGCTGGGCGTCCTGCGCGGCAATCGGCGCCGCCAGCGACAGCCACGCCGCCACGGCCAGAAGCAGCAGCTCCGCCCTGTTCACCCCACCCGACTTGCTGTGCCGATGATCCCACCGCAGCATGGGTTGATAGTAGGGCCGGCGCGCCACAGCGGGAGCCGCTATGCGCTGCCGTGGCCGTTTGTGTTCGAGCGGTCCGCGCCGTTGGCGGCGTGGTGCACGATTCCGTTCGAGTTCTCGCGGCGGCGGCGGCCGATCCACCCGAATCGGCGGAAGATCCACAGCGTGCCCATGGCAACGGCGATCATCACGGCCCAAATGGCGGGATACCCCCACCGCCATTCAAGTTCGGGCATGTTCCATGGCGACACGCTCGTGTCGAAGTTCATCCCGTACACTCCGACGACAAACGTCAACGGCATGAACACGGTGCCGATGATGGCCAGCACCTTCATGACCTCGTTGGTGCGCTGGCTCAGTTGCGAGAGGTAGACCTCCATGAGGCTGCCGCAGATCTCGCGGTGCGTCTCGATGAGATCGATGATCTGCACGACGTGGTCGTAACAGTCGCGCAGGAATATCCGGGTCTCGGCGGAGACGAGTTTCGTTTCGCTCCGCAGCAGCAGGTTGAGCGGGTCGCGCAGCGGCCAGACCGCCCGCCGCAGCGTGACCAGGTCGCGCCGGATGCTGTGCAACTCGCTCAGCACGTGCTCGTCGGCGGCGGCGAACACGCGCTCCTCGAGCAGCTCCAGCCGGTCGCCGATGCCTTCGAGAATCGGAAAGTACGAGTCGATAACGGCGTCGATCAGCGCATAGGCCAGGTAGTCCGGGCCGCGGGCGCAGATGCGGCTGTTGCTCTCGTGAATGCGGGCGCGGATCGGGTCAAAGCAGTCGCCCGGCCGCTCCTGGAACGTCGCCACCAGATCGGCCCGCAGACAGATGCTGACCTGCTCGGTGCTCAGCACGCCGTCGGCGTGGGGCATGCGAATGACGAGGTAGATGTAGTCGTCATATTCCTCAACTTTGGGCCGCTGGTACACGTTGCAGATGTCGGCGACGGTGAGCATGTGCAGGCCGATCATCGAACCGACCGTCGAAATTGTGGCGCTGCTGCCCACGCCATCGATGTTGATCCACCGCGTGCCGCCTTTGACGGCGTCGAGCGAGAGTTCGGCCGGGTTCTTGATCTCGACATCGCTGCACGCCGTCGGCGAACAGGCCATCACGCGGATGAGCGACGGGGTCGCAGCCGGATCGATCGCGATGGTGCCGGGCTTGGCGCCGGGTGGAGGTCGCTTCATGCGACGCCGGGCGATCTTGCGACGCTTGTGGCCAGTGCGGCTCATCGACGCTCCTTTGTCCGGCGCCACGCGGCGCCTGCGAGTCCGTCGATGGCATTATCGGCAACGCGCCCGGCAGGACTCGAACCTGCAACCCTCGGTTCCGAAGACCGATGCTCTGTCCAATTGAGCTACGGGCGCAACGCATGGCGCGGCACATCGACCCCACCACGGAAAATGAGGGTAGCACCCATCTCCGAACGGGCAATCGCTCTCGGCGCTGGCTTACGCCGCGCGTCGGCCGTATCTTTGCTCAGCGGCGCGGCCGCCGGGGGGCACCCGTAGCTCAGCAGGATAGAGCAGCGGTTTCCTAAATCGCAGGTCGGAGGTTCGAATCCTCCCGGGTGCGCTTTCAGAAACGACATCTCAAGGATCGATCGTGACCCACACATTCTTTGAAACACATCGCGACACGCTGACCCGGGCGGTCGAAGCCATCCACAGCCGCACCTGCTGGAGCGCCTACCCCGAGATACCCAGCGGCAAGGTCTACGGCGAGACGGCGAAGGACGACGGCCAGAAAGCGTTCGAAGCGCGACTCAACCAGCCGTTCGACCTGCCGGGCCATCCGGGGGCGGGCCGCACGGGCGCCGAAGCGTCGCCATACGGCTTTGATCTCGGCATCACTTATCCCAAGGTCGAACTCAACGAACTCTTCGCCGTCGTCAATCGCGCCGAGCAAGCGTGGAAGCAGGCGAGCGTTGAAGATCGCGTGGGCGTCTGTCTTGAGATTCTCCACCGCCTCAACCAGCGCAGTTTCGAGATGGCGCTCGCGGTCATGCACACGACCGGGCAGGGGTGGATGATGGCCTTTCAGGCCGGAGGGCCCCACGCCCAGGATCGCGGCCTCGAAGCCGTGGCCTATGCATGGGACGAGATGAAGCGCACGCCCGCAGAGGCGACGTGGTCCAAGCGCGTGGGCAAGGAAGAGACAGTCACGCTGCGCAAAACATTTCGCATCGTGCCTCGCGGCATCGCGCTGACCATCGGCTGCTCGACATTCCCGACGTGGAACGGCTATCCCGGGATCTTCGCGAGCCTTGCCACGGGTAACGCCGTCGTGGTCAAGCCCCACCCCGGCGCGATCCTGCCGCTGGCAATCACCGTGGACGTGGCGCGGCAGGTGCTCACAGAGGCCGGCTTCGATCCAAACGTGATCACCCTCGCCGCCGATGAAATCAGCGCGCCGATCACCAAAGACATCGTGCAGCGGCCCGAGGTGAAGATCATCGACTACACCGGCGGCAGCGCCTTTGGCGATTGGATCGAGCAGAACGCGAAGCACGCGATCGTCTACACCGAAAAGGCAGGCGTGAACTCAGTCATCATCGACAGCGTGGATAATCTCAAGGCCGTCACCGGCAATCTCGCTTTCACGCTGAGCCTGTACTCTGGCCAGATGTGCACAACGAGCCAGAATATCTTCATCCCGCGCGAGGGAATCGAGACGAGCGAAGGCCACAAGTCCTTCGATGAAGTGGCCGGCGCGCTGGTCAAGGCAGTGGACTGGTTCCTCGGCGAGCCGAAGCGAGCCGCCGAGGTGCTCGGGGCGATTCAGAATGAAAACACGGCGAGGCGCATCGATCAGGCCAGGAGTGAAGGTCTGACGGTGCTGCGCGAATCGACGCCCGTGACCAACGATGCGTTCCCCAAGGCCCGCGTTCGCAGCCCGCTCATTCTCAAGACCGACAGCGGGGACCGGGACAGGTTCGCCCGAGAGATGTTCGGCCCAATCGCCTATGTCATCGCGACTGCCAACACGGATGAGAGCATCCGGCTGGCGGCTGAAGTGGCCAGGACTCAGGGCGCCATCACGTGTGCGCTCTATTCGACGAATCCGGACGTGATCGAGAAAGCCGAACACGCGACCGCCGACGCCGGCGTGCCGCTCTCGACCAATCTCACGGGCTCGATCTGGGTAAACCAGGCTGCGGCGTTCAGCGACTTCCATGTTTCGGGCGCCAATCCGGCGGGCAATGCGACGCTGTGCGACAGCGCTTTCGTCGCCGGCCGCTTCCGCATCGTTCAGAGCCGGATGCCTATCGCAAATTGAGATGGAAGGCTTAGCCGCAAAGAGGCTCAGAATGCACAAATGGGGAGTGCTTGGCCGGACGGATTGCGAATTCTCGATTCCTCTGGATATCTTCCCTTTTGAGACTTCTGTGCCTTCTTGCGGCTATTCCGAATCTCTTCGTGTCTCTGTTGTGACATTGTGGTGAAGGTCTAAGGTGTCATCGCATGCCGTGTTACGAATTCATGGGAGTGCGGCCGGTGGTGGATGCGACGGCGTTCATCCACCCCACGGCTTCGCTCATCGGCGACGTAGTGGTCGGACCGGGCTGCCTCGTCGGGCCCGGCGCTTCGCTGCGCGGCGACATCGGCCAACTCGTACTCAAGGCCGGCTCCAACGTGCAGGACAACTGCACGCTGCACTGCTTTCCCGGCAAGAACGTCGTGGTCGAAGAGGACGGCCACATCGGTCACGGCGCGGTGCTGCACAGTTGCACCATCAGGCGCAACGCGATGGTCGGCATGATGGCGGTGGTCATGGATGACGCGGTCATCGGCGAAGAGGCTTTCGTCGCGGCTCTGAGTTTTGTGCGGGCCGGGATGGTCGTGCCGCCGCGCACGCTCGTGGCCGGCATCCCCGCCAAGCCGATCCGCGAACTGAGCGAAGACGAGGTCCGATGGAAGACCGAGGGCACGCGAATCTATCAGCAGCTTGCCCGCAACTACAGTGCGAGTTTCAAAGAAGTGCCGCCGCTGCGCGAATTTGAGCCGAACCGACCAAAGGTGCCGCTGCACGATTACGCGCCCAAGCACGAGCAGAAGTGAAAACGTCCGCCCGCCGCGCGTGGCGTGGTGCGCTTCACCGCGCCGCGTCGCTGAGCAGTTCGCACATCGATGGGTGCGGGTGCACCGTGCCGGCGAGGTCGTCGAGTTCGACGCCCATCTCGACCGCGAGCGCGCCTTCGCCGATCATCTCGGCCGCTCCAGCGCCGACGATGCCCACGCCAAGCACCACTTTCGTGTCGGGGTCGTAGATGAGTTTGGTCAGGCCATCGACGCGATTCATGCCCACGGCCCGACCTGAAGCGCCCCAGGGAATCTTGGCCACCTTGTGCGGAACGCCCTGTTCGTTCGCTTGAGATTCAGTCAGGCCGCACCACGCAACATTTGGATCCGTAAACACCACGCGCGGCGCGGCGAGGGCGTCAAAGGCGCTGTTCCAGCCGGCCACGACTTCAGCCGCGACGCGACCCTGCGCCAGCGCCCGATCCGCCGACCACGGAGGTCCGGTGACATCGCCCACCGCCAGCAGGCGCGATTCGCTCGTGCGCATCTGCTCATCGACGGTGATGAACCCCGCCGAATCGCACTCCACTTTCGTGCGATCGAGACCGAGTTCGTGCGTGTTGCCCGTCTGCCCGATTGCGACGATGACCTGGTCGAACTCCAACTGGCGTTGACCTTCCTTCATCTCGATCGTGACTTCGGCGCCCGACTCTTTGACCGTTGCGGAAATTACGGAGGCGCCCAGAAGCAATGAATTGAGGTTGTCCACCAGCGCGCGGTGCAGCGGCCGCACGATGTCCGCATCTCCGGCAGGGAGAATCTGTGCTTCGGCCGCGGCCAGCGTGACCTTGCTGCCCAGGGCGGCGTAGATCATGGCCAGCTCGATGGCCTGCGCCGCCCCGCCGAGCACGAGCAGCGAGGCGGGGACTGTTTCGACGCGCAGCGCCTGCCAGGGGTTGATGACGATCCGCTCGTCGAAAGGCAGTTGCGGGTGCTCGAGCGGACGGGCGCCGACGGAGACGATTGCCTTGCGGAACTTGAGGCGCGGGATCGATCCGCCATGGATCGAGAGGTTTCTGCCGTCGTCGAACGAGGCCCGGCCTGCGATGACTTCGACGCCGAGTTTCTTCGCCCGGCTCGCCAGGCCGGCTGACAGCCGATCGGTGGACTGATTCACCCAGGCGCGCACCTTCTCCAGATCGATGCGCGGCTGGCCGTACTCGACGCCGAACGCCGCGGCCCGGCGGCCCAGCGCGATCGTCTCGGCGATGTGCAGCAGCGTCTTGCTCGGCACGCAGCCCGCATGCAGGCAGATGCCGCCGAGGTCCTTGCGGCTGTCAACCATGACCGTCTGGATGCCAAGTTCGGCAGCGCGAAATGCGGCGCTGTAGCCACCGGGACCGGAACCGATGGCGACCAGATTCGCTTCCTGCGTGAATTCGCCGACAACCATTCGATTGCCTCTCGCTGAGAGGTGTTTCCTGCCGCAGCGCGGCAACTAGAGCAGCAGCCGGGCCGGATTCTCAAGCGAGCCGATGACCTGCTGCATGAATGCGACCTCGTGCCCGCCGTCTGCGATGCGATGATCGAACGAGTGACTGATCGGCAGGATGAGGCGCGGCTCAACCGCCCCGTCCACGATCCACGGCATCTGTCTCGTGCGACCCAGCGCCATGACCGCGCCCTGGCCCGGCGGGATGATCGGCGTCGAATAGCGGCTGCCGCCCAGCGCGCCGGGATTGGAGATCGTGTACGTGCCGCCGCGCGTGTCGTTGACGGTGAACGATGCTTGTCGCGCCTTCTCCGCCAGTTTGTTCAGGGCGTCAGCGATGGCCACGATTCCGAGTTGATCCGTGTTGCGGATGACCGGCGTGATCAGGCCGCGCTGCGTGTGCACCGCCACGGCGATGTTGATGTAGCGGCGGTAGATGATCTGGTCATTCTCGGAATCGAAGACGGCGTTGAACTCGGGGTGCATCGTCAGCGCGCGCGCCACGGCGCGGATGATGAACGCGAGCATCGTGATCTTCCGGTTGCCGTTTTCGGCCGCCGGGTAGCCGCGCCGCAGGCGGTCGAGTTCGGTGACATCGGCGTCGTCGCTGTCGGTCACATGCGGGATCGTGGACCACGACTGCGCCATGTTGGCCGCGATGGTGCTGCGGGCTCGCGAATTCTTCTGTGTGCAGATGGGGCCCCAGTGGTCTTGCCCCGCTTCGCCGGGCGGGTGCACCGCAGGGGCGATCGGCGCCATGGCCGGCGCCGCGGCCGCGGATGCGCGAACGGCGGTCGCCTCGGCCGCGTGGGCCGGCGCAGCGCCCGACGCGGCGCGCTCGACGTCGGCACGGGTGATGCGCCCGTTGGGGCCGCTGCCCTCGATTGTTTCAATGTCGAGGTTGTGCTGGCGGGCGAGTTTGCGCACAGCCGGAGAGGCCGGGGCGCGGCGCGCCGGAGGCGCGGCCACCGCCACGCCGCCGTTGCCGCCATGCTCTGCGGATTCCACGCTCCGAACCCGCGAGGGCGCTGCGCTCGACTTCGTCTCGACGCGCGACCCGGCGGCCGAAGCTCCCGCCCCTTCGCCGACGGTCACCATCACGTCGCCCACGTGCACGAGTTGCCCTTCCTGCACGTGCCACTTGGCGATGGTGCCGGTGAACGGCGAGGGAATCTCAACGGAAGCCTTGTCCGTCTCGACTTCCATGAGCGGTTCATCTTCGCGGATAGTCTCGCCGGCCTTGACCATGAGGCGCACGATCTGCCCCTCATGCACGCCTTCGCCAAGATCAGGGAGTTTGAAGTCTTTCATCTCGATCGCAAGTCCAACGGCTCAGCACAAAGCCACAAAGACACGAAGTCACAAAGCGGAATGGAGAACACACACTCTGTTGCTCGCACAGGTTTCAGCGGCGTCAATGTGCTCGATTCTCTGCATGTCTCTTCGTCCCATTGTGCCTTTGTGCCATCTGTTCTGGTTCCGACACTCATCAGGTCCACTGCATGGTTTCCTTCACCGCGACGACGATGGAATCGCTGTCAGGCAGGTAGTGCTTTTCGACCTGGAAATACGGGAAGTGGATGTCAAAGCCGGTCACGCGCCTGATCGGCGCGAGCAGGTACTCGAACGCGTGCTCGTTGAGGCGCGCGATGATCTCCGCCGCGATGCCGCACATGCGCGGCCCTTCGTGCACGACGACGCAGCGGCCTGTCCTGCTGACCGACTCGACGAGAGTCTCCGTGTCCATGGGCTTGATCGAGAGCAGATCGATCACTTCGACATCGATGCCGTGCTCCTCCACAAGATCATCAGCGGCTTCGAGCACCGGCCGCATCATCGCGCCATAGCCGATGAGCGTCACGTCGCCGCCGGGCCGGACAATCTGCGCCTTGCCGATTTCCATGGTTTCAGGCGATTCGCTCACCTCTTCGCGGAAGGCGCGGTAGACGGCCTTGGGCTCGTAGAAGACGACGGGATCAGGGTCGGCGATCGACGCGGCCAGCAGCGCCCGCGCGTTGCGGGGTCCGGATGGAATGACGACCTTGAGGCCCGGCGTGTGGGCCCAGTAGGCCTCGCGCGATTCGCTGTGATGCTCGACGGCGCGGATGCCGCCGCCGTAGGGCGCGCGCATCACCATCGAGATCGGGTAGCGGCTGCGCGAGCGGTTGCGCAGGCGGGCCATGTTCTGCTCGATCTGGTCGAAGGCCTGCATGGTGAAGCCCGAGAACTGGATTTCGGCGACGGGCTTGAGGCCGTAAACCGCCATTCCCACCGCGGTGCCGATGATCGAATCTTCCGCCAGCGGCGTGTCGAGCACGCGATCGGCGCCGAAGCGCTCAAGCAAGCCCTTGGTGACGCGAAACACGCCGCCGTTCACGCCGACGTCTTCACCCATGATGCAGACGCGATCGTCGGCGGCCATGGACTCGCCAAGCGCCAGATTCAGTGCTTCGACCATCGTCAGTTGAGGCATGATTGATCCTGATCCGGGAGGAGTCGTTGCACCGCGAAGAGCAAGGAGTTCGCGGAGAGATCCAGATTCTGATTCAGTGTCCTCATCTGAGCGCTCTCTGCGATCTCTGCGGTGAAGTTGCCTCTACTGCACGCCCTTGCGCTTGAGGCGCTCCAGGTACTCCGCCTTCTGCTCGCGCAACTCTTCGGGCAGCTGCTCGTACACAAAGTCGAATATTTCTTCAGGCCGCGCAACGGCCAGTTCGCGGAACCGGTCGCGCGCCGCTATCACTTCCGCCTCGATCTCTTCATTGATCTGTGCGATTGCATCATCATCAAGCAGTTCCCGGCTCTTGAGGTACGACTCGAAGCGCAGGATCGGGCACTTGCCCTCCCATGCCTTGACCTCGTCGTCCTTGCGATAGACCTTCGGGTCGTCGGCCGTCGTGTGCAGACTCATGCGATACGTCACGGCCTCGACGAGATACGGCCCGCCGCCGCCGCGCGCGTGATCAATCGCCCTGCTGCACGCGGCAATCATTCCCAGCACGTCGTTGCCATCCACGCGTACGGCGGGAATGCCGAACCCGACGCCGCGCGCCGCCAGCACCGTGTTGCCTGACTGCTTTTCGAGCGGCGTTGAAATGGCCCAGCCGTTGCTCTCGACGATGAACACGATCGGCGCCTTGTAGACGGCGGCGAAGTTGAACGCTTCGGCGACCACGCCCTGCGAGGACGCACCATCGCCGAAGTTCGTCACGACCACAGCGTCGTCCTTGCGAACCTTGATCCCCATCGCCACGCCCGTCGCAACCGGCACGTGCGAGCCGATGACGATCGAGAACGGCAGTTCGTTGGCGACTTCCGGAATCGCGAATCCCTCGAAGTAGCCGGCCCACAGGAGCAGCAACTGCTCCATCGTCCAGCCGCGCCAGACCTGCGCGCCGATCGAGCGATACGAAGGCGAATACCAGTCGCTCGGCCGCATCGGATAGACCTGCCCGATCTGCGTCGCTTCCTGGCCGAGACCCGGCGCGAACGTGCCCATCTCGCCCTGGCGCTGCATGGCGAGCATGCGCTGATCGAAGCGCCGCGAACGGACCATGCCTCGGTAGATGCGCAGCAGTTCCGCATCCGGCAGGTCGGGCTCGACCGATGCGTCAACGACGCGGCCCTTCTCGTCGAGCACGCGAATCACTTCCACACGGCCAAGGTCGATCGTCTCCACGGCATTGCTATCGACGCGAACGGGGCGGCTCTCCACCGGGGCAGCCGAGGCGGTCGAATTGGCCGAGCGTGGCGACATGGCGGCAACAGGTCTCCGGGCGAACAGCAGGTTCGGAGCATCCTACGCGAGCGGAGCGGCGGACGCCAGAACGGCCGCGGTACTCACACCTTCTTGAGATGCTCGAAACTGTTGCGGCACGCGTCGCAGTAGTAGATCATGCGGCAGCGGGTCGGACCGAAGGGGCTGTCCAGGTGCGTCTTCTTCGAGCCGCAGAACGGGCAGGGCACGTCCGCGGCGCCCACGGTCAGCGGGACCGTTGCGCCGGCTGCGCCGTGCACCTCGAGGCGACTTCCGCTCTCGGGCACCGTCACGCCGTGCTCGCGCAGCGCCGCGCGGCCGGCGCCGCTGATGCGATCCACCGACCACGGCGGATCGTGCACCCATCGCACGTTTACGGAGGCGACGCCCGGCAAGCGGCCCAAGCGTGATTCGATGTCGCGCGAGATCATCTCCAGAGCCGGGCAACCGACGAAGGTGGGAAGCGCGACGACGCTGACCGCACTGCCGGACACGTCGACCGATTCGATGAGACCGAGATCGACGATACTGATGGGCATCTCCGGATCGGGTATGGTGCGCAGCACGTCGAAGATGGCCTGCCGGCTGATCATCAGATCACCACGCCGCTTTGGGTTCGAGGCGATAGACCTCGCACATCTCGTCGAGCATCGGCCCGAGATACTGCGTGTGCACACCGCGCCGGCCGCCGCGATCTTCAGGCGAGCCAATCTCGAAATGCACCGTCAGGTGACTCTGGCCAAGGACATGTGCAACCGCCTCACGCCACTGGTCGTACATCGCAAAGTCGCTGCCCGGATACAGTCCCGCATCGACGAGCGATTTGAGTTCATCGAGCGGCTCGAAGAGTTCCGTGGCGAGCGGGCTGATGGCGTCGATCGCCTTCTGCATGCGCCGGTGCGATTCCGGCGTTCCCGCCCCGAGGCGCACCATCCAGTCATCCACATGCCGCACATGCACCTGCTGCTCGGCGACGAGCCGCCGGGCCAGGTCGGAAAGCGGCTTCCACGCCGACTGCGAGAACCGCGTCAGGCGCAGCAGGTCGAAGTGATTGCAGAAGAAACGGCGCACAATCGCCGTCGCCCAGTCGAACTCATCGGGCACTTCGACGATCGCAGCACAGCGATACTGCTCGGGCGTGCGGCCGAAGGCAAGTTCATCGGCGCTGCGGCCGTCGATCGAGCCGGCCAGTTCATACAGCGCCGCGGCGTGGGCCATGTCATCCTGCGCCAGCGAAGAAAACGCAATGTCTTCTTCGAGGATGGGTCCCAGGCCGGTCCACTCGCTGTTGCGGTGACCGAGAAAGAGTTTGTCATCCGCCGCGGCGAGCAGCAGGTTGACCAGTGGCTTGCGAAGATGTTCGGGCAGATCGGGCATGGGAGGGCTCAGAACGCTTCCTTGAGATCGTCCTTCTCATACTCCTTGAGCGAGTGCTCATCGCGGAACCGCGTCCACTTCTCGCGCACGTCTTTGCTGTAACCGCGCGCCAGGCGGTAACTCTGATCGGAGAACCGCCAGATCACATCGCCGGGGCCGGTGCTGGCAATGAGATGCTGCGGCGCGACCCAGAGCGAGTAGTACTTGCCCGGATCGGCATGCACCCGCCGCGCCTGTTCGATCGCTTCCGCCGGGCTGCGCGCCTGCACGGTCTCGGCTGAGACGTGCCCGGCGCCGCGCCGAGGCTGAATGAACACCTGGTACGCTTCCACGCCTCCGACGTCGCGACTGGCGGGATGCGTCGAATCGGTTCCTGAGATCGACTCGACAGGCACCGCCCAGATTCCCACGCACTCCTGGTCCTGGCCGTAGTGCTCGCGCGCGAAGATCAGGGCCATGTCATCGTCGGCGGCGTCGAGATAACCCGCGTAGAGGTGCGGCTGACCCGCCTTCAACTGCGTGAAGATCACGTAGCCGCGCAGATCCTCCTCGGGCGGCGTGGTCAATTCGCCGCTGATCAGTTCAACCTTTTCGCGCAACTTGGACATCGCGGTATCAGGCCTTTCAAGCCGCAGGCGGCAGCGAAGTGGAACCGTTCAGAATCGCCTGGCGCACCCAGTGGCCCTGTTCGTATGAGAGCCGGCGCAGGGCAAGGCGCTTGGCGTTGCACGGCCCGTTGCCGCGAATGACGCGGAAGAACTCATCCCAGTCCGGTTGGGTGAATTCCCAGTGGCCGGTCTGCTTGTTGAAGGCGACTTTGTCATCAGGCCGGCTGGCGGTGACCAAGCCGTTCTCATCCTTCTCGACGACGTTGATCTTCAGGCCGAGATCGATCGCGGCAGGTACGAAGCGATCGACGAATCGCTGGCGCAGTTCGTCGTTGGTCACCGTCTTCATGCGCCAGCGCATCGGCGGCAACTGCCGCGCGTTGGGTTTGTCCGGCGGGCCGAAGAACATGAGCGACGGCCCCCACCAGCGGTCGAAAGCGTCCTGGGCGATTTTCTTCTGCCTCGGCGTGCCGCTCATGAGCGTGAGCACCATGTCTTCGCCGCTCTTGAAGTGGAAGGCCTCTTCCATGTTGATGCGGCGCATGGTGCGCACGTACGGGCCGTAGCCGCCGTCGGCGAGCGTCTTCTGGTTCATGATCGCGGCCCCGTCGATGAGCCACTGGATCATGGCGATGTCGCCCCACGTCGGCGCCGGGTAGTTGAAGCAGTTGTGGTACTTGGTCTTGCCTGTGATGAGGTCGCGGAGCATCGCATCGCGCGACTTGCCGAGGTCCTGCGAGACGCGGTAGAGCATCTGGCCGTGACCGACTTCATCCTGCACCTTGGCGGTCAGCGCGAGTTTGCGCTTGAGCGACGGGGCGCGAGTGATCCACTCGCCTTCAGGCAGGGCCCCGATGATCTCGCTGTTGGCGTGATGCTCGGCCATCATGAGCATGCCCTTGCGGTACGCCGCGGGCATCCAGTCATCGACTTCGATGAGTTGGCCGGCGTCGATCTTCGCCTGGAACTCCGCCAGCAGTTGCGGATCTTCCTGCGTTTCGTGATCGACATGAACACCGATGTTTGCACTGCCTGACATCAGATACCTCTTGAGGAATGAACGGCGATCGACTCGTTGGAGTCGGCGCGTGGGGCTAGCTTGTTGATGAGCACCAAGGCCCGGTTTTGGAATCGGGCGTATGCACACACCATGCCGAAACCAAGGATCACGAACAGGGCGATGAGCACCTCTTCACGATTGAAATCTCCCGCGACCTTGGCCACAACGCCTGTCGAAAGGATCACATACGACGTCCAGAGAATCAGCCGCCGTGTCCTAGAATCAGGTTGCGCCCGGCGCGCCTTCTCGAGGAGTCTGATTTCAGATTCAGAGAATTCCATTCGATCGCACTCCTCTCATGACGCCCCCTCAATGACCGTCGCCACGCCCTGCCCCACCCCCACACACAACGTCGCCAGCCCGACCTTGGCCTTCGTCCGCTTCATCTCGTGAACGAGCGTCGTGACCAGCCTCGCGCCCGAGCAGCCCAGCGGGTGGCCCATGGCGATGGCGCCGCCGTTGGGGTTGACGTTGGCCTTTTCCAGGCCGAGTTGCCGCAGGACCGCAAGGCTCTGAGCCGCAAAGGCTTCGTTCAACTCAATGATATCCAGACAGTCGAATCCTTTGTTGTAGCGCCGCATGACTTTCTGTGTCGCCGGCACCGGGCCGACTCCCATACATGCAGGATCGACGCCCGCCGCGGCGCTGGGTCCGACGAATGCCAGCGGCCGCAGGCCGAGTTCTTTGGCCCGGCCGGCTTCGACGAGCAGCAGCGCTGCCGCGCCGTCGTTGATGCCGGATGAGTTGCCGGCCGTGACGGTGCCCTGATCATCCTTCGCGAACGCCGGCCGCAGTTTGAGCAGCGCTTCGAGCGTGGTGTCCGGCCGCGGATGCTCATCCGTATCGACGACTACCGCAGGCCCTTTGCGCTGCGCGATCTGCACGGGCACGATTTCATCGGTGAACTTGCCGGCCGCGTTCGCCGCGGCCCACTTCTGCTGGCTCGCCAGCGCGAACCGATCCTGGTCGGCCCGGCTGATCTCGTATTTGCGGGCCACGTTCTCCGCCGTCTCGCCCATCGAGAACGGGTGGTACGCTTTTGCCAGGCTTGGATTGGTGAAGCGCCAGCCGATGGTGGTGTCGAACACTTCAGGGGCCGTGCGGTCCCAGGCGTGCTCGTGCTTGCCAAAGACGAACGGAGCGCGGCTCATCGACTCGACGCCGCCGGCGATCATGACATCGCCGGCGCCGCTTTCGATCATCCGGGCGGCAATGTTGATCGCATCAAGCCCGGAAGAGCAGAGCCGGTTGATCGTGCAGCCGGCCACGGTTTCGGGCAGGCCCGCGAGCAGGGCCGCCATCCGGGCGACGTTGCGGTTGTCCTCGCCGGCCTGGTTGGCGGCGCCGAAATACACCTCTTCGACCAGGGCCGGATCGACGCCGGCGCGCTTCACCACCTCGCCGATGACCAGCGCGGCCATGTCGTCGGGCCGCAGCGACGCCAAAGCCCCTCCGTAGCGGCCGATGGGCGTGCGGACTGCGTCAATGATCGCGACTCTTCGCATGACGGATGATAGCGAAACACGGGGCGAAGGCGGGCGGTAGCGGCAATTCAGGTCGCGACTTCGGCCAGCGGCTGCGCGCGATAGCGGTCGCTCTCGGACGATTCGGCGAGCATGACGAGAACCTCATCACACAGATCGGGACCGATGGCGCGCATCCACTCGAATGGCCCGCGCGGATAGTTCACGCCGAAGCGCATCGCCGTGTCGATGTCTTGCCGCTGCGCCACGCCGCGGCGGAGCGCCTGCGTGGCCTGGGCGAAGATGCACACGAGAATCCGGGCGAAGATGTAGTTCTGCAGTTCCGAGCCCACGCGCTCCCCGCCGCGCCGGGCGAATCGCGCGACCAGATCGCGCTGCGAATCAGAGAGCGCCAGGGGGCGGCGCTGCACTTCGATCGCCGGACTCGGCGGCTCGGCTGAGTAGTCGTAGCAGCCACGCCCGCTCTTGCGGCCGAGATGGCCCTGGGCGACGATGCGCTCCTGCAGGGCGCTGGGTTCGAGCAGAGCCGGGCGGCCGAGCTGCTCCCAGACGGAGCGCGCCGCGGCGGTGTTGATGTCCATGCCGATGAGATCCGCCAGTTCGAGCGGTCCCATGCGAAAGCCCCCCACCTCGCGCATCGCCGCGTCGATTTCATCGACGCCCGCCAGGCCCGCCTCGAGCAGGCGAAAGGCCTCGAGGTAGTACGGCCGGGCCACGTGATTGACGATGAATCCCGGCGAATCGGAAGCGCGGGCCACTTCCTTGCCCCACTGGTGCGCGATCTGCGCCACGCGATCAACGACGAGCGGATCGGTCTGCTCGCCGGCGATCACCTCGACGAGTTTCATCAGCGGCGCGGGATTGAAGAAGTGCATGCCCGCCAGGCGCTGCGGCTGGCCGACGGCTTCGCCGAGTTGCGTGACCGAAAGCGAAGAAGTGTTGGTCGCCAGGATTGCATCCGGCCGCAACGACGGCAGCACCTCGCGAAAGGCGGCCGCCTTCACATCCAGCCGCTCGACGATGGCCTCGATAACGAGTTCGCACTCGCTCAGACAGTCGGAGCACGTCGCCACGCACAGGCGCGAAACCGCGTCATCGTGGTTTTCGGCGCTGATGCGGTCCTTTTCGAGCAGGCGATCGAGACGCTGCACGATTCCGTCTATAGCGCGCCGGGCGGTGGGTTCATCGACCTCGCGCAGCTCCACCATCCAGCCGTTCATCGCGGCGACCTGCGCGATGCCCGCGCCCATCGTGCCGCCTCCGATGATGCCGACGGTGCTGGTGTGCATTACTTACCCGTGAAGTTCGGCTTGCGCTTCTCGATGAAGGCTATGACGCCTTCGTAGTGGTCGGCCGTCATTCCCGCCGTTTCCTGGGCAAATGCTTCGGCGACCAGCTGTTCGTCGAGGCTGTTCTCGAACGATTTGCGCAGAAGTTGCTTGGTCAGCGCGATGCCGCGGCCTGGCAGCGAGACGAGTCGCCCCGCCAGCGCCTTGGCGGCGGTCATGAGTTCGGCCGCCGGCACGACCTGGTTCACCAGGCCGATCTGCAGCGCCTCGGCCGCATCGACCTTGCGACCGGTGCAGCAGAGTTCCATCGCCCGCCCCAGCCCGACGAGCCGCGGCAGGAAGAACGTGCTGGCAGAATCGGGAATCAACCCGACGTTGATGAACACCTCGATGAACGTCGCGTGCTCGGAGGCGACGCGCAGGTCGCACGCCAGAGCGAGGCTGCAGCCCGCCCCCGCCGCCACGCCGTTGACGGCCGCGATGACGGGCTTGTCCATCTCGCAGATCTTCTTGATGATGGGGTCGTAGCGCCGCCTGAGATCATCACCGAGATGCGGCACATGGCCCGGCACGTACTTCTTCTTCAGATCGCCGAGGTCCTGGCCGCTGCTGAACGCTTTGCCGGCGCCCGTGAGGATGATCGCGCGCACCTCCGCGCTGCGCTCCGCCTCCTTGAGCGCGCCGAGCAGTTCCTTGCTGAACTGGTCGTTGAACGCGTTGAACACGTCCGGCCGGCTGAGCGTGATGACGGCAACGTGATCGGCGATCTCGAACTGAACGGTCTCAAATGCCGGTGCAGTGGCAGTGGTCATGAGGATGCTCCGAGATAGACAGTTCCACGTTTAGCCGCGACCCGAAGGCTCTGCGCAGGGGAGCGCGTTTGCACGCCTGTCACTCAAACGACACGACAAACGGCCAGTGCTGCGCCTTGCGTCCTTCGCGAAGCGGATTCTCCTCCACATATCGAATCGCCCTGACGATATCCCGCCCTGAATCGAGGAACACCTTCCATTCGCCCCGTGTCCACATTTTTGGAAGCCGGCCCGCGCTGGTCGGCTCATGCGCAAAGGGATGCAGGCCGTCGTCTCGTAAGCGGCGCGTCGCAGCGCCCTTGAGCAGGTTGACCAGCGATTCCACCTTCAACCGATGCCGGGCAATCACCATGTGGACGTGCTCGGGCAGAATCGAGCATGCAAAGACACGCAGGCGGTGCTTCGTGACACTCTCCTGAAACCCGCGGATGACGCCGAGTGCCTGATGGCCGTCGAATACCACGGCCGGGCGCTTCAGGGCCGACTTCGCGGCAAGCCGGCGCTCGCGATCGTGCCGTTCGTGCGCCAACGAGCGGCGCTGGGTCGTTTTTGTGGCTGGCCCGAACCGGCGAAGTTCCCACGCGCCCACGAAGTTGGACCACGAGCCGCGGGGATCGTTGGGAAGCCAGAATCCATATGCAGTGAAGATGACATGCGAGGCGAGGACCAAGACAGCTCCTCCGCGCGTCGGCGCGCTCCCCTGCGCAGAGCCTGCGGGTCGCGGCTAAACAGTGCGCTCAGCGCCCTTTGAACTCCGGCTTGCGCTTCTCCATGAAGGCCCGCATGCCTTCCTTCTGGTCTTCGGTCGCGAAGAGGGTGTAGAACAGCTTGCGCTCGTATTCGAGTCCTTCCGAAAGCGGCGTCTCAAACGCCTTGAGCACCCCCTCCTTGGCCAGGCGCAGCGCGATCGGTCCCTTGCTCGCGATCACTTGCGACACCTTGAGCGCCTCGGTGTAGAAGTGTTCCTTGGGCACGACGCGGCTCACCAGGCCATGGTGCACCGCCTCGGCTGCAGTGAGAAAGCGCCCGCTGAGAATCACGTCCATGGCCATCGCCTTGCCCAGCGCGCGCGTTAAGCGCTGGGTCCCGCCCGCGCCGGGCATCACGCCGATGTTGATCTCCGGCTGGCCGAACTGCGCCGTCTCCGACGCGATGATCACATCGCAGTGCATCATCAGTTCGCACCCGCCGCCGAGGCACCAGCCGCTGACCGCCGCGACGACGGGCTTCTTCACTCGCTTGATGCGCTCCCACGTCGCGAACTGATCGCGCTCGTACATGCTGATGGCCGACTGCTCGGCCATGTCGCCGATGTCTGCCCCGGCCGCCCACGCCTTCTCGCTGCCCGAGAGCAGGATGACGTAGATGTTCGAGTCCTTGTCGTACGCCTCCATCTGCGCGGCGAGCATCGACATCAGTTCGGGGTTCAGCGCGTTGAGCACCTTGGGGCGGTTCAGGCGGATGATGCCAACGTGGCCGTCGGTCTCGGTCAGGATGAGTGCGTCGTCGTTGCTCATGATGAATTCCGGATGAGTGAATGATCAGCGCGATTCGCGTTCAATCAGAGCGGCCAGTTTGGCTCTGGGCAGGATGCGCTGGACCTGCCGGCCGCGCCCGACCACTTTATCCCCCTCGGGGCGGACATGGTACGCCGTCACCTCGCACACCAGCGTCGTCGGCCCCAGCTCCACCGCCACCGCCTCGACGCGCACCGCGTGCCCCACCGGCGTCGGCGCGAGATGATCGATCGAAAGGTGCGAACCGATCCCCTCTTCGTGTTCTTCGAGATGCGGCATCAGCACCTTGCGCGCGGCGATCTCCATGTGGTGCGCCATCGACCACGTCGAATAAACCCGATGCACCACGACATCGTCAAACGCCGGGCACATGTCTTCGGTCACCGTGATGACGACCTCGGCGCGACTGCCGATCCTGAGTTCGGGTTTCATGGCAGCAGTGTAGACGGGGAGCAAGCCGGTCGGCCCTCGCCGCCGGCTATTGCATCAATTCCGCCAGCGCCGTCAGCCCCCTGGCCAGCCGCGCATCGTCCACCGCGTAACTGATGCGAAAGTGCGTGTCGCGCAGCGAGAAGATGTTGCCGGGGATGACCAGCACGTTCTTTTCAAGGGCTTTTTCGATGAACTTTGACGCCGTCATGCCGAGGTGCTCGGGCAGCTTGGGAAAGGCGTAAAACGCGCCGGCGGGATGGGCCAGCTCCGTCACGCCGCCGAGGCGCTCGACCACCAGGTCGCGCTTGCGCTCGTACGCCTGGACGTGGTGCGATACGTCCGTCTGCAGCGCCACGACTCCGGCGTGCTGCACCATGTTCGGCGCGCAGACGAACGAGTACTGGTTGACCTTGGTCATCTCGCGAATCAGCCGGCTCGGCCCGACGGCGTAGCCGAGGCGCCAGCCCGTCATGCCGTACGTCTTGCTGAAGCCGCGCAGCAGGAGGATCTGGTTCGAGAACCGCGCGGGGGTGGGGAAGACGCCGCCTTCGCGCCCGTCGCTGTAGGTGAACTCATCGTAGATTTCGTCGCTGATGAGCAGCACGCCGCGCGATTCGCACAGTTCGACGATGTCGCGCAGTTCGTCGCTGCTGAGCACCACGCCCGACGGGTTGCCGGGCGAGTTGAGCACCACGAACTTGGTGCGGGCGCTCAGCAATGGCTCGATGCGCTCGGCGGTCATGCGAAAGTCCGGATACGTGTCGCAGTACTTCACGCCGGCGCCCACCATCGCCGCCACCTGCGGATAGGAGACGAAGTATGGATCGGGAATGACGATCTCATCGCCCGCTTCGGCCAGGGCCATGTACGCCAGCAGCAGCCCCGCGCTGGTTCCGTTGGTAATCAGCACATCGCACTCGCACTCGGGACCGACGCTCCAGCCGGTCTCGGTCGAGATCTTCCCGGCAATCGCCGTTCGCAGTTCAGCAATGCCCTGTGTGATCGTGTATCCATTGCGGCCGGCGCTGATCGCTTTGATCGCCGCCTGCTTGATCGGCTCGGGCACGTCGAAATCCGGCTGACCGATCGAGAAATTGATCGGATCCTTCATCTTCGCCGCCAACTCGAAGACGCGGCGGATGCCCGAAGGCTCCATCGCCTGCATTCGCGCGGTGAGCAGTGCCTCGATGTCGATCATGGAATTCCCGGAGGTGGTCATGCGTTCCCCGTCCCGCGCGACTCGCTCGCATCGCGCCGATGACCACGCATCATAGTGCTCACTGCCGCTGAAGGCTCACTTGCGCCGGCGCATCGGCGCGGCGGCGGGCTCTTCGGCGGCGACACCGGCGGGCGCCTCACGCCCCTCGCGGACGTATTCGCCCAGCGCCTCCATCTGGTCATCCGTCAGCAGATTCGACACCTGGAAAAAGACCCTGATTTTCGCCATTGGGGAAACGGCCTTGCCCTGCAGTTCCTGGATCGCGATCGGCTCGAAGATTCTCTGAATCTTCGACTTCTGCTCGGGCGTCAGTTTGAGGCGCTGCGCGATCAGCTCAAACTCAGCCGACCCCATCGCCACGGCCGACTCAATGGACGCCTTGGCCATCTCGCCGAGCGTTTCGAAATGCATCCGAATCATGACCTCCCCCGCCGGCAGTTCTCCGCCGGCTTGCCGGCGGATCGCGTCGGCGCGGGCCCTGACGTATTCTGCCACGAGCGAGCGGACCTCGCGCCGCTGCGCCGTGTCGAGCACCTGCGCCATCTCGTGCAGCATCGTGCCGCGCTGGCGGTACTCGCTCAGCGCCTCCCCGATGGTGCGCATGAGTTCGAGGAACTCCGCGGGCTGCTCTTTCGGATTCACTCCTGCGAACTTCATGAGCGTTTCGAGGTTCTCGCGGATCGCCTTGCTGAATACGGCGCCCCGCTCCGTCTTGAGCCGCTCGAACTGCTGCCGCTGCTCAGGCGAAAGGTCGAGCAGCTCGATGGCCGCCTCGTCCGCTTCGACCGGCAGCACTTCAACCTCGCCGTTGAAGCCTCGGCGGACAAGGGTTTTGGATTCCGCGCTGGCGCTCGCCGCCACGACCGGCCCCGACAGCGGCGGCCGCGGTGCCTGGCCCTCCACCGGCGGATCCAGGTGCGGCAGAATCGAAATGCAGACTGCGGCGATCAGGGCTCCTGGCATGGTCTCGCTCCTTGCACATCCCCACCCACCGGCTTGTACGAAGTTTACTCATCGGCGTTTCACCGCAGCCGGAGGTCATTCCCACGATTCAGTAGAGTGATTCGCCCGACGCCGCATCGAGCAGGTGCACCAGCATCAGGATGAGCGCAATCAGCGCCGGCGCCGCCGCGAGCAGCACCCGTGCAGCCACGGCAGTTACGGACTCCCGCCACTCCGCCAGCCACAGCGCCAGCGGCGCGGCTGCCAGGATGATCGGTGTCCCCAGTGGCTTGGGATACTGCCAGGAGTACAGGATCAGCGCCAGATACAGCGGCACGGCGACGGCAAGCGCGCCTCGCGCTATCGACACGCGCGGAGCCATCATCGTCACCAGCGCTGCGCCGCCCAGCGAGGCCGCGAGCAGTCCCGCAAGCTGCGCGACCTTTCCGCTGCCTCCCTTGAAAAAGTAAAAGCTCGCAACGGCAATCATCAGCGACAGCGCCAAGGGGATCGACGGGCCGGTGCGCCGCTCGGCGAGGCGTTCGAGCAGCGTCCAGACAACGAAGATGGCCGCCGCGGGGCCCGCGGTCCACGCCGCAATGACCCAAGCGGAGTGCGACGACCTGAAGCCGTTGGAGAGCATGAACCAGGAGACAGCCGCGGCGAGGACGGCGCGGATACACCAGCGAAGCCACATCGGCATGCGCATCGACTCGAGCAATCCGACCGCCGCCGCCGCGATCGCCAGCACAAACAGGTAATCGTCCGTATTCGCCGGCGGCATCGACGGCCAGTGGTTGATCACGACGTGGCCGACGAGGTAGCCCAGCCCGATCGCCAGCGCCCCGCCCCACCAGCCGCGCACCGAGTCGCGCCGCTCCCGCTGCCACGGCCGCCAGGCCAGCGTCATGCAGACGATGGCGATGCCCAGGGGCATCGCCACCGTCCACACCAGCTGCTTCTCTATGAATTCCTGCATCGGCCGGTAAGTCGCCGACGGTCCTTACTTACCGCACTCGAAGCCGAGCATGATCGTCACTTCGTCGCTCACCGCGCCGTCGATGCCGTACGTCATGCCGAACTCGCTGCGCTTGACGGTGAACTCGCATGCCAGGCCGAGACGCTTGCCCATGCGCGGCAGATTCTCGAGGCCGGTCTTCTCGACAATGACGGTGATCGGCTTCTCGACGCCGTGGAGTGTCAGCGTACCCTGCACTTCATACTTGTCCGTTCCGGATTCCTTGACGGCGTTGCTGGCGAAGATGATGGCCGGGAAGTTTGCGGTGTCAAAAAAGTCGGGTCCGCGCAGATGCTCGTCGCGCCCCTTGGCGTTGGTGTCGACGCTGGCCGCCTTGACTTCCGCTTTGATCGAATGCCCATGTGGATCGTCTGAATCCCAGACGACCTCTCCGGTCACGTCGTTGAATCGACCGTAGACATACGCGATGCCCATGTGCTTGACTTTGAAGACCACGGAGGAGTGCGCTGGATCGATGGAGAACGTTTCGGACCGCCGCGATTCGACAGCAGGCAGGCTGCTTGACGCGGCGCGCGGCAGTGCCATGCCCGCAAGAGCGAGCGCCGATGCGGTCAGGAGAGCAAGACAACCGGTTCGAATCATCAACTTCCTCATGGGGAGAGATCCTTTCGAGACGTGAATGCGAGTTCATCGGAGCCGCCGATTGTACACGGGGCACACGCGCGAGGTTGCCGTCTTGATTGAGATGCGCGCTGCCGGCGCTGCCTGGGGATTCAGACGCCGCGGCCCGGCTGCGTATTCCAAGGCAGGTGCGGATCGTCGAGCCGGGAATCGCCATCATCGGGTCTGTTGCCCTCATCCAGCACGTCGCGCGTCAGCCGCACGGCCCCGCCGATCTCGATGAGCCCCGCCGGCCGGTCCATCTGCGCCAGCGTCTGCACGAGTTGATCATCATCGATCACCTGCACGAGCGGCGGCTGCGACTGGAGCGACTCGACGATGGCCACAAGCGGCGCGTGGCGTGGAGCGACCCATTCAAAATCGACCGCGCGTCCCGTGGCGGCGATCTCTATCACTTCGACCATCGGCCCTGCGGCCGCGACGGGAGCGATGCTCGGCGAGTGCGTCGGTCGCAGCGCCCAGGCTGCGGCCAACGCAATGGCAAGCACGGCCGCCGGCGCTGCGACGCGGCGTTGCAGCCGGCGCTTGCGGTGCATCGTCGCGAACGCATCCATGAGTTCTTCGCGCATCACATCTCGGCGCTGCGCGGCCTGGGGGCTGAGCATCGATTCAGGCGTGTTCATCGAGTTCCTCCTGCGCCGCGGCTCTGATCCTCGCCAGCGAGCGATTGATGCGTCCATCTACAGCGCCCGGCGCCAGGCCGACGACGCGGCTGATCCGCCCGAGCGTGGCGCCGAGTCGGAAACGCATCGCCACCAGCAGCGATCGCTCCGCGTCCAGCCGGGCGAGTTGTGATTCGAGCCACGCGACCTCATCGTCGCCGGGCAACTCGGTCTGCCGACGTGAGTGCACCTGCACCTTCGCATGCGTCGACTCGCGCGCCGCGCGCCGCCGCTCTGAACGCATCATGTCCAGCGCGCAGCGCATCACGATGACGCGCAGCCATGCCTCCAGTTCGGCGTGCTCATCGAAGCGCTTCATGGACTTCATGACCTTGAGCATCGCTTCCTGGACCACGTCGAGGCAGAACGACTCGTCGCGGCCGGTGTTGGCGCGGGCCATACGAAACAGGGCGTCAAACCACTGGTCGTAGAATCGGCCAAACGCGGACGAGTCGCCTTGGGCGATCGCATGCGTGAGCGCTGACAGAACTTGTCCGGTGGCCGGTTCGTCCACCTGCTGCTCCGGGGAAGGCGCGGGGCGCTCGTGCCAGTCGGCTCATGGACTTTATCCCCCGCCGCCGCCGCGCGATTTCTGAAGCTGCGCCCGCATCTCGTCCAATTCGATCTGCAGTGCTCGCAGCTGCGACTCGCGATGCATGAGTTCATCGCGCAGCCGGGAGGTCGTGGCTTCGAGTTCGTTCGCATGCCGCTCCATCGCTTCGGCCCGGGCCCGGGACATCTCAGCAGCCTGGAGACGATCAACTGCTTCGGCTTCGCGCGCCTGGAGAATCGATCGTGACTCAAGCAACTCCTGTTCGAGGTGAGCCATCTTCTCCTGGACCGGCTTCATCGACTGGGCCCGCTGCTGGGCGGCCGAAGCGCGGACTTCATTGATCACGTTGTTGATGATCTCGATCTGCTCCACCGTCGCCCGCGCCAACAGCAGCGAGGTTTCCTTGTGGAAGCGGACCTGCGCTTTGCTCGAAGCGGGGCCGAGCAGTTCGAGGGCAGCGCTCACGGCGGTGACGATGCTGTCGGGTGACATCCCGCCGTTGATCAGATCCGCCACGGACCAGATGTTCGATCGCTGCGGCCCGACGTAGCCGCCGGATTCCTTGACGTCGGCGTTGACCTTCACCAGCGCTGCTTTGTTGAACGAGGGGGGTGCGACGATCTCCACATCCAGCCGCACGAGTCTGCCGGGCGTCTGGATGCCTTCGCCAGCCAGGAGCCTGATGGCCGCAACTGCATCCACGTTGCGCAGTTTCATCGGTGGGACCATGACTTCCTCGACGTGGGGCATGGCGACGATGTTGACCTTGCCGCCGGCCGCAGCGCGAACCGCGTCGAGGAAGTCAACCGCCGTCCCGCCCTTGAAATCGACATCCACCGCACCGGTTTCCGTATCTCCCGACCTGCCGAACGCGCTCACCTCGCCCGGCGCCTGCGCCCGGCACAGCGGCGAAGCCGCCATCGTCAGGCCGCATGCCAAGATCAAGGCCAGTCCCAGACGATTCATCGCGCTTACTGCATTCATGTTCACGCTCCAGAGTGGAATCTGCACCAGATGGCCCAGCGCGGACAGTTGCGCTGTGACACGATCCAAACGCCGCCGCCGGCTTCATTTCGCGCGGCTGGGGCAAATTGCTCCACTCGTCCCTTCGCTTTTCACTTCCGCTACGCTCCCCTACCCTTGGCTTCCCCACCCGCGTCTTTCCGGCGCGGGACCCGCTCCCCTGACCTGTACTCATCCACGGAGGTGCGCATGGCGCTGATGTCCGGCAAGAAGGGCCTCGTAATCGGCATCGCCAACGACCGCAGTTATGCCTGGCACATCGCCCACGCGCTCAAGAGCCACGGCGCCGAGATCATGTTCACCAATCTGCCCGGCGAGAAGATGGAGCGCCGCGTCCGCTCGGCCATCGATGAACTCGGCATCGCCGACCCCTGGGTGCGCCCGCTGGACGCCAGCGACGATGCCGCAGTCGAGAAAGTCTTCGCCGAGGCGGCCGAGCACGCGGGCGGCCGGCTGGACTTTATCGTCCACTCGATCGCCTTCGCCGACAAGACCTACCTCGAACTGGGCAAGTTCATCGAGACGCCCAAGCAGGTCTACCTGCAGGCGATGGAAATCAGCGCCTACACGCTCGTGTCGATGGCCCGCGCCGCCCGGCCGTACATGGCCGACGGAGGGTCGATCCTGGGCATGACGTACTACGGTGCAGAAAAAGTCGTGCCCGGCTACAACGTCATGGGCGTGGCCAAGGCCGCGCTCGAATGCACCTGCCGCTACCTGTCGGCCGATCTCGGCCGCACCGGCAAGGGCATCCGCATCAACACGATCTCCGGCGGCCCGCTCAAGACGCTCAGCGCCATGGGCGTGGGCGGCTTCTCGACGATGCTCGATCACGTGGCGTCCAAGGCGCCCCTGGGCCGCAACATCGAAGGCGGCGAAGTCGGCGACACTGCGGTGTGGCTGCTCAGCGATCTCTCCTCAGGCGTCACCGGCCAGACGATCTACGTCGATGCCGGCTACTGCGTGATGGGGATGTGAGCGGCAGCAGACTCCGACCGGCGGGCGGAGCGATATGCGGGGGCCCCGCGCGCCCGGCCCGCCGGTCGATGTCGCCGATCCTACGGAATCTGCACGACGTTGCTTGTTGTGCACGGGCTTTCGTACACAATCATCTGCAAGAATCCTCCACATGTACCCGATGCGAGGCGGGGGTGGAACTGTCCTTGCCCTTCGGGCCCAGTTCGGAATGGCCTCGTCGCGCGGAATCCGCCGCCGTAGTAGAGGCCGATCTCGGTTCCGCCACATGGGCCATTGGGCAGAACGAAATATCCCGTTGAATGGCTGAATGCGATCGCCGCCCAGTGATCAGCGGCAGCGCCC
>CAUJHZ010000005.1 GCA_963205185.1 Planctomycetota bacterium | reverse complement strand
GTGCAGATAGGCGATCGTCGCCTTGACCGGTGAACCGAAAAGATGGCCGGTATCGACGCGCGTGCGAGTGGACCATTCGTTGAAGCGCCCGAAATTGAGCTTCTCTTCGATGCCGAAGTCGTCGCCGGG
Organism: Planctomycetota bacterium; assembly: GCA_963205185.1. Taxonomy (GTDB): domain Bacteria; phylum Planctomycetota; class Phycisphaerae; order Phycisphaerales; family UBA5793; genus UBA5793. Next base: position 6,889 of record CAUJHZ010000005.1, on the reverse strand, counting down.
CTTGCGGGAAATCAGCTGCACGGCGCCTCCCGTCGTGTTGCGCCCGAAAAGCGTGCCCTGCGGACCTCTCAGCACTTCCACGCGCTCGAGGTCCACCAGATCGAACACGGCCCCTGCCGTGCGCGCGATGTACACGCCGTCGAGGTAGAGCCCGACTGCCTGTTCCGCAGTTGCGGCCGGCTCGGTCTGCCCCATGCCACGGATGGTGATGGCGGTAGCGGTCGTGCTGGAGGGCTGGGGGACGATCGCAAGATTCGGCACGAACTCGGCGACGTGGGTGATGTCCTTGAGATTCAGCTGGTCGATGACCTCACCGGTCACGGCCGTGACGGAGACCGGCGTCTTCTGCAGCGATTCTTCCTGTCGCCGGGCCGTAACGGTCACCTCGGCCAGTTGTTCGGAGACCTGCGGCGCCGCGCCTTCCTGCGCGCTGGCGCCGCCATTCAGGCCGAACACGCCCGCTGCCGTACAGGCTCCCGCAACCAGTATCGACTTGATGTCCCTGAAATTCATATTGCATTTCCCTCGTGAGACGTAATTCGATTCAAACCAGAAGATCCGCATGGTTCTCGCCATCGGCCGCAATCACGGCGAGCGTGGTGAAGGTCTCCACGGTCTGCCCTTCCGGCACCAGAATCTTCACCAGCCGGCCGCTCGCAGTCGCTGGTGCCTGCTCGGTCGCCTTGGCGGACTCGATCTCCACGATCGGCTCGCCTTCGGTAACCGGGTCGCCTTCCGCCTTCAACCATTTCAGGACCGTGCCTTCGTTGATTCCCATGCCCCACTTCGGAAGTACGACTTTACTGGCCATGATCCTCGCTCTTCTCCGGATAGCACCGCCTTGCGGGCGGCTGCCGTGATCTTGTCCTTGTTCGGGTACAGCGGGCGCTCGAGCTTCGGGCTGAACGGAATCTGCACATCCGGCGTCGTCACGCGCTGGATCGGCGCCCGCAGCTCCGCAAAGGCTTCCTCCGCGACGATGGCCGCGATTTCCGCGGCCGCACCCGCCGTGCGATGGGCATAATCCACCACCACCAGCCGCCCCGTCTTCGCCACCGAGGCAAGGATCGTCGCCGCATCGAGTGGCACGAGACTGCGCACATCGATGACTTCGGCGGAGATGTCTTCCCTGGCCAGCTGCCCGGCCGCGGCCAGGGCGTGGGGCAGGCAGCCCGCCACCGACACGATGCTCACATCGGTGCCCTCGCAGCGCACGGCGGCCTTGCCCAGTGGCACGAGGAAATCGGGGTCCGCCGGCACCGCTTCCTTCCGGCCCCAGAGGTCGTTGTCCTCGAAGACGATGACCGGATCGTCGTCGCGGATCGCGCTCTTCAACATGCCCTTCATGTCGGACGGCGTGGCGGGCGCGATGACCTTCAGCCCCGGCACGTTCATGAACATCGGATAGGGGCGATCCGAGTGCTGCGCGGCATTCGCCCCGTTGTGCCACATGGACATGCGGAAGACGACCGGCACGCGCACCTGGCCACCGGTCACGTAGCGCAGCTTGGCTGCCTGGTTGATGATCTGGTCGGATGCGAGATAGACGAAGCTCGCGATGGTGAGATCCACGATGGGCCGCAAACCCGTGATGGCCGCACCGATCGCCATGCCGGAGAACCCGAGCTCGGAGATTGGAGCGTTCCAGGTACGCCTGGGGTCGAGCTTGCCGAGCGCGCCGCTCGCGGAATAGAGCGCGATGTCCTCGCCGATCAGGATGACACGCGGATCACGCTGCATCTCTTCCTTCTCGGCTTCCAGTATCGCGTTGAGATAGGTCAGCTCGACGGTTGACATGTCCGTGCTCCGGTGGAGTTCAGGCCACGCAACCGATGGGGTTGCTGTAGAGATGGTCGAAGACGCTCGCGGGATCGGGATGCGGGCTCTTGCGGGCGAAATCCACCGCTTCGGCAACGGCGCTTTCGGCCTCGCGCTCGAGACCGGAAAGCTCGAAATCGCCATGCCCGGCCCGGAGCAGATGTTCGCGGTACAGAGCGAGCGGGTCGCGGCTCGCGCGATAGCGCTCGACCTCTTCCGCCGCCCGGCAATGCGAGGGCATGAAGATGCCGATGGCGTGCTCGTCGAAGCGATAGGTCTTGGCCTCGATCAGACTCGGGCCCTCGCCGCGACGCGCCCGGGCGACGGCAGCGTGGGTCGTCTCGTGGACCGCCTCGAGATCCTGACCGTCCACGATCACCCCGGGGATGTCATAGCCCGCCGCGCGCTTTGCGACATCGGGCTGGGCATGCGTGCTGAGCGCGGGTGTGGTCGCGGCGTAGAGGTTGTTCTCGCAGAAGAAGACCACGGGCAGTTTCCAGACCGCGGCCATGTTCAGGCACTCGTGGAACACGCCCTGATTTGATGCGCCGTCGCCGAAGAAACACAGGCTCACCTGGTCCGTGCCCCGCACGAGGGCGCTCAGACCCGCTCCCGTGGCGAGCGGAATGCCGCCCCCGACGATCGCGGACTCGCCGATGATCCCGACGCTGGTATCAGCGAGATGCATCGAGCCGCCGCGGCCCTTGCAGATGCCTGTCTCCCGGCCCATGAGTTCGGCCATCAGCGGTGCAAGCCTGGCGCCCTTGGCGATCGGATGGCCATGGGAACGGTGCGTACCGGTGATGTAGTCGTCGTCGCGCAGCGCCATGCAGGCGCCCACGAGCGCAGCTTCATGGCCGATGCTGGAATGCACGGCCCCCGGGATCTCGCCGGCGGCAATGCACCGCGGCAGAGCCTGTTCGAAGGCCCGGATCGCGAGCATGCGCCGGTAGGCTTCCCGGCGTCGATCCGCTTGCAGCGTCATGGCCAACCCCCGGTGACGATCGAGTTCCGGGCGAGCCTATACTCCGGCTTCGACCGCGACATCGTGCACTTGCTGTATGACCGAGCCCCCGGCTGGCGTCTCCGAACTCGTCAGAAGACTCTACGCAGGCGTGATCGAAACGCCGCCGTGGGAGGGCTTCCTGCACGGCATCCGCCGGGAAATGGACTGCAAGGCCACCCTCATCATGCTGATGCCTCCGGGTTCGGCGGTCGTCAATCTGATCAGCGTCGTCGGCGGACAATCGGAAGTGACGAGCGCTTACCGCGGGCAGCTGTTCGCGCTCGATCCCTTCGTCAATCTCCCCGAGGGGCGGGTCATCACCCTGCACGAGTTCGTCGGCGCGTGCGAGCTCGAGCAGAACGAGTACTACAACAACTTCATGCGCGGCGTCTGGGGCGTGGGTTTCGTGCTCGGCTTCGACGTGCGAACGGCGGCTGGCTACACGGCGGGCCTGCGCCTCTGCCGTGGCATCGAGTCCCTCAATTTCGACGCCGCGGCGCACCATCTCGTCAACGAACTCGTGCCGCACCTGCGCCAGGCGATCGAGATCTTCGATCGCGTGCATCACCTCCAGGTCGAGGAGATCGAGCTGAGCGATGCGCTCGACCGGCTCGGGGTCGCCGGTTTTCTGCTCGATGTCACAGGCCGCGTCACGCAATCCAACAGAACGGCAGCAGCGCTGCTGGCTGGCGCGGCGGGTGTCACCATACGCCACGGGCGTCTGGTCCTCGGCAGCGAGGATGCGCAGCGGCAGCTCGGCGAGGTGCTGGCCCGGGCGCGCAAAACCGCGGATGCCCCGGCCGGGGAGCCGTCACACGTGCCCGAGGTGATCACGATCCGACGCGAGCCGGGCTCACCGTCGCTGGCCGTCGCCGCGCGCATCCTGAGCTCGCCCGCCGACCTGCGCTCGGACCATGCGCCCGTGGTTGCGCTCTACGTGAGCCGGCCCGAGCAGGGCAGCACCCTCTCGCCCGCAGTCATCCGCCAGCTGCTCGGCGTCACACCGGCCGAAGCGCAACTCGCCGCTTGCCTCGCCAACGGAGCCACGATCAACCAGGCGGCCCAGGAACTGGGCGTCACGCTCGCCACCGCGCGCACCCAGCTCTATTCGATTTTCAGGAAGACCGGGATGCATCGCCAGTCCGAACTCGTGTCGGTGATTGCGCAGACCTCGGCCCGGCTGCTGCAGCAGTAATTACTGTCCGCGGGGCAGTCAAACGCGTGCCGTTGCCAGCGGCACCCTGTCGCAGTACAGTTACATGTAACACGAGATGAGGAAGTTTGCATGACGACACGCCCCGATGTTGCTGCACGCGTGCGCAAGCACCGGCGAGCCTTGCGCGCCGCTGGATTGCGGCCCGTGCAGATCTGGGTGCCGGACAGCCGCCGTGCCGGCTTCGCTGCGGAATGCCGCCGGCAGTGCCTGTTGCTTCGCAAGGGACGCGGAGAAGGCGCGACGCTGAAGTGGCTCGGCAAAGTCGCCGATACGGAAGGCTGGAAGTGAGACGTGGCGACATCGTCACCATTGTGCTTCCGGGAGCATATGGAAAGCCGCGCCCGGCGTTGGTGATACAGTCCGACTACTTCGCCACACTCGGCTCGGTAACAGTGCTGCCGGTTACCAGCGAGCTGCACGCTGCACCCCTCATGCGAATCGGCATCGATCCCGACGAAGGCAACGGGCTGCGCAAGAAGTCCCAGGTCATGATTGACAAGGCACAAACGGTTCCGCGCGACAGGATCGGCACCGTGATCGGCAGGCTGCACGTCGATACATTGGTAGCGGTCGAGCGGGCGCTGGCTGTGTTTCTCGGGATTGCCTAGTTCGAGAGGATCGCGACCCCATAGGCGGCGAAGCTGTGGCACAGGCGCAGATTGACCAGCCAGTCGGAGCACTCAGGGTCGAACCAGCGATCGATGAACGCCCAGTGATACGGGTGGAGCATGTACGGCCCCATCAGGCCTGCGGTATCGGCGAACTCCTGCTCCCAGACGTGTGTCCATGGAAGCTCGCCCCCCGCCTCGATCACACGGCTGAACCGCCAGTTGCGGATGGCAGGAATGTACTTGGGCATGAGGGCCATTTCGGCTTCGAATTGCGCAAGCCTGGCCTCGCTGGCGGCGCGATCCGCGCAAAGAAACAGTGTCCGATGGATACCAGTCGACAGGCCTTGTTCACGCACACCGATTGATCCATGGCCAAAGAAGGCGGTGTCCGCCCGCGCCACGCCGGCGCCGTTCAGGATCGCGTGAATACCGGGTCGTGCGGCGTGGTAAGCAGCCTCATTCTCGAAGTCCCAGATTGCGGACAAGTCCCCACCGTTGAAATTTCCCTTCATCACCTGCGCAACGGCCGCCCCGAGTCCTGCGAGCGCGGCGCAGATGCGAGCGGCTTCGCCATCGAGGTGCAGGAGCGCAATCAGGCTATGCATCGGCGAGTTCTGCAACATCGGCGTCTGCTGCGCCGAAATGCCGGCGGCGCGAAACAACCAGATCCTGGATCGATGCCCAGAACTGCGCCACGGCCGGATCGTAGCGCGACTGCGCCGCCTGCCCCCACCAGCCGCCGGGGCCTTCCACGGTCCACAGGATCGTCAGGCGGTTGGACGCCTCCTCGAGCCACACGGGCGGCGATACGATAACCTTCTCCAGCGTCATCCCACGCGCTACGCCGCCCGGGACGTAGCGTTCACGATAGGCAGCCAGCAACTCTCGACCTTTGCCGGGCGCGGCGAGCAGGTCGTCGATCAGGTAAACCGTTTGTCCCATGCTTCGCTCACGATCCCCGGGAGAATGCCGATGAAGGCGATGGTGCTCGATCGGTTCGGCGGTCCCGAAGTTCTGTACCTGGCCGACATCGAGCGCCCCCGCGCTTCGCCCGGCCATGTCGTGGTGCAGGTGGTCCTTGCGGGCGTCAACCCCGCGGACTGGAAGGTCCGGGAGGGCTGGCTGGCCCCCTACTTTCAGTGCCAGTTCCCGTTTGTCCCCGGGTTCGACGCGGCCGGAATCATCGCCGAGGCGGGGGAAAGCGTCGAGGGGTTGAAACCGGGCGATCGCGTCGTGACTCCTGGCAATCAGGGCGTGGGCGAACGCGGCTCCTATGCCGAATATATGCGGGCCGCGGCGGAGCGAGTGATCCCATTGCCGGATCACGTGAGCTTCCGGCAGGCCGCAACGCTGCCGACAGCGGGGATGACGGCGTGGGAGGCGACGCTCGACAATGGCAAGGCAGGTGAAGGCGCGCGCGTCGTCGTCAACGGCGGCGCGGGCGGATGCGGGAGCTTCGCCATCCAGATCGCGAAAATGGCTGGCGCGCGCGTCGCAGCAACCTGCAGCGCGCCCAACACAGACTATGTGCGCGCGCTGGGAGCGGAGCACGCGATCGACTACCGCAAGGGAAAGGTCGCCGCCGCAATCCGGCATTGGGCGCCGGATGGCGTCGATCTCGTAGTCGATACCGTCGGCCAGGGAACCTTGATCGACGTACTTCCCGCGATGAAGCGCGGCGGAGTCATCTGCCCGATCGGCACGCTCATCCCCGATGAACCCCGGATCGATACTGCGGCGGCGCAGGCCGCGGGCGTGACCGTGATTCCGACGATATCCACCTTCGCGCACCAGCCGCGCCAACTACGCGCGCTCGTCGATGCGCTGGCGACGGGCAAGATTGTGGCCCCCGCCACGACCCTTCTGCCGCTGGCTGAAGCCGGAGAAGCACATCGACGCGTCCAGCAGGGCCACGTCCAGGGCAAGATCCTGCTCGAAATCTAGTCCGAACGGACCAGCCGGTATCTACGTAGAGCGCCCATCGAGCCAATAGGTAAATATTGAGCGATCGTTATGTAAGTTAAGCTGCGGTCCGGGGGACATGACGTGAAAGCTCTGGTTGCGCTCGAGCTGAATCGCCTCTCAGTCGAAGAGGTCCAGCTCGCCTCCCCGCGCGCTGGCGAAGTTCTGGTCCGCATGAAGGCGGCCGGCGTCTGTCATTCCGACCTGTCAGTGGTCAATGGCACGGTGCCGATGCCGCTGCCCATGGTGCTCGGCCATGAGGGCGCCGGCATCGTC
>CAUJHZ010000004.1 GCA_963205185.1 Planctomycetota bacterium | reverse complement strand
TCACCTTCCCCGGCAGCAACGCCGTGCAGCCCATCGGCGCGCAGCCGCAGAGCGCCAAGTTCAACTACTTCGTCGGCGGCGAAGGTCGCGGCGTGGCGACCGATGTCCCGTCCTTCGGCGCCGTCATCTACCAGAACCTCTACGACGGCATCGACCTGCACGTGATGGGCAGCGATGACGGCGTACTCAAGTACGAGTTCCACTGCGCCCCCGGCGCTGACTACAGCCAGATCCAAATCCACTACGACGGCATCGACTCGCTGTGCATCGACGACAGTGGCAATCTGCACATCGCGACGAGTCTCGGCACACTGCGAGACAACGCGCCGCTGGTGTGGCAGGACTTAACGAGCCGCGCCCGTGAGGAAGCGGTGTTGGACGTCGTGCGTGATGCGCCGCTTCCTGAACGGCGCAGCTCGCTCCCGGTCGATACCCTCACACTTCCCGCACGCTTCCAGACCCTCGACCGCCACACCTACGCGATCGTCCTCGACACTCCTCCCGACCCGTCGCTGGCGCTCGTGATTGACCCGGAGATCGAGTGGATGTATTACTTGGGAGGAAGTGCCGACGATCAAGGCAGGGACATCGCCGTAGACAGTACCGGCAATGCGCTGGTGGCGGGCGAGACATCTTCGACCGACTTCGGAGGGCGGAACAACGATCATCACGGCTACCAAGACGCATTTGTCGCGCAGGTGGATCCAAGTGGACAACTCCAGTGGATGACATACCTCGGCGGAAGCGGCTATGAACAGCGCTCCGGTATCGCCGTGGATGCGGCCGGCAATGCGCTGCTCGCAGGTGCAACGAAATCGATTGACTTCGAGGGACGCAATAACGAGTATCACGGCGGCTACAACGACGGATGGGTCGCGAAGATCAGCCGGGAGGGTCAACTCCAGTGGATGACTTACCTCGGAGGAAGCGCCACTGACATGGGCTTCGGGATCTCCGTTGATGCGGCAGGAAACGCGCTGGCTTCGGGCCAGACCTACTCGATCGATTTCGAAGGGCGCAACAACTCACTCCACCTTGGAGAGTTTCTCACCAGCGACGCGTTCGTCGTGAAGGTGGACCCCGAAGGTCAACTGCAGTGGATGACTTATCTCGGAGGAGGCGAACATGACATTGGCGTCGGCATCGCCGTGGACGGCGCCGGTAACGCGATGGTGACCGGCACAACATACTCCTCCGACTTTGAAGGGCGCAACAACCGGTATCACAATAATGAACCGGGTAACGAGGGCGACGCCTTTCTCGCCAAGGTGGACCCGGCCGGCGAACTTCAATGGTCCACGTTTTTAGGAGGAGACGGTATTGACCGTGGCCAGGGCGTCGGCGTGGATAGCAATGGTAACGCTCTGGCAACGGGCTCCACGCTTTCGACCGAATTTGAAGGAGGCATTAACGCACCTCGCGGTGGCTTTGACATCTTCGTCGTCAAAGTGGCTTCCGGCGGCCGACTTCAGTGGATGTGCTACCTCGGTGGCAGTGGTACTGATTCAGGCTACGGTATCGCCGTGGACAGCAACGACGACGCAATCGTTACGGGCGGCACTGCCTCAGTCGACTTCGAAGGTCGCGACAATGCATTTCACGGCGGCGACGACGCCTGCGTCGTCAAGGTGGACTCGAACGGCCAGCTCCAGTGGATGACTTACCTCGGCGGGAGCGACGAAGAACTCGGCGAGGGCGTCGCCCTGGGCACGGCCGGCAACGCCATCGTGAGCGGAGGTTCAAGATCCGTCGACTTCGAGGGGCGAAACAATTCAATCGCCGGAAACTCGGACGCCTTCATCGTCAAACTCCGCCCCGCCGACGGCCCGCAACTCACCGTCAACGCCACCTGCCCCACCGGCGGCCCAATTCAGGTCTCATGGTCCAACGCCACCCCCGACGGCCAGATCGCCCTCCTCTTCGCCCGAACCCCCGGCTCATTCATCATCCCCAACAATCGCCCCTGCGCCGGCACCGCGCTCGGCCTCAGCAGCGAACAGATCCAGATCGCCTTCCAAGGCAACGCCGGGCCCGACGGTTCGCGCACACTCAACTCCAACGCCGGCCCCAGCGCTTGCGGCGGCTACCTGCAACTGCTCGACCTCACCACCTGCTCGACCAGCAACGTCGCACGGATCGAATAGACGAGAGGATCACCATGCGAAGTCTCTTCATCCTCCTCCTGCTGCTCGCCGTCACCGCGCGCGCATTCGCCGGCACCGAACCCCCGGAGCGCGCTCAGGAGGTGCTCAACCTCGGCCTGCGCGGCGTGTACTTCGTGCCCAACGAAGGACAATGGAGCGATCGCGAGGTCATCTACGGCTTGCGCAGCCGCGGCCTCGACGTGGCGTTACGCGAATCAGCGCTCACGATGCACCTCGCGCGGCAATCGAACGAAGCGAGCCCGAAGCGTCAGCGAGGCTTGGATACCCCAACGAGCCCCGACCGTGAGGGAGTGGTGTTGGATGCACCATCTCCACTGGCGTCCGAGCAACTCACGCTCACCATCACCTTCCCCGGCAGCAACGCCGTGCAGCCCATCGGCGCGCAGCCGCAGAGCGCCAAGTTCAACTACTTCGTCGGCGGCGAAGGTCGCGGCGTGGCGACCGATGTCCCGTCCTTCGGCGCCGTCATCTACGAGAATCTCTACGACGGCATCGACCTGCACGTGATGGGCAGCGATGACGGCGTACTCAAGTACGAGTTCCATTGTGCCCCCGGCGCCGACTACAAGCAGATCCGCATCCACTACGATGGCATCGAGTCATTGTGCATCGATGACAGTGGCAATCTGCACATCAAGACGTCGTTCGGCACGCTTGCCGACGCAGCGCCGGTCGCGTGGTACGCGGGAGGTGCAAATGAGCAGATCTCCACTCGCTTCGAGCTTGCCAAGCCGGGCGCGTATTCCATCGTCCTGGATGGCGACGTTGATCTCGCCCGGGGACTGGTCATCGATCCCGAAGTGCAGTGGGCGCGCTATCTCGGGGGATCCCTTGCCGACATCGGGCGCGACGTTGCCGTCGATCTTCAGGGGGACATTCTGATCGTGGGCGAAACCAGTTCCACCGACTTTGAAGGACGGACGAACTCGAGGAACGTTCCGCCGGACGCGTTCGTTGTGAAAATGAGCCCCGCCGGCGATCTCCGATGGATGACCTACCTCGGCGGAGCCAGCCACGACAGCGCGTATGGTGTCGCGATCGATGTCGCCGGCACGGCGGTGATCGCAGGCGAGACTTTTTCATCCGACTTTCCCGGTCGTGGCAATTCATTTCACGGCGGGTTCTCTGATGCGTTCGTCGCAAGGGTAAGTTCGTCCGGCGCCCTTCAGGGGATGCTGTATCTCGGAGGAACTTCGCTCGATCGCGGCGACAGTATTGCTCTCGATCACGAGGGCAACATGTTCGTATCCGGCCGCAGCGAATCAACGGACTTTGACGGCCGGATCAACACGAACCATGGCGGCTCGGATGCATATGTCGTCAGGCTGAGCGCTGCCGGAGTCATCGATTGGATGACTTACCTGGGCGGCTCTGAAAGAGAAGACAGCGCCTTCGTCGCTCTCGATGGACTCGGCGCCATCCTTGTGGCGGGAGAAACCCGATCACTCGACTTTGAGGGAATGGCCAACCAGCACCACGGCGGCACGACCGACTCCTACCTCGCGAGCGTGGATCCATCGGGCGATATCCAATGGATGAAGTACGTAGGCGGAAGCAGCTACGAGAGCAATACGAGAGTCGTGCTGGACTCCGAGAGGAACGCGATTGTTGGAGGAAGCACTGGTTCCCCTGACCTTGAGCGCGCGAACAACATCCATCACGGCAACTACGACGCCTTTCTGGCCAAGCTCAGTCCCGGTGGCGCCCTGCTGTGGTCAACGTACATGGGTGGCGCAGATCGCGACATTCAATTCGACATTGCTGTGGGCTCGTCAGGCAATGTGATTGCCATGGGAGAAACACAATCGTGGGACTTTGAGGGACAGAACAACACGAAAAACCAGAACCACTTCCAAGAGGGATTTGTGACGCGCACCGCAGCGGACGGCACGTTACTGGGCATGTCTTTCATCCACGGTCAGTTCGATGAGGAGACCGGCGGGATCGCGGTGGGTCTCGACGGCCGCGCCATCATGGCGGCGACCACGGTAGAGCCAGAGTTCGAGGGCCAACTGAACCAGCTCCATGGCGGGGTCGGGCGCGACGCCATCGCGATCAGTCGTCGAATCAAGGCGACGTGGTTGAGTATCGCCTCCTCCTGCCCCGCGGGCGGACCCATTCAGGTCTCCTGGACCGATGCGACCCCAGGCGCGCCCGTCGCGCTCGTCTATGCGCCGGACCCGACGTGGTACGTCATTCCCGGAGGTCTGCCCTGCGCCGACAGCCTGCTCAACATCGGCGGCAACGGCCTGCGCGTCGTCTTCCGCGGCACGGCTGGTGCCAACGGCTCGCGCACACTCAACGCCACCGCCGGCCCGGATACCTGCGGAAAGTACCTCCAACTGATCGAACTCTCCACCTGCGACAAGAGCAACGTCGTGAGGATCGAGTAGCGCAACGAATCAGATGCGCGCGTGCAACGGCGCGCCAGTCGCGCAGAGCATCGATCGTACTTCACCGCGCAGGAGGCGAGCTCGGACTCGCCCCGCGCCCGCGCTCAGCCCGCGATCGCGCCTTCGAGCATGGTCTTGAAGTCGGCTTCGCTCTTGAGGCCGACGACCTTGGAGTGGACCGAGCCGTCCTTGAAGAGGATGACCGTCGGGATGGCCGTGATGCCGTACTTCACCGCGACCTGGCGGTTCGAGTCGGTGTCGAGCTTGCCGACCTTGACGCGGCCCTTGAATTCCGTCGCGAGCTTCTCGATCGTCGGCGCGAGCATGCGGCAGGGCTGGCACCACTCGGCCCAGAAATCGACGAGGACCGGCACGTTGCTCTTGAGCACGTCGTTTTCGAAGTTGCCGTCGGTGAATTCGAGTGTGTCTGCGCCTGCCATGACTGATCTCTTTCCTGTTGCAAAAGGGGCGAATTGGAGCGACGCGGTCGCCCGAGTTCGATTGTAACCCCGGGCCTACGTCCTTCCACCGAGCCGCGCCGCCGCATCCAGCGCCTCGCGATGGGCCGAGACATCGTGCACGCGAAACAGTCGCACGCCGCACAGATACTGCTGCACGGCGACGGCGACCGAGCCCATCACCCGCCGGGCCGGGTCTTCAACCCCCGTCGCCCGGCCGATGAAACTCTTGCGACTGGCGCCGCAGAGAATCGGCAGGCCCGTGTCGGCCCATTCGGATACGCGCGCCAGCAGTTCAAAGTTCTGCTCCACGGTCTTGCCGAAACCCAGGCCGGGATCGAGCACGATCTGCCCGCGCCCCGCGCCCGCCGCCAGCGCCGCCTCCACCCGCTCAAGCAGCCACGCCTTCACCTCGCCCAGCACATCCTCGTAGCGCGGCGGCGTGGCGTAACGGTCGCTGTATGAATCGGCTTCGGGCGGGCGCAGGCGGTGCATGAGAATCAGGCCCGCACCCGATTCGGCGGCGAGGGCGAGCATCGCGGGGTCTTCCGTTCCGGCCGAGACGTCGTTGATGATGTGCGCGCCGGCGTCGATGGCGGCGCGGGCGACTTGCGATCGCGTCGTGTCGATGCTGATGAGCGGCGCGCCGGGCAGCGCGGCTACGCCTTCGACGATCGGCAGCACGCGACGCAACTGCTCGGCGGCATCGATGCGCTGCGCGCCCGGCCGCGTGCTCTCGCCGCCGATGTCGATGATCGCGGCGCCCTCGTCGATGCAGCGCTGCGCATGCTCGATGGCCGCCGATCCATCGACAAACCGGCCGCCATCAGAAAACGAATCCGGCGTGGCGTTGACGATCGCCATCAGGCGATAGCGGTCGAGCCCCAGCGACCGGCCGTGCGCGAGTTGCCAGAGGTGCGTCATCCCGCGCGATGATAGCGGCGCGGCTGCGGCGACGGTTACTCGATCAACCCGCTGCTCCGCAGGTGGATCTCCATTTCCTGGTTGATCCGGCGCGGCACGCCGTACATCATCAGGTTCATGTGCGTGCCGCCGGGCACCAGCGTGATGTAGCCGTGCGCAGCGCGCTGCTCGGGCGTGTCCCACTGGCTCTGCCAGCCGGGGAGGCTTTCGAGCGAATCGCGCAGCAGCGCGACCGCCTCGTTGAGGCTGAAGTTGTCCTGCTCGCCGCAGATGATCCGCAGCCGCTGACACATAAGCGGCCCGATGTCGTTCCAGCGCGCTTCGAGGATCCGCCGCACGTCGTACTGCTGCCAGTGTTCGCGCAGCGACGGATCAATCTGGCCCGACTTGAGATCCCAGATCGACACCGGCTGTCCGTCGTCGCCGCGCTTTGAAAAGCACGCCATCCACGACGACCACTGCTGGCCCGCGCCGCCCGTGGGGTCGAGCGCGTACTCCATGCCGTTCTCCTGGCGGATCGTGCACACCGTGCGCTCGCCCATGGTCACCGACGGCCGGTCGTTGCCCTCGGCGTCAAGATACGCATTCTCATCGTCATAGATGTTCACGAGTTGAAATGCGCGGAAGTCCACGGGGTCCGGCCCGGTGGCCCAGCATCCGCCGAACGTCTCGGGGTAATTCACCTGGAGCCACACGCTCGTGAATCCGCCGCTGCTGTGGCCGGTGAGCAGCCGCGCCTCGGGCCGGGGGGCGAGCCGGAATCTCTTCTCGAGTTCCGGGATGAGTTCGTGCACGAGCGCATCGCCCACGGGCCCGTTGTTGGCCGAGTTGACGAAGAGGTGATGGCTGTTGGGTCCATCGGGGTCGAGGTAGATGTTGATGACTTCATCGCCCAGGCCGCCGCGGCTGCCGGCTCGCTGCCACGCGTCAAAATGCCGCCCGCCAAAGCCCGGCGCGTGGTAGATCGCCGCGTACTGCCTGTCGGGATGCTCGTCATAATCGCTCGGCAGCACGACGCCGGCGCGGAGCATGACCTCGCGACCGAAGAAATCGCTCAGCCGCTCGCTGCGCACGCTCACTTCCTTGACCTGATCCGTGTCCTGCGGGTGCGGCACCTCAATGTGCCCGCTCAGCGCGATCTCAATGCGATCATCCGCGCCCGACCGCCACGCGACCTCGACCGGCTCGCTGATGAGATTCGCCTCGCAGTTGTTGAACCCGCCGGTGGTGCGATCGACATCGAGCACGGCCCGGACCCGATACGTGCCGTCGAGCGATGACATGGGCCCCGGGAAACTTGCCTCCACGTCGCCGATGCGCATCGCCTCGCCGGGCTTGACGCCGCTGACCGCGATCGAGCAGATCGGCTGCGGATTGTTCCAGAACGGGGCGTCGAGCGGGTCGAGCCCGCTGCGCGATTCGGCCATGAGGAGAATCAGCCGCCCTGTCGCCGGCTCAGCGCGCAGGGTCGAATCAAAGGTGACGGTCACTTCATCCGCCCGGGCCGCTCCAGGGGCGAGCAGCGCCGCGGCGAGGATGAGTCCGGCTGGGGTATTTCGGATTGCCGCGTGCAGCAGTGAGTAATTCATGACCCGGAGTTTAGCGTCGCCGGGCCAGCCAACGCCGCACTACCATTCCCCGCCACGGGCAAAGGTTGAATCCCGCCGCGGCGATGCGACGATAAGGAGCCAGATGCGCCGATCGACTCTCAACCTCGCCCTGCCCATCCTCCTCGCCCTGGCCATGCTCGCGCTCGGCGGGTGCGGCAGCCGGGCCAAGCGCTGGCTCGTGTTCGACAAGGGCCCGCTCGAAGGCGACGCCATCGCCGTGGATGTCGAATCGTTCCGCGGCCCGGTCACCGTGATCGCCGACCCTGACATTCCCAACGTCGTGGTCCGCTGCAAACTCCGCGCCTTCAACGACGTCCGCGACGAGCGCGGCAACGTCGTCTACCCCTACGGCGACAACCAGACGCTCGATCTCATCGACGTCACCGCCGAGATCGAGCAGGACGATGCCGGCCATAGCGTGCTCCGCGTCACCACCTCCACGCGATTCGCCTACGAATACGACCAGTGGGTCGGCCTGCTCATCAACGTGCCGCGCGTCGATGGCGTGCGCATCCACACGACCGATGGCAACGTCGATCTCGTGAACGTGCGCGGCGCCGTCACCGTCGTGGCCGACAACGGCAACGTCATCGTGCGCACCGAAAAACCCGTCGTGCAGCCCGTGGACATCAACGCCGTCAACGGCAGCATCGAGTACCGCGTCAAGGAAGATTCGCACGGCGTGTACGATGTCGAAGCCGTGAACGGCCGCGCCGACTTCCGCGGCTACAAGGGCATGGCCAACATTGAGCAGCGCGGGCCGTCGCAATACATCGCCACGCTCGGCGACGGCGTCAATCCCGTCTCGCTCCGCGCCACCAACGGCAACGTCAAGGTCGTCGTCACCGAAGACCCCGTTCCCGTCGGCTACCTCCAGACTCACACCTGGATGTTCCTCAAGAAATAGTCGATGAGCGAGCCGCGTGCGCGTCGCCCCTGACGTTGCTGGCTTGCTTCACTTCACGTCCGGCATCGCCATCTCTACCGTGCCGTCGCGCACGCGGCTGGGGTACTTGCGCACGCGGAAGGCGGTGGTGTCGGCGCATACGCCGTCGGCGAGGCGGAAGGGCCACTGGTGCAGCGGGCAGACGAGGCAGCCGTCTTCGACGTGGCCGCCTGAGAGCGGGCCGCCGGCGTGCGGGCAGGCGTCATCAAACACCGCCGCATCGTTCTCGCCGAGGCGCACGACGCACAGCGGCCGGTTCGCGGCTTCGACGTAGCGGGCCCGGCCGATGCCGATGGCATCGAGCCGGCACAATGGAATCCAGTCGGGTCCGGGGTTGGTCGGTGTTTCCGCCATGCACGAGAAGTCTAGCGGCGCAGCGCGGTGCGACGCTAAACCACGCGCTCGCCCTGGCTGGCGGTGAGTTCGCCAAAGAGAGCGCTGAGGCGCTGCGTCATGGGGCCGACCTGGCCGTCGCCGATGACGCGGCCATCCACGCGCATCACCGCCGCGAGTTCGCCCATCGTGCCGGTGCAGAAGACTTCGTCGGCGCGGTACACGTCGGTGAGGGACAGGTCGCCCACTTCGCAGGCGATTCCATGAGCCGCGCACAGTTCGAGCACGGTCGCGCGGGTGATGCCCTCGGGGCAGTGGAGCGTGTGCGGCGTGCGCACGATGTCTCGATCGACGAGGAAGATGTGCGTGGCGTTGGTCTCGGCGACAAAGCCGCGCGGGTCGAGCATGAGGGCATCATCGGCCCCGGCCGCGTTGGCCTGGATCTTGGCGAGGATGGACTGGATGAGATTGCAGTGATGGATCTTCGGGTCCATCGCATCGGGCGCGAAGCGACGGATCGACGAGGTGATGAGCGAGAGGCCGGTGCGCCCGTAGACGGGGGGCTTGTGTTCGGCGAGGACGATGAGCGTCGGCCCGCATTGATTGAGCCGGGGGTCCATGCCGCTGGTGATCTTGACGCCGCGCGTGAGTGTGAGGCGGATGTGCACGCCGTCGGTCATCTGGTTCGCCGCGAGGGTCTTTCGGATGGCCTCGATGATTTGCTCGTGCGAAGGGATGGACTCGAACGCGAGGGCCAGGGCGGAGGAGCGCAGGCGGTCGAGATGTTCGCGCAGTTTGAAGATGCGGCCGCTGTAGAGGCGCAGACCTTCCCAGACGGCATCGCCCCCCTGCACGGATGAATCGAACGGGCTGATTCCCGGCTCATCGCGCGGGATCAGTCTGCCGTTGACGGAGTAGACGATGTGGCGGTTTTTTTCGTTGAAGGTCTGGAGCATGGGAAAACAGAGGCATCAGGCATTAGGCACTAGGCATTAGGGAAAGGCATCGAATCCGGACGATCTTGCTTGAACTGAATCATGGTTTCACTTCATCATGGTTCCACTCGCCTTTCCCGTGTGGTCCCTGGCGGCTGGTTCCCGGTGCCTTTCCTAGCGACTCATCGTGAGCCGAAAGCCCATGAGGCGCTGATAGATGCCCAGGCAGGATTTGTAGAGGCCGTGCACGCTGCTGGGCATTGGTTCGGCCTTTGGCTTGTACGTGCCGAAGCGCGTCGAATCTTCCACGGCGGCGTACCAGTGCTTGCCCCACACGCCGTCGGTCGGTCGCGGCCCCTTCTCCCAGCGGAGCATTTCCTCGCGGAACTCGACGCCCAAGGCCTTGCACAGCAGCCGCAGCATGCCCGGCGGATTGGCCAGCACTTCACGCGCGTCGAGCACGGGCGGAACGATGCCGGTGCGCCGGCGGACGTCTTCGAAGATTTCGGATTGCTGGGGCAGGCCGGTGTCGGCGAGCGTGGGGTTGGGGATCGTCTTGTGCAGAGAGATGAGCATATCGCGCGGATCGCGGATGAGGAAGCAGTGCACCATCTGGTCAAACCAGCCGCGGCTGATCTCGGGCAGCATGTGGTGGGCCATGTGCTTCTGGTACCAGATGGCTTTTCCCTCGGGGATGGGGCCGGTGAGATGGTCGATGATGACCTGCCAGTCGGTCTCATGCTTCGCGATGACTTCATCGGCTCCGGGGTGCTGGCGGCCGGTCTTCTTGAGGTAGTACGCGTAGAAGGGTTCGTCGCTGACGAACGTGTCGGGTCGGCTGCCCCAGGAGCGCATCATTGCGGTGGAGATGTTGCGCGGCCCGGACCACATGGCGATGCGCATGCCGCGCGCGGCGGCCCGCGGCGGGCGCGGCTGCTGCACCTGCCCGGGCGATTCGGACGATGATGCATTCGTCATCGACGCCTCCCGCGGCCATTGACCGTCCAGGGCATGTTAGGTCTGCGGCAGGCGATGTTTCGACGGAGGCGCCCCATGAAAGCCGTTCTCTTCGCGCTGCTCACCGGCCTGTGCTGGGGCGTGGGCGAACTTTTTACCAAGATGGTCCTGAGCAGCGGCCGGGTGGGCGCGCTGACGGCGCTGGCGGTGCGCGCCAGCGTCGCGCTGCCGCTGATTCTCATTGCGGCGGCGATTCCGCTCTATGCGACGCGCACCGAGCCGCGCGACTGGATGCACGCGCCGCCCAAGGTCATGCTCAGTCTCATCTTCGGCTCGGGGCTGCTCGCGGGCGGTTTGGCGCTGGTGTTCTTCTTCATCGCGCTCAAGGCGGGGCAGCTGAGCGTCGTGAAGCCGATCGCGTTCTGCGTTGCGCCGGCCGTGGCGGTGCTGCTGGGCTGGCTGGTGCTCGGCGAGCCGATGACGGCGCGCAAAGGCATTGCGGTGTGCCTGATTCTTATTGGCGTGGTGCTGCTGACTGCCAAATAGAAAACACGACCGGGCGGAGAAAGGCCTCCGCCCGATCGCGGTACCAGACGATTGGGGGAGTCAGGAGAGCATTCGCCCGAGGGCGCGATCGATCGCCGCACTGAGTTCATCTTTCTGCCGCAATCCAACGAACCGCTCGACGACGTCGCCGCCGTGGAAGAGCAGGAGTGTGGGGATCGACGACACGCCATAGCGCTGCGCCAGTTGCGGATTGGCGTCGACATCGACCTTGCCGACCAGCGCTTCATCCTCGTACTCGGTCGCCAGCGCCTCGATCGTGGGCGCGACCATGCGGCACGGCTGGCACCAGTCGGCGTAGAAGTCCACCAGCACCGGCTGCTGTGACGCCAGCACCTGTGATTCAAAGCCAGATTGATCGAGTTGGAGAACCGGGTCTGTCATGATGTGCTCCTTTCGTTGAGCAGTTCTTCTCATCAGCGTTGTGCGTCGCTCACGTGGCGATCGAGGAAATCGAGCATCAGTGCGGCGATCGCATCGCCGTCCTCCTCGAGCGCGAAGTGGCCCGTATCGAGCAGGTGATACTCGAGAGTCTTGACGTCGCGCTTGTACGGCTCGGCGCCCTCGGCCGGGAAGATCGCATCGTTTTTCCCCCACGCGATCAGCACGGGGGGCTGGCGCTCGCGGAGATACGCCTGCCACCGCGGATAGAGCGGCAGGTTCGTGCGGTAGTCGTAGAAGAGTGCCAGCTGGATCGCCTTGTTGCCGGGGCGCGCCAGCAGCGCCGCGTCAATCAGCCAGTTGTCCGGGCTGATGGATTCGACATTGCGCACGCCGTGCGTGTATTGCCACTTTGTCGCGTCCAGCGTCAGGAACGCCTCGAGCGCCGAGGCGTGCTCTGCGCTCGGCTCCGCCCAGTAGGCGCGCAGCGGCTCCCAGAACTCACGCAAGCCTTCCTCGTACGCGTTGCCGTTCTGGATGATGAGCGACTGCACGCGCTCGGGGTGGCGCGTGGCCAGTCGAAAGCCGATTGGCGCGCCGTAATCCATCAGGTAGAGGCTGTACGAATTCACGCCCTGGCCATCGAGCCACTGCTCGACCACATCCGCGAGGTGATCGAACGTGTAGGCAAACTCATCAACACCGGGCATCGAGCTGGCGCCAAACCCCGGGTAATCCGGTGCGAGGACGTGATAGCGATCCGCGAGCGCCGGAATGAGATTGCGAAACATGTGAGATGAAGTGGGGAAGCCGTGCAGCAGTACGATCGTCGGCGCTTCCGCCGGCCCGGCTTCGCGGTAGGCGATGTCAAGCCCATCCACGCCGGCCACGCGATAGGCCACGCCCGGCGGCGGTGAAGCCGCTGCGCGATCCCGCGGCTTTCCGCTCCCGGCCGCCATGTTGATCACCAGCGCCGACGCCGCCGTCAGCAGCGCCACACCCGAACCTGCCGCACACTTTCCTGCGTTGAGCACGATTTACCTGCTTTCGTAAAGAGATGTTCTTCCTGACTGCGCCTTTAACCGGCTTCGACCAGTTGCCCGGCCACGCGCGTGGCGCCGTCGCCGCCGGCGACGACTCCTCCGTCGACGGGCAAAATCACGCCTGTGACCCAGTCGGCGTCGGCGAGGTAGAGGACCGCCCGCGCGATGTCCTCCGGTGTGCCGTAGCGACCGAGCGGCTGCATGCGATGCAGCGCGGCCAGTTGTTCATCCGACAACTCGCCGTAGAGCGGAGTCGGCACCACGCCCGGCGCGACGGCATTGATGCGGATGCGATCGGCCGCCAATTCGACGGCCAGGTTGCGCGTCAGCGCGGTGATCCCGCCCTTGGCCGCGATCGGCGCGCTCGAAGGCAAGCCCGCCACCGCGTTGAGCGCCAGTATGGTGCTGATGTTGACAATCGCGCCACCGCCGCCTTGCTTGCGCATCTGGCGCACGGCCGCCTGCGTCGTGAGGTACGTGCCGCGCAGGTAGCCGAGGAATCCATCGAGTTCGTCGACGGTGTAGTCGGTAAACGGCTTGGTCCAGAAGATGCCGGCGTTGTTGACCAGCACGTCAACGCGACCGAAGCGATTGAACGTCTCTCTGATGATCGAATCGCCCGTGGCAGCCCGCGTGATGTCGCCGGCCGCAACTGCGACGCGCGCGCCGCCGGCGAGTTCGTTCTGCGCCCTCCGAAGCTTGCTCTCCGATCGGCCGTTGAGCAGCACGTTGTCGCCCCGCTCGATGACCGCCCGCGCGACCGCCAGTCCGATGCCCGAGCCGCCGCCGGTGATGACGAATGTTCGTGGTGATGCTGGATTGCTCATAGTCAATATCTCCGTGATCTGGTTTCTTGTGCTGTGGTGTGCGTGGATCGTCACTTCGCGGCTAGCGTGCGGCAGCGCCGGTCCGCGCTCGGCGTACGGCCGCGGTTTCCCCGCCGATGCCCCATGCGTCGGTGTCGATCTCCTCGATCACGACGAAGGTCGTCTCCGGATCCTTGTTGAGGATCCGCACAATCGACGCCGTTACCTCGCTGATGAGTTGGGCTTTCTGTTCGACGCTCGCCCGGGGCTCGCGGGTGATCTTGATGCTTGCGTACGGCATGATGGTCTCCTGGGAGAAGGCGGCGGCAGCGCCGCGCCGGCACTCGTGGCTCAGCGCGGCGCCCCGCCGAAAGGGAGAGGGGGATCAGGCTGCGACGGGTTCGGGAACATCCACGACCGGGAAGTCGATCTCCGTCTGCGCGACGTGGTTGAAGTAGTTGGTGAAGATGTTCACGGCGACGGTCGCGATGATCTCGATGACCTCCGCTTCGGTGAAGCCGGCGGCGCGAACGGAGCGAAGAGCCGCATCCGGAACATGGCCGCGCTTCTTCACGATGGTGCGCGCAAAGTCCAGAGCCGCGGCGGTGCGTGGATCACTCGACTCGCCGCGCAGGTTCCGCGCGGCTTCGTCGCCCGGCACGCCGGCCTTGCCGGCCAGGAGCGTGTGCGCTGAAGCGCAGTAGCCGCACGAGTTCTCCCCGGCGACGGCCACGGCAATCTGCTCGCGCAGTTTCCCCGGCAGGCTCGCCCCGCTGAGCGCCTGGCCGAAACCCAGGTACGCCTGCAGGGCGGCCGGAGAGTGGGCGAGCGTGGTCATCAGGTTGGGCGTGATGCCCAGCTTCTGGCGCACGCCCTCGAGCAGCGGTTTGGACTTTGCGGGGACCTGGTCGGGATCGACAGGTTTGATTCGCGGCATGGTGGTTCTCCTTGTTTGGCTCGTTTCCGAGCGGCCTGGTTGTCCGGGGCCATTCTGGCCCTGCGGATAGTATACTGACCGATCAGTATACATGTTCCAATCTTTTGGCGAATGAGAGGCTCAGAGCCTGAGGAGGGTTACGGCCGGCTTCTCAAGAAAAGCTCGTTTTTGTCGTTTAATCGCCCCTGGATCGCACTCCGGCCTCGCGGGGACGTACAATATATACCGATCGGTACGGATAGGGTGAGTCCCTCATTCAGCCTCTGGAGATGCACATGCCCCCCAGTCGACGTGAAGAACTCGTTGAAGCCGCCATGGAGATCTTCTCCCGGCGCGGTTTCCACGGGACGGGCATCGAGCAGGTCCTGCAGGAGAGCGGCATCTCCCGCATGACCCTCTACAACCACTTCAAGTCCAAGGAGGAACTCATCCTCGCCGCGCTGCGAAGGCGCGATGAGATCTTCCGCAACCGCCTGATGAAGTTCGTCGATGCGCGCGGGGGCTCGGGCATCGACTCCATCCTCGCCGTCTTCGACTTCTACTCCGAGTGGTTCCGCGAGCCCGGATTCTGCGGCTGCATGTTCATCAACGCTTCGGCCGAGTTCCGGCAACCGGGCAGCCCCATCAATCGCGCCATCGTCGAACACCGCGCGGCACTTGTGCACTACCTGGAGCAGCACTGCACGCGCGCGGGGCTCGCCAATCCATCGGCGCTGGCGCAGCAGCTGCTCCTGCTCCTCGATGGCGCCGTCGTCACGGCGCAGGGCTCGTGCTGCGAGTCGGGTTCGCGCTGCGATGTGATTCAGCGAGCCAGGCAGGCCGCCGGTGCGCTCATCGCGAGCGCCACCTCGCCGGCCACGACCTGACGGGGAAGCAGTCGCGCGTAGTGCGTGCAATAACCGTCGGCTTCCGCCGGCGGCTATGGCCTCATGCCTCGATGCCTGGGCGCCTCGATGCCTCTGCTCACAGCATCCGATCGAGCAGGCGATACTGCACTGCTTCGCTCACGTGCGGCGACTCGATCGCTTCGCTGCCTTCGAGGTCGGCAATCGTGCGGGCAACGCGGCGCACTTTGTCGTAGGCCCGCGCGCTCAGGCCCAGTTCGCTGACCGCCTGGGCCAGCAAGGTCGCGCTCACATCGTCGATGACCGCATACTTGTCCAGCGCCTTGCCGCTGAGCGCGCTGTTGAGCAGGCCGGCGCCCTGGCGCTTGGCCTGCCGCTGCCGCGCCACTTCCACCTGCTGGCGCAGCGTCTCGCTCGGCACGCCGTCGGGCTTGGCGCGCAACTTCGCATAGGGCAGCGACGGCACCTCGACGTGAATGTCGATGCGGTCGATCAGCGGCCCGCTGAGGCGCGAGAGGTAGCGCTCCATGATGCGCTGGCCCTCGGCGCCCTTGGGCATGTCGCCGCGCGGCGTCGGGTTGAGCGCCGCGACGAGCATGAAATCCGCAGGAAACTGCAGCGTCGAGTGGGCCCGCGAGATCGTCACGATCCGATCCTCGAGCGGCTGGCGCAGCGTCTCGAGCACGGTGCGGCTGAACTCGGGCATCTCATCGAGAAACAGCACGCCGCGATGCGCCAGGCTCACCTCGCCGGGCCGCGGGATCGTTCCGCCGCCGATGATCGCCGGCCCGCTGGCGGTGTGGTGCGGCGTGCGCACCGGCCGGCGCGTGATGATCCCCTCGCCGCGCGCCACCAGCCCGCACGCAGAATAGATGCGCGTCACCTCGAGCGCTTCGTCGGGCGAGAGCGGCGGGATGATGCCCGGCAGCGCCTTGGCGAGCATCGTCTTGCCCGTGCCCGCCGGTCCGAGCATGAGCAGGTTGTGCCCGCCTGCGGCCGCGATGATGACGGCGCGCTTGGCCGCTTCCTGGCCTTTGATCTCTGCAAAATCGACCGACGCCTTGGCGCGGGTGATCATCTCCTGCACGTTCACCGGCGGCTCGGGTTCGATGGCCGGGCCGTTTCCATTGAGCAGCGACACCACCGCCGCCAGCGTCGCCACACCCAGCACCTGCACGCCTTCGACCGCCGCGGCCTCGCGCGCGTTGGCCTGAGGCACGATCACGCCCTGCAGCCCGCGCCGCTTGGCGTGCAGCGCCATGCTGATGGCGCCGTTGATCGGCCGCACGCGCCCGTCGAGCGCCAGTTCGCCGGCGAAGAGATACTGGCGATAGTCGAACGTCAATTCGCGCTGCGGCGGGCGGATCGAGCCGTTGGCCATGAGCACGCCGATGGCGATGGGCAGGTCATAGATCGGCCCTTCCTTGCGCAGATCGGCCGGCGCAAGGTTGACCAGCAGCCGCCCATCCGGGAACGCGTAGCCGCCGTTGACAATGGCGCTGCGCACGCGCTCGAGCGACTCTTTGACTGCCGCATCGGGCAGGCCGACGACGGTGGTCTTGGGCAGACCGCTCTCGGCGAGATCCACTTCGACCTCGCAGGGGTGGTCATCCAGACCGCTGAGCACGAAACTCTGCACACGAGCCAGCATGGCGGGCAATCGTACCGCCTCCGCGCGTGCCTGACGAGAACCGAACAGCGGCGGTCTGGCGGGCTGAGCCGCGCGGTGCGATATAGAGACGTACCATCGATCGTTGGACCACTACCCTGCGGAGAGCGCCATGCACGGCCGGCATCGGGTCATCTTCCCCTCGAGCGCATCTTCGTACATTGCTCTTCTGCTCACCCTTCTCGCGATGCCCGCCTGTTCGACGGACATCACGGTCAATTCGTCGATTCACCTTTCGGCAGGCTCTGCGGCGACGCTGCGCTTCCAGCCGATTCCACCCACCGGCACCATCGACATGCGCAACACCGGACCCGATCGAGCCGTGCTCGAGTTCTACGGGCCGGACCAGGAATCGCCCGGCTACATCTATCGCCTGCTCACGGTCGATCTGCCCGCCGGAGCATCGCGGCTCGAATCGGTCTCGGGCGTGCAGCGCATCGAGTTTTCCATGCGCGGCGAGGATGAGACGACGGTCATCTATTCGATCCGCTCGCGCGAGGGCGTGGGCATCACCATCAACGCCGGCCCGGGCGCGGTCGTCACGGCAGGAGAGCAGGCAGAGCCGCCGCCGGACGCCCCCGAACCGCCGATCGAGCCGGAGCGATGATCAGGCTGATCCTCCTTTGCAGTGTTTGCCTTGCCACACCACCGGTGCCGCCGGCGGCACCGAACGCCGGTCCACCACCCGTCGCCCAACTGGATGCGAGCGAGCCAGTTCGCGCACTGCCCGAAATCAAATGGGCGCGTCTTGATGATGAATCCGCCGCGCACGCCGGCACTGAATTCGTCCGTCTGGCCTTTCAGCTCGAAGGCGAGGACCCGGTGCGCGAGGTGCTGGTCGCGTGTCGCGAGGTTTCCGTCGCTGAGGTGAGAGCGTTTCTGGACGCGACGTCCTACCACCGCACCGAAGCCGGCGATGGAGTGATGTCCCTCGACTTTCGGCCGCCTGAGCGCGAAGATCACCCCGCCGGATATCTCAGTGCTGTCGACGCACTGCACTTTATCGATTGGCGCAACAAGCAGCATCCGGCTGCTCCGCCCGTGCGACTGCCGACGATTGTTGAGCGCCTGGCTCTGTCGAAGGCCGTTGTCGATGCGCCGGACTTCGAAGTGGAGAACCGCAATCGAGTCTTGGACGTGAACCTCGATGGCTACGCCGACGTGGGTAGAGATGACACGCACGCTTTCGTCAAGCACGTGTTTTCAAACGTCAACGAAATCACCTCATCGCGGCCGGCTGCGGAGTTACTCGCGTCAGTCGAATTCGAGCCTGTCGATGAGCCGACGCTGCGCCAGCTCGTAATCATCTATTCGTATCGCGACGGCGAACCACACTCACTGTGGTTCACGAGGGAAGACGGCAGATTCCAAAAGACCGGGATTCGCCTTGTCACTGATGTGCCTGCAGAGTCTCCGGCGCCGGAGCCCGCAGAGTAGCGAGGACGAAGCGGCATGGCGCAGTCGGCTACCCAGTGCGGCGCCCCGGCGTGATGGCGCGCCGACGGCTCCCACGGGGGCTCCGCGCAGCGATGGCGACTGTCATCCGCATCGAGGCCGAAGGCCTCATCGTGAGTAGCCGGGCGTCCAGGGAGCGCCCCGAGCGCGACGCCCGGTTGCGCCGCGCAGAGCACATCGCACCCTGAAAGGGTGCAAGTTGCCCGACGCTGTTCGCAACGCAATGCGCAACGCGCGCCGCACGGCACGAGAACTCCTTCAGAGTTCAATGAAACACGACTCATGTTCCGAGGGGCAGCGCTCGAAGACTCGCTTCACGCCACGGCTACTGACGATCACGCCTTTGGCGTGCAGACGGATGCCCTCTGCAGGTGCGACCGCGTGTGCTCCGACGGCGCATACGGGAGTCTGTCATTCCTGCGCAGGCAGGAATCCACGCACATGCAATGACGTTCGATTCATCAACGAGTGGCGAGCGCCCAAGCACGTTCGACTGGATGCCTGCCTGCGCAGGCATGACGCGCGGGCTCGACGGGATCCCCGCAAGGCGTCCTCCGCCGAACGCGACGGACGAGCCAGAAAACGTGGTGAAAACTTGACCCATTCCCCGATTTCGCCCCCTGCTCGGGGGAAAAACATGTTATCATGCCCAGGTCCAGCGCCGCCGCGGGCTGCCCGATACGCCCGGATCGGCGGCGCGAGCCAAAGGGAGCCACATCATGACCTCGACGAACCACCGCTTCGCCCCGCAGCGCTTCTTGCTCATCTGCATCACCTTCATCGCAGCGGCGTGTGCAGCACCCGCGCTCGCGCAAAACGGCCTGCCGCACGTCATCGACGCACCACCCGACACCATCGAATTCGGCAGCGCCGTCATCAGCGCCGGCGACGCCAACGCCGACGGCTTCGACGACGTGCTCGTCGCCGACCAGAAGTTCGAAGTGCAGGGGCAGCGGCGCGGCCGGTGGATCATGTACTCGGGCCGCACCGGCGGCGAACTCTGGCGGGCCATTGGCGCTCAACAGCTCGAGGCCTTCCCGATCTATGTCGCCGGCTCGTTCATCGGAGATCTCGACGGCGATCAGTGCGATGACCTCATCCTCGGCCAGCCCGGCGCCGACGGCGGCCGCGGCCGCGTCGATGTCTACTCGGGCCGAACCGGTGCAGTGCTCCGTTCGTACACCGGCGCATCAACCGACGACTTCCTTGGCAGAGATGCATTTGCCCTCGGCGATGTGAACCGCGATATGACGCCTGACTTTGCGTTCGTCAGCCGGTTCGACGCGCCCGGCGTCGTCTCCGTGCGCTCGGGCCGCGATGGCGAGGAGCTTTTCCAGATCACCCGCGACTGGCCGCGCCGCATACGCCCGCTTGGCGACGTCGATCGCGACGGCCGCGATGACCTCGGCGTCGGCTCGTGGGAACTGACGCGCGATGGCATGGGTATCGGCATCTACTCCGGCCGCGACGGGCGGCAACTGGCCAACCTCGGCCGGCCCGACTTTCAGGATCACCTGTTCGGCTGGCAATTCGCCGGCGGCGTCGATCTCACCGGCGACCAGACGCCCGACCTCATCGCATCTGGCCGCTCGAACGGCGCGAGTTACGCGTATCTCATCGACGGCCGCACGGGCCAGGCCACGCGCCGCTACGAACTGCGCGATGGCGTGCTCTACGACGAACTCTTCGGCGTCAGCGTCCGTCTTGCGGATGTCAATGCAGACGGCCGGTTCGAAGCGATCTTCGAGAGTTTCCTCGCGATGTACGTCTTCGACGGCGCGACGGGGCAGTTGCTGCACTTCACTCAGCCGCACTTCGATTTTGACAACGCCTGGCAGGGCACCGAGGTGGCGATGGGCGATGTGAACGGCGACGGGGCGGCGGACTTCATCACCGCCGACCAGGCGCCGCCGGGCCGCGTCATTGCCCGCGCCGGCGCGCCGATTCTCCTGCATCCATTCCGCGCCAACTGGCGCATCAACCGCGGCGTCGAGCAGTACACCATCCAGGCATTCGCCGGGCAGGCCGGCCGGCGCATCCACTTCCTCGCCTCGCGCGCCGGCACATCGTGCACGTTTGTGCCGCAACTGCAGACCTGCATCGACCTCACGCGGCCGATTGTGCGCCTCGGCGAGGCTACCACAGGCGCCGACGGCGTCGCGTCGCTCACGATCAACCCGTCGCAGGCCAGCCCCGGCCCGGTCTGGCTCCAGGCGCTCGCGGTCCCCGATCCCGGCCGCCCGGCGGTGACATCGAATGTGCTGGAAGTGCAGATCTCGGAGTAATCCCACGCGAAATCCGTTACACTCTCACGGATGACCGGCACGCTCGACACGGTGTGGATGATCGCGGGCTGGAGCCTGGGCGCACTGGCAGTGCTCGCGCTGCTGCTGGCCGTGCTGGCCGACCCGATCCGCCGGCGCTTTCGCAAAGCGCGCCGCTGCCCGAAGTGCTGGTATGACCTTTCTCACACCGCCGGCCTGACCTGCAGCGAATGCGGTTACACGGCCAAGCGCGAAAGACGACTGTTCAAGAACCGCCGAAGCCGCGGCTGGCTCATCGGGTCTCTGCTGCTGGGCGTCACCGCTGCTGTTTCCTTTCGCGTACCAGCCGTGCAGGATCGCGGGCTCAAGGCGCTCATGCCCACGACGATTCTCGTGCTCATGGCCCCGGCGCTCGAGTCGGAAGGCGCCTACGCCATCGCACAACAATCCATGATGTCCTCGGCCTATGGAGGCTGGAGTCTGCCGGTCGCCATTGGGCCGCCGCCCGACAACCTCTCGGCTGAACTGGCGGTGCGCATGGAGAACCGCGAACTCGCCAACTGGCAGTGGAATCTGCTGCAGCGCCGCGCGATCCGGGCGTGCGCCGCTCAATTCCGGCGGTCCTACGCGCCTGGCGAGACGTGGCGCACCACACCGGAGCAACTGCTCGCCGCCAGCATCGCCAGGCACTATCCATCCGACCCTGGGATCCTCAGCGAATCGCACACACTCGCCGGATGCCAGGTGATCACGCGGCCGCGCTGCCCCGCCGGCCAGCCGCTGCTCGTCTCCATCCAGCCTCGCGCCTGCGCTTCGGCGGCGCGCATCACGCTCCAACTCTCGCTGCCTGCCGAGTCCGATCGCGTCCTCTACCGCGAGGACTTTTTTCCAGTGGAATCAGACTCTGAGCACAGGAAATTCGAGCGCTATTGGACGGACCGTCTGCTGCTGGTCAGCGCCGATCCGCAGCCTGGCGAGAAGTTCACGCTGCGCCTGGACGGGGAATTCAAATTTGCCGACGAGCCCGCCGAACCAGATGCGGGCACGTCAATCACGTGGGCGTACAACGTCCCGCTCGACACGACCATTGCCGGCGATCTTGATGACGTTCTCGTGCCAGTCGAGAGCGAAGCATTCGTTCACGGCTTCAAGACCATGGAGCGCGCCAGCATCATGAATGATGAACTCTGGCTGCCTCGACTGTGGCAGGTGCTCGAATTGCTCGATGGCGCCACGTTCGCCGCGACCTTCGAAGTGCTTCACGGCGACCGGGTGATCGCCTCTGCGCAGGCATGGTGGGCCGAGGGCGAAACGATGCGGCCTCAACCCTCCAGCGGCGCGCTGCGCATCACGATGATGGACGATGCGCCGGCGCCGGCAGCGCGAGAGCTGGACACGCTGACGCTGCGCATCACCTCGAACCCCGAGATGGCGCTGCGCCGCCTCGATGAAAACCGATACTGGTCCGGCAGCTTCACTGTGCCCGTGAGCTGGCGCCCTGCGCTCGAGTTCAACGCACCCGAACGCGGCCCCGCCGTGGAGCAGCCGCGATGAATCTCGCGGACACGTGGCACATCATCGGCTGGAGCCTCGCGGCACTCACAGTGCTGGCGCTGCTCTACGCGGCCCTCGCCGACCCGATCCGCCGGCGCTTTCGCAAAGCGCGCCGCTGCCCGAAGTGCTGGTACGACCTGTCCCACACTCCCGGCCTGACCTGCAGCGAATGCGGCTACACCGCGCGGCGCGAGAAGCAACTCTTCAAAGCTCGCCGGCGCAAGCGCTGGGTCGTCGCGGCGCTGCTTGCGTGGATCGGCAGTTACTTCGCGTTCCGCGCCCCGGAGGTAAGGGAGCGCGGTTGGGTCGCCGCCGTGCCGACGACGGCGCTGATCGCGGGCGTGCCCTTGGTGGACGGCGCCGGAGTTCGGACTGCTGCGCTTGAGCGGCAGATAGCGATGCTCAAGAATCCCGGGCAACCTTCACAACAGCCAATGACGCTCGGTGAGGAACTCGACCTGCGCATGGAACAGAACGAACTGACCGGCTGGCAATGGTCTGCCGCCATTCATGTCGCCATCTGGAGCGAGTCGCGTGCGAAGCAGAGCCTCGCCGTAAGTGGGCGGCTAGATCTATATCAGACGATCCTCAACCGAGCGAACGATGCCAACAAACTTGCCAACCCTGATCTGCTCGAAGAGGTGTTGACGCTCGATGGCTTGACTATCCACACGCGGTCGAAGTGGCCGCTGGATGAGCCCATCATGGCCGATGTGTACCAGAGATGTGTGCTCTGGGTGAATGATGTTGTGACCATTTATCTCAAAGATCCTCGACAGCACGCGCTCATATGCACGACTACCAACTACCCCTCGCACGGAGGACATCCGCTCTGGCCTCCGAGCATCTGGGAGGACGGCCTTGTTTCCATTGGTACATGGTCGGCGCCGCAGCACGGATGTGCGTTCATCATCACTGGCCACCGCGATCTCACTCAACAGCACCGTGTACTGCTCGAAAAATCAGCTTTGAGTTGGACACGTGAGATCACGGTACCCATAACGGTGGGTGGTTCGGTGGATGCCCTGCTGACGCCGGTTGAATCCGCTGAGTTTGTAACGGCAGCGCAGTCCGCCCTGTCGCCTGAGCTGCAGGCCGATTGCCTGCAATTGAACGACCTGACCAAACTTCTTTCCATGCTGGATGGCGCGACGCTTGCCGTGACGTTCGAAGTCGTTTGGAATCAGATTGTCTTTGCGAGGGGCGAGGCGTGGTGGTGGAGTGACGGAGGCAATCAAGCCCTCCCCGTTCCGATCTGGCAGGTCAAGCTGAAGCCGGTCTACGACTTGCCCATTCCGCAACGGCCACCGCCCGGAAGCGCCTTCACACTGCGGATGGTCTCGAATCCTCACGTGGCCCTGCGCAATTTCAGCTCCGACCGCTACTGGTCCGGAGAGATCACCATCCCCGTGCGCTGGAGCAACTCGCCATGGGAGAATACGGCGGATGGGCCGTGATGACGTGTGTCCGCAAGAGCATGTCTAACCTGGTTACAGCGAGCGACTCGCGCTCGCTGGCGTCGGAATGGTCGATCGGCGTGGCCCGAGGGGCGCGCTGCGCTTCGCAGAGCCTTCGCGTTGCGGCTCACCAATGCGCGGCGCCGATCGCATCCCGGGTGAGCGATTCATCCTCGCTCGCGCGTCGGCCTAGTTACTTCTTCCGTTCCCACACCAGGTGCGACAGCTCGGGCACGATGAGGTTCTTCATCGCCGTCTCGATCGCGTTGACCGAGCCGGGCATGGCGAAGATGAACGTATCGCCGGCGCCGTCGCGCATGGCCAGGCCCGCGATGGCTCTGCTGAGCATCGCCGCCGCGCCGACCTCGTTGTAACTGAGCATGCGGAAGAGTTCGCCGAAGCCGTCGAGCCGGTGCGTCAGCCGCGCCGCGACAATGTCGATCGTGGAGTCGCGTTTGGCGATCCCGGTGCCGCCCGTGGTGAGGATCGCCTGCACGCGCTGCTGGCTGATCCATTCATCCAGCCGCGAGGCGATCTCGCCCGGCTCATCGCGGCAGATGGCGCGATCGACGACGATGTGCCCCGCCGCCGTCAGCAGTTGGGCAATGAGCGGCCCGCCCCGGTCCGTTTCCGCCGTGCGCGTGTCTGAAACCGTCAGCACCGCGCACGCGACCGCCTGGTCTCCCGCCGCCTCTCGATGTTCCGTGGTTGATTGTGATGGCATCGAGCATCATAGGAACGCGTCCCCGCGACATGCGGCCCTCGCGCATGCCGCAAGAGTGCAGAACTGAGGGCGCATGGCGAGCGCCCGGTCCGCGCGACTGCGGCGCGGTGCGCGCTTCGCCGCACGCAGATTCAGCGATCAGGCAATCACTCAGTCGCATCGCGAGAGTCGACGGGTACAGTCGGGTTCAACCGAAGGAGAATTCCATGTCACACGCGATGCCTTCTCGGGAAACGCTCTCTTGCATGCGCGACTGTGTCGAATGCGCCAGCATCTGCGCGCAGTGCCTGCATCATTGCCTGCACATGGGCGGCGAGCACGCCGAGCCCGAACACCAGGGCCTGATGCGCGACTGCGAAGAGATCTGCGGCGTCGCCGCTTCGTTCATGTCGCGCTCCTCACACCAGGTCGCTGATCTCTGCGGCGTCTGCGCTGCCGTGTGCAACGAATGCGCCGAAAGTTGCGATCGACTCGCCAACGGCGACGGGCTCATGAAGCAGTGCGCCCAGACCTGCCGCAAGTGCGCGCAGTCCTGCGAGCAGATGGCCAGCGCCAACGTGTGAGTCGCGCATGACCAGACGGCGACACTCAGCAGCCGGCTGTGCGGTGCTGAGTGCGATGAGCGACGACCGCCTGCCAGCGCAACTTGAGACCATCGGCTTTCGCCGACGCCAATTGCCCTACGATCTCCCGTGGCCATCGTCTCACACGGCATCGACCTCATCGAGATCGCGCGTCTCGGCCGCATGCTCGACGACCACGCCGAGCGCTTCCTCGAGCGGTGCTTCACGCCGCGCGAGGTGCAGTACGCCGCCGCCGCGCCGCGCAAGCGCCTCGAGCGACTCGCCGGCCGCTTCGCCGCCAAGGAGGCGATCCTCAAAGCGCTCGGCACCGGCTGGCGCGATGGCATCGCCTGGACCGACATGGAGATCCTCCCCGACCCGCGCGGCCGTCCCGTGCTCACGCTCACCGGCAGGGCCGCCGAACTCGCCGGGCGCGCCGGCATCAGCGGCTGGACGCTGAGCATCAGCCACACCGACACCCACGCCATCGCCAGCGCCATCGCGCTGACCTGAACCCGGAACGAGCCGCCGCAAGGTCGCGAGCGGAGTCGAACGGCGCCTGTCCGCAGGACCCTGAGTCCATCGAAGGGTAAGGAAGCGGCCCACGCGCGCACGCTGAACCGAGCTGCGCGTGTCGGCAGGAACCCCGAGTCCTTCGAAGGGTAAGGAAGGGTCTTCGCCGACCACCTGCCTTCGCCGGGTGCCATGCTTCATCGGCTCTGCCTGAAGCATGCCGAGAACACACAAGGGTGCCATGCTCCACCACCTCTGCGTGAAGCATGCCCACAACACAAGGGTGCCATGCTTCATCGGCTCTGCGTGAAGCATGCTGCGTGCATATGCATCAGCACGTCGTCATTCCTGCGGAGGCAGGAATCCACGAACGTGCAACGGCCACCAATCGCGCGCAGCGCGCACACGAAGCCGCAAGGCCGACACGAGCCCCGCGCGTAAGGACGGGTCTTCGCCAACCCACCAGCCTTCGCCGGTCGCCATGCTTCACCGCCTCTGCGTGAAGCATGTCGCGCGAAACGCGCAACAACGAACGGGTGCCATGCTTCATCGGCTCTGCGTGAAGCATGCCCACAACACAAGGGTGCCATGCTTCATCGGCTCTGCGTGCCATGCCCACGACACAAGGGTGCCATGCTTCATCGGCTCTGCGTGAAGCATGCTGCCTGCATGTGTGAAAACTCCCCGTCATTCCTGCGCCGAGCCCCGCCCGTAAGGAAGGGTCTTCGCCGATCACCAGCCTTCGCCGTAACAATCGCGCACTCATCGACGGCCGCCACGCCTCACCGCCTCCGCGTGAAGCATGCTGCGTGGAAACGTGCAACAACTCCCCGTCATTCCTGCGCAGAGCCCCGCCCCTGCGAAGGCAGGGGCAGGAATCCACGATCGTGCAACGACCACCAATCGCGCGCAACGCGCACACGAGGCCGCAAGGTCGAAACGAGCCCCGCCCGTAAGAGCCCCTAACACAATAGCGGTTTGAGTTTGTTGAAGCAGATGAGGCTGCAGCCGATGGAGAGGAAGGCCTGATGGATTTCGCCGGTGCGTTCATAGCGAATGCGAAGTCGGCGGTACTGGTGCAGCCAGGCGAT
>CAUJHZ010000003.1 GCA_963205185.1 Planctomycetota bacterium | reverse complement strand
GCTCCTCGCACTGGGCAAGCCCAAGAAGGCCGCCCTCATCGCCGTCACCCGCAAACTCCTCACCACCATCAACGTCATGATCCGAGACAACCAGCCATGGAATCCTTCAATAAACACTTGACTTCAAAGACAGTCGCTACCCGCGCGCACCACCCCTTCACCCCTTCACCCCATCATCATCCGCTCAAACCACGTCGGGGATCCGGATTCCCTCCTCCGGCGTCCGGGGGAGGGCCAGGGTGGGGGCGCTTTCGTCATCCTCGCGCAAAGGGCGGGCATCCAGGTTCCCTCCTCCGGCTTGCGGGGGAGGGCCAGGGTGGGGGCGCCTTTCGACATTCTCACCGCGTCTGAAACTGTCGCTCACGTCTTTCATGGGCGAGCTTTCGCCCACAGAGAAGTCTGCGCAACCGCGCGCTCGCGTGGCCGGCTCCACAAGCCTCGCCCCACCACGGCGCCCGACCTTGAGCGATCCAACAATCGTCACCCGACTTCGCCGCGATCGTCCTCCCTCACGGGAATCGGCACTCGATGATGTTTCCCACCGAGCACGTGCCCTGCTCAACGGCGCCGAAGAGCACCGTGCGCCCGCTGGCGCCGCCGGGGATCAGTCGCGAGATGGTCGCCAGGCCCGCTCCGTTCGCGATGGCCGAGCCCATGATCGTCGGCCGGCGAATGGCAATGCTCGCGCCCGGACAGCCCGGTACGCCGGTGGATCCGAACTCAAAGCCATAAACAAAGTGCACGCGCTGTCCGGGCGTGCATCCGACAACGGCGAACTCATTGGTGCGGCCGGCCTCGAGATCGAGCGCGCGGAAATGCACGCCCGGCACGAGATGGCCGCTCGCCCACTCCAGCGCCTCGTCGTGAACCATCTCATCTTCATTCTGGTTGAAGACGATGTACAGCGGCTGCGAATCGCCCAGGGCCGGGTCGTCGCTCCACAGTTCGAGCGCGAGCAGGTAAATCCCGCTCGGCGCCGGGTCGTTGATCACGTAGTTGAGATGACGATGGAATTCGCCGTTGGACC
Organism: Planctomycetota bacterium; assembly: GCA_963205185.1. Taxonomy (GTDB): domain Bacteria; phylum Planctomycetota; class Phycisphaerae; order Phycisphaerales; family UBA5793; genus UBA5793. The sequence goes on along the minus strand of CAUJHZ010000003.1, from coordinate 8,271 downwards.
CGACCGGCAGGCCGAACCCCTCGACGAAGCCCGCGCCCGTCTCGACTTCGAGGCTCGAATAACTGATGGTGAAGGTGACTGGCGACAGGGCGTCGAAATCCTGGCCGTCCCAGCGGCGCACGCCGTCAAGCACGTTGAAACCGATGTGCGTTCCCGGCGTGAACTCGCCCGCGTCCGAATCGAAGCCCGGCTCATCCGTGAAGTTCATGAAGAACTCGCCGAACTCGGCGCCGAACGCGCGGTGATCGTGGATGCGCATCGTCTCGTTGACAAGCCCCGTGGTGAGCGTGCCGTTGATGTTTTCGAGCAGGATGTCGCCGGCGTGCTGGCCGAGAGACGTCGCCGCCGCAGCGAGAAGCAGACCCGAAGCAATCGTCGTGATGTGAAAGTGCGTGTTCATTTGAAACTCGTTTCTTCCCTCAAGGGGAGTTGTGGTTCAATTGCATGCATGTGGATGAAGCGTCGATGCTCACCGCGCGACTTCAGGATCGAACTGGTTGCGCTTGTTCGTGTCGTAGACGGCGCTGAAGGGCAGCGACTCGGCGTGGCCATCGAGAAAGCCGTAGTTGCTCTGCGCGCTCCACGTTCCCGGCTCGCCGCCGAAGGCATGGAGCTTGAGATGCCGCGCCGCGAGGACGGGCACGGCGTCGCGGTTGCCGATCCACCAGTTCTCGACGTGCGGATGGTCCGCCCCGGCGTATTCGCCCTCCTCGGTCATGAGCAGGAAGTGCACCGTGCGGCTCGGCGAGGCGATGAGCGTGAACTGCCGCCACGGCCGCAGCGGCGCCTTGCTCGTCAGGTAGTTGTTGATGCCGTAACTCGTCTTGCGATAGCGGTTCGAGCCGGGGATGAACTGCCCCGAACCGCCGTCCTCCGGCGGCCAGTACACGCTCCGGTCGCCCGGCGAGCGGCGGGCGAGCTTGCTGCCGTAGTAGCGTTCGAGCGTGAAGATCCACGCGCCCGGGTCTTCTTCTTCGCCGCCGTGGCCGAGCCCGACATCCACGAGCCAGCCCTTGTGATCGTCCACGTACATCGTGTGGGCGATCTCCATGGTTCGGATGTTGCCCAGGTCGACGGCCCGTCGCCCTGCAACCCTCGCCTGTGAAAGCGCCGGCAGGAGCAGCCCCACCAGCAGCGCAATGATCGACATGACAACGAGCAACTCAATGAGCGTAAACGCGCGCTGAGTCATCGCGCACCTCCTCGGAATCAGCGCAGGCCAGGCGCAATGAGCGCTCCGGCTCGGCGTCTGACAGATCAATTGGAATCGAATGAAATCGCGGCCGCGGGATCAGGCGATGGGCCGGGGAGGCGCGCGGGCCGGTCCGAGGGACTCCAGATGAACGGGCAGGGGATGCTCGCGATCGGCGGCGATGGCCGCTGTCGGCGGCGCAAGCGCAGGCACGCCCGCCGCCGGCGGCACCAGGGCCAGACCCTGAGCCGCCTGGTGCATCCAGTGGCAGATCGGGCAATCAGGCTCACCCGGCTGCGGGTGGCGCGCGGGATGCCGGTCATCGTGCTCGCAGTCGGTTGAGGTCGAGGCCGTCGGCGACGACGCATGCGACGCTTCGAGCGCGGTCGTCGCCAGGCGGCTGTCGCCCAGCTCGGGGTGCCGGTGAATCGCCGGCAGGATGACCGCGGCGCAGATGGCGATCGCCGCCAGGAGGCGCAGCAGCCCGTCGCGCCCGGCATTCCCGGCGCCGCTCCGCCTGCCCTGACTCATCGCGCGCAATCGCAAAAAACCTCCCCGCCCGCCCCGCTCACCCGCGGAAGCGTCGGGAGACTATACGAGCCGATCCGGATGCGGTTCAGGCGCCGGGGCTGAACGGTGAAGCGGTGAGTGGGTGAGTGGGGGATGGGGTGATGGGGTGATTGCGCGTCCGCGAGGCGAAGCCGCCGGAAGTGCGGATCTGCCCTTCGACTTTCTCCTTTCTCCTCTCCTCTTTCTCGGCGCCTCGCCGCCGGGTGAAGGGGTGATGTGAGTCTGCGATTCGACTCTCGACTAACGCGGTGGGCGCTGAGCCGGACTCGGTTCAGGTATCGCAGGCTCGTGTGGCGGGCTCCCAAAGCCTCGATCGGCTTCGGCACCCGGTTACGCGCGTTCCGCCGCTTCCTCAATCGTTCAGATTCCCACACTCCGGGCACGTCGCGCTTGGCAATCCGTAAGTGCAATACCCACACTCGCCACACCGCCCGGCTGGTCGAGAAAACGCTCGCCTGGCCGCTTGCGGCGAGAATGCAATCATGAAGAACACGTTCCACAGGAACATGGAAGAAGGTAGTGCCACCGCAAACCCCAGTTCGTTGCCGGTGCGTAGCCATTGCCACAGGAAGACAGTCGCGCAGCCCAGGATCGCAGCTCTGGAGGGTGCGCGGAAAGCCCACCCCACGACGCCTGCGGTGAGGATTCCGTCAACCAACACGGAGAGGGCGATTTCTGCTTGGGTGTCGGGCGCAAGAGCAGCGACCGCACCTTCGCCCCCAATGATCTGTACAGCAAATGCCACTGGAAAGGCCCCGAACGGGCCCCAAGCCCCAAACGTGGCGACTGTGCCGATGCTAACCGATTTTCGGCGCGGATTGGCTGTGTACTTTGGAATGACGCGCGCGAGATACCATGCCAATACAACTCCAAGCGGAACGCACGCCAGCACCGCCACCAGTTGCACGCAAAATGTTGCCACCGCGAGAACAAGTGAAATGTAGCACACAACGGCCTGCGGACTCGTGAACCAAGCAATCGGGTTGTGCGGTTCAGAACGAGTCATAGGCGAATAATCGTATCCGCCTTGCGTTCATCCCTGTCGCAAACCAACACGCCTTTCTCCTCCCCCCTTCTGGGCGTTTTGCCGCGGGGTGAGTGGGTGAGGGAATCGAGCCGCCGGCGGCGAATCGAAAAGCCATTCCGGCGGTCGATCAACGGTGCCGCCGGAAATGACCACGATCGACTTGCTGTCGTTGCTCAATGTCGTGTTGGAAGTTCGAGGTCGAAGCAAAGCAGCGCCGAACCCAACTCGTCGTACCTGCGCAACTCCCACTCGACTCGAACACCGCGCAGGCGTAGTCCGTTGCTGTACCAGTCCGACGGATCGCAATCAGCGGGCTGATAGATCAATCGCTCGAAAGTCGAGACCTCGGCACTTCCGTCCGGAGCAAGACTCACCTGGTGTACCCGAAACTTCGCAGAGGTTTCGTCGAGCCACCGTTTCGTCGTGATGCGCCACGCATCTGGTGTGAGTACTTGAACGTCCAACACATGTTCTTCGTCGTCCTCCATTGGAATGAAGATCTCACGGCTGAAGGTCGCGCTGTTCAGGGAGTAGTTGCCGACGGTTATGCCGGATCGGCTCTCAGATGCGTCTTCGTATCTGTCGTTCACCAGAAACAGCGAGCCGCCGTCAGAGAGGATCCAGTTCGCGCGCCAGATGCTCGTTTCATCCTCTAAGGGAAGCGCGGCGAGCCACTCGCCCGAATCCAGGCCGAGCATCCGCACAACAGGCTCTCCACGCTCCCGGGCGGCGTCGTCGTACACGATCGCGATGCGTTGCAGAGGGCTCATCTCAAAGTAGGGGCCCGACGGACCGAAGCATCTCCATCGGTTGCAGGGGATGCGGCGCACGCAATTGACTTGGCCGGTGGTCAGATCGGTCGCGCATACACCCTCAACCTCGTGGCTCGTGTCGTAGTAGTAGAGGCGCTCGCCGTTGGCCGCGAAGCCGATCAGTTCTGGCCATGTGTCCTCGCTGGCACGAAAGATGACTCGGGGTCTTCCGCCGCGCGTCTCCCCGATGACGACGACGCGGTCCATGTCTGCCACGAAAGCGGTGAGGCGCGTCTCGCCTTCCTGCCAGACCCTCACGTCTCCCACGGAGAAATCTGCGGTGCAGATCGTGCGCCGCGCGATCTGTGCTTTGAGATCAAACTCGACCACGGCGGCTGGAAATGCGATGAAGTCGTACTCACTGAACTGAAAGAGTGACTCAAGCACGTGCAGCAACTGCGCAGAGTACCACTGCGAATGCTCGTCCACCCAGTTCGAGCGTCGGGGAAGGCTGTTTCGAGTCAGGGGAAACACAACCAGTGCCAGCACGCCGACGGTGATCGAGGCGATCAGCATCACGCTCGCTCGACCTCCCAGGCAAATCCCGCCCGGCGTGAGTTGCGTTCCGCACTCTGAGCATCGCGAGGGCTTGCCGTAGATGATGTAGCCGCACCGGCGACAGTGGGGAACGCCGCTTGCAGTCCGGCGCCTCCGTCCTGTTCGCCGCACGAGCACCAGACCCGCAACGACAAGCACTGATTCGACAATCTCGGGCCAGATCGACAAGACAGCAGGCCACACGTCCAGCGCTGGTTCACTCATAACCACGAGTGCGCTCTCACCGTCAGAGCAGATGGACAGCAGCCTGATCTCCAGTGCGGCCGGATAATGCTCGGCGGAGACGACGGCTGCGTTGCTCAGCGTCGCGGGCTGCGCGATCGTCTGCGCGGGTCGGTCACCGTCCATCGCTGGCTGTCCGACATGCGCTAAGGCAACGGGGCCAGCCATGAGTAGCCTCAGAGCGACAATGCCAGACAACAGATCCATCGGTGCATCCAGTCTGCAGGAGAAATCTCCTCTCTCAGTCGGATGCGCCAAGATCGATGTCAGGTCTGATTCGAAGGAACGCCTGTGTCAATCTCCCCAAGCGAGAGCGGCGGGAGCCCGCGCGCTAAGCCAGCCCCAGGTCCAGCAGCAGTTGGCCGGGGAGGTCGCCGGGGGGGAGGGTGTCATCGAGATCGTCGGGGATGTTGAGTTCTTCCTGCACCGAGGGGCCGATCGGAATGCCCATGGGCGTGATGAACACCATCTGTGCATGACGGCGGGGCGAAGGCCAGCCATTGCCGCGCACCGCGTGCGCCCCGTTGCCGTTGCCGCGGCCGGCGCTGCTTTGCGCACCTGACCGCGCCGCGCCGCTCGCCGGCTCAGGCCGCCGATCTTCTCGCGCCCCCTCATCTGCGTTCATCCGCTCCTCCGCGCATCTCCAGATTCGCCCGTCCGCCGCCGGCCAACCAGTCATCGGCCGACGCCTGTCGATCCATCGCATTTCTGTTCGTCCTTCCGTTGAGGCCGTGTTATCGGGTTGGTTGGGAGAGAAGGCGTCGGGCATCACGCGGCGAGCGCCCAGAAAGGAGAGAGGCGAAAGGAGAAAGTCGAACTGCGGCTTCGCGCCTTCGAAAACGTTCCATCACATTCCATCACCCCTTCACCCCGCGGCAAAGCGCCGCGAAAGGAGAGAGGAGAAAGGAGAAAATTGAATTGCAGACTCCCATCACCCCATCACCCCATCACCCCATCACCCCATCTCCCCATCACCCCATCACCCCATCACCCCATCACCCCATCACCCCATCACCCCATCACCCCATCACCCCATCACCCACTCAGGACCCGGCTCCTCGCGATCCATCCGCTCGGCCAGCTCTTCTTACTCCTCGGTCGCCTCCGCGCGCATTTCATCACGCCGTAACCGGCGCTTCGCCGCGGCACTGCCAGCGCGATCCCGCCAGCGCCTCTTCCAGTTCCTCGAATCGCACCGCCCGCTGAAACTCATCCCGGCCGGCCAGTTGCCACAGCGCAATGGCCGAGTCGATTTCGCAGCCGCCCAGCAGGCCATCGTCATCCTGGCTCTGCGCGAGGCTGGCCAGCGCGTGGCCCGCCGCAAACTCGATTTGCGCTGCGATGGCTCCGCTGCCGGGCATCCGCTGCAGATCGAGCAGCGCTCGCAGCGCCACGGCGGTCGCCGCGACGGAGCCGAACGACCCGTCATCGCTCTGCGCGTGGAGCAGGTCATCGCACAACGCCTCGGCCAGCGGGCACACGGCATACGACAACTCGCACACGCGCTGCAGCGCAAACGCCGCCGAGACGGCGTGCAGCGTGCGCTGCTCCATCAGCCGCAGCCGAATGGGCAGATCGACCGGCCGGCCGTTGCTCAGAACATCATCCAGCAGGCGGTGCCAGCCGTGCGCCAGGGCAGTTCGTTCGATGCGAGAGAGGGTGATCATGACTGCTGCTCCGCGTCCTATGATCGGACTCTGTTCGGTAGTCAATCATGACCCGTTTTCGGCCGGTGTCCAGCAGATTTTTGAATTTTGTTCGGTAATTCTCCCAAACGCAGCCCGGCGAACACAAAGCGCCGCGAAATCGGCCGCGCAAGGCCAAAAAGCGCCCCGCCGAGCCCTACGAAGGGATAGGGATTTCGCTCAGAGTCCGGGGAATTCCCGTGGACAATGTGGATAAGTCGGTGAGATCTGCCGCTTACGGGCTCGCCGCGCGGCCGATCTTGGCGACCACCGAAGTGTCCCCGCCGGCGGAGATCTGGTCCGCGATCTCGCGGCGATGCACCTGCACTTCGCGCGGAAACTCGAAGGCGATGCGCACCCGATCGCCCTTGATGCCGGCAATTCGCACAATTCCCTGCGGATTTCGCGGGTCGCCGATGACGACTTCCTCGCCCTCACGTCGAGTGATGACCAGCATGATTCGGGACCTCCTGCCCCTGTTCACCGGTTGCCGGCCTGCGACAAGTTCCCACCAGGTCGCAAGCCCGCCGCACCTTTTGTCAAAGCATACCGAAGTTCAGCCCGCCGCCAAGTGAATTCCCCCGTTTCACCGCCATTTTGTCGCAGCCGGTGATGCGCAGGAACTGCCGGCCGGGCAAGTGGACTCCGGGACGCGCCGCATCCGGGGCCAAAAACACAGGCGGCGCCACTTCGAGGTGACGCCGCCTTTGAATACGGAAAGGGTGCAGCAGGTGGGCTGCACGCGTGATCAGATTGGCCCGTCCGCGTTGCTGGTGGCGCAGCCGGGTACCGTGACAAGCTGGATGTAGCCGCCGCACGCCGCGGTGCCGGCATTGCCGCTGACCTGTCCGCTGCCGTTGCCGGTGGGCACGGTGTTCACGAGGCGGACGTTGCCCTGGATGCCGAGCATGGTTCCCTGGCAGACTCCGCCCGGGATGATCGTGCTGCCCTCGCTCTGGCCGAAAACGATCGCCTGCTGCGCGTTGGGCTCGGCGCCGCTCCAGGCGACGGTGATCTGTCCGGGGCAGGTGCCGCTGACCGAGCAGCGGTAGCCGCCGGCTTCATAGGTCAGTTCGCCCACCAGGCCGCGCGAAGAGAAGAAGCTGCCGCCGGTGGTGAACGGAGCCGAGCGCGAGTCGCCGGTGGTCAGTTTGAGGTTCGAGTCCTCGAAGACCTGCAGCGGCGGACTGCCCGTGCCGTAGTAGCGCGGCCCGGACACGCCGAAGATCAGCGCCACGCCGACGGTCTCGCCCGGGCCGACGGCGATATCGGGAATGTCGATAGGCAGCGAGATGCCGCTGCCGATGCTGCCCTGCGTCGCGTTGGCGACGCCCAGCGAGGTCCAGCCGGTGGGGGACTGGCCGGGTCCGGGATTGCCCAGCCCGCTGCCTTCGCGGACGAACACCTCAACCGTGAAGCTCGCATTCGCCGGCGCGCTGCTGGCGGTGGTCATGTCAGTCACGGTGATCGAAGGCCCGTTCGAGGTGAGGTCGAAGAACAGCCCCCATCCCGGCGACCCGCCGTTGTTCGCCATCGGGTTCGCCATGAGGACATCGCCCATCGCGCCCGTCGCCGCCGCGCCAAGACCCAGCGCAGCCACAAGTGCACACATCTTTCTCATTGCCGTCTCTTCCTTTCCATGCAAGCCTGAATTGCCACGGCGCCCGAAACAGCTTCGGGTTTGCCACACGAGGTCAGACGGACTTCGAAGGCCGCCGCGGGACGCGCAGCGCGAATCCTCCTCGCCGTCGGACGGGCGCTCAATATACCGCAATACGCAATGGACTGCAATGAAATTCCGCCTGAACTCCTGTTTTTCTGACGAGCGGCGTCCGTCAGAACTCTCGCGGGCGGCGCGAGAGCGCGGCTCTCGGCGCGGAGTTGAGAAGCAGGGTAATCTGCAGCTGCCGACGTCCGCCCGAGTCGGCGCGCCGGTTCGAATCCGGCCGCCGCAACGCAGGGCGCGCGGACACCGGTGAGTCAGAAAAGAGCGTCTCGCTCCTTTCGGAGCGAGACGCGCATGTAGCACTTGACCGTTCAACTCGAATCAGACCCTGGGCCTGATTACGGAACCTGGACGACGTTGCTCGTCTTGCAGGGGCTGTCGACAGCGACGAGTTGCACGTAGCCGCCGCAGGCGCCGGGGCCGGCCTGGGCGTTGACGGCGCCAGAGCCATTGCCGGTGTTGATGGTGTTGTAGAGTTG
>CAUJHZ010000002.1 GCA_963205185.1 Planctomycetota bacterium | reverse complement strand
ATGCGCGAGATTGCGCTTCAGTGTCGCGTCGCGATTCTTCAGGTCGATGGACATCAGGCGTGACTGCAGCGCCGACACATTGATCGAGTCCTGCCGCAAGGGCACCGTCGCGTAGATGCCCTTCTTCATCACCGACACGGCATCAGCCGGGCCCGACCCTGTCGCCGCTTCGCGCGCCAGGGCACCAGGCGCCGCCAGCATGCCGAGGCTCGCGACCCCGGTACCTGCCAGGAGATCGCGACGGGTGACCGGATGAGCAGTTGACTTGCGTCTCATGGACGGCTCCTCGTTTCTGAATACTGGATGCGGGGCAAAGAGCTACACTCGGCGCAAGAGCGGTCGGAATTGCGCGCATCATTGTAACGGAGACCCGGATGAGAACAATTCGTTGTCTGGCGGCACTGCTCGCGCTGTTCGCGTTCACAGGTGTATCTCACGCGACGGACGCCCGCTGGGTCGAAGGCCGCAACTACGACCTGATCGTGCCCGCCCAGCCAACCCGGGTGCCAGCCGGCAAGGTGGAAGTCGTCGAGGTTTTCTCCTACGGCTGCCCCGCCTGCAACCAGTTCCAGCCGATCATGGCGGAGCTCGCGGCCAAGCTGCCGAAGAAGGCGCAGCTCGTGTTTGTACCGGCATCGTGGAACCCGGCGGAATCCTGGCCGCTCTTCCAGCGCGCGTTCCTCACCGCGCAGATCCTCGGCATCGCCGAGCGCACCCACCAGGCCATGTACGATGCCATCTGGAAGACGGGTGAGCTCGCGGTCGTCGACCCTTCCACACACCAGTTGAAGCGGCCGCAGCCGACGATCGGCGATGTCGCCCGCTTCTACGCCCGCGTCGGCGGCGTGACCCAGCAGCAGGTGCTCGATACGGCCAGATCGTTCGCGGTCGACATGAAAATGATGGAATCGGACGAACTCGTGAAGGCCTACGCTGTCGAGGGCACACCGACCCTGATCGTCGCCGGCAAGTATCGCGTGAACAACTCGAGCGTGCGAAGCGTCGATGAGCTGATCGAACTCGTCCTGTGGCTCGTCAATCGCCCCTGAGAGCCGAGCGGACCCGTACAAACCCTGGCTGCAACGGCTCGCCGCGCACGCCATAATGCGCGTCCGGGGAGGAACCGCTGCATGCCCAACACCGAAACCTACAACGACCAGATCGTCCGCCTCTTTCTGCTCGCCGCCGCTGTCTGGGGCGTGGCAGGCATGGCCATCGGGGTCTTCGTCGCCGCGCAGCTCGCGTGGCCCGCGCTCAATTTCGATACGTCCTGGCTCACCTTCAGCCGCCTGCGCCCGAATCACACGTTCGGAGTGATCTTCGCGTTCGGCGGTTCGGCGCTGATGGGCACCTGCTACTACGTCGTGCAGCGCACGGGCCACACCCGCCTCGCACTCCCGGGCCTCGCGACTTTCACGTTCTGGGGCTGGCAGCTCGTCTGCGTGCTTGCGATGGCGACGATGCCGTTCGGCATCACGCAGAGCAAGGAATATGCCGAGCCCGAGTGGTTTATCGACATCCTGATCGCGGCGGTGTGGGTCAGCTTCGGCGCCGTCTTCTTCGCGACGCTCGCCCGTCGGCGCATCAAGCACATCTACGTCGCGAACTGGTACTACGGCGCCTTCATCATCGCCGTGGCGCTGCTGCATATCGTCAACAACATCGTGATCCCGGTGTCGCTCACGAAGTCCTATCCCGTCTACTCGGGCACCGTCGATGCAATGGTCCAGTGGTGGTACGGGCACAATGCGGTCGCCTTCTTCCTGACCGCCGGCTTCCTCGGCATGATGTACTACTTCGTCCCGCGACAGGCCCAGCAGCCGCTCTGGAGCTACCGCTTCTCGATCGTCAATTTCTGGGCGCTGATCTCGGTCTACATGTGGGCGGGCTCGCACCACCTGCTCTACACGGCGCTGCCCGACTGGGTGCAGTCGGTAGGCATGGCGTTCTCGATCCTGCTGCTGATGCCCAGCTGGGGCTCGGCCGCGAACGGTCTTTTCACGTTCAACGGCGCCTGGCAGCGGGTCGCCTCCGACCCGGCCGCCAAGTTCATGGTGCTGGCACTGGTGTTCTACGCGGCGGCAACCACCGAAGGCTCGCTGATGGCGGTAAAGACCGTCAACTCGCTCTCCCACTACACCGACTGGACGGTGGCGCACGTGCACTCGGGCGCGATCGGCTGGGTCGCGATGATCACGATCGGCTCGCTCTACGCCATGGCACCGCGCGCGCTCGGTCGCCCGGCCATGCATTCGAAGCGTTCGATGGAACTGCACTTCTGGATGCACACCGCGGGTCTCATCCTGTACGTCGCCGCGATGTGGACGGCAGGCGTCACCGAGGGCCTCATGTGGCGCGCGACCGATGCCAACGGCGCGCTCATTCATCCCTTCATCGACAGTCTGATCGCCATACGGCCCTTCTATCTGATCCGCTTCCTCGGCGGCCTCCTGATCGTCGGCGGCATGATCGTGATGGCGTGGAACCTGTGGCACACGGCAGCGGATGCCCGCGCGCGGCTGATCAAGCCGATTCCGGTACCCATTCCGGAGCCCGAGCCACTCCAGATGCCTGCGCCTGTCCCGGCGCGCGCCTGAGGAGCAGGACATGGCCAAAGGTTACAAGTACTTCGAAGCGGTCGAGAAGCATGCGGGCAAGCTCGGCATCCTGACGGCGATCATGGTGTCGATCGGCGGGCTCGCCGAGATCACGCCCCTCTTCGTCGAGGCCCATGCCATCACCGCCGTGGAGGGCGTCGCGCCCTACGACCCGCTGCGCCTCGCCGGCAAGGACATTTATGTACGGGAGGGCTGCTACACCTGCCACACGCAGATGATCCGCGCGCTACGCGCCGAAACGCAGCGCTACGGCCATTACTCGATCTCGAGTGAATCGGTCTATGACCGCCCGCACCAGTGGGGCTCGAAACGCACCGGCCCGGATCTCGCGCGGGTCGGCGGCAAGTACTCGGATGAATGGCAGCGGCTGCACCTCATGGATCCGCGCGCCGTCGTGCAGGCTTCGAACATGCCGGCATATCCGTGGCTCGCCGACGAGCAGCTCGACGCCGCCGACATCAGCGCGCGCATGCGTGCGCTCCAGCGCCTCGGCGACCCGTATACCGCCGCGGACATCGCGGCAGCGCCCGCCGCGCTCGAGGGCAAGACGTCGCTCGATGCGCTGGTAGCGTACCTGCAGGGTCTCGGCGTATCGCCAGCGACGGAGGCTGCGCCATGACCGCCGCGTGGGGCCAGGTCGCGGGCATCGTGACGGTCGTGATGATGCTGCTGTTCGTCGGCATCTGGATCTGGGTCTGGAATGACGGTCACAAGCCGAAGTACGACCGACTGGCGAGGCTGCCGATGGCCGACGCGGAGGATCGCCCATGAGTTCGTTCTGGTCGCTGTGGGTGATGTTCCTGGTCGTGTTCAACGCGGGCGTCACGCTGTTTCTCTTCCTGTGGGCGCAGAAGGTCGAGATTCCAGTGCTCGAGGACGGCACCACGGGCCACGTCTGGGCGCACGGCGTGCTGCGCGAAAGCGTGCGTCGGCTGCCGCGCTGGTGGGTGGCCGCGTCTGCGGCGTTCTACGTCTGGGGCGTCGGCTTCCTGCTTCTCTATCCGGGGTTCGGTGGCTTCAAGGGCTTGCTCGGCTGGTCGTCGCACGGGGAGCTTGCGCTGCACGCCGCAGTGAATGATGCGAACCTCGCGGATCTGCAGTCACAGTTTGCGAATCTCAGCCCGGAACAGCTCGCCGCAAATCCCGAGGCGCAGCGACTCGGCGAGCGACTGTTCGTCGACAACTGTGCCGCCTGTCATCAGCGCGACGCCCGCGGCAACCCGAGACTCGGCGCGCCGAATCTCGTCGATGCTGACTGGATCTGGGGCGGCGACGACACCTCGATCACCGCCAGCATCCTCGAGGGCCGCCAGGGATTGATGCCGCCGCTCGGCAGTCTCGGCGCGGACAAGGTGAAGGATGTCGCGAATTATGTGCTGAGCCTCTCCGGCGCGCCCCACGATCAGGCAAGGGCCGCGGCCGGTGCGCCGGAATTCGTCGTGTGCTCGGCCTGTCACGGCGCGACCGGTGAAGGCAATCCGCTGCTGGGCGC
>CAUJHZ010000001.1 GCA_963205185.1 Planctomycetota bacterium | reverse complement strand
CAGGCCCAGCTGGGTACCCGCGCACGGGCCGCTGTTGATGGTGAACGACCCGGTGTTCTGGGCGAAGACGATGCCCATGGGCTTGTTGGCCGGAGCGCCGCTCCACGCGAGGCGGACGGTGCCCGGGCAGGTGCCGGTGAGCTGAGCGGTGAAGCCGCCGCCGCCGCCGGTGTAGTCGAGCTTGAACGGATAATCCCAGCCGACGCCGCCGCTGGTGTTGACGCCCCAGGCATTAGTCGAAACGGTGTAGAAGATCGAGTTCTCGGTGCCGTCGCGGGGCACTTCGTGATTGGCCCACGGGCCGGAGTAGCTCGGGTTGCCCGTGCTGCCGACTTCGATCCAGTACTGGCCGCTGGAGAGCGCGCCAACCCACGACATATCGATGCGGCATTCCTTGATGGCGCGGTCGCAGTTGGTCGGGGTGGTCGAGGTCACGCGATAGATGTTGGTGAAGCTCGAGGAAATGAGGCGGTCGGTCGTCATGTCGCCGCCGACGAGCGTGGCCGTGCCGGCGAGCATGTCGGCCTGGCTGCCGCTCCACAGCTGGATATAAACGTCCACGATCGGCTCGTTGCTCGGTGAAGCGGACTGGTAGAGGTACCAGCGAAGCTCGGTCGGGGTCCACTGCTGGCCGCTGGGGACGGTGAAGTCGTCGGCCTGGTGGAACGAGGTGACGATCGTGTTGTTCCCGTACACAGTGCTGGGCGATTCGATGGCGCTGTACATGCCGCCGTTGCAGCCGCCGGGCTGCGGATCCATGCCGCCGTTGTCATAGGTCTGTCCAAACGCGGGGGCCGCAACCAGCGCGAGGGCTGCCACGGCCAGACTCTGCTTCTTCATCACTCTTCTCCTGAGAAGGCATTAATGTCATCGCCGGACCAGCCGTGTACGAACGGCTGAGAGACTTCCCGGCCCGACCAAAGTGCTTGTCCACACCTCTTCAGTGAGGACAACGAAAGTCCCGCAAGTTCCGTCGAGGCACGGCCTCGCCCCTCGCGGAGTGCAGAACATCAGAGCGAACTCAACAGAATCCGGGCGGATTTGAGGCGCTGACTTTCTCCTCCGCCGACAGCCGTCGACGGCTTTCCATCCTTGCGCATCCATCATAACCGATTCTGCGGAGAATGCGAAGCAAAATCCGCATTATTTCGCACTTTGGGAATACTGCCCCGAAGTTGCTGCGCGCCAACCTGCGAAATGTGAAATGGGGCAATCTGCCGGCAGATACGGCGACCTGGCGGACATCGGCGCGCCCGCGACCGGTTGACGGGGCAGCCCCGCCCGCTTCAGTTCTGCAGCGCCCTTCGTCTCTGCAGTTCTGCGTCGATGAAGCCCTGCAGATCGCCATCGAGCACCCGCTGGGGGTTCATGACCTCGAAGCCGGTGCGGTGGTCCTTCACCCGGTTGTCGTAAATGACGTACGAACGGATCTGCGTCCCCCAGCCGCGATCGACCTTGCCGCCCGAGGCCGCGGCGAGTTCCTGCTCGCGCTTCTCATCGGCGATCTGCTGGAGTTTGGCCGTGAGCTGCTCCATGGCCTGCCGGCGGTTCTGCGGCTGGTCGCGATAGGACGACGCCACGACCATGATGCCCGTCGGTTTGTGCACGATCCGCACCGCCGAGGCCACTTTGTTGACGTTCTGGCCGCCGGGCCCGCTGGACCGGGCGAAGGTGGTGATCTCCAGCTCGCCGTCGGGGATGTGCAGATCGACCTCCTCGATCTCGGGGGTGACATCCACGGTCGCGAAGCTGGTCTGCCGCTTGCCCTGGGCATTGAACGGCGAGACCCGCGCCAGGCGGTGGGCGCCGCGCTCGCACTTAAGATAGCCGAAGGCGAAGGGGCCCTTGATGTGGAAGGTAACCGAGTCGATGCCGACTTCGGTGCCGTGGCTCTTTTCAAGTTCCTCGATCTTCCAGCCCATCTGCTCGAAGTAGTAGAGGTACATGCGCATGAGCATCTCGGCCCAGTCGTTGGCCTCGGTGCCGCCGTCACCGGCGTGGATGGTGAAGAAGCAGTTGCGGTGATCGTGGGGGCCGGAGAGCAGCGACTGGAGTTCGACTTTCTCCATGCGGCCCTGGAGATTGAAGAGCCCTTCGTCGGCCTCGGCGAGCAGTTCCTTGTCGCCGGCTTCGCGCGCCAGTTCGTAGGTGAGGCGCGCTTCCTCGAAGTCATGCTGGACGCGCAGCATGGGATCGATCTGGGCCTTGAGGGTCTTGAGTTCGGCGACCGTTTTCTGGGCCGATGACTGGTCGGACCAGAAATCGCCAGCGCCCATCAATTCTTCGAGTTGCCCGATGCGCTTGAGTTTGGTGTCGACGTCAAAGAGAGTCGCGGATGGTCAAGATCCGCGCCTCGAGATCATCGATGATGGACTGATGGGAGTCGAAGTGCATGGCCTGATGGTAGCGGCGCAGACGCGACAAGCGAATGCGACTGAAGGCACTGAGGCACAAGGCACAACGCATCGAGGCACAAGGGATCAAGGCATCGACGCATCAAGTTCCCTCCCCCGGCTCTGCGGGGGAGGGTCAGGTCGCCGCAGCGACTCGCCGTGGCGAGGTGGGAGCGCCTTTCGATGTTCTTCGGCTCTCTCAGCGCATGGCGCATCCGGCAGATCTGCATCGTCGAAACCGATTTCGCTCACCGTTTCGCAGGAACCCCCACCCCTTCCCCTCCCCCGCAAAGCCGGAGGAGGGGTTTCCCGCCTCGCTTGCGCTCGCTCGGCGCGCGAAGAAAAAGTTCCCTCCCCGCAAAGCCGGAGGAGGGGTTTCCCGTTTCGCTCTCGCTCGCCAAGCTGTGAGGATTGCCGGTGCGCTCAAGGTTGGAGGCGAGATTCGCGCAGCGCGAGCCGGTGAAAAAAACAGACCCGCGCGAGATGCGCGGGTCGGCTGGTGCGGGTTGTTGGAGTTTGCCCTTACTGGGTATCGGGCAGGATTTCGAGCAGGGCGGTGAGTTCGCCCTCGCCGCTTGCGGACGGGCCCATGATCCACCACTTGGCTCCGCTCACGTCGGCGGCGCCGCCGAGCGAGATGGGCACCGCGCATGTGCCGCCCTTGGAGTAGAACTCGGCGACGGGTCGCGCATCCTGCGGGTCGCCGTAGCCCATGAGCAGTCGGTAAGGATCGCTGGAATCGGGCATGTTGATGGCCGCGAGGAAGCCGCGGTCCTGCGAGTTGATCACGGCCAGCATGGCGCGGCCTTTGAAGCCGCTGTCGGCGACGGTGAACGAACTCAGCCGCGACTCGGGATTGAACCAGAAGTCCTCGGGAAGCTGCTTGAACTTGACGGCGATGATCTCTTCGATGCGGTTGTTGACCATGGCGTCGGCCATGCGCATGGCGTTGGAATAGGCGTCCACGCCGAACCAGGTCAGGCCGAGCGTGACGGTGAGCAGCACGAGCGCCGCGATGCGCCACATGGGGGAGACGCGGCCGGCGGCGAAGCGCTCGATCCAGTCGCGGCGGCGCGGTGCGCTGGGGCCGGCGGGCGAGAACTGCAGGCTGCCGCGCAGATCTTCCTCAACAAAGCGCTCGAACTCGCCCAGCACGCGGCGCTTGAGCGTCGGCGCCGGCTGGCGCTCGATGAGTTCGGCGACGCGGCCGACGGTTCGGTCGCGCAGCTCCTCATCGGGCCGGGCGTCGATGAGCAGTTCATCGAGCGCGATAATGTCGTCCTGCACGACGCGCAATTCGCGGCGGGTTGCGGCATCGGCGCGGCGGAACGCCGCCTCGAACGCCTCCGATTCATCGGGGTCGAGCATTCCCAGCGCGTCGCGGCTGGCCAGTTCAATCAGTTCTTCCCGTGACCACTTCATGCGATACCTTCTTCACTCGGCACTCGTTCTCGCAGCACAGCCAGAGCGCGGCTCAGGGCTGACTTGACCGTCCCGATCGGCTTGTTGAGTTCCTGACCGATCTCTCGCAGCGTCTTGCCGCCCAGATAGGCCCGCTCGACCACCTCGCGCTGCAATTCGGGCAGGGCCTCGATCTTTTCGCGGAGGCGCTGACGCCGCTCTTTCCTCTGCATCCCCGATCCCGGAGCCAGGATCGATTCATCTTCCGCCGACCACTGCTCGTCGAAGCCCGTGAACTTGGGCCGCACGCGCATCCGCCGCAACTGATCCACCAGGTAACGGCGCGTGATGAGCATGACCCAGGTCACCAGCGAGGCCCGATCGGGGTCGAAATGACCCGCGCTCTGCCACAGGCGGACAAATACCTCCTGCACGGCGTCTTCGGCATCCCCTTTTGAGGGGAGAAGCTGATACGCCATTCGGTACACGAGACAGGCAAAACGGTCGTACAGCTCGGCGACCGCAGCGCGATCTCCCTCCGCAACTCGCTGCATCAGGGACCAGTCATCGTGCATTTCAAAGAATCCTAGCCGCCGGGCGGGCCGGCACACCACTTTCCGCAGCGTAAAGGGCTGAGGTTTCAGGATTTTCAGCGCCGGGGCAAAATCCCTCATCGGGAGCCCTGTTTCGGGAAAAAGGGGAAACTTTTGCAATCTGCGCGGATTCGGGGTTGTCCCCGCCGGGTTTGTGGTACATTAATTGAGTGCTGACGGACACCGGAGTTCAGCCGTGGCAGGTGAAATCCTCAGATCCGAATTGACACTGGCGCGGTCGCGCAACGTGAGCGAAGCGCGCGACGCCGCGCTGTGCGTTGCGCTGCGCTCGCAGGCGCGCCGTGGATTCTCTCTCATTGAACTGCTCGTGGTGATGGGAGTTGCAACGCTGCTCATCAGCTTGCTGATGCCCGCATTCGCGCAAGTGCGCGAAGCCGCGCGCCGCGTCGCGTGCGCGAGCAACATGCACCAGCTGGCGATCGGGCTCGAGTCGTATTCGCGCGACCACCGCAACCGCCTGCCGAATTCGTACTTCGCCGGCAACCAGTATCGCGAGCCCCGGCCGCAGGACATGATGATCCTCAACCGCGGCGCGCAGCGCGATGCGTGGGACGGCATGGGCCGGCTGTTCTCGCGCAACTACATCAACGCCGCGAGCGCCTTCTACTGCCCATCGCACACCGGCAATCACACGATCGACCGGTACGAGGGTTACTGGAAGCGCGAGAGTCAATCGCTGATCTTCGGCAACTACCAGTACCGGGGCATGCTGAATCTCAGCAGCCAGCAGGCGGATCCCATCGACCGCTACGATCGCGATCGTCTGCGCATGGAGCACCCCTCGGGCGTGTCGCTGCTGGCGGACGGCTTGCGCACCAAGAGCGACTTCAGCCACGTGATCGGCTGCAACCTGCTCGAAGACGATCTGAGCGTGACGTGGTACATCGACAAGTCTGCGCGCGTGTACAGCATCCTGCCTGACACGGAAAACGAGAACTGGCCCCGCTCCCAGGTGTGGCTCCGTCTCGATCAGGGGCTGGGCAGCCAGTAATCGCATCCGGTGTTCGCCCTCGCAGCCGTGCGCCGCCGCCGCGGCTTTGCGCGTCTACCATGAGTGCGCGGCTGCGCCATCCGGCAGGCTTTCGGCCGCCGCCGCTGCGTTCCTGTTGCCCCGATCATTCGGTTCACGTCGATGCTCAAGCGATTCTTCGGCCGCTCGCCCGCCACTCCCAGCCGCACGTTCATCACGGTCGTCTCCGGCCTGCCGCGCTCCGGCACGTCGATGATGATGAAGATGCTCGACGCGGGCGGCATCCCGCCGATCATCGACAACATCCGCACCGCCGACGAGGACAACCCCAAGGGCTACTACGAATTCGAGCGCGTCAAGGCGCTGGACAAGGGCGATACGGCGTGGGTCGCCGACGCGGTGGGCAAGTCGGTCAAGGTCATCTCCGCGCTGCTGCGCCACCTGCCGGGCGGCTTCGAGTACCGCGTCGTGTTCATGCGCCGACGCCTCGAAGAGAGCATCGAGTCGCAGAAGAAGATGCTCGTGCGGCGCGGCGAAGATCCGGACAAGATCAGCGACGCCGAAGTCCTCTCGCTGCTCCAGAAGCACCTGGACATGGTGGACAACTGGCTCGGCCGCCAGCCCAACATCCGCTGCCTCGACGTGCAGTACCACGAGATGATCGCCAACCCCATCGACGGCGTCGCGCGCCTCAATGCGTTTCTCGGCGGCGACCTCAATGTCCAGGCCATGGCGCAGGTCGTGGATGAGAATCTCTATCGCAACCGGGCGACGTAACTCCGCTGTTGCCTTGCCTTGGCGCGCACGCGGACAGGAGATTGACCGCCCAGAGCGCCGAGAGCGCTGAGCGCGGCGAGTCTGGATCAAAGCCACTCTGTATCGCTCCGCGTCCTCGGCGCTCTCTGCGGTGAGTAGAAGCCGGACAGATCGTGCGTCAGGCAGAAAGCGACAAACCCCGCGCATCGGGGCGCGGGGCTTGCGAGGTCTTCACACCTCTGCCGCTTCTCAGCGGAAATCGGTATCTGCGTACACGCGGATGTTGTCCACGCCGAGGTGATGGAACTGGAAGATGTAGAAGAACTCGGGGTGGAAGTAGTGGAAGTTCAGCTCGTCCACGTCGGTCACGACCTGGTCCCACGTGAAATTCGGCGGCGTATTCGGCCCGAGTTCCCACGCCACCCAGCCGTCAGGCGTCTGCCCGGCCACCTGGCTGGGCATGGGGAAGCGGAAGGTGCGCACGCGGCCGTCAAAGGGCATCATCCGCCCGGTGACGTGGTAGAAGCCAAAGTCGTCGGAAGTGTCGCCGGGCGTGCCGTTGTCATTGACGATGGAGATCGTCATGTCACGCACGGTGTTGAAGTCGGCGGTGCCGGCGGTGGTGATCGAGAAGCCGACCACGCCCTCGGCGCGGTAGTTCTTGTTGCCGGCGAGGCGGTTCGAGCCATCCGTCTTGGTGCTCAGTGTCACGCCGAAGGTGTCGATCGACGTGCGCAGGTAGTGATTGCCGTTGTTGACTTCGATGCCCTCATCGCCCGAGTTGAAAGTCCAGCCGGCCTGCGGGTCGCCCTGGATGTTCTCGAAGGTTTCGGTGAGGCTGACGATGGCGCCCAGCGCCACGGCGGCACAGGCCGCGAGGCCGGCGGCGCCGACGATGATCTGCTTGGTCCGGTTCATGATGCTCCACTCTCAAGAAAAGGGTTGGGTCTGCCGCCCGTGTGTTTCGAGAAAAGGATACACCCGGTTTCGCAATGTTCAAATTATCTGGTAAAATTGAACAGAAGATTCTGCCCCCGGCGGGGCGGGTTCGGGTTTAGCCCTCAGGGCCCGGCTCTTTGACGCGGGCCGTTTGACCCGGGCGGGAGGGCGGCGAAACTGGCGTATGTCCAATCGCGACAAGAAGATCATGATCCTCAACCCCGCGCAGCGCGAAGCGATCACCCAGTCGCCGGCGCGGCTCGAGGTGATCGACGCCATGTCGGAAATCGGACCCTGTTCGGTGGCGGAGCTGGCCCGCGAACTCGGCCGCTCGCCGCAGTCGCTCTACTACCACCTCGAGATCATGGTCGCGGTGGGGCTGTTGCGGCAGACGGGCAGCCGCAAGGCCGGCAAGCGCGATGAGGCCCTCTATGACATGGTCAGCGACCACTATCGCCTGGCCGGCAGCGGCGATGCGGCCGAGGATGTCCGCCGCACGCTGCTGCGCTTCAACAGCACCGTCTTCAAACTGACGGAGCGGAACTACCGCGACGCCGTGACGCACGGCCTGCCCCGCCGCGTCGATCAGCGCGAGAACATCTACCTCCGCCGGCAGCGCGGCCGGCTCTCGGATGAAAACCTCGCCCGCTTTTATGAACTGCTCGAAGAAATGGGCGCCCTGCTGGCCGCGGAAGTCGAGACAAAGCCAACAAACCGCAAGCCCGGCCGGCGCCGTGCGGCGAGCGAGCCGCACCGCTACGCGCTGACCATCGCGCTCATTCCCCTCGAAGATGCGCCCGAAGTGAGCGAAGAGAATGGCGCACTACACGCCGCCAGCGACGCGAAACCGCGCACGCGCCGCGCCGCGAAGAAGCCCGGATGAGCGTTCGCAGCCTCGGCCCAAAGACGCTGAGACGGGGCTGCAATTGACCGCCGCGAACCCGCCATCGGGAACGCTGCCCTGATTACCGGAATCTGAAACCGCTCCGTAAGAATTCGCTTGCGGCCCCTCGATTGCGTAGTAGTCTCATAATCAGAGGGAGGTCGATCATGCGAACTGGAATTTGCCTGGCGCTCGCTGCTGCGGCGATGGCGGGCGCTGCGAATCGCGCCGCTGCGCAGGATCCTGTGCTTTCGATCGAAGGCGTCTGCCCAGGCGAAGTGAACGTGAGTTGGGAGGGCGCCATGTCGAGTAAGAGCGCTGCGCTGGTCTTCTCGCACGAAACCGGGGCGTACCGGATCTCGATTGGAGCGACTTGCGGCGGCACGACGCTTGGACTCGGCGTGGATGGCTTGCGTCTCGTGCGCCGATTCAACACCGGCCCCGAAGGCGCCGGCGTGATGCGGGGAAGAGCGAATCCCTATTCCTGCGGAGGCTACCTGCAGATCGTGGTCGTGAGCATGCCGCCGTGCGAAACGAGCAACGTCGTGCAGATTCCGTAACACACTCGGCGCAATTGCCTCGCCGGGGAAGGGACGCATCATGAAGACTGCGCATGCACTTGTCGTCAGCGCGATCATGTTCAGCGCATGCACAAGCGCCAACGCGGCGCTCATCGGGCCGGACAATCTGGTTCTGTCGGTCAGTGAGGGCTGTCCGGGCCGTGTGACGGTCCGCTGGGAAGGGGCCGCGCCAGACCACTGGGCGGCGATTGCTTTCAGCCTGTCACGGGGCCGCTATGTAATCCCGTCGATCCAGTGCGCGGGCACCGAACTTGGCCTTGGCACGGACCACTTCGGCGCCACGCGGCCGTTCCGCACCGGGTCCGAGGGTCAGGGCGAGTTTCACCCTCGGATTACTGCAAAAGCATGCGGTGGTTATCTACAGATGATCGTCGTGGACGGATTCCCGTGCACAATCAGCGAGGTTGTGCAGATTCCTTAGCGCCGACGTTGGCGCGCCCGTGCTTGAATCAGTGCGACTCCACCGGCGTGAGCGTGATGCTTTGCAGGTTCATCACCGCCAGCGGCGGCTTGCCCTGCGCCTGCACGCGCACTTCGCACGCGCCCACCACCGGCAGATCCACCTCGCCGAGTTCGACTTGGACAAAATCCGCCCAGCCCTGCGTCGGCTGCACGCGCATGCTCAGCGTTGCTTCGCCGATGGTGACGTTGACCGGTGTGCCGGCCGTATCCGCCGGGCAGGACTGCGCCAGCGTCACGCGGAATCGGCCGGGCCGGCTGAGTTCGAAGCGCCACGCGACCTCGTCGCTCGCGTCGGTCCAGAAGCCGATGTTGTCCTTGCCGTTGCCGGATTCGTAGCGGGCCGTCATACCGATGACATCGGCATCGATGGCGCGCAGCGTGATCGAGCCGTCATCGCGCTGCCTCAGGGGAATCGTGACGACGCGCGGCTCGCCGGCAACGTCGAGCGCGATGACCGTGACGATTTTATTGAGCGGCTCGGCCGGCACATCGAGGATCACCGACTCGTTGCGGCGCCAGAAGCGCAGCGGCTGCCCGGCCGAATCGCCGACGATCGCAGCGCTGATGATCTCGTTCTGCAACCCGGGCACGAGCAGACGTCCATCCGCGGGCCAGTCGAACACGTGCAGGTAGAGTCGATTGCCTTTGCGCGTGCAGCGGCCCCACTCGAGCCTTTTGAACGGCCCCGCGCTCGTGCCGTAGATCGCCTCGCCGTTCACGCGCAGCCACTGTCCCATTACAGCAAGTCGCTGGACGCTTTCGGGCGGGATTTCGCCTTGCGCCGTTGGGCCGACGTTGAGCAGGAAGTTGCCGCCCTTGCTCGACGTGTCGATAAGGTTGCGCACGAGGGTTTTTGCCGACTTCCAGTTGTGGTCGTCGCTGCGAAAGCCCCAGGTGTCGTTCATGGTCATGCAGGTTTCCCAGTCGTAGCCGGGAATGCCTTGGCCGGGAATCTCCTGCTCGGGTGTGCCGAAGTCGCCGACGTTCTGCGATGGATCATGCAGGCCCGCCATGCCGCCGCGCCCTTTGCCCACGCGGTTGTTGATGATGACCCTGGGCGCGACCTGGCGGATGTGCTCGTAGAGCGCGCGGCCTTTTTCTTCCGTCCACTCGGGAATCCACTCGCCGTCGAACCACATGATGTCGATCGGGCCGTAGTTGGTCAGCAGTTCATCGACCTGCTTTTCGAGCACGGCGGCGTACTCGTCAAAGCTCGGCCCCGCCGCGTCGGGATGGCGCCAGTCCCAGATGCTGTGGTACCAGCCGATTTTCAGGCCGTACTTGCGGCAGGCATCGCCGATCTCGCGCATGATGTCGCGCTTGAAGGGCGTGGCCATGATGTCGTACTCGGTGAACTTCGAGTCGAACATGCAAAAGCCGTCGTGGTGCTTGGTGGTGATGACGAGGTATTTCATGCCCGCGTCTTTGGCGATGCGGCACCACTCGTCTGCGTCGAACTTCACGGGATTGAACTGCGGCACCAGCGTCGCGTAATCTTCGCGCGCGATGTGGCCGTTGTGCATGATCCACTCGCCCACGCCGGGCACGCTCTGGCCGTTCCACTGACCGGCAGGGATCGCGTACAGCCCCCAGTGGATGAACATGCCGAACCGCGCCTGTCGCCACCAGTCGAGCCGGTCGTCGTCACCGACATTCGCCTGGCCGGGCGCGCGTGCCGAGCAAGCCATGATCAATGCAAGCGCGACAAGCACAGCGAAACGGCGCGACATCATCTCACTCACCCTCCAAAATCGTCGCAGGCGCGGTAGGCGTCGATGACGGCCCGCTCGCCTTCCTTGCCGCCGCGGCTGTTGCCGTGCTCCATGCCGATGACGCCCTCAAATCCCTTCGAGTGGATGTGAGCGAACACGTTGCGGAAGTTGATCTCGCCGGTCGTCGGCTCGTTGCGGCCGGGGTTGTCGCCGGTCTGGAAGTAGGCGATCTCGCTCCACGCGGCGTCGATGTTGGGTATGAGATTGCCCTCGGTGATCTGCTGGTGATAGAGGTCATCGAGGATCTTGCATGCCGGGCTGCCCACCGCGCGGCAGATCTGGTAGCCCTGGCCGATGGTGGTCAGGAACATGTTGGGATGATCGCGCCACGGGTTGAGCGGCTCCAGCACCATGACCAGGCCGTGCGGCTCGAAGATTTCAGCCCCGCGGCGCAGGCAATCGACCACGTTGGCCGTCTGGTAGTCGAGCGTGAGGCGCTGCGTGTAGGTGCCGGGCACGACCGTCATCCACTTCGCGTTCACGCGCTTGGCGACGTCGACAGCCCTGCGGCAGGCCTCGACGAACTTGGTGCGCGCTTCAGCCGAACCGCTCGAGAGCGTCGGGCCCCACGCGGTGTCCATGTTGACGACGAACACGCCCATGGTGATGCCGAGATCGCTCATCGCCTTGCCGAGGCGGTCCTGATCTTCGACGCTGCGGCCGGCCATCTCGTTGTCTTCCCACGCGCTGAAGCCCTCGTCGGCGGCGAACTTCAACTGATCGACATCATCGCCGGCGTGGTGGCGGAACATGCCAAAGTGCGGCGCGTACTTGAGTTTGAACGGCGCGCCGCTTCGCCCGAAGCGCTCACCGGCAGCCAATGTCGCCGTCGCACCCGAGCCGAGAGCCGCCGCACCCGCCGCCGCCATCTTCACGAATTCACGTCGCATCATGATTGTGTCCTTTGTTGAAACCGCGCCATTTGTGGGCAGCGCGTAAGGCTGGCTGTTGGCGGAGTGATTGCCGTCTCTTCGCCCCGACGGGGCGCAGGAACGTAGCCACGGGTGGAGCGAAGCGCAGCGAGCGGAACCCGTGGAGTTGTGTGGACAGACTCGTCGTCGCCCCGAAGGGGCGAAGGAGGCGAGTCGAAACTGTCGCGCGCAATCGAGCGATTCTTCCGCCCCTCCGGGGCGGAAGAAAACAAGGGACGACCGACTTCCACGGGTTTCGCTCCGCCCCGAGCGGCGTCGCTCCACCCGTGGCTACATTCTGCGCCCCCTCCGGGGGCAATGCCGCCCGGGGCTTTCGCTGCGCTATCGATCCTGTCGTGCTGCACTACGGTCTCCACTCACACAAACGGCGTGCGCCCCGGCACGGCAACCGGCGGCACAGGCAGCGAGCCAAACTCATACACATCCGGGCCGAGACGCTCCTGCGAATTGAGCGCCTGCTCCCAGGTGATCTCCTGGCCCGTATAGGCGCTCATGCGCCCCATGATCGCCGTGAGCGTCGATTCAGCGATGCGCTGCGCTTCGTTGAGGCCCTGGCCTTCGCGCACGCTGGCGATGAGATCGACGTGCTCCTGCACGTACGGCTCGCCGTTGTCCCCCTCGAAGCGCCACGCCTTGGGGCCGAAAATCTCCGCATAGCCGCTGTGCGTGCGCATGCGGCCGGCCGTGCCATAGACGACTTCTTCGACGCGGCTGGCGCAGCCGTCGATCTGCCTGCA
Source organism: Planctomycetota bacterium (assembly GCA_963205185.1). Classification (GTDB taxonomy): domain Bacteria; phylum Planctomycetota; class Phycisphaerae; order Phycisphaerales; family UBA5793; genus UBA5793. Next base: position 13,482 of record CAUJHZ010000001.1, on the reverse strand, counting down.
CATGCTTTCGAGGAAGCCCCCGTTGGCGTATTCATACTCGATGGCGAAGTGATCGAAGATGTGGCCGTACTTCGGACTCGTGCGCACCTGCCGCCCGCCCATGCCCATGGCTTTGACGGGGTGCCCGCCCATGGCCCAGTTGACCGCGTCGAGATTGTGCACGTGCTGCTCGACGATGTGATCGCCGCTGAGCCAGGTGAAGTAGAGCCAGTTGCGCAGTTGCCACTCCATGTCGGACCACGCATCCTGCCGCTCGTTCATCCACAGGCCGCCCTGGTTCCAATAGCAGCGAGCGGAGATGACCTCGCCGATGGCGCCGTCCTGCAGGCGCTTCATCGCTTCGAGGTAGCACGTCTCGTGTCGCCGCTGCGTGCCGGCGACGATAGAGAGACCCTGGCGCTGTGCTTCCTGACCCGCGGCGATGACCTGGCGGATGCCGGGCCCATCGACGGCGACGGGTTTTTCCATGAAGACGTGCTTGCCGGCTTTGATCGCCGCTTCGAGATGCATCGGCCGGAAGTGCGGCGGCGTGGCGAGGATGACGAGATCGACCTCGGCGTGATCGATGAGCTGCTGGTACGCATCGAAGCCCAGATAGCAGTGCTCATCATCCACCTTGCCGCGCTCGTGTCTGGCGATGTAGCCGCGACTGTTCTGCAGGCGATCGCCAAAAACGTCGGCGAGTGCGACGACCTGCGTTTCAGGCGCCGCCTGGAGCGACTGCATCGCCGCCCCCGTGCCGCGCCCGCCGCAGCCGATGAGGCCGACGCGAATGGTGTCGGATCCGGCGACGTGCGCGGTGGCAGCGGCCCATGCGGTAGATGGGATCAGCGGAAGCGCGGCCGCGGCGGTGAGCCCGGCGGTGGTGCGGACGAATTCGCGGCGCGAAACGTGCTTTCCGTCGCGGGGTCCATCGGTGCTGTTCATGGCGGTTCCTCCGAGTTCGGGTGGCGCCATCAATATAGCAGTGGCGAAGCGCCCAGAGCAGATGAACCGAGCCGCGACCGTGAGGGAGCGTCTTCGCCGTTCACCAGCCTTCGCCGAACCGATCGCGGCTACGCCGCACGCATCCGACTGCTCAGCCGCGACCGCCGAACCGAGCCGTTAGACCGAGCCGCGACCGTGAGGGAGCGTCTTCGCCGGCCACCAGCCTTCGCCCAACCGATCGCAGCCGCGCCGCACGCATCGAACACCCGTGCTCACGCGTGGGGCTCGGTTCAATTCACTCCCTCGCAGAGCCGGTGGGAGGGAACTTCTTTTCGCAAGCCGCGGAGCCCACCATGCCGCGCCGCCTGCCTCGCGGCTATCGGACATCGCCATCGCAAGGCCCGCGCGGATTCGGAATACTGTCGCCGGTCGCAGGGTTCTCACCAGCAGCGGCGTGCCCGGGTGGACTCTGCAGGAATCGTGCCTGCCCCGGCCGGACAAGCCTTCAGCTTGGGCCGCTACAATGTGAACAGGCGCGACTCCGCGCCCCACGATTTCGAGGAGGGTCGAGGCATGTCCGGGGGCTTGAAGGCTTCAGCGCAGTGCGCTGCGGCGATCGGTGTACTTGGTTTCGGCGCCGCTGCGCTTGGCGATGTGGTTTCCGTGACCACGTCCAAAGACAACACGCTGTATGAAGATTTCCAGGGCTCGCTGAGCAACGGCGCCGGCTCGCACATGTTCGCCGGATCCACCGCAGGCTGGGCCTACCGCCGCGCTCTGGCCGCCTTCGACATCGCCGGCGCCGTGCCTGCCGGCTCGACGATCCTCAGCGTGTCGCTGACGCTGCACATGTCGCAGACCATTGCGGGCGATCAGGTCGTCTCGCTGCACCGCGTTCTGGCCGACTGGGGCGAAGGCGCATCCATCGCGCCCGGCGAGCAGGGCGGCGGCGGCCAGGCAGCGCCCGGCGATGCCACCTGGCGCTACACCTTCTACAACACGCAATCGTGGACCAACCTCGGCGGCGACTTCGTCGCAGACGCCAGCGGCTCGACCATCGTCGGTTCGACCGACGGCTTCTACACCTGGAACTCGACCGCCGAAATGGTCGCCGACGTCCAACTCTGGCTCGACGATCCCTCCAGCAGCTTCGGCTGGGAAATCATCGGCAACGAATCGACCCCGTTCACCGCCAAGCGCTTCGACACCCGCGAGAACGCCAACGAACTCTTCCGCCCCGTGCTCATGATCGAGTACCTGCCGATTCCCGAGCCGGGCGCCGTCGTGCTCGTATCGCTGGCGGCGGGGTGGATGGGCGGCCGCCGTCGCCGGATGAGTTGAACGCGGGTGAATTTGGCGTACACTTGCAACTGATGGCACCCACTGCCTGAGCACAACCCGCTGCTGATCGCGCCGCCGCGCCCTGTCGCCGCGGCGCATCGCCCTGCGCTGCGGCCGGTCGGGAGATCGAGGCCGAAGTGGCGGCGGGTTGCCCCCGAGTATCTCCGAGACCATCGATTCGTATCGTCGCGGCGGCGAAGCGCGCTCGTCCGAGTTCGCCAGCGCCGCCCACTCGGGATGTGCCTTTCACATGTCACACAAGACCCGCCCTGAAACGGGCTTCACCTGCATCCACTGCCGCCAGGCTGTGTCGCCGCAGGCCTATGGAACCAGTCATCGCAACCACTGCCCGCAATGCCTCTGGTCGAGGCACGTGGATGAGCAGGTTGGGGATCGGCGCTGCGCCTGCCGCGGCCCGATGGAGCCGATCGCGCTCGAGGTGCGCCGCGACGGCGAGTGGGCCATCATCCACCGCTGCACGGGATGCAACACGCTGCGCACCAATCGCATCGCCGGCGACGATCACGTCCTGACGCTGCTTTCGCTGGCGCTGCGGCCGATCGCCAACCCGGCATTCCCGCTCGACAGCCTCAATCCGTCGCGGCGTTGAAGTCGCGGTGACTCTCTGTTGCGTCGCCGGCGATCAGTCCGTCACGGTCATGTCGGCGAGGTCGCCGGACGCGGCCCACGTCACGTGCAGGTCCGTGTTGGGCCCGGGCAGCGGCGGGCCGTTCACCGGCGCCCACACCAGGCTCAGCCAGATGTGTCCGCGGCTCTGGTCCTTGACTGCGGGACACTCGCGGTCGCCGCGGTCGATTCGATAGTCGGTCAGCGACCACGATTCTCCCGGTTCGAGCGCGGGGACGGCTTCAAACGCTTCCCAGGTGCAGGGAGTCGGCGAACTGGGTGTCTTGAAATACTCGCAGTACATGCGAAGGTAACACGGCTCGTGCGCTTCGTCGCCGAAGTTCTTGACCGCGACATTCATGCGAAACTCGACGGGCGCCGGCACGATCACGGGTGAAACGAACGGCGCTCGCACAATCTGAAGCGAGTCGCTTTGGCATCCGGCGCCGCCCGCAAGCAGCGCCATGGCCGCAGCGGCGGCCGCCGCCGAACGGAGGCACCGTGAAACACTCGATCCGGCAAGGCTCAGAATGCGAACCATCATGGCAGCGCCTTTCAGTGAGGATGCGAATTCGTCGTTGCGTCATCGTACCGCGGCGGGCGACCTGCGTCAGCCACCAGCCCCGGCCGCCCGCGGCGAGAGCCGCGGCTAGCATCACGCACCAGTCAGGAGGGTGAGATGGACCGCACCGCACTGATTCGACACTGGGACGAGGCGTGGAAAGACGGCCTGTGGGCCGCGCCGTGGAGCCGCGTGCTTGACGATCTCGCGCCCGCGCAGCTCGTCTGGCGGCCGCAGCCGCAGCGCCACTGCATCTGGCAGTACGTCGATCACATGCTCTTCTGGCGCGATGCCGCGCTGCGGCGGACGCGCGGGCAGGACGTGAGCGCCGAAGAGCAGCAGCACCGCAACTTCGCCGCGCCGCCCGAACCCTCTCCATCCATGGCCGAAGAACTCCGCCGGCGCTGGCGCCAGTCGCACGAGCAGGTTCGCGCTGCGATCGCCGACGACGGCTCCGATCTGGCACGCCTGCAGTACATCGCCTACCACGACAGTTATCACGTCGGTCAGATCATGCTCCTGCGCGCGTTGCAGGGCCTGCCTCCGATCGAATAGTGTCTCCCGTCAACCGGCGCCCGGCGCCCTTCGAAAGGAACGGTGTCATCGTGGGTTTCGTACAGGAGTTTCGCGAGTTCGCCGTCAAGGGAAACGTCGTGGACATGGCCGTGGGCATCATCCTCGGCGCCTCGTTCAACAAGATCGTCAACTCGATGGTCAATGACATCCTCATGCCGCCCATCGGCATGGCGCTGGGGCGCGTCGAGTTCAAAGACCTGCAGATCCTACTCCGAGCCGCAAGCGAGACCGCGGATGAGAGCGGAAACATCGTGACGACCCCCGAGGTCGCCGTCCGCTACGGCATGTTCATCAACACCATCATCGAGTTCCTCATCGTCGGCCTGTCCGTCTTCTTCGTCGTCAAAGTCATGAATCGCGTGCTGCGCCAGCGCGAGGCGGCGGCGAAAGCATGAAGCCGGCGCGACCGCATTTGGCATCGCGCGCGGTCAAGGGCCTGGTCGCTGCACTGCTGGCCGCCTCGCTGCTGCTCGGCGACGCCGCTGCAGCGCAGAACGATGCCAATGCGCCGGCCACACCGATCGATCTCGCGCCAAAGCTGCAGCCGATCCTCGAAGCGCACCGGCTCCCCGCGCTCGCCGCCGTCGCCGTGCGCGATGGTGAAATCACCGCCGTCGGGGCGGTGGGCGTGCGCCGCGATGGCTTTGACGAACCCGTCACGACCGATGACCGCTGGCACATCGGCTCGTGCACCAAGGCGATGACGGCCACCCTCGCCGCCCGCCTCGTCGAGGCGGACAAGATCAACTGGGACACCACCATCGGCGCGACGCTCGGCTCCATCGACGGCGTCGGCGAAGAGATCCTCCCCGCCTGGCGCGGCGTCACGCTGCGCCAGCTGCTCGCGCATCGCTCGGGACTGCCCGAAGACCGCCAGCCCGACCCGGCCATCTGGCCTGCGGTCCGGGCGCTCAACGGGCCGATCATCGAGCAGCGCCGCGAGGTGGCGCGTCTGGTCCTCTCGCGCCCGCCGGCGTCCGAGCCCGGCAGCAAGATGGCCTACTCCAACTTCGGCTACGTCATCGCCGGCGCCATGATGGAGCACGCAACGGGCCGGTCGTGGGAAGAGCTGATGCGCAGCGAAGTCTTCGAGCCGCTTGAGATGCGTTCAGCCGGCTTCGGCGCGCCGCGATCTGAGAAGAAGATTGACGATGAGATTGCCCAGCCCTGGGGCCACGCTCAGACGGGCGAAACGCTCAAGCCCATCGCGCCCTCCACGGCCGGCGCCGACAATCCCGCCGCGCTGGGCCCGGCGGGCACGGTGCACCTCTCGCTGGCCGACTGGGCCAAGTTCGCCGCGGCGCACGCGAGCGGCGCCGCGGGCCGGCCGACGCCCTTTCTCAAGCCCGAGTCCTGGTCGATCCTGCACGACGACTTCTATCAGCAGGACTACGCGCTGGGCTGGGCGACTGGACAGCGCCCGTGGGCCGGCGGCTCAATCCTCACGCACGGCGGCAGCAACGGCCTGTGGTTCGCCGTCATCTGGATCGCGCCCGGCAGAAACGCCGCTTTCATGGCCGTGACCAACGCCGCAAACGAACACGCAGCGCCGGCGTGCGACGAAGCGATTGTCGAAGCGCTCACGGCGATGGAACTGATTCCGTGAACGAGGCGCACGAATTCGCGATGCATCGTGTGCATTCAAATAGAAGATGCTCTCGCCCGCACGTTCGTGGATGCCTGCCTCCGCAGGCATGACGGCTCGCCGTACTTCGCCTCACCCGCCCAGTTGCGGCACCGTCTCTTCGGCTTCCTCACCTTCCACTACGCGCGGGTCCGTCGCGGAGAGATAGCGGTCGAGCACGGCGACGATGTCCTCGTGCAGCTTCTTGGCAACGGAAACTTCGCCCTGCCTGATGTCGTTGACGAGCACCGAGAACGCCACGCTCCGCCCCGCCGGGCTGGTCACGTAGCCGGACAGGCACGACACGCCCGAGATGTAGCCGCTCTTGGCCCGCACCTCGCACGTCAGGTCGCGATCGCCGAATCGCTTGCGCAGCGTGCCGTTCTCTCCGGCCAGCGCGAGCGAATCGCGGAACATCTCGGCCGTCTGCGGATTGCGCCCGAGCATCGCCAGCCACGACGCCACGACGCCGGCGGTGACGCGGTTCTCCCTGCTCAGTCCCGAGCCGTCGATCATGCGCACCTGCGTGGCCGCCGCGGGTCCCAGGTGCTTGCTCAGCACCAGGCGCGCCACCGCCGCGCCGTTCGTCCACGAGCCGGGCTGGTCCGTCACGTCGTGGCCGATGCGCTTGATCAGCGCCTCGGCGTAAAGGTTGTCGCTGTCCTGGTTGCAGCGCGTCAGGATCGTGCCGATGGGTGTGCGCACCGGGCGGCCGATGACCTCGCCGGTAAACGGCAGGGGATCGCCCTCGCCGGCCGTGCGCGCTGCGGCCACCTTCACGCCGCGCTGTCGCAGCCGCTGCGCGAACAGTTGCGCGTAGAGCGACGGCGGGTCGTGCACCGTGATCTTCATCGGCGCCGCCTGCGGCCGGCGGATGGTGCCGCGCATCGCAAACTCATTGCTCGTCAGCGGGCGCACGACGTAGATCTGGTTCGTCGCCTTGGCGCTCACCGTCGTGCTCGCTTCATTTCTGAAGCGCAGAAACGATGACACATCCGGCTCGACGCGATGCGTCGGCGCCTGACCCGCCTGCCGCGCCGGCCAGGCGTAGAACCACAGGCAGTTGCCGAAGTAGTTGAAGCCGCTCACCTGCGCTCCATACGGATAGAGCAGGTCGCCCTCCTCCCAAGTCGAATGCACGAACTGCCGGTCGAAGATGCGGTCGTCGACGATCAGTTCGCTGATCTCCGTCATGCCCGAAGCGAGCACATCCTCAATCCACAGGTCGATGAACGCCTCGATGCTCATCTGCATGCTCGTGAGCAGTTCGGGGTCGGCCAGGGCCGGGTCGCCGCTGCCGACGATGATGAGCCGGTCGCCGCTGCGGAGCATGTGCGTTTCAAAGCTGAAATTGGTCCCCAGCGCGAGCAGCGCCGTGCCCGAGGTGATGAGTTTGAGATTGCTCGCCGGGATCATGGCCCGCTCAGGTTCGACCGAAGCGAGCACATCGCCCGTCTCGACCTCGACGACCTGGCACGTGATCGACGCCCCGCTCAGCCGCGCCCCGGCGATCTTGTCGCGCACCTGCGTCGCCACGTTCAGCCGCGATGTCTGACCCGCGGCAGGGATGGCTCCGAGCGTCAGGCTCAACAGCAGGGCGAGGATGGTGGGCAGGACGGTCAGGCGACGACAGGGCATGGGCGGCGGTCTCCGATGCGCGCAGGGTGACAATTCAATGCAGGTGAGGCGGGCGGGTCTGGTAACGGTGCAGGCGCATCAGGGCGTCGCAAGTCCTATCGGTTGATCGCAATGCGAAACTTGGGCGGTCCCGGATCATCGTTCGCGGAGAGGTCAACTGCGACCATCAGTGGCGAAAGGGACGTCAGCGACGGGCCTCGGCCTCAATCTGGAGGTGAGTCCCGTAACGTTTCTGGGCTGGTTTCTTTTGACTCGGCGCTCCTGAGCAATTCGGGAGTTCTTTGCCATCGCACTTCGGTGGCGCGTGGGACCAGCTCGACGAGGTGAACCGCAGTCCGCTGAAGCTCCGCCAGTCGCGCAGCGTCAATCCACTGCTCCTGGTACGCTGGGTGAGCCAGCCGGAGGCTGGCATCGTCATGCACCCCTCGAATTCGCAGCATGCCTTCCTGGTCCGTGCCGCCCACCGTCTTTTCGCGATACTGACCGGGGGGGAACCCCATGATCATCGCAAAGAATCCCTTGTTGTACCAATACGCTTCCCGGTATTCTCCGACCTCGACGCCGTAGATCGGAGCGCCACTGGCGGCATCTAGGACTCGAACCGTGCCGCTGATTTGACCGCATCCGACCAGGAGGCAAAACAACCACGCGGCCGTTGCTGCCGCCGCGCAGAATGCCATACTCGACCGCACTACCGATGGAACGAGAATCACCGGCGATCGTAGCAGCCGCGGTATCCAGCGGACGACGCACTCACGCGATCGCCATGCCGGTCCATGGCAAAAAGCGACCCCAACGGGATTTGAACCCGTGTTACCAGGATGAAAACCTGGTGTCCTGGACCTGGCTAGACGATGGGGTCGGCTGGGCCTTCGAGAACTCTGCCCGGCTCTCGAAGGGGCCGATTGTAGGCCCGGGAACATGCGCGGCCAAACCGGCAATCCGCCCGGATGCGGGCATCTGTAGCGGGTGAAACGCCCGCCACGCCGCGCCGCGCGCACTTCTCTCGTTGAGCAGCCACAACTCGCGCGGCCCCGGCCGATGAATCTCGACATGGATCCCTTCGGCCGCAGCTTCAACCGCCTGCTCGCCGTCTTCGGCCTGTCGATCGCCTTTGTCGCGATGGCGAGCATCCTCAGCCCGCGCACGAGTTCGGCCGGCTCAGCCGGAGTGCGTTCACCCGAGGGCGCGGCGGTCATCGGCCGCCTTATCGGCCGCGAGCATGAGATCGTCGTCATCGCCGGCGACGCCGGGCCGCGCTACAGCGTCTACGACGCCAAGGGCATGCTCCTCGCCGAGCACCTCACCATCGAGCAGCTCGGCCGGCAGTTCGACGGCCTCGATCGCATGGTCATGCACATGATGGGGCCGAGCATGCGCATCGGGGTCGTCGATGAGATGCACGAACGCTCGGTCATCGGCGACCGCTGATCGCCTGCGCAGGCCGGTGCCGATCGGCCCTCCCCAGCCCTCTCCCGTGGGGAGAGGGAGTTTTCGTGCGGCCTAGACTCACGGCGTGAACAGAGCGGGCCAGACCGGGCTCAGCGGCGGGCGACTCAGTCGCCCCATTGTCCTGTGCGCGCTCGAATACGAAGCCGAGCATCTGCACGCTTCCGCTCGCCTGGAGCGCGAGGTGTCGATCCATTGCACCGGGCCGGGCGTCGAGGCGGTGCTCGATTTTCTGCTCGAACTCGACGGCAGCGACTTTGGCATCATCGTCTTTGCGGGCGTAGCGGGCGCGCTGATGCCGCGCCTGCGGGCCGGCGAGGTGCGCGTGGCGCGTCGGGTGATGAGCGATGACGGCGAGAAGTGGACGGCGAGCTGGCCGCGCGATGAGTCGGCCGCGCGCGGCCTGTCGATGTGCGACATGCTCACCAGTCGCCGCATCCTCCGCCTGCCCGAGGAGCGGCGCAGCGCGCACGAGACGACCGGCGCGGCACTGGTGGACACCGAGTCGGCCGCGCTGGCCGCGTGGGCGACGCGCACGAACCACAAGAGCTGGGGCGTCGTGCGCGGCGTGAGCGATGATGTGCAGACCATCCTGCCCGACGGCATCGACCACTGGATCGGCCGCAACGGCCGCGTGCGGCCGTGGCGCATCGGCTACGACCTGCTCCGCCAGCCGCGCTCGATCGCGACGGTTCGCCGCATGGGAGAGGGCTCGAAACTGGCGATGCGCGGCGTGGTGGAGATGCTCGAGAATCTGCTCTGCGAGCAGGAGGCGCCGGCGTGAGCGCGTTTCCAATCGAGCCGCCGCTGCCGGCAGAGACGAAGCGGCTGCTGGTGGTGGGCGGAACGTTCGACCCGCCGCACCGCGCGCACCTTCGCCTGGCGATGGAGGCGGCCGATGCGGCGGCGTGCGATCACGTCCTGTTCATCCCGGCGCGCCAGTCGCCGCTCAAGCAGGCGCCGCAGACTCCGGACGGCCATCGCCTGGCGATGCTGCGCCTGGCGCTGGAGCATCAGCCGCGCACTTCGATCAGCACCCTCGAGATCGAGCGCACCGGCGCGAGTTACACGGTGGATACGCTCGAAGCCCTGCGGGCGGCGCTGGCCGACGAGGTGCAACTGCGGCTGTTCATGGGCAGCGACCAGCTCCGCACGTTCGACCGCTGGCGCCAGCCGGAGCGAATCGTGCAACTGGCCCGGCCGGTGGTCGTGTTGAGGCCGCCGGACACGCGCGAATCGCTGCGCGCCTCGAGCGCGCCCGCCGAGTGCCTGGCGTGGATCGTCGATGTGCCGCTCGACTACATCAGTTCGACCGAGGTGCGCCGGCGCCTGGCCAGCGGCGAAGAGATCGCCGGGCTCATCGACCCGCGCGTGCATGAGTACATTCGCACCCACCATCTCTACGAAAGCGATGCCTCGCCGTGACCCGCGAACCGCTGGACCGACTGCTCGCGCGGCTCGCGGCGGGGGGCGTGGCCGAGCCGTCAACGCTGGTTGTCGAATGCGCCGGAGAAGTCGGCGCGGGCGCTGACTGGCCGCGCACCGCGATGAGCAGCCGCGTTCCCGTGCCGACGATCGAGCGCGCGATCTTCCACCCCGCGGGCCTGGCCGAGGGCTATTGCACCTACGCGATCCCATGGGGCCCGGCGATTGCGCGGCCGCGCGAGGTCATCGAAAAACTCACGGGGCTCGAACGTCAGGCCTTGAATCTGCGCGACGCCGTGCACGAAGTGCAATCGCAGGGCGTGCCCGTGCGCCGCTTCGTTCTCACCGGCTTCACCGAGCCGTGCGGCTCGATCGACGGCACATTTGCGCAGGCGCTGGCGGATGTGCTCGACACGCGCGTGGCGGTGCGCCCGTGCCGCGACGTCGCCGGGCGCGGCGCGGACATCCTCGCCCGGCTCCATCGCGACCGGGAGAAGTACACTTCCGTCTCCCAGGCCATCAAGGCCCTGGCCGACGTCGATGCCCGCGAGCAGCGCATCTGGCGCGACCTGCAGCGGGCGCGCGAGATCGCGCGGCTGGTGCAAGTGTGAAGCGACGACATGACCCGTTGCGGTCCAGAGCCGCTTGGGTGAGGCTGAAATCATGAGACGATGGCTCATTCATTCAAACTATTCGAGCGATGAGAGAATCCGCTGGCGTCCGAGTCTGCTGCTTATCGCGATCTCAGTCGTCGCGTGGCTCACGCTCACGATCACCATTGTGCGCGACGGGATGTACAACAGATCCGGCACCTACCAACTGCAGGCATGGGATCCCAATGGCCTCGACTACCAGATCGAAGTGCGTGTTGAGGGCCATGGCTTCAGAGACCAACGGACCTTTCGAGCGACTAAGACCGAATGCCGGATGTCATGCCAGGTCGTTCATCTCCCGGACCACACGCTCGGAGAAGCGCATCTTATCACGCGCTTCCTGGGAAACAGGCAGGTCGTCATCCAGGCGCCTGATGGCGTTGAGAAGACACTCACTCTTGAATGGGGCTACAGAGACCCAACCGCGTCGAAAGACGGCTGGGACTGCTGGGACCCAGCAGGCAGGTTCATCAGCCTGAACTATGGGCGCGACGAGCCATGGCTCGACCAGATCGAGCCCGGAGCGCATTCTGCTCCGCGCCGCATCTGGCCACTCGTGAGCCGATCGGCGCTTACCGCCATGATCCCTTTGCTGCTGGGCTGGGTCCTCATCGGTTTCATCGCCGCATTCGTGGTCGAATCGCGCATGCGAAATCGCCATGTGACCTGCCCCGTGTGCGGCTACGACCTGCGCGGCCAGGTGCAGAAGGGCTGCCCCGAGTGCGGCTGGAATCGCGCGTAGGCACAGAGCGAGAAGGCGCCTCGCTCTTCAATTCCGATGCCAATCGAGTTGATACGCCCTGCGACCTGGACCGAGCGCCGTTGCGGCTCTACTCGTCCGCGCGCGACAAGGTCCAGTACTCGACCTCGATGGGCGCCTGGCGGCCGAAGATGGTGACGAGGACGCGCACGATGCCCTTGTCGGGCATGAACTCGTCGACGGTCCCTTCCATGTTCTCGAAGGGGCCTTCTTTGATCTTCACCACGTCGCCCTTGGTAAACTCGGCCTTGACCTGCGGCACCTCGTCGGGCTTGCGCGCGTCGTGGAGCATCTGCTCGACTTCGCTCTTGCTCATCGGCGTCGGCCGACCGGCGGTGCCGACGAAGTCGCCCACGCCGGTTGTCTCCTTGATGAGGAAGAACACATCCTGGGGGATGCGGCCGTCGGGCTCGAGGCGCATCTCGACGAAGACGTAGCCCGGGTAGAGCTTGGTCTCGGTGATGCGCTGCTTGCCGCCCTTCATCGTCTTGGTTTTTTCCGTGGGCACGAGGATGCGGCCGACGAGGTTGGTCAGCCCTTCGATCTGCACCTTGCGCAGCAGCGTCTCGCGGACGTAGTTCTCCTTGTTGGAGGCCACGCGGAGCACGAACCAGTCCATGCCGGGCTGGTAGATCGGTTCCTCGGGAGTGTTCTCTTGCTGGTCGGTCACTTTGACTTCCACGGGATGGGACTCGCTCACGCTGGGCTTGACGGACATGGTATCGCCTCGTTGGACGCTCGGCCGTGCGGGCTGCTGGGCCGCGCGGTCAACCGAACAGGCTCTTGAGGAGGTCCACGAAGTAGCTGCCCCCCGTCAGGATGCCGATGGCGCTGAACAGCTCCTTGAAGAAGATGTCCACGACGAACAGGATGGCGGCGATGGAGACGGCCACAATGACCACGACCCACGTCGAGCCGATGATCTCGCGCCGCGTCGTCCAGTTCACTTTCTTCAGTTCACCCTCGGTGGCGATGAAGAAGTCCACCGTCTTGCGGTTGATGCCGTACACCCAGTACACCAGCGCCGCGGTGGCGATGAGGAACCCCGCCGCCAGCCCGCCGCGCAGGTAGATGTTCGCGCCCGTCAGCTGGTCGTAGATCCACACGGCCCCGGCCAGGCCGATGACGCCGACCGCGACGGAACTCATCACCCGCGTCCAGTAGCCCTGTTCCGGTTTGTAGATTGCGCCAGCCATGGGGATCGGTCAGACTCTGATTCGGGGAAAAGCAGCGCCGCTTGCCGCTGCAGGGGAGGTTTCGAAACACGGGCAGGAGGACTCGAACCCCCAACCTGCTGATTTGGAATCAGCTGCTCTACCAATTGAGCTACGCCCGTACGCGGGGTCGCCACCGGCGGCCCGCTTCGATCGATCCGCACGGGAGGGGCACGCCCGCCCGAGGGCTTATTTCCGCTTGATCTTATGCAGCGTGTGCTTGCGCAGTCTCGGAGAGAACTTCATCAGCCCCTCCTTGAGTTTCTCGGGCATTCCGCCCTTGAGGTTGATCTGCGTTCGATAATTGAGGTCGTTGCTTTCCGTGCACTGGAGCCACACGTACTCGCGACCCGTCGATTTCTTAGCCATGATGGCGCTCCGCAGCCGCGACTGGTTCGCTCAGGGCGGCTCGGCGGCAGGCTCCGGATCGACTCGATTGAGTCGATCCGGAGAGCCTGACGCTCAAGAACTGTTTACTCGATGATCTCGGTGACCACGCCCGAGCCGACGGTGCGGCCGCCTTCGCGGATGGCGAAGCGCAGGTTCTCGGTCATGGCGATGGGCGTGATGAGCTCCGCCGTGATCCGGATGTTGTCCCCCGGCATCACCATCTCCACCCCTTCGGGCAGGTTCAACGAACCCGTCACGTCCGTCGTCCGGAAGGAGAACTGCGGCCGATACCCGTT